>NZ_FOHF01000006.1:0-201455 GCF_900111635.1 Pseudobutyrivibrio sp. C4 | reverse complement strand
CACACAATAGATAAATATATAGTCCCACACAGCAGCTTATGACTATATAAAACAAGAAAAGCTGAGGATATATAGTCAAAATCAGCCTTCATGACTATATAAATCTAAAGAATTTAAAAATATATAGTCCAAAAGAGTCAAGATGACTATATATACTAAAACTAATAAAAATATATAGTCAGAAACAGTCAGAACACAACAAAAATGACTATATATTCCCACTCATCACAGAAATATATAGTCATCCTATCGACCCACGACGAATAACAATCGTCCGAGGCGCAGCTATTTGCTCACTACATGCCCTGGGTTGCCAACAACTGTGGCTCCGGCAGGGACATCGTGAACAACCACTGCGTTGGCGCCGATGCGGGCACCCTTGCCTACAGTGATAGGCCCGATGATTGCTGCGCCGGCGCCGATGTCTACGCCATCCTCAATCACTGGCACGCCGCGGCCGTTTGTGCCAACAACGCAGCCCTGGCGGATTGTGACGCCGCTTCCGATGACAGCGTCCACATGAATGACGATGCATGAAAAATGATCAATCATGAACCCCGCCCCAATTGGCTTGATGTGGCTTGGAATATCGATACCATATTTAACAGCAACACTATGAAAGCGAAGCCTGGTGATGAAGGCCAGAGGCTTCATCCAGCTATGTGAATTCTGGTAGCAGAGCTTTCTGTACCAGTAGCTCCAAGCATAGCCAGGCTTCATTTTATAGGCCTTGAAACGGCCGATAAAAGTATCATCATTCGAATATCTTAAAAAATCACTTCTGAGTAATTCCTTGTATTCTTTTTTTGTCATAAATTATCTCCAATAATGATTGTTAAACAGCATTGCGACTGCCATCATACCTTCTATTGAAATGATCTGTAAATGTCTAGCAGCTTTCCGCAATACTCATCGATATTATTATATTCCATGGCACGCTTGGTTGCACCAGAAGATTTGCTGGCATATAAATCCGCATCAGTCAGAAGAGATGTGATAGCAGCCACAAATTCATCCTTGCCTTCACAGACGAAGCCACAGCTATCATCCATGATTTTCACTAGTCCGCCGCTATTTGTGCTGACAACAGGAACGCCAAGAGACATTGCCTCAAGTGCAACTAGCCCAAATCCTTCCCACTTTGAAGGCATCATTAAAACTTCTGTGCATGCCATATAGTCATAAGAATTTTTCTTAAATCCTTCCAAAACAACCACATCAGAAAGTCCTGCATTAGTAACGAACTGCTGAAGCTCTGGCATCAACTCACCATCACCTACAATTCGAACTCGCTTCACTAGTCCGGCCTCAGCTAACTCTTTAGCAACCTCAAGCACAAGCATAGGATTCTTTTGCTCTGTAAGACGTCCCACAAAAAGTAAATCACTGTCGTAGCGCTGAAACTCCGAAACATCCCAAAACCCGGTGCCACCTGAAACATCAGCCCCAGAACCAACCAAACTGACGGCTTCACCCGAACCGCCAGAACCATCAGCCTCAAAAAGCTCCTGCTTCACCTGAGCCTTAACCCCATCCACAGAAAAAGGATTTCCCACGATAGTGATAGGGCACTTAATCTTGCTGGTGTAGCGATACTCATCTCTGACAGCATCAGAAACCATCAAAATATGGTCAATATACTTGCAAGCCATTAGATAAGAAATGGTCTTATAATGAAATTTTTGAATCCATGGTGGATTGTTGTGTAGATGGGAAATGATAGGCACGCTGCCCTTAAGCGCAAAGGCGCAAAGAACGCTAGCTGTGAAATCGTGGGCATGAACCACTGTTGGATGAAACTTTTCAACAGCTGCCTTTATTGAAGCGACATCAAGCTTATCGATGCCGTAGTAATTGTCGTATAGACCGATAGATTTGAGCTTGTCCTCTATAGGACCATGAGGAGCCATATAAATGAACTCCTCACGATCTGAAAGACCTTTAATAATTTGACAGACAACATTTTCTGCCCCTGAATATATTTTGGATTTGATTACATGTAAAATCATGAATTTATTCTCCTGCAATAGAATAGCGGGCGGTATTGCTGCCGTACACATATGTGCTTAAAAATTCGTCAATTTCGCTGAATGACTTAGGGAATTCCATTCCAAATTCCTCAGCGATTTTTCCATTGTATAGCTTAACTGAATCATCTGCGCTTCCGTAGCCGATTTTGATTGTTGTAATATCGTCTCCGTTGAATACGCGCACTGCCTTTTTGCCGGCAGCATATCCAAGTGAATATGGGTCAGAGAAAAGTGTTACAAGTGCGTTTTCACCGATTGTTGTGTCTCCGGCAACAACAGTAACTTTTGATTCGGTAGCGATTTCTCCGATAACATCCATCTGGTCTGTAAGCATGCTGCCAAATGGGATGTAAATTGCTGAACACTCATCGCATGCTTCTTGGATGCGAGACTCAAGAGTGATTTCATCTTCCAATTCCTCAGATGATGAACTGCTTGAAGATTTAGTATTATCCGAATCACCAGATTCTTCTGATTCTTCCGCGTCCTCCGAAGTCTCATCATCAACCTTGCTTGATGTGCGAACTACCTTGCCACCAGTCCAGAAATCTGACTGAAGAGCAACTCGTGTAGATGATGGTGAATTCAAACCTAAAACAGAGTCCTCGTTAAGAGCAACTACATTGTTGTCCATTCCCTCTTTTGCAGAGAATGCAACGAATTTACTAGGAGTCAAAGCTGTGGAATTTTGTGCTTCTTCCTCCGCTGCATAATCTGTTGCTGTATCAGATGCTGGAATCAAATATTCCTTCCAAGGGATTCCCGCCTGATCCAGATATGCTTCGAAAATCTCGTTCTGATAGATGGCATCGGTGTCCTCTGGTGAGAAGAAAATGCCGACAGTCTGTAAATCGTCAGTTGCTTCTATCATAAGAGATACCTGGTCAACGATGCTTGGCTTGCTGCTGATACCGGTAACATTTTTGCCTGTAGTTTTGTCCCAGGATTTTCCATCAAGGCTGGCGATTCTAAGTGTGCCCTTGAAATCGATAATTCCAGTGGCGATGATTGGAATGGTATCTGTAGCAGATGTTGCTGATGAAAGTGTCTGCTTTCCAGCAGTGAAAATCATATCCGAACCGTTTTTTACTGCATCTTTTGCAATGGTTTCACTGTCTGCATCCTCTGATACAGAAGATGTAGTGATTACAAAGTGCTCATCACCTAGATAATCTGAAAGGGCATCAGAAAAGCCCTTTAGTAGATTTTCATTGTAGGTATTGTCTTCGGATAAGAGTGCTGATATATTATATTGATATGAATCCTCAGTGGATTCTTCATTAACTTCTTTTTCAGACTCGGATTCGTTGTTGCTTCCACAGGCAACTGTTGAAAGACCGAGAGTAGCAGCTAATGCTATGCTTAAAAATCTTTTTTTCATATTGTTCCTTTCAAAGATTCAGTTACTAAATAATAATTAGAAATCCCAAATTAGTCAAATAGGAGTCTTATGAAACAATTCGACAAAGGTATTATAGACTTTTGCCTAGAGTTATTATATCCAAAACGATGTGTGGCTTGCGATAAAGTTTTATTAAAAATAGAAAAAGATATGGGAATCTGCAAGGAATGCGCCCCAAAAGTGAAACTGGTGGGAGGTACCTATTGCATAAAATGCGGCGGCCCTATCAATAATCCGTCAGAAGAATTCTGCAATAATTGTAAGGAAAACAAGCATCATTTTGATCAGGCAAAGGCAGTGTTCAGATACACAGGCGGCATGAAGGAAGCCATGTACCGCTTCAAGTATTCTAATAGGAGATGTTACGGCAAAGTTTTTGCAACTCACGCAATGAAAAATTATGGCAGCTGGCTAAAGGCCATTAATGTAGATGTTATTGTTCCGGTGCCCATGTACGGCCCCAAAGAAAAGAAGCGTGGATACAACCAGGCAGAGGTATTTGCAAAGGCGCTAAGTAAGGCAACAGGCATACCCATCGCTGATAAAATTGTCAGACGAGAAAGAGATACTGTTGCAATGAAAGAACTAAATAGTACAAAAAGAAAGAAAAATCTGTTAAAAGCTTTTATAATAACGGGAAATGTTGTACAATTTAGAAAAGTACTTATAGTTGATGATATTTACACAACTGGCACAACGATGGACGAAGTGGCCAGGGTGTTGAAGAGTGGGGGAGTAAAAGAGGTATTTGGTATGTGCGTCTGCATTGGCGAGTGCAGCGACTAAAGTAGGAGGAATCATCTATGGAGGTACGTAATTGTAGAACTTGTGGCAGATTGTTCAATTATATAGGAGGCAATCCTAACATGTGCCCTGCATGTCGCGACGATTTGGAGAAGAAGTTCCAGGAGGTAAAGAGTTATATCCAGGATAATCCACGTGCTAGCATTCAGCAGATTTCAGAAGACAATGAAGTTAGCACAAATCAGCTTCGTCAGTGGATTCGTGAGGAAAGATTACAGTTTACTGACGATTCACCAATTGGTATCGAGTGCGAAAACTGTGGCGCTAGTATCAAAACCGGTAGATTCTGCGAAAATTGTAAAAATACTATGGCAAATTCTCTGGCTCAATCTATTGAAAAACCAAAGCCAATTGAGGAGCCAAAGAAAAAACCAGATAATAAAAATAAGATGCGTTTCCTTGAAAAATAGTGCATTAATTCAAATACCTGCTAGCAAAAGCTAGTGGGTATTTCTTTTTCAGCCAATTTTATGCTATACTCATTCTGTATTACTAGGTAAAAAGATGAGAGGATTGTTATGATAAATGAAGAGCGCGTAAAGCACATGACATCCATGGCCATTTTCGAAAAGGAATTAGGCCCTGAATATCAGCCTATGCTTCGCTACTCCAAAAAAGAATACATAGCTCTACATGGCTGGGGAGGCTTCCTCGCCGGCACAGTATTTTTTGCGGTTATTTATGTAGGAATTGTTTTGTATATTACAGGCAATGTCCTTGAGAATATCACCACAATGTATATTTTACTTATGATTTTAATCGGGTTGTTGGTATACGCTTTGTACATCATCGTACATGTTCACAATACCCGTCGCAGGGCTGCAAAGCAGTACAGAATGGGCAAACGTCTCATCAAAGAATTGGCAGCTAAATACTCAAAGCTCAACCTCATGTACGAGGATGAAGCTCAACAGACCAAACCATTACTTGCTAGAAACAAAGAAGAAATATACTAAAGGATCAATATAAAATGAACGCATTTATCAGATTACGAGATGACATTAGAAGATTCATTCTCTCCAGAGAAATGATTTTTTTGAAAATATGGAGCGCACTTATTGCCTTCGTAGGTCTTATGTGCATCAAATCCAACTTTGGCTACAATGATACAGTTAGCCAGCTTTGGGTTTCTATTATCATTACCATAATAAGCGCATTTTTCCCTATTCAGGGTGTTTCCCTAATTTTATTGTTAGTTTTATTGATTGATTTAGCGGAGCTTGGTGCTCAGGTTGCTCTTGTTGCACTAGCATTGGTGGTCATTGGCTATCTCGTTTGTGCATATTTTAGAAGCAAAAATACTTACAATATGGTCATGGTTCCAGTGTGCTATTCATTCCATTCACCATATGTTATGGCACTTGGCACTGGCCTTATGTCAAATATCAACGAGCTTTGCTCAGTTATCTGCGGAACAGTTACCGCATACTACTTACACGTAATCAAAAACAATGCAGCTGCAATCCTTGATGAGACTAGCGATGTTTCAGTCTTTTCTTTATTAAATGAGCAGCTTCTTAAGAGCAAGATGTTCTACTTCTTCTTGGCTGCCATGGTTGCAATGTTTTTAGTTGTTTATTTACTTCGTCAGGCTAGCATCAATATGTCATGGATAGTTGCAAACTTTGCAGGCGTAGCCGTAGAGTTCATTATCATGATTGCAGGATTTTTACTTACTAGCCAAAAGGGCGAAATTCCAGGGCTCATCCTTGGCAATATTATCGTCTTAGTTGTAGGTTTCATTTTGAATTACTTCATTCTTGATTTGGACTACTCACGAATTGAAAAGGTTCAGTTTGAGGATGATGATTATTACTATTATGTAACTGCAGTACCAAAGATCAGAATTGTAGAAGAAGAAAAAGAAGTAAAGAAAATATAATTCCCGACAGGGTAGTAAGGAAGTGGATCATTGGTTGATTTTGTCAATGCTGTAGATGCCTTCATCGATGATTATTTCAATGTAAATATTCCAGATGTTTCCATTACAGATGTAATTGAAATTTTCATAATTGCATACTTCGTATATCACTTATTGGTATGGGTGAAAAACAGCAGGGTTTGGATGCTTATTAGAGGCGTCATTTTTATCATGCTGTTTTTTGTGCTTGCAGCGATCTTCCAGATGAACACTATCCTCTGGTTGGGCGAGAAATTAGTATCAGTTGCTGTCACAGTGTTGATTGTAGTGTTCCAGCCAGAGCTTCGTCGCGCATTGGAACAAATCGGTCGACGCAAAATTACATCACTTTTCACTTGGAACCTGCTCAAGCCAGGTGCTAAGAAATTCGACGACTCAACCATCACCGGTATGGTTTCTGCATGCTACGAAATGGGAGCAGTTAAAACCGGTGCACTTATTGTTGTCGAAAACGATATGCAGCTTACAGAATTCGAAAGAACAGGAATCAGTCTGGATGCTCTCGTAACCAGACAGCTCCTTATCAATATATTCGAGAAAAACACACCACTTCACGATGGTGCTGTTATCGTCAGAGGAGACAGAGTTGTTTCTGCAACTTGCTACCTTCCTCTTTCTGACAATATGGCTTTATCAAAGGATTTGGGAACTCGCCACAGAGCAGCTGTTGGTATCAGTGAGGTTTCCGATTCCCTTACAATTGTTGTTTCAGAAGAAACTGGAACAGTATCATACGCAAGAGAGGGACGCATCGTTCGCGACGTCAAGGAGGATGAGCTTATTGCAGAGCTTAAGCGCATACAGAATCCTGATGTTGAAGAGGACGGCACAGCCAATACTTCGGAAGGAGGTATGGCATGAAGCAAAAAATTATTAATGCCCTTACAAAGGACGTAGGACTTAAGATTTTAGCAGTAGTATTTTCCTTCCTGCTTTGGCTGGTTGTTGTAAATATCGACGACCCAACCCAGACTAGGACATTCACGGCTGTTGTTACAGTCACCAATGCAGATGTCCTAAAGGAGGCAGGAAAGCTTTATGAAATAAAGGATGGCGTCAACACAGTCAGCTTCCGAGTTACTGCAAAGCGTTCCATCATTGAAAAGCTTTCTCCTTCAGATTTCTCTGCTACAGCAGATATGAACAGTCTGGAAAATGAGGAGCGTATCCCTGTCACAATTGCGGCAAAATCATATGCAAACTACATCACCATCTCAAGCAAGCAAAACTACCTATATGTAGTTCTTGAGGATGAGCAGACAGAACGCTTTGTTATCGAAGCACAGACTACAGGTACAATTGAAACTGGCCTGACAGTAGACTCTGTCACAAGCAGCCCTACTGTTATCACAGTTACTGGTCCTGAGGATGTGGTTTCTACAATTGATAAAGTAGTTGCTTCAGCCAACATCACAGGTGTTACAAGCAACTTCACAGAGAGTGTTATTCCTAAGTTCTATGATTCTGAAGGCGAAGAAGTGGATTCAAAGGAACTTACGCTTTCGGTGTCTACAGTTAGTGTTAGTGTTACCTTCTCTAATATCAAAACTGTGGATTTAGTAGTCAAGACAAGCGGCACGCTTGATAGTAGCCTGACTCTTGATTCCATTAAAACTGATCCTTCATCAGTTGGTATAAAGGGAGAGGCGACAGCCCTTAATGATGTCACTTCAATCACTATACCTGATACAGTTATCAACCTTTCAGATTTGACTGGTTCATTTACCACCACGGTAGATATTTCATCTTACATGCCTGAAGGCATTACTTTGGCAGATGGCTCGTCATCAAAGGTTACAATATATGTTTTGATGTCTGGCGAAACAGCTTCCACAGCAGAAGTCAGCGCAGACAACATTTCACTTACAAACATTCCTGAAGGGCTTGCAGTTTCACTGGATGCTTCTTCAGTGACAGTCAATGTATTCGGTACATCCGATGCACTTTCAGCTTTGAATGCAAGCAGCATCAAAGGCACAATTGACTGCACCAACCTTACAGTTGGAGAATCACAGACAGTTGTGGTTCAGTTTGAAAATATTGAAGGGGTCACCATTCAAAATACATCGGTGACAGTTACCGTTATTGAAGATACATCAGCGGCAACAGAAGATTCAGAGGAGTAATATGGGAAGATTATTTGGAACAGACGGAGTCAGAGGAGTTGCTGGCTCAGAACTTACTATTGAGCTTGCAAAGGCTTTGGGCCAGGCAGGCGCTTATGTACTTACAAAAGAAGCATCACATCAGCCTACAATCATCGTAGGATGCGATACACGAATCTCAGGAACAATGCTTGCTTCAGCACTTATGAGTGGTATCTGCTCAGTTGGTGCTAATGCAGTTTACGTAGGAGTTCTTCCTACACCAGCAATCGCTTACTTAACACGTAAGCATAAGGTAGATGCAGGAGTTGTTATTTCTGCCAGCCACAACCCAATGGAATTCAACGGAATCAAGTTCTTCAACGGTGAAGGCTTCAAGCTTTCAGATGCACTTGAGGACGAAATTCAGGAGCTCATCGAGAGCGATATGAAGGGTATCAGCCTTCCAACAGGCGCAGAAATCGGAAAGGTAGATTTCAGATTCGACCTTGGCCGTGAGTATGTTGATTTCTTAAAGCAGACAGTACCTATGGACTTGTCAGGATTAAAGATTGTTATCGACTGTGCAGAGGGCGCTTCTTACAGAACTAGCGTTGCTTGCCTTTCAGAGATGGGTGCAGAGCTTATCACAATCCACAACAATCCAGACGGCACAAACATCAACTCAAACTGCGGAAGTACACACATGGATGAGCTTAAGGCTCGTGTTGTTGCAGAGAATGCTAACATCGGTCTTGCATTTGATGGCGATGCCGACAGAATGCTTGCTGTAGATGAAAAGGGACGTCTTGTTGATGGCGACCAGGTAATGGCTATCTGCGCAAAGCACATGAAGGATAAGGGCACACTTAAGAAAAACACATGTGTAGTTACAGTAATGACAAACCTTGGATTCACTTTGATGGCAAAGGAACAGGGCATCAATGTTGAGTCAACAAAGGTTGGCGATAGATATGTTTTGGAAAATATGCTTGCAAACGGTTATAATATCGGCGGCGAGCAGAGTGGTCACGTTATCTTCTTAGATGACAACACCACAGGTGACGGACTCCTTTCAGCCCTTCACTTACTCAGAGTTCTTGTGGAGACAGGCAAGTCACTTTCTGAGCTTGCTTCTATTATGGAAGTATTACCTCAGGCACTTGTTAATGCCAAGGTCCCAAACCACAAGAAGGAAAGCTACATGGAGTATCCTGAAATTGCAAAGGCAATCGGCGAGCTTGAGGCTAAGTTCGCTGGCGAAGGACGTGTACTCATCCGCCCATCAGGCACAGAGCCACTCGTTCGTGTTATGATTGAAGGCAAGAATCAGGAAGAAATCGATGCAGATGCACACGCATTGGCTGAATTGATTACTAACACAATGTTGTAAACTAAACTAGGATATTTGATATGGTTTCAAGAAAAGTAAAGATTGTTAATGCCACAGGCTTGCACCTAAGACCAGCAGGGGTCTTATGCGAGACTGCCATGAAATATACTTCTAAGGTTACATTCACAACTGATAATCATTACGAGGCGAATGCGAAATCAGTACTAGGAGTGCTGGGAGCATGCGTCAAAGCCGGCGAAGAAATCACTATCATCTGCGATGGCGAGGACGAAGCTGCAGCCTTGGAGGATATCGTCAATTCTATCGAGGGAGGACTCGGAGAATAGTTATTATTTACAGTTAATGATTTTGTTACAAGCCCATCAAAAAATGGTCTTGTTCAACAAATTCATACATAGACAAAAAGTAGCATGTACTAAGAGTAAAAATAGCTTTTTATGTTTGACACATAGGTTAAAATAGCCTGTCTATAACAAGCTATGATAATTCTCAAGGGAAACGTGTTGTTGACCGGAGAATTCATCATGCTTGTGATAGTAACAGGCGAGAAACCAACTAAAGTAGAACATAACAAGCGAGAGAAAGTCTTTGGGGCATGCGAGATACAAGACTAGGAGGAAGAATAATGTTGAACTACAAGCGTTACAAAGCAAACCCAGTGTTAGAGTTTCCACAGCGTACATGGCCTAACAAGCAGATTACCAAAGCTCCAATTTGGTGCTCAGTAGACCTACGTGACGGCAACCAAGCCCTCGTCGAGCCAATGAATGTCGACGAAAAAATGGAACTATTCGACCTCCTACTAAAACTTGGTTTTAAAGAAATCGAGATTGGCTTCCCTGCAGCAAGCCAAATAGAATTTGACTTTTTAAGACAACTCGTTAAGGAAAATAAAATCCCTTCAGATGTTAAGGTTCAGGTACTTTCTCAGTGCCGCGAGGAACTGATTGACCGCACATTCGAGGCTATTCAGGGAATACCAAATGTTATTTTCCATATTTACAATTCCACATCAACTCTTCAAAGAGATGTGGTTTTCAATGCAGACAAAGAAGAGATTATCGAAATTGCCAAAGCAGGCACACAGATGGTAAAGGACAGACTTGACCGTTACAACGGCAACCTTCAGCTTGAATATTCACCAGAATCATTCACAGGCACAGAGGTTGAGTTCGCTCTTGATATTTGTACAGCTGTTCAGGATACATGGAATCATGCAACAGATGCACCTATCATCTTCAACCTGCCAGCCACAGTAGAAATGAACACACCAAATGTTTATGCAGACCAGATTGAATGGATGAGCACTCACTTCAAAGACAGAGATAACATCATCCTTTCAATTCATCCTCACAATGATAGAGGTACAGGCGTTGCTATCACGGAGCTTGGACTTCTTGCAGGTGCGGACCGCGTAGAAGGCACACTTCTTGGAAATGGTGAGCGTACAGGTAATGTAGATATTCTTACAATTGCTTACAACATGTTCTCTCAGGGTGTTGATCCTGAGCTTGAGCTTGATGATATAAAAGAAATCGTGGAGGTATGTGAGAGAGTCACAAAGATGCCTACCGATGCAAGACATCCTTATGCAGGCGAGCTTGTATTTACAGCTTTCTCTGGTTCACATCAGGATGCAATCAACAAGGGCGTTTCTGCAATGCGCAGTCGCCAAAATATGTATTGGGAGGTGCCATATCTTCCAATCGACCCAGCCGATATCGGAAGAAAGTACGAGCCAGTGGTTCGTATCAACAGCCAGTCTGGAAAGGGCGGCGTTGCTTTCGTTATGGATACAGTTTACGGCTTCAAGCTTCCAAAGAAGATGCAGCGTGAATTTGCTGATGTTGTTCAGTACATTTCAGAAAAGCAGGGCGGCGAGGTTACACCTCAGCGCATTATGGAGGCGTTCAAGTCTCAGTACTTGGAAAACAAGGAGCCACTCACACTGGAATATGTTGTTATCAAGGACGACAAGGATACAGACGATACAGTTGCTATTCTTGACTTCAGCTACCACGGAGAGAAATTCCACTCAGAGGCTGAAGGAAACGGTCCTATCGATGCTGTTAAGCTTGCAATTAAGCAGTGCGTACCAGAGCTTGACTTCTCACTTATTGACTACACCGAGCATACACTTGCTCAAGCACAGGGTTCTGGAGCAAAGGCTGCAGCATACATCGAGATGCGCGACGAGCGTCATGGCAACACCACATTTGGCGTTGGCGTAAGCTCAAATATTACTCGTGCCTCAATTCGCAGTATGTTTAGTGCTTATAATCGTCTTATAGCGAAAGCTAAAGACATTTAAAATAGCAAATAATTTGCATAAAGTTAAAGAGGAAATAAAATGAGAAAGATTTTAGTAACAGGATGCAACGGCCAGCTTGGTCGTGCCATTCAGAAAGAGTATGGAAATGAAGTAGAATTCATACTCACAGACGTAGTAGAGGGAGAAAAGATTTCTCCACTCAACATTATGGATTTGGAAGAAGTTCTTAGCTTCGTAGAAGATAAGAAGCCAGATGTCATCATCAACTGCGCAGCAGCTACAAACGTAGATGGCTGTGAAAAGGACTGGGATTTTGCTTACAAGCTTAATGCACTTGGTCCAAGAAACTTGGCTATCGCAGCTTCAAAGGTTGGAGCAAAGCTTGTGCATGTCAGCACAGACTATGTCTTCCCTGGCAATGCAACAAAGCCTATCACAGAGTTTGATCAGCCATCACCAATCAGTGCTTACGGCAAGACAAAATACGAAGGTGAAAAGTTCGTTCAGCAGTTTGCAGACAAGTGGTTTATCGTACGTACAGCTTGGCTCTACGGCGATGGAAAGAACTTCGTTAAGACTATGCTTTCTCTTGCTGAGACACATGACGAGCTTTCAGTTGTTTGCGACCAGCTTGGTTCGCCAACATCTGCAGTAGAGCTTGCCCGCATGATTCATCACCTTGAGCCTACAGAAAACTATGGTATCTTCCATGGCACATGTGAAGGTGACACAAACTGGGCAGATTTCACAGAGGAAATCTTCAAGCTTAAGGGCATCAATGTAAAGGTTAACCACGTTACTAGCGAGGAATACAAAAAGATGAACCCAGCTAGTGCCGACAGACCTCACTACAGCATCCTCGACAACTACATGCTTCGTCTTACAAGCGGCTACAAGATGGCCGACTGGAAAGACGCCCTCCGCGAGTACCTCGCATAAACCGTTAATGGACGCATGAAACCTTTTTCACGCGTTTAATAAATATATTATTATTAATGTGATTTAAATCGGGCAAATATCATAGAATATCTAAGTGATTTGCCCGCCAAAAAGGAGATTAAAATGAGAACATATTTAGTAACTGGTGGAGCTGGTTTCATCGGCTCAAATTACATTCATTACATGTTTAAGAAATATGATAATGAAATCCGTATCATCAACGTAGATAAGCTTACATACGCAGGTAACCTTGAGAACCTCAAGGACGTTGAAAACCGCGATAACTATACATTCGTAAAGGCTGATATCTGCGACAAGGAAGCTATCCGCAAGATTTTTGCTGAGAACGACATCGACAGAGTTGTTCACTTCGCAGCTGAGTCACACGTTGACCGTTCAATCAAGAACCCAGAAGTTTTCGTACAGACAAACGTACTTGGTACAGCTGTAATGCTTAACTGTGCAAAGGAAGCTTGGGAGCTTGAAGATGGCACATTCAAGGAAGGCAAGAAGTTCCTTCACGTTTCAACAGACGAAGTATATGGATCACTTCCAGATGATGACAACGCTTTCTTCTATGAGACAAGCCCATACGATCCACATTCACCATACTCAGCTTCAAAGGCTTCATCAGACATGCTTGTAAAGGCTTACATGGATACATACAAGTTCCCTGCAAACATTACAAACTGCTCTAACAACTATGGCCCTTACCAGTTCCCAGAGAAGCTCATTCCACTTATCATCAACAATGCGCTTCAGGGCAAGGACCTTCCAGTATACGGTGATGGAAAGAACGTACGTGACTGGTTATACGTAGAGGATCACGCTAAGGGAATCGATATGGTTCAGGAGCAGGGTGAGCTCTTCCAGACATACAACATCGGTGGACACAACGAGAAGCAGAACATCCAGATTATCCACATCATCCTTGACACACTTCAGGAGATGCTTCCAGAGGGAGACCCACGTAAGGAGCTCGTTTCTGAGAACCTTATCAAGTATGTTACAGACCGTAAGGGACATGATCGTCGTTACGCTATCGCTCCAGATAAGATTAAGGCTGCAGTAGGCTGGTATCCAGAGACATGCTTCGAAGAAGGCATCAAGAAGACAATCAAGTGGTTCTTCGAGCACGAGGAGTGGATGAAGAACGTAACAAGCGGTGATTACCAGAAATACTATACAGATATGTATTCAGGAAAATAATATGAAAAAATATGATTATTTAGTAGTAGGCGCAGGGTTGTTTGGTGCAACCTTCGCCTACGAAGCTATGAAAAGAGGTAAGTCGGTTCTAGTAATCGACAAGCGCAACCACATAGCTGGAAATATTTATACAAAAGAAGAAGATGGAATCAATGTGCATGTTTACGGCGCACACATCTTCCACACTAGTGACAAAAAGATTTGGGAATACATGAACCAGTTCGCTGAGTTCAACAACTACATCAATTCCCCAGTTGCCGTTTATGGCGACGAGCTTTACAATCTTCCATTCAACATGAACACATTCTCAAAGATGTGGGGCATCAAGACTCCTGCAGAGGCTAAGGCCAAGATTGCAGATCAGATCAAGGAGCTTAACATCACAGAGCCAAAGAATTTGGAAGAGCAGGCACTTTCTCTTGTAGGAACAGATGTATATGAAAAGCTCATTAAGGGCTACACACAGAAGCAGTGGGGACGTCCATGCGACGAGCTTCCAGCTTTCATCATCAAGAGATTGCCACTTAGATTTACATACGACAACAACTACTTTAACGATAGATTCCAGGGAATCCCAATGGGCGGTTACACTCAGATCGTTGAAAAGATGCTTCAGGGCGCAGATGTTGTGCTTGAGCAGGATTTCTTCGACATGGTTGGCGGCGTAGAAAACGCACCAAAGTCTACAGAGGGAACTCTCAATGACGGTAGCCAGGTTTCTTGGAATAAGCTTGTTTTCACAGGCCAGATTGATGAGTATTACAATAGCTGCTATGGCGATTTGGAATATCGCTCAGTTCGATTTGAGACAGAAAAAATCGATTGTGACAACTACCAGGGCAACGCAGTTGTAAACTACACTGCAGCCGATGTGCCATATACTCGTATCATCGAGCACAAGCACTTTGAGTTCGGCACACAGCCAACCACAATCATTTCAAAGGAATACTCAAGCGAGTGGCAGCCAGGCGTTGAGCCTTACTACCCAGTAAACAACGATAAAAATAATGCAGTTTACGAAGACTACGCAAAGCTTGCATCAAGCGAGTCAGGTGTTATCTTCGGAGGCCGTCTTGGTCAGTACAAATACTACGACATGGACAAGGTGGTTATGGCTGCATTGGATTGCGTAAAGGAGGAATTTTAAGTGAAAGGAATTATATTGGCTGGAGGTTCCGGCACAAGATTATACCCATTAACTAAAGCTATCTCTAAGCAGATTATGCCAATTTATGATAAGCCAATGATTTATTATCCATTGTCTACACTTATGCTTGCAGGCATCCGCGAGGTTCTTATCATCTCTACACCAAGAGATCTTCCTGTATTCAAGGAGCTTCTCGGTGATGGTAGCCAGCTTGGCATGGATATTCAGTATGCCGTTCAGGAGCAGCCAAACGGACTCGCTGAGGCATTTATCATCGGCGCAGATTTCATCGGAAAAGATGCTGTAGCACTTGTACTTGGCGATAACATTTTCTATGGCCAGTCATTCTCAAAGGTGCTTCAGACAGCAGCACATCGTACAGAAACAGAGCCAGGCGCAACAATCTTCGGTTACTATGTTCGTGACCCAAGAGAGTACGGCGTTGTTGAGTTCGATGAGAACGGAGTAGCTATTTCTATCGAGGAAAAGCCAGCTCAGCCAAAGAGCAACTACGCAGTTCCAGGTCTTTACTTCTACGACAACTCAGTAGTAGAAATCGCAAAGACAATCAAGCCATCAGCACGTGGTGAGCTTGAAATCACAGCTGTTAACAACGAATACTTAAACCGTGGAAATCTTCACGTTGAGACACTCGGCCGTGGATTTGCATGGCTTGATACAGGAAACCACGACATGCTTCTTGCAGCTGCTGAGTTCGTCAGCACATTCCAGAAGCGCCAGGGTATGTATGTATCATGCATCGAGGAAATCGCATTCAAGCGTGGCTTCATCAACAAGGAGCAGCTCCTCAAGCTTGCCGAGCCACTCATGAAGACAGAATATGGTAAATACTTAGTAGACGTATCAAACGGTTTATAAAAAAATTAGAAAGAGTATAGATAAAGAAAATGGCAATTACAGTTGAGAAAAATGTAAATGGTATTGAAGGCCTTTGCGTTATCACTCCTAAGGTATTTGGTGATGAGCGTGGCTATTTCATGGAGACATACAACGAAAATGATATGAAAGCAGAAGGACTTGATTATGTCTTTGTACAGGACAATCAGTCTGCAAGCAAGAAGGGTGTACTTCGTGGACTTCACTTCCAGAAAAACTTCCCACAGGACAAGCTTGTTCGTGTAATCAAAGGTGAAGTTTATGATGTAGCAGTTGACCTCCGCCAGGGATCAGCTACATTTGGAAAGCACTACGGAATTCTTCTTTCAGAGGAGAACAAAAAGCAGTTCATGATTCCAAAGGGATTCGCTCACGGATTCTTAGTAGTCAGCGACTATGCAGAGTTCTGCTACAAGGTTACTGATTTCTATCATCCAAACGATGAGGGCGGTCTTATGTACAACGATCCAGATATCGCTGTTCAGTGGCCAATCCCAGAGGGTATGACTGAGGCAGATTTAATCCTTTCAGACAAAGATAAGGTAAACGCATCTTTCAAGGATTACTGCGCAGAGAGAAATATCAACGCTTAAGATTTTATTTGGGAGAATTATAAAATGGAAGAATTATGGGAGAGTTTGAAATTCTTTATAGCATCGCATAAGGCGGCCAGTATCGCCGTTGCCAGTGCTGTTGGTGTTACAGCGGCAGGTGCAGGCGGCTATGGTGTTTACAATCTCGTGACTGACGATGAAGAGCCAGTTGAGGTTGTAGAGGTCACAGAACAGGCTGCTAATAATGATGTCTATATCCCAGAATTTGTTAATGTAAAAATAACAAGTGAATCATTAGAGAAGGATTTGACAATCTACATCTCAGATGAGAACGACAATCCTATCACAGGAATTCCTTTTGAAGTAAAGCTTTTGACTGAAGAAAATGCGGAAAGCCTCCAGTCATATGTTGACGCAATCAAGGATATTGATGCTCAGATTGCTGAGTACACAAAGGATTACGACTTCTCAACAGACACAGAGGAAACAGGTTCTGAGGAAGAAAGCGATGCCCTCCCAGTGGATGGAGAAGAGATTGATTTCTCTAAGGATGATTCAGAAGAATCAGAAGATACTTCAGAGGATACAACAGAGACTGCAAGCAATGAGGCAACAGTTACAATACCAACTAACTCATTCCAGATTATGCAGATCCTCCAGGATAGAAATGCAGCAGTCACTGTTACAGATGAAAACGGTGATGTAGTTGAGACTCAGACTGGAGATATCAGCTCAGATCCATTGTATCTTTTATATCTTGATAAAGAGACAGCAGTTCAGGCTTACACAGTAGCTGTTAATGAGGCAGAAGGTACCGTTTATACAGATGATGATATGGACGGTGTAATCACTCAGACAGATATGGAAGCTGGCGACTATGTACTTTGCTTAGTAAACGACTTGGACACAGAAGTTAGCTACGAGCCTGTAACATACACTACTGCAGCCAATGTAAAGGACAAGGTAGAGTATAAGGTTCAGAAGGAAATCACAAAGCAGATTAAGAAGGATGTGGCTTCCGAGGATGGACAGAAGGCTGCCGCTGCAGAGGTTCCAGTAGAGAACAAGCTTACAGACACAGTTGAGTACGTTGAATCTAAGAAGGTTGAAAACGGCTCAGGTGAGGTTAAGCAGGCCGAGGCAGTTGCTCCAAAGTCAAATGCAAAAGCTAGCAAGGCTACAAAAAAGGGTGAGGGCAAAGTAAAAGTAACACATAATGTTACAAAGAAGGCTACATCACACTCAATTACAGTTAAATATGTGGATGAGAGCAACAAAGAAATCCAAGCAGCAAAGACTTATACAAAGAATGTTGGAGAAGCTTACGAAGAAAGCGCTCCATCAATCCAAGGATATACATTAAAGACTGATGCTACAAATAAAAAGGGCACAGTGGCAGATGCTGACATTGTTATTACATTTGTGTACAAGGCAAATCCTGTAGAAGAAAAGACATTTGATGTTACATTAAAGTATACAGGACACCCAAATAAAACATCTGAAACAAAAACGGGTGTAAAGGTTGGCGATACCATTACTCCTGACCCAGTAGAAGGCTACACAGTTAGTCCTGAGTCAGCTACTGTGGTTGCAGGTCAGACAGAGTACTCATTTACATATACAAAAAAGCAGGAAGAACCTAAGACTGTATCAGTAACTATTCATTATTCAGGCGTAAATGAACCTGATGAAACAGTTTCAAAGAAAGTTGGAGAAACAATTACTCCAAAGAAAATAGATGGTTATACATGTTCGGATTCTGTAACTGTTACAGAAAGTACAACCGAAGTAACATTTACATATAAGAAAGTTGAAGAAGAAGAGCAGGTAACAGACGCTAGAAGAAATGGAAAAGCCAATGCTGTTGTAGCTGCTAATAATTTTGGTGTAAGAACAACTGCTCTTGCAGCTCGAATTATTAAGACAGCAGCAAATACAGATACAGTAACAGAAGAAGCTACCCTCGATATGAGCTACTCAGCTGGCACATTCACAATCAAGGCTTCTGCAAATGTTGGTAGCGTCACAGTAAATGGTACAGCTGTTACAATGTCAAACGGCAGTGGTACTTTCAAAGTTACAAAGGATGGCGATTACACACTTAAGGGTGTAGCAACATTCTCAGACAAAGCAACAGATAACACACTTGCTGTTACATATACAGTATCAGGATACGGCTCAGGCGATTCGACAGAAAAGCTTAAGGATGCAGCTGGCAACCAGCTCTATCTTGATGAGCAGTGCACAAAGGAAGCAACTGCAGCTGATTATGAAAAAGGCAAAAAGTATTATTACAAAGAAGCTAGCTATACATACTATGGTTGGCAGTCAATTGATGGCAATACATACTACTTTGACAAGAACGGCAATAAGGTAACAGGCACTCAGGTAATCCAGGGTGTTAGCTACGATTTCGGAACAGATGGCGTTTTAGCAAACAAGGGAACAGGTATCGATGTTTCTAAGTATCAGGCAAACATCGACTGGTCACAGGCTAAGTCAGCAGTTTCATTTGCAATCGTTCGTTGCGGTTACAGAGGTATGTATGATGGACAGCTCCATGAGGATCCATATTTCTACAAGAATATGTCCGGAGCCAAGGCCAACGGAGTAAGCGTAGGTGTTTACATTTACTCAACTGCCCTCAACGAGGCAGAGGCTGTTCAGGAAGCATCAATGGCAGTAGCTATGGCTCAGAAAGCAGGCGGATGTTCATACCCAATCTTCATCGATATGGAGGACAAGGTTCGTGGACAGGGCTCACTTTCAACAGCACAGCGAATGGCAATCCTCAACGCATTCGTTTCAACAGTTCAGTCATCTGGCTATAAGGCAGGCGTTTACTGCAGCAAGAACTGGATGACAAGCTTGATGGATGCAAATTCAGTGCCAAGCTCATGCAGCGTATGGATTGCACAATACAATACATCATGTACATATTCAGGAAGAAAGAACATGTGGCAGTACTCTAGCAAGGGTTCAGTTCCAGGAATCAAGGGATATGTAGACATGAATAAGAGTTTCTAGTAGGAGTATTATGAATCAAAACGTAAGAAATATAGAAACTGGCAAAAGAATGTTTCGCTTCGTAAGTAGCGTGGTTTTAGTCGCAGTACTAGCCACGCTCTTTGGCGTTATGTGGTATATGCGTTTACAGATGCTTATGTCACAGCGATTCTTGAGTATCGGTAACTATTTAATGATCGGCCTTTATGTGGTTTTGACAGTTCTCATGATCAACACATTCAAAGGCTTCAACATCGGAAGTGGAAGAATATCAATCCTCACAATGTCTCAGGCCATTGCCATGGGACTTGTAAACATGCTTGAATTTGTAATCGTAATTTTGATGACACGTATCAAGCAGTTGATGTGGATGACATTGGCATACATCATCGTGCTTACAATTGCAGATGCTATTGCAGTGCTTGTGATTACATATGTCAGCACAAAGCTTTATCGCGCAGTGTTCCCACCTTTCACAATTTTAAATATCTACGGAGAATACGAAAACGACCTTGTTCGCAAGATGAATCGTCGTGCAGACAAGTATCGAATCACAGGCGAAATGAGCTGCATGGAGCCACTTGATAAGATTATCCGTGAGCTTGAAAACTACGACGCAGTTCTTGTAAATGACGTTCCATCAGAAATCCGAAACGACATAGTAAAGGCCTGCTTCGCAACAGATAAGCGTGTATATTTCACACCAAAGATTTCAGACATCCTTATCAAGGGCGCAGAGGAGGTTAACCTTTTCGATACACCTCTTTACCTTTGCAAGAATGTTGGAATGGATGGCATTTCAGCTACACTCAAGCGCCTCGGTGATATCGTGATTTCACTTATCGGAATCATCCTTTCTTCACCAGTCATGCTTGTGACAGCTATACTTATCCACAATTACGACGGCGGCCCAGTCTTTTATAAACAGACTCGCTGCACTATTGGTGGAAAAGAATACAAAATCATGAAGTTCCGTTCAATGATTACAGATGCGGAGAAGGATGGAAAGGCACGTCTTGCCAGCGAGAACGACGATAGAATCACACCAATTGGACATTTTATCAGAGCTACTCGTATTGATGAGCTTCCACAGTTCTTCAATATCCTTAAGGGTGAGATGTCAGTTGTTGGCCCTCGTCCAGAGCGTCCAGAAATCATTGCAGAATACATAAAGGATGTGCCAGAGTTTGCATTCCGTACTCACGTAAAGGCGGGCCTTACAGGCTACGCCCAGGTTTACGGCAAATACAACACCACATCCTATGACAAGCTAAAGCTGGATATGATTTACGTTGAGAAATGTTCAGTATTCTTGGACATCCAGCTCATCCTTATGACCCTTCGTGTTATCTTTACAAAGGATGCCACAGAAGGTGTTGCTGAAGGCGAGGTTAATGCAAATGTCCGCAAGTAAAAAAGCTTTGATGCATGCGCATACAGCGTATATGGTGACACAATTCAATATCGATAACATCAAGATTTTGCAGGACCTTGGCTACACAGTAGATGTGGCTTGTTGCTGGGCAGATGATGATAGCGCACTTTCACCGGAGGCTATGAAGACTCGCAGAAAGATGCTTGATGACCTTGGCTGTCGTGTGATTGAGACAGCCAGTCTTAGAAAGATTTTCAATATTTCAGAGCTTTCCAAGGCATATAAGCAACTAAAGCACGAGGTGGAGACAAACAGGTATGAAATTGTCCACACCCAGTCGCCAATCGGCGGAGTTATCTGCCGCCTGGCTTGCAGAAAGGCTAGAAAGCTTTACGGCACAAAGGTTATTTACGCAGCGCATGGTTTCCATTTCTTCAAAGGAGCACCACTTAAGAACTGGTTGGTGTTCTACAATGTGGAAAAGTACTGTAGTAAATTTACCGACCTGTTGATAACCATCAATCAGGAAGATTATAAAAATGCTCAAAAGTTCAAGGCCAAGGAAGTGGTTTACGTACCAGGTGCTGGCGTTGATACAAACAAATTTGTAGCCAGTGCAGACGGTCGCGAAAGAATCAGAAAAGAGCTTGGTATCGATGATGAAACAACCGTTTTATTGTCGGTGGGCGAGCTGATTCCTCGTAAGAACCACATGGAAGTTTTTGAAGCCTTGAAACAGATGAAGGATGCCGGCAAAGACTACAAGATTAAATATCTTATCGCCGGAAGAGGCAAAATCGCGGAGGAGCTTCAGAACAAGATTAACGAGCTTGGGCTTCAGGAGCAGATTCAGATGCTTGGCTTTAGAAGCGACGTAGCGGATGTATTTGCAGCCAGCGATATTTACGTGTTCCCATCTCATCAGGAAGGACTTCCGGTTGCATTGATGGAGGCTATGTCAGTGGGCATGCCAGTTGTCTGCAGCCGTATCCGCGGAAATGTGGATTTGATTGAAGAAGGCGTAGGCGGATATCTTTTCGATTCCAAGGATGCTTCCACACTTGTGACAGCCCTTGATCGAATGATGGCAAAGGCCGAAATCGACCGCAGAGCCATGGGCTCACATAACGTAGCCGTGATGGAAAATTTCGACAAGGTTCACGTGAATGCAAGAATGAAAGAAATATATAGTAACCTATAAACGTAACTTTTTGCGGGGGTAGAAGTACTATGAAAGTTTTACATGTATCTAAGTCATCAACATATAGTGGCATGGAAAACGTTGCGATTAATATAATCAACGCCATGCCAGAAGATATTCAAAGCGTGTATCTCACAGCCACTGGCTCTGTTGAAACAAAGCTGCTGGAGCATGACATCGAATACATCGGTGTTGAAAAGGTTGATGAAAATGCTATTAAAGAGGCAATTGATGAGGTAAAGCCAGATATCATTCATGCCTATGAATATGACTGCAGCCTCATGTGCACAAAGGTGACGGACACTATTCCAATCATCAGCCACATTTATTCTGTGCCAAAATGGGTTCAGAAAATTGGCCCTAAATCCGTAATTTACGGCGGAGCATGTAAAAACTTTACAAAGATAATTATTCCAAACAAAATCGTGGAAGAGAAAGCATGGTTCAAGGACAAGATGGCAGGTAAAACTGTGGTCCTCGGCACACCTTTCAACGCTGTAAAGATTTTTGAAAAGGGATATTTACCAGGCACAGAGATGTCAAAAGAAAAGCTGGAAAAGTACAAGTCCGACTTGCTTTTCGTAGGATATCTTACAGATGACAAGAACCCTTACGAGTTCGTAAGAATTGTTAAAGAGGTCAAGGAAACTCATCCTGATGTGAAAGCCATCATTGTTGGTGGTGGCGATTTAGGAAGCGAGTGCCTTGAATTAATTGGAAAATACAATCTTTCCGACAATATAACGATGGTCGGCCTTCAGCACAATCCATACATCTACATGAATCAGACGAAGATTCTTGTGGCTCCTTCCAAGTTCGAAGGCTTCGGTATGGCAGCTGTGGAAGCTATGGCCTTTGGCAAGCCTGTGCTTGTAAGCAAGGTTGGTGGACTTATCACCACCGTCAATGATGATTGTGGAAAAGTATGCGGCACAGACAAGAAGCCTGTGGATAGAGAGGCATTTGTTTCCAACATCAACGAACTTCTGGATAATCAGGAGATATACAGAATCAAGTCTGATGGCGCTAGAAGACGTGCCAAAGACTTAAATAATTTTGAAACATACATGGAAGAAGTAAAGAAGATTTATGAGGATGCTTACCAAACTGCTAGAAAAAATTAAAAGCGCAGATTTCATATTAGTGACTATGTCCACTGTTATCTGCTCGGGAATATCATTTATTTTCAGCGTATACTCAAAGTCTCTTGTTCCTGTAACACCACTGGGTATCTACAGCACTTGCCTGTTGGCCCAGACCTATATGAATTATGCCCAGTTCGGCGTGCTCAACGCCTACAACAGGGATTATCCTCAGGCTCTCGGCCGCAAGGATTATGCAACAGCAAATAAACTGAAAAACACAGCAGCCACATTCATGCTGATGGTTTACCTCATCATTTTTGTGGTATTTGAAGCATGGGTTTTCTTTTACTATCGCGGCCGCGTTGGTGCTGATCAGTATCAGGCTTATTATGCCTTCGGTTACGCCATGTGCCCAATCATGATTCTGCTGAAAAGCTTCGACGACATGTCAAACGCCACAGTCAGAATGAATGGTAAATACAATTATTCCGCAGCTATCGGATTCCTTCGCACAATCATTGCCTTTGGAATCGGCGTCGCTGCACTTAACCTGGTTGGCTACTACGGCCTTTATGCCATGACAATGTCATCAGCGTTACTTGGAATCATCCTGTTTCGCAAGAATGCACTTAAGGGAGTGCGCCTCAGCTTCGACTTTTCATATATGAAAGTCATGATTATCGGCGGCCTTCCACTTTTAATCAACAGCTTAATTTGGACATTGGTTCAAAGCGTGGATAAATTCGTTATCCTTGGATTTTTGACTACTGACGACTTGGGAGTTTACTCAGTTCCGTTGATGGGATTCACCACTATGGTGCTTGTTCCACAGACAATTTCCCAGGTGTTTTACATAAAGGTCTCACATTTGTATGGGGCCAACAAAGATGAAAAGCAGCTCCTTGAAAAAGCCAGCTACTTCACCAACATCACATCAGTTATTTCCGGAGCAGCATGTGTTTGCGTATTCTTCATCATGCCAATCTTCGTGCAGATGTTTATGCCAATGTACACAGATGGAACTCCTGCAACTCAGATTCTTATCATCGGCGTTGCAATCTATTCCACAACCATGCTTTTCGGAAACATTTTCAGCGTGCTGAAGCTAAACAAATCACTGATTGCAAACTCAGTTGCGCTTTGCATTTTCAATGTGATTTTCTCAACCGGTTTGGTTGTTTTTGTAGAGCGAAGCATCAACATGGTTGCCATCGGCACCGGCATGAGCTACGCCCTTTATTCATTGCTTTTGATGATTAAGCTTTCAAGAAAGTTCAACTACTCATTCTTGAAATTATTCGCCAACAGCTGGCTGCCACTTTTAGCCATCGTCATCCCTGGCATACTTTATTACATGCTCATAGAAAACATCTATGTTGCCGCAGCTTTGGCTTTGTTTACCATACTAGTGGTCTGTGGTATACTTACTAAGTTAATTTTCTTTAGGAGATAAAAATGCTTAACTTATGTTTTATGGGGCGCGAGGCCTTCCTCGACTACACCCCATTGATATTTAAGGATATAAAAGAAAAACACGATAGCGAGGCCAATGGCGTAATTGTTGTGCTGGATTCCAAGGAGAAGCAGTACGTTGAAAGCAAATACGGCGATTCAGTTACCGTTGTAGTTCTTTCAGAATTCATGAACGCCCATTGGGACGAATTCACTTTGGAAAAGCTTTGTGAGTACGAGAAAAAGTACGACGCGGCACCAATGTGGAAATACATCTACACAGATAGATTTTTAATCAACCGAGATTACGATTATTGCGTGCACACAGCCGCAGGCTTGTTTGCATTTTGGGAGTATGTGTTCACCACATACAAAATAGATTTTTATTTCGATGAAGTTATCGCCACACTTTTCACCTATGCAGCATACCTAGTTGGAAAGAAGACAGGAGCGAAGTTCTATTCATTGCTTTTGATGCGCTCCGTTGGAATGGATTTGACTCATCACTACATCTTGAACGACCCATTCGAGATGATTTACAACATGCCAGATGATTATCTGGACAGAAGCTACACTGACGAGCAGCTAAAGCAGGCTGAGGATTATCTCAACTCCTTCGAGGAAAAGCATTCAAAGCCAGCCTTCATGAACTTCTCAGGCAAGGTGCCAAAGTTCAAGCCAAGCTTTTTGATTTTGCCACTGTTTTGGATTCGTCAGAGATTTTTCAATCCGCACACATTGGACAAGGGCAACTACATGTACTACAAGGACTACGAGACAGCCTTTGATCCATGGAAATTTTATAGAAGATATAAAAAGAGCAAGAAGTATTACAACAAGGCAGATTTATCAAAGAAGTTTGTTTACTATCCTTTGCATCTTCAGCCAGAGGCATCCACAATTGTCTGCGCTCAGAAATATGAGAAGCAGCTTTTCTTCCTGGACAATTTGGCAAAGTCAGTACCAGCTGACACATTGATTTACGCAAAGGAGCACTATTCATTCCTTGGCAGCAGGGACAACAGCTTCTACGAGGAGTTGAAGAAATATCCAAACATCGTCCTTATCGACCCATGGGAGGATTCCTTCGCCCTCATCAAAAACTGCCAGTGCGTTGCAACACTTACTGGCACAGCTGGTCAGGAAGCCATGCTTCTTCGCAGACCAGTCATCATGGGTGGCGACATTCTCTACAAGAATGCACCAGGCATTATGCGCATGGAAGATATTTATGACAATTATCTTGAGGCCATGGCAAACTGGAAACAGCCATCTCGAGAGGATGTTATCAAGTATTTGGCAGCCTATATGAGCTGCGCTCGCGTCGGCAACACATACGTGCTCAGCGCCGATCGCTTAAAGCCAGACAACATTTCACTTATAGCAAAGTCTATGTATGATTATTTTTTAGAGGTAAAAGAAAATGAGTAAAGTTTTAGTTACAGGTTCAGATGGATTCATCGGTTCACACTTAGTAGAAGAGTTAGTAAAGAAGGGCTATGAAGTTCGTGCATTCGTTTACTACAATTCATTCAACAACTGGGGATGGCTCGACACACTTCCAAAGGATATTATGGATCACGTTGAGGTATTCGCTGGTGATGTTCGCGACCCTAATGGTGTTCGTGAAGCTATGAAGGGATGCGATGCAGTATTTCATCTTGCAGCCCTTATTGCAATTCCATTTAGTTATCACAGCCCTGATGCTTACGTTGATACAAACATCAAGGGAACTCTTAATATTTTACAGGCAGCCAGAGACCTTGGCACAGCCAGAGTATTAGTAACTTCTACATCAGAAGTTTACGGAACAGCACAGTACGTTCCAATCGACGAGAAGCACCCATACCAGGGCCAGTCTCCATACTCAGCTACAAAAATCGGTGCAGATAGACTTGCAGAGTCATTCTACCGTTCATTCGATTTGCCTGTAACAATCGTGCGTCCATTCAACACATTCGGACCACGTCAGTCAGCACGTGCCGTTATCCCTACAATCATCACACAGCTTCTTGCTGGCAAGGAGGAAATCAAGCTTGGCTCACTCACTCCTACACGTGATTTCAACTATGTAAAGGATACAGCTCACGGCTTCATCGCTATGTATGAAAGCGACAAGACAATCGGCCAGGAAATCAACATCGCAACACAGAAGGAAATCTCTATCGGACAGCTCGCTGAGGAGCTCATCCGCCAGATCAACCCTAATGCAAAAATCATTTGCGACGAAGATCGCCTTCGCCCAGAGAAGTCTGAGGTAAACCGTCTCCTTGGAAGCAACAAGAAGATCCTTGAGCTCACAGACTGGAAGCCACAGTATACATTCGAGCAGGGCCTCGCCGAGACGGTAGCATTTTTGCGAGAGAACATGGATAAATATAAAGTTGATATTTACAATATTTAGAGGTAATAGAAATGTCAGATGAATTTATAGCGTTATCTGTTCCAAATTTGAAAGGTAACGAGCTAAAGTATGTCACAGATGCAGTAGAGACTGAGTGGGTATCTACAGCGGGCCCATATGTTTCAGATTTTGAGAAGAAGATTGCAGAGTATGTAAAGGCTCCAGGTGCAGTCAGCACCCAGAATGGTACATCAGCCCTTCACATCAGCTTACTCCTCAGTGGGGTTACTCGTGAAGATGCTGTCATCGTTCCAACTCTTACATTCATTGCAGCAGTTAACCCTACAAAGTACATCGGCGCTGAGCCAGTATTCATGGATTGCGACGATAGCCTTTGCATGGACCCAGTGAAGCTTCAGAAGTTCTGCGAGACAGAGTGCGATTTCACAGATGGCAAGCTTATCGACAAACAGACAGGCCGTCACATCAAGGCTATGGTAGTAGTACATGTCTTCGGAAACATGGCCGACATGGAAGCCATCATGCCAATCGCTGAAAAGTACAACATCAAGGTTGTAGAGGATGCAACAGAGGCACTTGGAACATACTACACAGAGGGCAAGTACGCTGGAAAGTTTGCTGGTACAATCGGTGATATGGGTTGCTATTCATTCAACGGAAACAAAATCATCACCACAGGCGGTGGCGGAATGATTGTTTCAAATGATGAAAAGCTTCTTGCTCACGCAAAGCATTTGACAACTCAGGCCAAGGCAGACCAGGCCAACTTCATCCACGATGAAATCGGCTTCAACTACAGAATGACAAACCTTCAGGCAGCACTTGGAATGGCTCAGTTAGAGCAGCTTGAAGATTTCATCAAGACAAAGACAACAAACTATCATTTATACAAGGATGCTATCGACAAGATGTCAGGACTTCACGTTCAGGATTTCAGAGAAGGCATCCGCAGCAACTACTGGTTCTACTCAGTAGTATTTGAAAATGACGAGAAGGGCCGCGACCAGCTCATCGAAGCATTAAAGGAAGCCCATATCCAGTCTCGTCCAATCTGGGGACTTATCTCAGATCAGCTTCCATATCAGGGAGCTCGCACATTCGAACTTGAAAAAGCACCATGGTACTGGAAACGCGTTGTAAACGTACCATGCTCAACAAACCTCGACGAGGCCGGCGTACGCCGCGTACTCGACGTGGTAAAGACTTTTGCGGAGTAAATTCTATGGAAAATGTATTTATACATGAGGAAGATTCTGTTCTTCAGGCTATGAGAACATTCGATGCCAGCGGCAGAAGAACAGCCTTCATTGTTGATGACAATAACAAATTAATTGCGGCCCTTTCAGAGGGCGACGTTCGCAGATTCATTCTTTCAGGTGGAGATTTAAATGATGAAGTGCGCACAATCGCAAACTACAAGCCACGCAGCCTCAAGGCCGATGAAAAGGAGGAGGCAAGAGATTTCTTGCGCCGCCACAACATCGAAGGCTTGCCAATCGTAGATGAAAATGGCGTTGTTATCGACACAGTCTTCTGGAGTGAAAATCATTATAAAAAGCAGAGCGAGTTATCTTGCCCGGTTGTCATGATGGCAGGCGGCAAGGGTACTCGTCTTTACCCATACACTCGCATTTTGCCAAAGCCACTTATCCCAGTTGGGGAGAAGCCAATCGCAGAGCTCATCATGGATAGCTTCGCAGAGTACGGTATCGGCAGAATGATTCTTGTAGTTAATCACAAGAAAAATATGATCAAGTCATACTTCGGTGAGGTTGAAAAGCCATACACTATCGAGTACGTTGATGAGGACAAGCCACTTGGTACAGGCGGCGGTCTTTCACTTCTTCGTGGCAAGGTTAATGAGACTTTCATCCTTACAAACTGCGACATTCTTATCGAGGAAGATTATTCAAAGATTTACGCTCACCACAAGGCTGAGGGCAACATGATTACCATGGTTTGCTCACTTCGCAACTTCCAGGTTGCCTACGGTGTCGTTGAATTTGGCGAGCACGGCAACATCCTTGATATGAAGGAAAAGCCAGAGTTCAGCTTCTTCACAAACACAGGCATCTACATCGTAGAGCCAGAGGTTTTGGACTATATCAACGATGACGAATTCATCGGCTTCCCAGATATCATCAACCGCTTGAAGGACGATGGTAAGAAGGTTGGTGTCTACCCAATCAACGAAAACACTTGGATGGACATGGGCCAGCTTGATGAGCTTGGCAAGATGGAAAATCGCTTACGTGGAATTAATAAATAATAGATAGAGAGGATTATCCTTGGAAAAATTAAAGAGTTTCTTTTATCCAATGACAATGGATAAGGCGTTTAAACTGGGGACAGTTTTAGTCAGCGCATTTGGAATCATCTTTTCAATTGTGTTCTTCTGCCTCAACGTATTCGACACTACAAAGACAAAATTTTACAACGGTTATTTCGCCCTAATATTGATTGTGATGATAGCTCTCACTATCTACCTTGCAAGATTTTTGCTTCTAGATAAAGAGTGGAGTTATTCAAAAATCTATCTGGTTTTGGCAATCGGCTGGAGCATCTGCATGCAGTTCGTTATGCCTCCTATTTCCGGAGCCGATGAGGTGCAGCATTTCTATAGCGCATACCATTGCTCCAACATTTATCTAGGAATAAAAGACCACGACTTCGACACCACTCCAGGTAGCTACGGCAACTGGATTGAAGGTACATCTTACTTCTATATGCGTGCAGAAGACTACTACAAGCTGCCTTACATCGATGTCACATTCCCATATCAGTACCAGATTTTGGCCGATGGCAACTGGTTCCACACAGATGACGATATGAAGGAATTGGTTCAGTGCTACACCAAGCCTACCCAGGCAAGGCGCTACTTGCTTTCCGGCCTTGGAATTGCAATCGCCCGTCTCCTTGGATTCGGTTTTTCCGGTGTAGTTTTCATGGGTCGAATCATGAACAGCTTGACCCTTGTGCTGGCTGGTTGGATTTGCATCAAGCTGCTTCCTGTTGGAAAGCTGCAGCTGCTGATGTTCTCACTTTTCCCAACCACCTTGCAGCTTTGCTCATCATATTCATACGACAACATGAGCATCCTGTTTTCATTCATTTTGCTGACTACATGCCTATATCTCAGCCAGGAAAATGTGAAGCTTCATGCTTGGCACATATATTTGATAGCCATCATCGTGGTGATTCTCATACCAAACAAAATGGTTTACACCCTGTTTGCAGTATGGTTCTTCGCCATTCCACTTAAGAAATGGTGGACCGATGTTGGCAAGAGCAAGAAATGGTACGAGTACACATTGGCAGGCGCATTTATCGCAGGAGCACTTCTTGTGGTAAAGAAATTCGCCGGCAAATACATGTACATCCTTTACGATATGTTCGTGCTTGCTCACAATCACGCAACCATCGAGCAGGATGCCAGCCGTGCAGCATACAGTATGTACGATGTTTTGGATGACCCACTTGGCACACTTCAGTTTGCATGGGAAGGAATCAAGGTCGATTTCTGGTACAACATCCATCACGTAATCGGCTCTGAGCTTGGCCACATCAAGCTCAACGCGACAGTACCAATGGCTTGCGTAGTTACAATGCTTATCGTTCTCATTTTGGGATTGATAATAAATAAAGGAAAACGCCTCAAGAAATGGCAGTACGTAATCATCGGCATAGGCCTTTTGATTTGCGTAGTTGCAATCTTCGCAGGCTGCCTTGTACGTTTCACACCTGCTGAGGGTAGTGAGCGTATCCAGATTTCTTACCGCTATCTGATTCCAGTCTACATGTGCATGTGCATCGCCCTTGGAACAGATGCAAAGGAAGACAAAAAAGCACTCGCTTTGATTTTGATTCAAAACGTAGCCCTTATGGTTGGCTTGTGCGGCACCATCTACTTCTTACTTCACTTGAGAGATGGCATGGCAGCACCAGAGGTTTTGAACGCAATTGGAATATACTAATTAACTGATTTTGGAGGAATTAATAATGACAAGAGAAGAAGTATTCGAAACATTAACAGATATTTTTAGAGATGTATTTGACGATGATGATATCGAACTCACAGATGAAACAACAGCTGACGACATCGAGGATTGGGACTCACTTGAGCAGATCAACCTCGTTGTAGCTTGTGAAAAGAAGTTCAACGTTAAGTTCGACATGAAAGAAATCCAGGCCCTCAAGAACGTAGGCGAAATGGTTGATACTATTGTAGGTAAGCTTTAATGAATAACTATACTTTTGATGAATTAAATGTGGGGATGACAGAGAGCTTCAAGGTTTCAATCACTGAGGCCATGCTTGATGCTTTTAAGGGCATCACAGGAGATGTCAACCCTCTACATAATGACGAGGAGTTTGCAAAGGAAAAGGGCCATCCAGGCCGCGTGGCATATGGCATGCTCACAGCAAGCTTCCTCTCTACATTAGCTGGTGTCTACATCCCTGGTGAGCGCAGCCTCATCCAGCAGGTGGAGACAAAGTTCGCAAAGCCAGTCTACATCGGCGACGAGCTCACAGTCACAGGCGAAATCACAGAGCTTGTGGAAAGCGTCCAGCGTCTTGAATTAAAAGTAACCATCACAAATCAGGATGGAAAAAAGGTACTCCGAGGAACCATGGGTATCCTTGTGGTATAGAGGGAGATTAAATGAGAGAAAACAAGACATTATTCGTGACCGGTGCGTCCTCTGAACTAGGAACTGCACTTATTGAATTGGTGGCTGACAATTACGATACCATCGTGGCTCACTATCGCAGCAGCGCTTCACGTCTTCTTCCGTTGGAGGAGAAGCTTGGGGAAAAGCTTGTTATGGTACAGGCTGATTTTGCTGATGCAATGTCCGTGAGAAAGATGCTTGATTTTATGGCTGAAAGAGAACTCAAGCCTGATCACGTGGTACATCTTGCAGCAGCACCAATGGAAAATGAAAAATTCAAAAAGCTCGGTTGGTGTGATTTTGCAGCAGCAACCGAGACTGACCTTCGTCCAATAGTTGATATACTGGGCGATTTTTTGCCCTTTATGACAAAGCAAAAATATGGCAAGGTTATCTTCATGCTTACATCATGCACAGTGGGCATGCCACCAAAGTACAAGAGCGTCTACACTACTACAAAATACGCCCTTCTTGGCCTTATGAAGTCACTTGCTGTTGAGTACGCAGACAAGGGAATCACAGTTAACGGCGTCAGCCCAGAGATGATAGAGACACGCTTCCTTGACAACCTTCCAGACCTTATCAAGGAAATGAATGCAGCAGATATGCCAATGGGCAAGAACCTCACAGTAGACCAGGTTGTGCCTACACTTGCATTCCTTCTTTCTGACGGCGCAGATATGATCAGCGGCCAGAATATTGCTATAACAGACAGCAAGCACTAATTAACTTTAGTAGAGATTTGAATTGGAGAAAATATGAGAAACTTAGTTATTGCAGGAACAGGCGGTGCCGGCAAAGAGACAAAGTGGCTGGCAGAGCGCATTAATGCAGTAAATCCAACATGGAACATATTAGGTTATATAGATATTGAACCAGGCGAAGGCGTAGTTGGCGACGATAGCTTTGTTACTGAAGCTACCGAGGATTTAGACGTAGTCATCGCCATGGGTTCAATGGAGCGCAGAAAGTTTTTGTACGAGCTTTATAAAAAGAATCCTCATGTGCACTTCCCTAATCTTATCGACCCATCTGCAACTTTGTCAGATAGTGTTGAAATGGGAGAGGGCAATGTTATCTGCGCAGGCGCCATCCTCACAGTTGATGTAAAAATCGGCAACCAGAACCTTATCAACTTCAACTGTACCGTGGCCCACGACAGCACACTTGGTGATTTCAACACCCTCAACCCTAACGCCAACATTTCTGGAGCTTGCACACTTGGCAACCTCATCGAAGTTGGTACCGGCGCCCAAATCGTACAGGGCAAGACCATCGGAGACGAGACCCACATCTGGGCCGGCTCTTGCGTTATCAAAAACACGAAGGGAAGATGCGAAGTCGTCGGCGTCCCAGCCAAAACCGTACGCCGTTTCGACTAGCGAGAGATAAATTTGAAAAAACATATATTGATAATTTGCCAGTACTTCTATCCTGAGCAATTTAGGATAAACGACATGGCCTTCGAATGGGTGAAGCGCGGCTACAAAGTAACTGTAGTCACAGGCATTCCAAATTACCCAGAGGGTAAATTCTACCCAGGCTATGGCTGGTTCAAAAATACAAAAGAAACAATAAATGGCGTGGAAGTCCACCGCATTCCTCTCATCGCCAGAGGAAAAGGCAAGTTTGGATTGGTAATGAATTACTTTAGTTTTCCATTCTTTGGCTTTTGGTGGAGCTTGTTCACAAAGATAAAGGCTGACGAGGTGTTCATGTTTGAAACATCTCCTATGAATCAATGTAAGGTGGGAGTGAGATATGCAAGAATGCATCACATCCCATGTTATTTGTATGTTCAGGATTTATGGCCTGACAACGTGGAAATGATTACAGGAATCCACTCGCCATTTGTGCTCAAGCCAATTGAGCGAATGGTTAGAAAAATCTATAAAGGCTGCACTCACATCTGGGGCACGAGCCCAAGCTTCGTAACAGAGATTCGCAAGCTTGTAGATGAGGACGAGCAGGATAAGGTTTCCTTCTGGCCACAGTACGCCGAGGAATTCTATCAGCCTCAGCCAAAGAAGGAGCACAAAGGCTTCAATGTAATCTTCACAGGCAACATTGGCCAGGCGCAGGGCTTGGAAATCCTTCCATTTGCAGCTAAAAAGATTCGCGACGAGGGAATCAGAAATATCAGATTCACTATCGTTGGCGATGGTAGAGCCAGAAAGTCATTTGAGCATTCCATCACTCAGCATGGTGTGTGGGATATGTTTGAATTTGCAGGCAGAGTAAAGCCAGAGGAAGTGCCAGCACTTCTTGCAACAGGCGATGCAGCATTCATATCATTTGCAGATGATGAGCTTTTTGCAAAGACAATCCCAGCAAAGCTTCAGTCCTACATGGCCTGTGCAATGCCAATCATTGCCTCAGCCCGCGGCGAAACAGCCCGCATCATCAACGAGGCCGACTGTGGCATGTGCTCAGACATCGGAGACGCAGAGGAGCTTGCGGTAAGTATTATCGCCATGAGCAAACTTTCACCAGAGCGTCTTGCTCAGCTTGGCGAGAACTCTCGCAACTACAACAAAGCCCACTTCGACAAGAAGACTCTCATGGACGAGATGGATGCATTTGTAGGCTAAAAATAACAAGAGGTAAGCAGTATGAAAGCTGTTTTAGGGACAGTTATATACAAGCAGGCGGAAGTTTTCCTCAAGGATTTACTCACATCCGTGGATAACCAGCAGGATAAAGACTTCGACTTGTTGATAACTAATGATAATTACACAGATGAAGATATTGAGCGCCTAGACATAAAGAATAAATGTGATTATTATCTCAACCTGCGTCCGCTGGGCTGCACCATCGCCCAGACCCGCATCGAGATGATAAAGAAAGCCAAGGCGCTAGGCTATGATTTGCTGGTGGTTTGCGATGCAGATGACACATTCGTGCCAACCAGAATCGGGGCTTTCAAGGAGGCCTACCAATTAGACAAATCATATGCTTTCTACTATAATGGATTAGTTACAGAGGATGGCAAAACTGTCCTTGAAAACATGCCTAAAACAGTTGATAGTGCAAGGCTTATTTCCCAGTCCAACTTCATTGGAATGGGCACCACAGCAATTAATCTCCACATGCTGACCGACGATTTCATCGCCACACTTTCAGAGGGAGATTGCCCAGTGTTTGACTGGTATTTCTTCACAAGGCTTCTCATGGACATTGGCCCAGGTAAGCTTGTTGACAATGCCGACACCATCTATCGTATTCACGATAGCAATCAGGTCGGCACCAGCCACAATGTGGAGCAGGAGTACCAGGTAAAGCTGACACACTATAAAAACTTGGCAAAGAGATATCCATACTTCGAGCGCCTGTATCAGGATTTGCAGAAGCTGGATATTGATTCAATAGATACAAGCCATGACCGCAACGGTTATTGGTGGAGCAATATTTTAATGGAGGATTCCTATGAGATTTAATTATCAGGATATGGTAACAGGTGGCAAAAAGCCATACGTAATTGCAGAGCTTGGAGCAAATCACAATGGTGATATGGAGCTTGCAAAGACAATGATTAAGACAGCAAAGGAGTGCGGTGCTGATTGCATCAAGCTTCAGTCTTTCACAAAGAGCAATGTATTCTCAAAGAAGAATTACGACGACAACTATTTCTTAGGCGATGACTATCGCAACAGAACAGACTATACACTTGAGTCAATCGTAGAAGCTTACGCTCTTTCAAAGGAGCAGCATCACGAGCTTAAGGCATACTGCGACGAGCTAGACATCGATTTCACATCAACACCTTTCGACAAGGCAGGCGTTGATCTTCTTGTTGATGAGCTTCACGTTCCATTCATCAAGGTTGCTTCTATGGACGTTGAAAACGTACCATTCCTCAAGTACATCGGAAGCAAGGGCGTACCAGTAGTTATCTCTACAGGTCTTACAGGCATGGATGATGTTGTTAACGCTATCGCAGCTATCGAGGCAGGCGGATGCCACGAGATCTGCGTACTTCACTGCGTATCAATCTATCCACCAGCAGACGAGCAGGTTAACCTCAACAACATCGATATGTACCGCATGGCATTTGGATATCCTACAGGATACTCTGATCATACATTTGGTGTGGTTGCACCTATCATGTCTATTGCAAAGAATGTTTGCATCATCGAGAAGCACTTCACAATGGACAAAAACATGAAGGGATGGGATCACAAGATCTCAGCAAACCCAGAGGAAATGAAGATCATCTGCGACGCTGCAGAGCAGGGCTACAAGATGATGGGAAGCTTCCGCAAGGTTGTAAACGAAAGCAAGCACCAGCGTGAGGAGTACAAGCGCTCAATCGTAGCAGCTCACGACCTCAAGAAGGGCCACATCCTCACAGAGGAAGATCTCGACTACAAGCGCCCAGGTACAGCCATCTCACCTAAGTTCTACGAGATGCTCATCGGCAAAGAACTAAAGCGCGACATCGAAGCCGACGAATTATTCCAGTGGGGAGATTTCTAGAATGATTGCATTTATTCCAGCACGTGGGGGTTCTAAGGGAGTCCCAGGAAAAAACATAAAAGAGATTTGTGGCAAGCCTCTTATCGCATATACGATAGAAGCAGCCAAGAAAGCTAAGGGCGTAGATCGCGTCATTGTTACCACAGATGATGAGGCAATCGCTGCAGTTGCACGTGAGTACGGAGCCGAGGTTCCATTTATGCGTCCAGCAGAGCTCTCAAGCGATACAGCATCTGCCATCGATGTTTATCTTCATGCAACTGAGTTTGTCATGAACGAAACAGGAGAGCAGATTGAAAAGTTCATGGTGCTTCTTCCAACAGTGCCTCTCCGTACAGAGCAGCACATCGATGAGGCATTGGAGCAGTTCAAAAATGATGGTGCCACTACACTTATTTCCTTTGCAGAGGCAGAGGTCCCAGCTAGCTGGTATCACAAGCTCAACGAGCAGGGCCGTGTTGAAAACGCAGGTTTTGGCCAGGGCATCACTATGACAAACCGCCAGAACAACGAGACATACATCGTGCCAAACGGAGCCATCTACATTTTGGATTACAAGCTCCTCAAGGAAAAGCGCACATACTACTGCGACAACACAGTTGCATACATCATGAAGCGCGAGGATTCAATCGACATCGATTATCCAATCGACTTTGAATTTGCAAAATGCCTTTTACAAAAAAGATTAGATGAGAATAAATAATGATTTTAATTAGAGCTTTAGCCTTCCTGCTACATTTCACGCTCGTTCCTGTAGCAGTGGGCAGACTAATTACATACAGATCGCAAAACCATATTTTAAAATCACCTACAGTTAGATACGTCACTGGTTTCTTTGGCGCCCAGTCCATTTTCTTTTTGCTGAACTTTGGCTTCCTCTGGTACCAAAACAAAACCATGACTACCCAGCTGGTTGTAGGCGGCTTCCACAGACTGACTATCACATATTCAGTGATTGTGGCAGCTTTGGTTATCTTGTGGCTTGTCCTTGATTTCAAGACATTCAAAAAAGATATCCTTGCCTACAGAATTCGCATCAACACTATGCTTCACGAAGTAAAATACAACAAGCTGACTACCGTATATGCGATAATCTTTACTATCCTTGTTGTGCTTCAGCTTTATGCATCATATCGATACGAAGTCAACGAATGGTCTTACGATGATTACGATTACGTGGTCACTTCTGTGGATGATATTGATAGCGATATGATCACAAATGTAAACTTCATCACTGGCGAGGCGCCATACACATCACCAAAGCGCGCAGCCCAGTCATGGACCACATACATTTCGTACCTTTCTGTTGTTTCGTCTTTTGATGTCACAACAGTTTGCCATACAATTTTGCCAGTCATCCTGCTTTTGGTGGCATACGGCATCTATTTTTACATGGCCAAGTTTTTGTTTGCCAAGGTAGAAGATAGAATGATTTTCATGGTCATCCTAGCCACGGCATACATCATGGGAATGTTTTCACACTATTCCCCAACCTTCCGCCTGCTATGTACATTGTGGCAGGGCAAGGCAGTCCTTACTGCCCTGGTTGTCCCATTTTTGATTTGTTTCCTCTCGCGTGTTTTCGCCAGCGAGCTAGATAACAATGTGGCTTTCGCCATCGCATTTATATCCCTTGGCGCATGCTCACTTACAGTTTCTACAGTGTTTGTAATGGTGATGACAGTTCTTGGAATCTTCATTTCCATGTCCATTTATCACCGCAAAATATACGGAGTGCGATATCTTCTTGCAGGTCTTTTCGGACCATTCGTGCAGTCGATTGTCTACATCTGCGTTGCACTGTTACTTCAGAGACAATGGGAGCCTAAATTCTTTATAAATTTATGGAATGGATTAATATCATAACCGGCATTTCAGCCACCTTCTGGGGCAAGCTTGCATTTGCACTGCTTTTCGTGGTTGCCCTTGGGTTGATAATGCACTTTGAAAAAGAAAAAATAAAACGATACACCTTCCTGTGGTACACAGGCCTGGTGCTAGTTTTCATATATAATCCACTGACCCTTATCATAGGAAAATGGATTCTAAACGACGGCACATTCGAGCAGTACTATCTGCGCCTTTACAGTGCCCTTCCGGTGCTGATTATTGTGGCATACGGCCTCACACTTTTCGTGATGAGATTTGAGGGCAGGAAAAAGCTTTTTGCACTTCTTGCAAGTCTTGCAGTTGTATGTATTTGCGGCAGTTGCCTTTACACTCAGGATTGGTTCACAAAGGCAGAAAACCGCAACAAGGTTCCACAGGATGTCATCACCATCAGCGATATTTTCGCTGACTACGAAGGCGACACCATCCGCATCATGGCACCTCAGGATGTGGCCATTTATTTGCGCCAAATCGATAGCAGATTTTCAATGCCATACGGCCGCGATATTCCGGAGGAGGCTTACGAGCTTACAAACCCAACACCTAATCCAGAAATCGTTGCAGATTATTGTACTGAAAATAATGTTGATTACGTGGTTGTTTCAGCCGTTGAAGATATCCTTAACACATATCTCAACTACGGCTTCAAGCTTTACGGCCGCACCACTTACTACGCAGTTCTCACTCCAATCTACGGCGATTGGGTTTTGACAGAATACGATGATGGCTCTGATTTGCAGTGTATGTGCTATACCATGTACAACAAAAACGATGGCACACTTATCGTCATCGACGGAGGTCACGGTGAAAACGACGACACACTTCGTGAGAATATCAAAGCCTTGGGCGGAGAGGTTGATGCCTGGATAATCACTCATTATCACATGGATCACATCGACGCCTTCAACGCAATTTATGAGGACCCACAGGGCATCATCATCGACCAGGTTTACATCACACCGCTCGATGCTGATTTGTTCTACAGCGTGGCTCAGGAATGGGATGATGTTGATTCCTTCAACAAGTTCCAGGAAATCACAGCTGAGGCAGACAACATCAACTATGTGCAAAGAGACGATGTTTTGACCTTCAGCGACGATTTGACTATTACTTTTTACAACGCTTTCGATGATGTTGTTGTAGATTGTGCCGAGGATATTCCAAATAACGATTCATTAGTGTTTAAAATGGCTACACCAAATCGCAGTATACTTATCTGTGGAGATTGCCACAGTGAGTACATGGCCAAATATTTGGTGGAGACTTACGGCGATGAATTGAAGGCAGATATCCTTCAGTGCGGACATCACGGCAACAACAGCATGCCTACCGAAACAGGCTTTTATGAGTTGGTCGACCCGGAGGTTGCTATCTTCGATACAACCGATGCAATCATGACCAGCCCTAACTATACAGCAGGCGCTTTGGCAGCTTACTTAAGCGAAGCCGGCGTGCGCTTGGTTTGGTTCAAATCTGCGCCAAACACATTTGTTTTTGATTAACTATTGGAGATTTAGATGGATAAGATTTACAAACATAAACGACTTATATCCATAATAATTGTGGCAGCCATCGTGTACGCCAGATGCGACCTTGGCATCGCCCTTGGAATGCAGTACGTACTGGCCAATGTATTGGCGAATGCCCTTGGAGTGGCATGGTGCCTTGCTCTTTTTGTAAAGGACAAAGCCACCACCAAAAAGGCTCTGCTCAATCCGGCCATGGCATGGGCTCTTGCATTTTCGATTTTAGTGTTCATTTACGGACATTTTAAATTGGGAGTTTACACTGACATGTACAGCCGTCAGTACCACATCCTCACAGTGGTTCCGGCCATCCTCATAATGGTGATTCTCTTTCATCACAAGGATGATATGCTTGATGTGATTTCAAAGGCAGGCTGCATCGTCATTCCACTTACACTTGTTACAAGCTTGCTTTTCGATCCAGTTTGGAAGCAGCTTTTCATGGGCAATGCTTACCGAGTTGGCGCAACACCAGCAGGCACCTGTGTTGATACAGGAAATCTTTTGCTTATCATGCTGATACCACTGATGTATCAGCTCATCATAAACCGCAAGTTCAAGGCTTACCTATGGGCAGCCATCCTTGCAATCGGACAGATTTTTGCATCCGGTTCCAAATCATCGGTGCTTCCAATTATCCTGGTATTTGCAGTGATGTTACTTGGAGCAGCCAAGGACAAAAAGACAATCCGTAGAAACATCATCATCCTTGTGATTATCGCCGTTTGCGGCTCTGTTGCAGTCATGGTTATCCCAGCACTCTACAGCATCATCGGCGAGCGAATCGTGGAGATGATTTCAGGCGTAGGTTCTACAGACTACGATTTGCACACCAGCACAGGCCAGCGAATGGCCGTTATCGCAGCGGTGAAGGAGCACTTCTGGGAGCATCCAATTTTCGGACACGGCTTCTACGCATTCAAGCAGATGGCATACTCACAGCTTGAAGAGTACCGACCAAACGATGGAGTGGAAATTGCCTACCGCAACATTCACACTCACATGAATTACTTGGAGCTTTTGTTCTCATTCGGAATCTTCGGATTTGTAATGTACTACTGGTTCCCGGTTTACTTAATCATCAAATCTTTCTTTACCAAAAACAAAATGGCAAAGTTGATTATATTTTCATTTATGATTTCATTTGTGTTCATGGATTTAGGCATCGATATGTTCTATAAATACATGACACCGTACTACACTTATTTAGTGGCGTATTGTTTGTTGAAACAGGAGGATAAATAATGAGATATGCAATTATTGGATGCGGACGTATTTCACCAAATCACGTAGTAGCATCACAGAAGACAGGCCTTGATTTAGTTGCACTTTGCGATCTTGACCTTAAAAACACAGAGGACAAAATCAAGAAATTCGATCTTGATGCTGATTATGTTAAGCAATACACAGATTACAAAAAGATGCTCGAGGAGATGAAGCCAGAGCTTGTAGCTATCGCTACAGAGTCAGGCAAGCATGCACAGATTGCTCTCGATTGCATCGAGGCTGGTTGCAATATAATCATCGAAAAGCCAATCGCACTTTCACTTGCAGATGCAGATAGAATCATCGAGGCAGGTCACAAGAAGGGCGTTAAGGTTTGCGCTTGCCACCAGAACAGATTCAACAAGTCAATCCAGATGATTAGAGAAGCTCTTGAAAAGGGCAGATTCGGTCGTCTTTTATACGGTACAGCTCACATCCGTTGGGCTCGTGACCACGAATACTATGACCGTGCTTCATGGAGAGGCACATGGGAGCAGGACGGTGGCGCACTTATGAATCAGTGTATCCACGATATCGACCTTCTCCGTTGGATGATGGGCGACGATGTTGTTCGCGTTGTTGGTATGACTGACAGATTAAAGCACGACTACATCCAGGCAGAGGATCTTGGTATCGCCCTCGTTCAGTTCGCAAACGGCAGCTACGGTATCATCGAAGGAACAACTGACGTATTCCCTAAGAACCTTGAGGAGACACTTTACATCTTTGGTGACAAGGGTACAGTTAAGGCCGGTGGCGATGCTGTAAACCTTCTTGAGGAGTGGAACTTCTCAGATTACATCGACGAGCCAGAGCAGGTTAAGAAGGAATGCTCAGAGCTTCCTCCAAACGTATACGGATTTGGTCACACAAAGCTCTACCGCGATGTTATCGACGCTATCGAAAACGACAGAGAGCCATACGTAAATGGTGAGGCAGGTCGCCGTGCCCTTGAAATGGTTCTTGCTATTTATAAATCAGCTGCAACAGGTGAATCAGTTGAATTCCCAATGAAGGACTGCAGCACAATGGACTTCGTAGGAAGATTCGACAAATAATTGGAGGATAAAAAGTTGCGAGAATACGGAGGATGTCTTCCACTTGAATTAAAGAAACTGAATACAGACTTCTTCCCAGGTTTCGACTACGTAGCTTTAAACTCTGGAAGAAATGCTATTGCCTACGCTGCATTAGCTGGCGGCTTCAAATCCTGCTACATTCCTTACTACACTTGCAAGACAGTGGAGGCAGGATTGCAGGAAGTTGGTGTGGAAGTGAAATACTACAACATTGACGAACAGCTGATGCCAATCGAGCCAGAGGGCGGTTTTGATGACAGAGCTCTCTTCGTATATACGAATTACTTTGGCATCATGACTCACGTAATGCAGCAGGATATTATCGCTGAGCACAGCCACGTGCTTTTCGATAATACCCAGGGCTTTTTCACTAAGCCGATGCGAGGCACCTACTCAGCATACAGTTGCCGTAAGTTCTTCGGCGTGGCAGACGGAGCATACCTGGTGGGGGACAAGCTCACTCGCTTGGACATTCCAACAGGTGAAAGTGCTGATGCAGCAGGCTTTTTATTAAAGGCAATCGAGGCTGGTCCAAACGCAGCCTACGCTATGTCAAAGGACAACGAAGAGCACATCAACGTTGAAGGCATGGCCTACATGTCAAAGCTTACAGAGGCAATGATGGGTGGCATCGATTTGGCATCAGTTAATGAAAAAAGAATTGCAAATTTCAACAGGCTTCATGAGTTATTGGGAGAGCTCAACGAACTAAAGCCAGTTCTGGAAAATGGAGCACCTATGGTCTATCCATTCTTGTTTGAAAAGGAAGGCCTCAGGGAGATGCTTGTTGAAAACAAGATATACGTTCCACGTTGGTGGAGATGGATTGAAGAATCCAAAGAAACAAACAGCTTTGAGAAGAAGCTTTCTAAGTATTTGGTACCACTACCAATTACTCAGACATATGACACAGGGGACATGGATTATATAGCAGGGGTTTTACTTAGACACATCAAATAATGCTAGAATAAGACTGGAGTGTATATGGAAAAATTTGAAAAGAAAATATCCTTCGTAATTCCTTGCTACCATAGCGAGAATACTATTGAAGCAGTGGTAGAAGACATTTGCAAGGAGTTTCCTTCCGAAGAGTACAATAAAGAAATTGTATTAGTAAACGACGGTTCAAGAGATGGCACATATGCCAAGCTTCGTGAGCTAGCTGATAAAAATTCAGAAGTAGTTGCCATCAACCTATCCAAAAACTTCGGCCAGGATGGCGCTACAATGTGCGGCCTTTCTCAGGCAACTGGCGAATACATAATAGTCCTTGATGACGATGGACAGAACCCTCCATACGAAGCTCACAAGCTTTTGGAGCAGATTGAAAAGGGTTATGATGCTGTCTTCGGAAAGTATCGCACTAAAAAGGATACTCTCTTCAAGAAGTTTGGTCACGACATCAACGATATGATGGCTACATCATTTATTGGAAAGCCAAAGTCACTACAGCTCAACAGCTACTTTGTAATCAACAGATTTGTCCGTGACGAAATGCTTAAATACAAAGGAGCATACCCATACATCTGGGGCTTGATCCTTCGCTGCACAGATAACACAGCTAATGTATACGTAGAGCACAAGGCTCGCGAGGAGGGTAAAAGCACTTACACACTTAGTAAGCTTTTAAACCTTTGGTTTGATGGATTCATTTCATTCTCTGTAAAGCCACTTCGCCTTACATCATGCCTTGGATTTGTATCCTGCATCATGGGCTTCTTGCTCACAGGAGTAATCATTATAAAGACAATCCACCACGGCGACGTCCCTGGCTGGCCAACCATGATGGCTGCCACACTAGTACTTGGTGGTCTTCAGATGCTTATGGTCGGAATCGTCGGCGAATACGTTGGCCGTATCTTCATCAACGGCAACCACTCACCACAGTTCGTTATCCGCGAAAAGTATCAAAAGGAAGAACAAGAATAGAATATCTGGCGCCCTTCGGGGCGCTTTTTTGTTTTAAGAGGGGCAGTGCTGCTGTGATAGCCAATTGCAAGGGCTGAGGCTTTCTCTAGTTTTCTGGCTAGCCTGAAGAGTTTGTTTCAACCTGCTAGCCACAGCATATCAGCCTTCGGTTCAGCGTCAAGAGCAAGGCCTGCGGCGCTACGCCTCTTGACTCTAGCCCTCCGACTGATATGGGGTGGTCAAGCAGGTTTGAAACTGGGACTGTGGCGAAGCCACCAGTACCAAGGAAGGGCTGGAGACACGAAGAAAAGCTGGAAGGCGGGATTTTAGTGTCGGGGTTGGAGTGAATTGAAACTAGAAAATGGCATATTCATGTGTAGATGAGGGGAAGTGCTGCTGTGATAGCTAATTGCAGGGGTGGAGGCTTGCTTTAGTTTGGTAGGTTAGCCGGTAGAGTTGTTTCAACCTGCTAGCCACAGCATATCAGCCTGCGGTCCAGCGTCAAGAGCAAGGCCTGCGGCGCTGCGCCTCTTGACTCTAGCCCTCCGACTGATATGGGGTGGTCAAGCAGGTTTGAAACTGGGACTGTGGCGAAGCCACCAGCACCAGGCGGGAGGCGCAGACACGAAGAACAGGAGATAGGTTGGATTTTCGTGTCTACAAAAAAGTATAAAGACACGTAGATTCGGGAAAACCGGGGATTTTCGTGTCTGAAATAGAACTGCTAGACACGTAGAATTGAAGAAGTCAGCGATTTTCGTGTCATTTTCTTGAGTGAAAGACACGAAGAAATGGATGAAGCTTTAATCTTCGTGTCTATGAAAGAAAAAAAGACACGAAGATTGAGTAAATGCTGGAATCTTCGTGTCGGAAGAGGAGTTTTTCGACACGAAGAATAAGGGAATCGTAGAATTTACGTGTCGAAAAGGCGAATTAGAGACACGAAGAAATGAAGCATAGCGTAATCTTCGTGTCGGGGCAGTGAAATACAGACACGCCGTATTGCAGAAAGCTCCAATCCGCGTGTCGCCATCTATTCATGGACTAGTGGCTCTGCCACAGTCCCAGTTTCAAACCTGCTTGATTACCGTATACCCATCAAAAGGCAGTGTGTCAATGACGCGAAGCGCCGAAGGGCATCATTGACTCGCTGACTGGATGGGTATCCTGTAACAAGCAGGTTGAAATAAACCCTGGGTTTTCCATATTAATAAAATGAGCATTTTGGCCCAGATAATGGTATAATGTTAAGGATTGCATTTTGTAATAAATTTATATAGACTACTGAATGTTGTTTCTAGGAGAAATAAGGTTTGAAGAATAAGAATACTATAAGAAAAATAGAGAGCGTTATAGAGCTTGCTATCATGGCAGTTGCATACTATTTCGTTTGGAAATACATGATATTTGATAGGGAGTATTTTTTCCCATTCCTGGGCCGTGGTAAGTATGTGCTCATGGGAATATACTTCATATTGATGCTTGTAATCATCCATTTGTGTGAGGGCTTCAAATATGGCATTTTAAAAATCGCGGATGTGTTGTTCTCACAATGGATTGCAATCTTTATCGTAAATGCGGTTACATACTTGCAGCTCTGCTTGATGGCAAACATCATGATTCCAGTGAAGCCAATGCTTCTTTTAACCGTCGGAGATTTCCTCCTCTCAGGAATCAGCGTTTACATTTTCTTTGCAATATATGAGCGCCACTCAAAGGCCAGCAAGCTTTTGATGGTGTACGGAAATAAAGAGTCTGTTGGACTGAAGCTCAAGATGGACACTAGAGCAGATAGCTACAATATCAAAAACATCGTCAGCATCGATGAGGGTATTGATAAGATTTGCCAGATGCTTGCTGATTATGATGGTATCGTAATTTCGGATGTTAGTGCTGAGCAGAGAAACGATTTGTTGAAGTACTGCTACATGCACGAAATCGAGACATATATCACTCCAAAGATTTCTGATGTTATCATCTCTGGTGGTGAGGGCATTCACCAGTTCGATACTCCACTTGTGATGATTAATACAACAGGCCTCACACCTGAGCAGGAAATCGTTAAGAGAATCTTTGATGTGATTCTTTGCGTCATTGCTGCAGTGGTACTTTCACCACTTATGCTTATCGTTGCACTTGCAATCAAGCTTGAGGACCATGGCCCTGTATTCTACAAGCAGGCCCGCGTTACAAAGGATGGCAAGGTATTCGATATCCTGAAGTTCAGAAGCATGGTTGAGGATGCCGAGCAGCGCCCAGCCACAGATGACGATGACCGCATCACAAAAGTAGGACATGTAATCCGTGCAACTCGTATCGACGAGCTTCCACAGATTTTCAATATTATTAAGGGCGATATGTCAATCGTCGGCCCTCGTCCAGAGCGCACCGAGCACGTGGAAAAATACACTGCAGCCATTCCTGAATTTGAATTCAGAAACAAGGTAAAGGGAGGACTCACAGGCTACGCTCAGATTTATGGCAAGTACAACACATCAGCTTACGACAAAATTAAGCTCGATTTGATGTACATTGAAAACTATAGCTTTTTGCTTGATTTGAAACTCATCCTCATGACTATCCGCATTGTCTTCAAGAAGGAAAGCACAGAAGGCTTCGACAAAGTGGTTAGCGCCGACGAAATATTGGATGAAATAAACCGTAATTAAATGGTGAAATAATTTAGATGAGCTGATTCTTTATAGTAAAGAACATCAGTAGGTATAAAGCTCTGACTCTTGCTCAAGCGAAACGTGTTGTTGAGCGGAGTAAGATGTCAGGCTTGAGACCGTAACTGATGAACATAGAGTAGAGAATCAGCGGACTAGAGGTATTTATGGCAATATATATTCCTAAGATTAAGAGAGAATATCAGCGCTGCACACAGTGTGTGATGGACACAACTGATTCAATGATTGAGTTTGATGAGCAGGGTGTCTGCGACCACTGTCGCAACTTCGAGAAAAATATCAAGCCATACTGGAATCCTAATAAGGAGAACAGGGAAGAGCTTGAAAAGGTAGCAGCCCAGATTCGTAAAGACGGAGAGGGCAAGGATTACGATTGTATCCTTGGTATGTCAGGCGGTGCAGATAGTTCTTACCTTGCATATATTGCAAAGGAAGTTATGCATCTTCGTCCACTTATCTACGTTGTAGATACAGGATGGAACCTGAACGTAGCCGTTGAAAATATTGAAAAAATCGTCAAGGGCATGGACCTTGATATGTATACAGATGTTATTAACTGGAAGGAGATGAGCGACTTCCAGCTTTCTATGTTTAAGTCAGGAATCAGCAGTTGCGATGCTCCTCAGGATCATGCAATCTTTGCATCCCTTTACAACTATGCTGTAAAGCATGGCATCAAATGGGTGCTCACTGGCTCAAATAACAGTACAGAGTTCGTTCGTCCACCAGTAGAGTGGATCTATATGAACGACCTTCGTATGTACAAAGACATTCATAAGAAATTCGGCAAGCGCCCACTGAAGACATACCCAACCTGTGGTATCCTCAAGTATCGTTTGCTCTACAAATATGTCTACGGAATGAAGCGTTTCTATCCACTTGATTACGTAGTGTATGACAAGGCAAAGGCAGAGGAATTCTTGCACGAGAAATACGGCTGGACAAAATACGAAAACAAGCACTATGAAAACGTATTTACCAGATTCTTCGAGGGATATTACCTTCCATACAAATTTGGATTCGACACCAGAAAGAATGTATTCTCAACCCAGATTTTAGCTGGTACAATGACTCGCGAGGAGGCACTTGAAAAGCTTAAGACTAACCCATACGACACAGACCAGATGGAGCAGGATAAGGAATACATCGCAAAGAAGCTTGGCATTTCGACTGAGGAATTCGATGAGATCATCAACTCCCCAGCCCACACCCCAGACGACTACAAAAACTCTATGTGGATGATTCGTCTCGGAGTAAAGATTTGCCAAATCCTTGGCATTGAAAAACGTAACATGCGATTCTAAAGGACTGGTCAAGGTGAGACTTGTAACAATGTATGCCGAATCTTGCTTGCAAGAATGAGAAATACATTTTACGAGTATCATCCTGCATTGCAGGACCAAAACGACATGAGTATTTTGCGAAGCAAAATGCGAATGAGGTTTGGCCTTGGACAGTAATATATAGGAGATTTTATGGTAGCAATAATTAATTACGGCTTGGGAAATTTAGGTTCCATTGCCAATATGTTAAAAGTTATAGGCGAGAAAAGTGTAATCACTGCAGACCCAGAGAAAATCAAGGCAGCAGATAAAATTATCTTGCCAGGCGTTGGTGCATTCGATGCCGGCATGGGCAAGCTCAATGAAACAGGCCTTGTAGATTTAATTAAAGAAGAAGCACGAAACGGCAAGCCAATCCTTGGTATCTGCCTTGGCATGCAGCTCCTTGGAAATGGTTCCGAGGAAGGTCAGCTCCCTGGCCTTGGCCTTATCGATTTCAGCTGCAAGCGCTTCGACATCCCAGCAGAAATGAACCTCAAGGTTCCTCACATGGGATGGGATATCGTGGAGTTCAAAAAGGACGTGCCACTTTTAGATGGAATCGAAGGTCGCCAGAGATATTACTTCGTCCACACATATCACGCTGTTTGCAAGAATGCTGAGGATGTGATGATGACATGCGACTACGGATACGAATTCGCCTGCGCAGTGAACAGAGGCAATGTGTACGGCGTCCAGTTCCATCCGGAAAAGAGCCACGACTTCGGAATGAGACTATTAGAAAATTTTACTAAGAAGTGTTAGCAATAGCCAAAAGAGGTAATTATGTTTAATAGACCAAGAATCATCCCAGTTCTTCTTATTGATGATAGGGATTTGATAAAGACAATAAACTTCAAAAAGCCAACATACCTTGGTGACCCAGTCAACGCGCTGAAAATCTTCAACCGCAAGGGCATCGACGAGATGGCAGTGCTTGATATTTCTGCCAGCAAAAAGGGATTGGAGCCAGACTTCGAGCTTCTTACAGATATGGCATCTGAAGCATTCATGCCACTTTCATACGGCGGCGGCATCAAAACTTTGGACCAGGTTCGCAAGCTTCTTGCAATCGGCTACGAAAAGGTGGTTTTGAACACAAGCCTTGTAGAGGATGAGCAGCTTGTCAAGGATGCAGTTGCACTTGCAGGTTCCCAGTCGGTGGTTGCTTCCATCGATGCAAAGGTGGTAAACGGCCAGTACAAGTGCGTCATCTGCGATGGCACAAAGGTCATCGATATGAGCCCGGTAGAGCTTGCGAGGCATGCCGAGGAGCTTGGCGTTGGCGAAATCTTCCTTAACTCAATCGACCGCGATGGAATGATGGAAGGTTACGACATCGACCTTGTTAATCAGGTGGTTAACGCCGTAGATATCCCTGTTACAGCATGCGGCGGCGCAGGAGGCATTTCTGATCTGAAGGATGTTATCGAAAACGGCCATGCCCACGCAGCAGCAGGCGGAAGCATGTTCGTATACTACGGCCGCCTCAAGGCAGTCCTCATCACAGCTCCTACCGAGGAAGAGCTCACCGAGGCAGGAATTTACTCTGAGTAAATCAAGGACGAAACCATGAAGATTCTTTTATTAGATGTTAACTGTAAATACAGCTCCACAGGCAAAATAGTGTACGACCTTTATCGTCGCCTCAACGCTGATGGCCACGAGGCCCGTATCGCCTACGGCCGTGGAGATGTCATAGATGAACCAGGCATATACAAATTCGGTCTGGATTGGGAGACAAAAAAGCACGCGCTGCTTGCTAGAATCACTGGCAAAAACGGCTGCTACTCGCCAAAGTCCACAGCAAATCTTATCCAGTACATCAAGGATTTTAAGCCGGATTTGATTCACATACACGAGCTTCACGCATACTTTGTAAACATCACAGAGTTGCTGGAGTTCCTCAAGGAGCAGCAGATTCCTGTCGTGTGGACCTTCCACTGCGAATACATGTACACAGGCAAATGCGGCTTCGCATACGAGTGCCAGGGCTATAAAAGCGGATGTGGCAACTGCCCATATCTTCGTCAGTACGTTAGCTCGCTGGCAATCGACAAAACAGCTCAGCTTCTAGCAGAGAAAAAGGCTGCCATGGATGGCCTGAATCTTAAGGCAATCGTCACACCTTCCAAGTGGCTGGCTGACAAAACAATGGAAACATACCTGTATGGTAACAACATCCAGGTTATTCATAACGGAATAGATACCGATGGCATTTTCTATCCACGTCAAAAGGACGACGCCATCCGTAGCCAGTTCGGCATCCCAGCCGATGCTAGGCTCATCCTGGCAGTTGCGCCAAACATCATGGATGTGCGCAAGGGCGGCCAGATGGTAGTTGATTTGGCAGAGACTATGCCAGATACACATTTTGTGCTTGTAGGGGCTGATGAAACAAAGCGTCACTCAGCAAATGTGCAGCTCATCGCCCGCACCAAGGACCAGGACGAACTGGCTCGTTGGTATTCTGAGGCAGATTTGTTTATAATATGCTCGAAGGCTGAAAACTTCCCAACCACCTGCATCGAGGCATTGTGCTGCGGCACACCTGTTGTAGGATTGGATGAGTGCGGCACCAAGGAAACCGCGCCAGAGCCTTACGGCACCTTCGTCCGCGTAGACATCGCTGGCGATGCAGATGTGAAATATGCCGCCACATTGGAGGCATTGCAAAAAGCCATCGGCACACAGCTCAGCCGTGGCCTCACTGCAGACGAAATCCGCGCATACGCCGTAGCGCACTACGACAACGCGGTAATGTATAGAAATTATTTGGAGATTTATAATGGAATTTCTCAAGAATAGATTACGAGATGTACGTGACTTAGTTAACTACATCAGATATTTTCACAAATTCAAAAAAGTAGGCAAGCGCTGTGTTATGTCAAAGCCATTGCGCTTGACTAACCTTCAGAACGTAGAGCTTGGCGAGAAAGTTTACATCCTCCCAGGCCTTCGCATGGAGACTTTGGAATACAAGGACGGAGTGCAGTTCAATCCACTCATCAAAATTGGCAACGGCGTAACCATCGGCCAGAACGCCCACATTTTCTGCGCAAGCGGAATCACAATCGGCGACAATGTTGGAATCGGTGGCAATGTCATGATTAATGACTGCGCCCACGGCTACGCAGATTTGGACGCTCCAATCCAGGACCAGCCAATATCTACCAAGCCAATCGAAATCGGAGAAAACACACTTATCGGCAACAATGTGCTCATTCTTCCAGGAGTAAAAATCGGGCGCAATTGCTGCATCGGCGGCAATGTTGTTATCGCCAAAAGTGTTCCAGATTATTCCGTGGTATCAGCCCCACGCCCACGCGCCGTGGTAATGCCACATTAATAGGAGTTTACAATGAAAGTTTTACACATAGGAATGCCATCTCACTTTACAGAAGGGATGCTTTACCAGGAGAACATGTTAATTGCTATGAATCGTAAGGACGGCCACGAAGTTACTATCATCACGGACGTCTATCATTACGAGGGCAGCAAGCTTGTGAAGGGCCCAGAGGAGGACAGAATCCTCGACAACGGCGCCCGCCTTATCAGATTAGAATACGACCGAGTTTTCAACAGCGACCTTTGGACAGAAAAAATCCAAAAGTGCCGCAAGCTCAAGAAATATCTCAAGGAAATCCAGCCAGACACCATCCTTTATCACGGTGTGTGCGGATTCGAAATGATGGATGTGGCAGATTACTGCAAGCACCATCCAGAGTGCCTTTTCTTCATGGATAGCCACGAGGATTACACAAACTCAGCTATGACACCACTTAGCAAGGCATTCTACAAATTCATCCACGGCCACTTCGTTCACAAGGCGTTGCCACAGGTTGATAAGATTCTCTACCTTGGCGTGCAGATGAGAGATTGGCTCAAGGACATCTATGGCATTCCAGACAATAAGATGGAGTTCATGGCCATCGGCGGAATCATTTATTCTACCGAGCAGCAGCGCGAAGCTCGCCAGAACATCATCAATAAATATAGCCTTCCACAGGACGCCATCATCATGGCTCACTCAGGAAAGCTTTCAGCAGGCAAGCGCACAGCCGAGCTTTTGCAGGCATTCACACAGGTCAGCGACCCACGTCTTGCCCTGTTTGTATTCGGTTCCATTCCAGAGGATATGGAATCCACCCTTCGCCCACTTTTGGAGTCGGACAATCGTATCCGCTTCATGGGATGGAAGGTCAACAAAGAAATCGAGGAATTCCTTGCAGGTGTTGATTTGTACTGCCAGCCAGGCGGCCAGTCATCCACATTCGAGACTGCCATGTGCTGCGGCTGCGCCAACATGACATATCCACACGAGACCTACAAGGATGCAACATACAGCGATTGCAACGGCGAAAACTACTTCTTCGTGGAGACAGTTGAGGATATGGTAAACGTATTCAAGAGCATCACAGAAACACCAATGCTTTTGGAGCAGACAAAGGCCAAGTCATTTGCATTCGCAAAGCTTCAGTTTGATTACGAAGTAATCGCAAGAAGAATCTACACAGCTTAAAAGCTAAAGAGGATAAAATGAGTAATAAAGAACAGTTTGAAAAATTTTGCCAGGACAATTACGTGTGCATCTATTCAAAGCCATGGTGGCTTGATGCTGTAGTAGGCCCTGAAAATTGGGATGTATGGCTCTATGAAAAGGGCGGCCGTATCTGGGCTGCTATGCCATATTATCTTGAACAGAAAAACGGAATAAAGCGTATCACCAAGCCACCTCTCACACAGACAAATGGCTTGATTGTCAGCTACCCAAAGGACCCACAGTCCCTTGCAAAGCGCGCTAGCTACGAGGAAGAAATCTGTGACGCTGCCATCGAGTTCATCGAAAGCATGGGCCTCGATATTTACGAGCAGCAGTTCCAGTACAAGTACCAGAACTTCCTTCCATTTTTCTGGCACAGATATAGCGTAATTCCTCGCTACACATACGTTATCGAGGATACATCCGATATGGACCAGGTTGATAAAAACATCAGCAGCAAGTACAAAAACATGATCCGTAAGGGCGAGAAAAACGTCCACCACTTCGGCACCATCGACGCTGATACATTCTACACCGAGCATGAAAAGATTTTCGCTCGCCAGAATTTGCCAGTTCCATTTTCAAGAGAGCAGTGGCATCGTATATACGAAGCAGCCTACGCACACAATGCAGGCGAAGTTTTTGCAGCTCTCGGTGAGAACGATGAAGTTCTTTCACTTAGCTTTTTAGTTTGGGACGAGGAAAGCCTTTATCTTGATGCAGGCGGCCCAATTCCAGAGCACTCAAGACTTCAGACATACGACGCACTTGTCCACAAGTCAATCGAAAAGGCCCACGACCTTGGCCTCAAGTTCGACTTCGAAGGCAGCGTTGTAAAGCAGATAAATCACAGCTTCCGAGAGTACGGCGGCAGACCAGTGGAATACTATCGTTTCCGCAAGGTCTTCAATCCAGAAATCATCCGTAAGGAAGCAGAGGAAACTATTGCAAGATTATGATGAATACAGAGTTTGATTACAAAGTAGATTTAAAATCCAAGAACATTCTTATTATCATGCCAAAGTTCTACGCTTATCAGAACGAGATAAAGAAGGACTTGGTGGCCCGCGGCGCCAACCCTCATTTCTACGATGAGGAGCCAGAAAAGACAAAGTTCTTGATTATGAAAAATATTGAGAGCATCTTCCATAAGCCAAACATTTTTGATAGGTTCAACAAAAAGCTTACCAATCAGATTTTGGCAGAGATGCCGGCAGGCGGATATGACTATCTTTTGGTCATCCGCGGCAATGTTTTAAACGAATTGACTATCCACGAGCTAAAGCTCCACGCCCTCAAGGCCAACGGAAAATCCATCTATTATTCATGGGATTCCTTTGAAAACATGCGCCACAAAGGCGAGCTTGGCCGTCTCTTCGACTGGAGAGGCACATTCGATTCCGTGGACGCAGCTAATTCCGATATGGACTACAAGCTTCTTCCACTTTTCTATTCAGATGAATTCGATGCAAACAACATGGATGAGGTGCAGGAATACAAGTACGATTACGTCAGTGTTTCAGCCTTCTTCCCATTCAGATACAGATATTTCAAGGCATTCAAGGAGGCAAACAAGGACAAAAATCTTTGCCTTAAGCTCTATCTGAATCCTAGCGTATATCGCGGCAAAAAGCTGAAGGACCCTAAGCTTGTAAAGAACCTTGATATGGATATTGTAAGCTTCGAGCCATTCAGCCCAGATGCCATCCGTGACATGGTGAAGCATTCCAAGGCAGTCATCGACCTCGCCCATGAAAAGCAGCAAGGATTGACAATGCGTACAATGGAAACCCTTGGAATCAAGCGAAAGTTGGTAACAAACAACATTTATTTACGGGACTATGAGTTCTATAATGAAAATAATGCGGTGGTTCTCGAAAACCTACCTGCAAAATGCGACGAAGCCGAGGCATCAGGTGATTACTCAGCCTTCGTATTGCCGGATGAGCAATGGCTTGATAGCCCATATGTTGAAAATGAGCAGGTACGCCGTAAATATAGTATCCACTCTTGGATAGATAACTTATTTAACATTTAAGTGAGCCAGTAATTAACAAGCTCTGAGATTTCTCAAGCGAGATGTGTTATCGAGCGGAGAAATACTCAGGCTTGTGGATGTAACTGGCGGATTTGGATTAGGAGATATTATGAAGTATTTAGTTACAGGTGCAAATGGATATATAGGTCAGGGTGTGGTAAAGACTATGCTTGATCTCGGCGCAGAGGTCGTTGCTACGGATTTCCACACAGACGACGTGGACCCACGTGCAAAGCGAATCGACGCAGATCTTTTCACACTTGAGGACCCATATGGATATTTCGAAAAGCCAGATGTTGTGATTCACTTGGCTTGGCGCGACGGTTTCCGCCACGCTTCAGAAAATCATATGAACGATTTGCCACATCACTACGATTTCATTTCAAAGATGTGCCGTGCCGGCATCAGAAAGATGTGTGTCATGGGCACCATGCACGAAATCGGCTTCATGGAAGGCTGCATCAAGGCAGACACACCATGCGCACCACAGTCACTTTACGGTATTTCAAAGAATGCCCTTCGCCAGGCTACCATGCTCCTCTGCAAGGAGACAGGCGTGAAGCTTCAGTGGCTCAGGGGCTACTATATAGTTGGTAACGCTCACAAGGGTTGCAGCATTTTCTCTAAGCTCACAGCTGCAGCAGAGGCAGGCGACACCACATTCCCATTCACAACAGGCCAGAATCAGTACGATTTCACAGATTACGATTTATTCTGTGAGCAGGTTGCTAAGGCAGCTATGCAGGATGAAGTGCTTGGAATCATCGAGTGCTGCACAGGCAAGCCAATGAAGCTTGCAGACCGCGTAGAGAAATTCATCGAAGACAATGGGTTCTCTATCAGCCTTGCTTACGGCACATTCCCAGATCGCCCATACGACTCAAAGGCAGTTTGGGGAGATAGCTCGAAAATTGATAAAATCATGGCTTTATATTAAGGAGATTAAAATGAAACCAGTACTTTACATAGTTATTCCATGCTACAACGAAGAAAAGGTGTTACCTATCACAGCTCCAATGTTCCTAGATAAGATCAAGGAGCTTGTATCAGCAGACAAAATCGATGATAAGTCTCGCGTAATGTTCGTAAACGATGGTTCAAAGGACACTACATGGGAAATTATCAAGGACCTTGCAAAGCAGGATGAGCACTTCGTTGGCATCACACAGAGCCGCAACCGTGGTCACCAGAACGCAGTTCTTGCAGGCCTTATGGAAGCAAAGGATCTTTGTGACATCACTATCTCAATCGACTGCGATGGTCAGGACGATATCAATGCTATGAACGAAATGGTAGATGCATATTTGGACGGATGCGAAATCGTCTATGGTGTTCGCAATAGCCGCGCTACAGATACATTCTTCAAGCGCTTCACAGCTGAAAGCTTCTACAAGCTTTTAAATGGCATGGGCGCAGAGGTTGTTTTCAACCACGCTGATTACAGATTAGTTTCAAGCCGCGTGCTTAACGAATTTGCAAACTTCAAGGAGGTCAACCTTTTCCTTCGCGGAATGTTCCCACTTGTAGGTTTCAAGAGCACTAGCGTTTACTATGCAAGAAACGAGCGTATCGCCGGCGAAAGCCACTACCCACTTTCAAAGATGCTTTCCCTTGCATTCGATGGCATCACATCCCTTAGTGTTAAGCCTATCCGCATGATTACAGGATTCGGTATTTTCGTGGCTTTCATCAGCCTTATCTTGCTTATATATTCAGTGGTACAGCACTTCCTTGGCAATACAAATGCCGGATGGTCTAGTATCATGGTGGCAGTATGCTTCCTTGGCGGCATCCAGCTCATCTCACTTGGTGTAATCGGTGAGTACGTTGGAAAGACCTACATGGAGACAAAGGCTCGCCCACGTTATATCATTTCAGAGAGAACTTACGATGAAAGAACCAACGATTGAGAACTTCCTCGCCTTCGAGCGAGAGCACAAATGTAACCAAATAGAGATTGAGGGCATGCATGTGTGGGCTTTGTATCGATACGAAATCCACAATGCCATCAAGGCCGAGACGGTGGGCCGTACCGAGGGCGATGCCCAGGGGTTCACAAAGTCTGAGCTCATCAGGATGGCCATCAATGCCCTAAAGCCTTTCACTTATAAAAATGTGGATGTGCTTTTCATCGGAAACGGTCGTCGTACCAAGAATGCCGACACTGGTATCTACGAGGACATCTACTGCGATGAGATAGCAAAGAAGTACAACAGCGTAATTCTTGAGCATCCAGAAAACCACGGACATTGCACACCTAACGGAATGGACAATGTCTATTTTACTGATAGGGTGGCATTCCAGACCAACCTGGCAGTAAAGCTTTCAAAGAAATTCAATACTAAGAAGCGCCAGCAGCGCACAGCTGCCGTTACAGAAAAAATCGGTCCAATCCTTGATGCAATCAAAACAGAATTTGGCCCGGATTTAAGAGAAAAGCTTATTCCTGATATCGTTGATAGAATGTACTACATCGATATCACAAAGAAATATTGTGGCAAGATTTTGGACAAGGCTAATCCAAAGCTCATCATCGAAATCTGCTACTACGCAATGGAAAGCTACGCTATGAGCATGCTTGGTCACGAGAGGGGCATCCACACCGCGGAATACAGCCACGGCTTCGCATTCCCTACTCACACACCAATGCAGTACAATCCAGAGGATCATCTCACTGAGCTTCCAGACGACGAGCTCATCTACAGCGAGACACAGCTTCCAATTGTGCACCTGCCTGACAATGTAAATATGATCACAGTAGGCTTCCCATTTTTCGAAAAGCAGAGAGCCCACTACCAGGCAGAAAATCCAAAGGACGACAAAACCATCTGCTTCATTTCAACCCTTGCAGAGGGCGAGCAAATCAGCAAGGTGGCAGCAGCAGTGGCAGATATGATTGGGGAGGAATACCGCATCATCTACAAGCTCCATCCACTGGAGTTTGGCTACTACAAAAAGCGTTATCCTTGGCTTGTAAACGACAAACTTGATGTGATTTCTAACAACGAAAATCACATCTTCAAATACCTTGCCGCATCAAGCGTGGTTGTCAGCACCCGCACAGCTTCAGTGTGGGAAGGCATCGGCTTCGGCTGCGACACCATCCTCTTAAACTATGGTGACACCGCCGTAAATATGGAGTATTTTATAAAAGAAAAGAATGTGCCGCTGGTGAATACAGCAGAGCAGGTTGTGGACCTTATCAAAACAGGTCGCGCCGGCAAAGTAGATCCAGATGGTATGTTTGAACCTAACGCATTTGCGAATATAAGTAACTACATAGAGAGGTATATAAAATGAAAACAGTAGCTTTTGTACCAATAAAGATGAATAACGAAAGATTACCAGGCAAGAATACTAAGTGCTTTTCAGACGGCACACCCCTTGTGCGCGTTATAACTGAAAAGCTTGCAGCCCTCAAGGGTGATTGCATCGATGAAGTTTACTGCTATTGCAGCAACCCAGCTATCAAAGAGTATTTGCCTGAGGGAGTAGAGTTCCTTGAGCGCCCTACATTCCTTGATGACAAGTTCTGCAAGGGTCGTGCAATTTACGAGGAATTCGTAAAGACGGTAGAGGCTGATGTTTACATTCTCTGCCATGCCACAGCACCTTTCACTACTACAGAGCACATCAAAGAGTGCATTGAGGCAGTGCAGCAGGGCAAGGCATCATCTGCATTTGCAGGCCAGAAGCATCAGACATTCTTCTGGAAGGATGGCAAGCCATTCAATTTCGATTTGAGCAACCCACCACGTACACAGGATATGGAAGCATTCTACACAGAGAACCCATCTCCATACGTATTCACAAAGGAGTGCTTCGCAGAGACTCACGCAAGATGCGGTCTCAACCCATACATCGTTGAGTGCGATGCAGCAGAGTGCGTAGATATTGATAACGCTGACGATTTCGAGTTGGCAGATGCAGTATACACATTCCTCAAGTCAAAGGGAAAGTTAAAGTAAGAAAGTAAGGTTTTTTATGGAACAGCACATTAGATTATTAGACTGTACTCTCCGTGACGGTGGCCACATCGTCCAGGGTAAATTCGGCGAGTCAGTTATCAAAAACACAATCAAAGGATTGGTAGAGGCAGGCGTAGATATTATCGAGGTTGGTTTCCTTTGGGACAGCGTCAATGACAAGGACACAGCTCGTTTCTACACAATCGAGGATGTTAAAAGAATTTTGCCAGAGGATAGAGGTCATTCTCATTTCTCACTTATGGCAGATTTCATCGATTTGGAGCACTTGGAGCCATGCGACGGAACTATCGAATACATCCGTCTTTCATTCAAGAGATGGCGCCTTGACTGGGGCCTCAAGACAGCCCGCATCCTTATGGACAAGGGATACAAGGTCTTCATCAACCCAGTAAACAACAACGTTTATTCAGATAAGGAATATATCGAGGTCCTTGAAAAGGTTAACGAGCTTCACCCATACGGTTTCTCAATCGTAGATACCTTCGGCGTAATGCGTGTTAACGACCTTTCACACAGATATTATTTGGTAGAGAACAACCTTCTTCCAGATATCACAATCGGTGTTCACTTACACGAGAATCTTGGCTTGGCATACAACCTTGCTCAGCACGTAGCTCAGATTGCCAACCCAACACGAAACATCGTTATTGATGGTTCACTTCTTGGAATGGGCCGTGTGCCTGGCAACCTTTGCATCGAGCAGATTGCAGATTACATGAATGAGCAATACGGAACAAGCTACGCCCTGGAGCCAATCTATGATGCAATTGACGACTACATCGCACCAATCAAGGCTCGCGAGCCATGGGGCTATGCAATTCCATACGCCCTTTCTGCAAAGTACTACTTACACCGTACATATGCAGAGCATTTGATCAACAAAAAGCGTCTCAAGACAAAGGACATCCAGCGTATCCTTTCACAGGTGGACCCTTCCGAGGCAGAGACCTTCAACGAGGAATACATCGACAAGCTCTACATGGAGTACATGGATGTTAAATACGATGACAAGGCAGATTTAAAGAATCTTTCAGACATCCTTGCAGGCTACAAAAACATCCTTGTTATGGCTCCAGGCGAGAGTCTCAAGACATCTGCGGACAAGATCGCAGCAGCAAAGACAGCTGACACATGCACTATCGCAGTAAACTTTGTGCCAGAGGCAGGTGCCGATATCATCTTCCTTACAAACACAAAGCGCTACGACAGCATCAAGGATAAAAAGGGCGATAGCAAGCTAGTTATCACTTCAAACCTTATGCGTGATATCGAAAGCTACGACGCAGCAATCGCTTACAACGAGCTTGTATATTTCAACGACGAATACAATGACGATTCCACATTGATGCTCATCAACCTTCTTGTTAAGCTCGGCGTCAAGGAGCTTAGCTTCGCAGGCTTCGATGGCCGCAAGAACGGCAAGCTCAACTTCGTGGACAATTCGCTTGATGGCCACCAGGACAACCCTGAGCGCAGCCAGAACACAAAGCGAATCTTGGATACCGTATTTGCGGATGTGAAGAAGAACTTCATTACAGAAAGCGAATATAAGTAAATCAGACTCCATTGCCTAAGAACTGGGCGATGGAGTTTTTTATAGCAATTTTTTATTCATCAATTGTTCAGAAATTATTCTTGATTTCAACATGCTTATGGAGTAGACTCGAATTAGAATAATTCCATAAAATAGGGAAATGGGGTTAAATTTAAAAGGAAGGTGTCTATTATGAAGAGATTCAAGATTGCAAAGGTTCTCTCTCTTGCACTTGCTGCAGTATTTGCAGTATCAGTATTCACTACTAGCGCATCAGCTGCTAGCCGTGCAGATGAGTACAGAAGAGAGCTTACTACTGAGGAAGTTCAGTGCCTCTATTCAATGTTTGATGCAAAGTTTTATGCAAGCGCAAATGCTGATGTAATGGATTATTATGGATTCGATTACTACACAACAGATTGCGACATGACATTGTTTGCTCACTTCTTAGCATGTGGCCTTTGGGAAGAGCGTCAGCCAAACGCACAGTTCAACGTAGATGTTTATGCTACTAGAAACGTTGATCTTCGTGCAGCTTATGGCGATGACATCGTTGCATACTATGTTCACTATGCAACACATCCAGAGGAAGTTACATGGCGTGTAACACCAACACTTGGTGATGCATTCAGAAACGGTATCACAGTATACTCTGTATACGATATGGTACTTGGTTCAACATCAGCTGTTAAGGCTGGAGCACTTCCAGTACAGACAGTTAATTATGCACCAGTACTTGGTATCGGCGTTAAATAATTAGCAAAATATGTATTATGGGGCCTAGGGTTTTCCTAGGCCCTTATTTTGTACTTTTTCCGGCGATTAGCCTATGATATAATAAATTGAACTATGTGCAAAAACGCTTATTCTCATAGGCGGCATAATTTAAGGAGATACTAATGGGTTTTTTTGAAGAGAAAAAGGGAGTTTTAAGAGGAATTTTGGGCCTGGCTGCTCTTGTGTGGGCAATCATCACTTTGAACACAGGCCTTTTTATAGATGAAAACGGCGTATTGGCAATTTATAAGGGAATCTTCCAGGGGCAGAGGATGTTTGTGGATGCCTGGGGCCCACTTCAGATGGGAGGCCTTTTCACATATCCACTGTTTGCACTTTACGAGTTTGCGTTAGAGCCACTTATCTATCCACTTGGAATTGGATTGGTTCTCTATCTTCGTATCGCATATACGATAATCAGGCTTGCTATCTGCATCTACCTTTATTCAGTTTTAAAGAGAACAAAGTATGAGAATGGAGCCTTCTACGCTAGCTTATTCGCATTCCTTTTCATAATGAGCTACAAGGCTATTTCGTATAAATCGATTTGCGATTTTGGAGTATTGCTTTTCATTGCATACGGCATTCGCTTCCTTGTTACAAGCAAGCCTGCATACGTAGTACTTATGGGAATCGCTAGCTGTATTGCAGTTATTGCATACCCATCCATGATTATCCTTCCAGTATGCTTCGGCGTGATCCTTCTCATCCTTAGCTACAAGGGATACGAAATGATAAAGCCATTCTGGATTTATCTTGCTACATGCCTTGTGATAGCAGCACTTGTGATTCTTTATCTGCAGCTTACATCAGGCCTTGGCAATATCATTCCACAGCTTCAGTATCTAGAGGATTCAGATTACGACCAGAGCCTTCCAGTCCGCATCGGCATGATGCTTGCAGAATACGCAGTGTTCGCAGTAGTGGCATATCTTCCAGTTTTATTTGTAAAGATTCTTGGAAAGTATCGCTACGTAGATAAGTATGGCCTTGGCGTTGTATTGTCACTTTACTGGGCAGTGTTCATGCTTGCAATTTGCGCGCTTCGCTCAGATAGCATCAGCGATTCACGCTTTGCATACGGCTGCTTGCTTCCATTCTTCTGGCTTCCAGTTCTTATCCAGCCAGAGAAAAAGGCTGACTACACAGTCATTGGCCAGTACAGCAACAACAGCCTCAGTGGCAATATTTTGCTTCAGTTCATTTTTGCAACATCGGCAGTGGCACAGTTCGCTTGGCTTCTTTCTACAAACCAGGATATTTCCGTGCCAGCCCACATGGCATACTATGTGGTCCTTGCAGTGATTCTCATTGCTTGCCAGGATGATAATGGCATGGGCTTCCTTGTTACAGCACTCACTATCGCGGCTCTTTTCTTCGGATGCTTCTGGGTTGCAGAGGGCAATGGAGGTTTCGCCAGCATCGTTTCAGAAAGATGGCTGGTAGAGGATGGAGCTTTCAAGGGTATCGCCCTTACACCAGATGATTACAATGCTAATCTTAGCGTGATGGAGCTTCTTGATACATATGTTACCGAGGATGATTATTTGCTTGTCGCTTTCGGAAGCAACAGCACAGGCTATCTCAATAGCGATGCTCATCAGGCAGCAGGCAGCGCCTACATGCGCACCCACATCAATACCAGAATACTTGATTATTGGAATGTTAATCCTGAAAATACAGCCACATACGTGCTCATCGATGAGAGCTGTTCAAAGTATGAGAAGTTCGTTGAATCAGAGGCAGGACAGTATATTCTCAGCACATATACAGTAGAGGTAGGTAGATCAGGCAATTTCGTATTGCTCACAAAATAATATGATAAAAAAACTAACAGAAAACAAAAGAATATTAACGAGCCTGTATTTCTTGATACTGGCTGGGGTGGCCCTGATAGCCTCCCTGCCGGCATTTAGAAATGGCATTTATAACGGTCACGATTTGTGGTTCCACATGGGACGTATCGAAGCCATCGCCACAGAGCTTTCAAACGGTCAGTTCCCAGTTCGCTTCGAGACCACAGGCTGGTATGGCAATGGATATATTTCCACCACCATGTATGGCAACATCTTCCTGTATGTTCCAGCGTTGCTACACATGGCAGGCTTGGCCACATACAGGTGCTACAACATATACGTGATTTTGACCAACATAATCGGCGTTGCCATTGCAGCATATTCCTTCAAGGGAATCTTCAAGGATAGGAGATGGGCACTTCTTGCTACATCCACATATATGCTGGCTGGCTACTATATTTCAAATGTGTACATGCGAGCAGCAGTCGGCGAATACACAGCTATGATTTTCATTCCACTGCTTGTGTATGGTATTTACCATATCCTGTTCGATGATAATCATGATGGTCTGATTCGCACCACAATGCCACTTGTAATCGGCACCACAGGCATTATCGAATCACACATTCTGACTACAGTTATGGTGGCCCTTGCAATATTTGTTTTCCTAATCATCTGTTTGAAAACAACAATCGGTCACATAAAAGAGTTATTATTTGCACTGGTCATGATTGTGTGTTTAAACGCATTCTTCCTGGTTCCATTTTTGGACAGCTACACATCCTACGATTTCAACGCGAGCGTAGGTACAGCAGGGGAAAACATCCAAAAGTTTGGCCTGTATCTGGACCAGGTATTCGGCCTGTTCCCAGAGGGAAGCGGAAGCATGTACGAATGGACTAGCGCAGGCGAGGAATACACACGCCTTGGCGTGGTTCACGTGGTGGCATTTGCACTGATGATACTGACGATAATTCTCAAGAAAAAGCTGGCTTTGACCAACACAAGCTTCAAAAGAATCCTTAGCATCTTCATTATCGGCCTCATTGCAGCCTGGCTTTCATCAGCATATTTCCCATGGGGAATCTTTGCGGGAGATAATGCTGTTTCAAATATCATGCGCTCAGTCCAGTATCCTAGCCGTTATTTGGTCATCCAGACCATCTGCTGGACGCTGTGTGGCACATACGCGCTGAGAGCCGTTCTGGAGGCTATAAAGCCCGATAAACAGGCTATCACTTACGGCCTTGCAATCATTTGCATAGGGATGCTTGCATTGGCCCAGACAGGATGGTTCATGTACACACTGTCTTGCAGGAACTACACCATCCAAACCATAGAGGGAAGGGAAAACTTTGCAGATGGGCTTTACCTACAGGTAGGCACAGATACATCAGACCTTGCCACAGAAGCAGAGCTTCTGGAGGGCGATGACTGCACAGTTCAGGATTTAGGATATAGCAAAGGCGTGCGACAGATTCTTATAGATAATGAATCCAAAGAATCTGCCACAGTGCTTGTTCCTATATTTAATTTTAAATACATAAGAGCTTTTGATTCAGCTGGCATTGAATATCAGCTTGAATCAACAGATGGCAACCAGTACCAGGTACAGGTGCCAGCCGGATTTAACGACACACTGTCTGTTAAGTTCGTAGCGCCATTCGCATGGCGTTTTTCAGAGGGGGTTACATTAATTACATTACTAGCTATTACTTTTGTACCCGCCCTGAAGAGGGGGAGGAAAGGAGTTTAATATTGAAGAATAATCGTTATGTTGCGATTGGGTTAGCTGCTATTACACCGATACTGGGGTGTATTCTGTTTTTGTTGTACAACGGTATCGGATTTACGGAATATTCCATAGCTTGCTCCCAGTGGAATGATGAGTTTACTTACTACAAGCAGGTGGAGGCAATCATTGCATATGGCAAGCCACTTGGCTTCTACGGCTTCAACGAAAGCCACGCCCTTTGGGGCAACCTTGGTGGATGGAGCTTTGCTATCCACTTGCCATTCGTTTTAATTGGAAAGATATTTGGATGGACCTACACCACACCGGTGATTTTCAATATCGTAATTTCCATAATAGGCCTTGTTGCTTTTGCTGCGATTATGAAGCTCACACTTAAGCAGCAGCTTGTTGTAAGCGGACTTTGGCTTGGATATTCAGTAGGATTGAGATACATCTTTTCGGCATCACCAGAGGTGTTGATTTGCGTTCTCTTCTTGATGCTCCTCACATTCATGTATAGATATTACAAAACTGGCGCAGCATACTGGATGATACTCTCGGATGTTTGCCTCTTTTATCTGTCGCTGATGCGTGGCTATTACGCAGCCTTCGTGCTAGTGCTCGTCTACATGGCATGGGAAAAGCATGGCTTCGGACATAAGGTGATATATCAGGTAATCGTAGGTGCTGCATCGGCCCTTGGCTACGCCCTTATCATCCACTATTGCCTGGCTGAGTACTTCTCACCAGATGTCACAATCGATTGGGTGAACCCACTGATTCTTTTAAAAAAGGAAGCAGTAGGGGCTCTGGAATCACTTAATTATATGTGGCAGGCTTTGCAGCTACAGTCAGTGCGAGGCAGTTGGTACATCATATATCTCTTTGTAGGCATCTTCGTGTTCTACAAGATATTCAAGGATAAAAGAAAAGGCTATATCACGGCAGCCTTAGTATGGTTTATACTTCCATGTGCCCTTTGGGCGATTTACAATTCCAAGGAAGGCTGCCGCCATTTGATGGCCTGCGGCTTTATCGGCATCATCTTTATGTCGGTGCTGGCTAGACACCGCTGGATAAACATCGTGTCCCTTGTGATTGTATTCTTTACCACATGGCTTTCAGCAGACAGTTTCTACACCGATTTGGTAAAGCCAGATCAGGCCCAGATAGAAACAGTGGCAGAGGCCCAGGCAGAGCTTACAGAGCTCATATCACTGGATAGCGACGATGAATGGGACAACACCATCATCTGGAGCTTATCTACCTACTTCAACGATTTGTATGCAGTTCCTGCGGGGATGGGAATCAATTGTTGCGAGGATGAGTTCCTCATTGAAAACGTTGGAAACTTGAATTCAAAGTATATCGCCACAATGAACGGCGATACTATAGACGCACTAGTAGAAGCCTACGGGGGAGAATTAATCTACAGCTACGGTCAGACAAATATTTATAAATTAAGATAAAGAGATTGCAGAGGTTTAGGCCTCTGCAATCTCTTTATTAACTAATTCTTTATTAAGAATAATCATATATGAAATGTAAACTATCAGGTTGATAACAGCCATTGTCCACTCGTTTACTGTGTTGTTGAACAGATATCCACCGTAAGTGGTAAGTGATATGCATGTGAGGGCTACAGCAAGTGGGATTGTTTTCGCTATCATAAATGCAATCATGATTGCCAGGATTTCATAGCAATATCCATATCTTTCGTGCATAGCAGGAAGGAAGAATATGGTGGTATATGTCATGATAAATGCCATGAGGATGATGTTGCGGTTTGTAAGCTCTATGGCATTTCTAATCCACATATAAACCAGGCATCCAAGGACAATTACTACAAAGGCCATAGCGGCATGCTTAAGTGTGCCATAGGCATCTGCGCCTGTGTAATCAGTTCCGTCTGCAAGGACTCTCCAGAAAGTAGGATAGCCATTTGCAAGAGACTGGTGAAGGCTTGTGTTGTCTGTGTAGATGTGAATCATCTCGCTAACAGTTCTGCCCTGCACTAAAGCTGGAAGGCTCAGCACAATCATCATCACTGGGATGAGGAAGAAATAAATAATGCTGAATCTTCTCTTGTAAAAATAGTAGAACAGGAAGAATGGCATTATAAAGATTGCCTGGAACTTAAAGGCAAATGCGATACCGTAAAAAATAAACGTTGGTAAATACTTTTCCTTGCGAAGAAAGATGATTGCAAGGATAATCCAAAATACATAGATGGAATCACACTGTGCCCAAGCTGCCGAATCCATAAATACAACTGGTGAGCAGCTTACAGCGATAAATGCAAGTAATGCAAGCTCTTTCTTCTTATTAATAGCCATATCGTAAACTAAGTAAGCTACCGCTCCAGCCATCAAATAATCGAATATACAGCTGAGAATCTTGTAGCCATATAATGGATTTACAGGGATGTAGGTCATAATCGCAATCAAAAACTGATATGGGAAATTGTAATTAAGACCCTCTACAGGAACGGCTAAGCCACGGATGCCGCCATTTTCCTTTATAGCATAGTACCATGGAAGAAGGCAGGAATCTGCATCGCTAGTGTACACATCCTTTAGCGCATATCTGATAAAAAAGCTGATTAAAACAGCTGCCCCAAAGGCGATGTATACAACGTTTTCAGCCATCCACTTCAAAATACGTTCTTCTAATTTGAATATCATGAATAATCTCCTAATTTTGATATAAAAATAGCTTTATGTTATAATTTTTAATACTTATGTGATTATATAATAAAATCGCAATAGATGAAAGAAAATATATGTGGAGGCCCCAATGGCTGATAAAATTCTCAAGAATAAAACAAAGATTATATTCGCACTTTTATATTTGATTTTATTTCTACCAAATATCTATTCTATATACTATTCGGTTCCTGCTAGCGACGATTTTGCTATGGCACTTGGCAGGGATGCTTATGGCAATTCAATTTTTGAATTCTTTGCAGCAGTGCCTTTCTTCTTTTTGCAAAGAGGCGGCACCATGGTTGCTTTCGTTTTTGAACTTTTGTTAAACCCACTTAATCTTCATATTCATTTAGGACATTCTTACGGCGTATACATGATTATTGCTTTTTTGCTTTGCATGGCTGCCGTCCTTTATGGTGTAAAGACAATCGTTAAATACATGCTTCGTAATCACACTGATTCGGATTTGATTGCTTCCTCAATCACTTTCCTTACAGCTGTGATGCTCATCGAAAACTACTATTACGTAGAGGCATACAACTGGTACGTTGGCATGATTGCATATCCTATGAATATGGCATTTATGTTCCTGGCAGCTGCTTATATCATTCGCTTCGGCCAGACAGGAAAAAAAAGGTTCTATATCTGGGCTATCATCACTGGCACACTTGCTGCCAACACTACAGCTTTGGATATACCACTTGGAATTTTCTTCCTTTATATAGTTTTGATTAATAAAGAGTTTGATAAATACATTTCAAATCTCTTCAAGAAATATTTACCACTGATTTGCTATATCGCGGCAGGCATCATTGCAGTGGCAGCTCCTGGCAATTTTGCTCGCCAGAGCCAGTACACTGAGGAAGTGTCGGTTAGCAATTCAGTAATCCAGACCATTGTCGATGTAAAGTTCTTCGGTATGGCTATATTAAAGGAACGCTCAGTCACACTGATTATCATAGCAGTGCTCGTTATCATAGGCTTTGCAATCAGCTCTGGTAAGAAAAGTAAGCCAGGCAACATCATCCTTTATGGTATTGCCTCAGTTTGCATCTGGATGGGATGCCTCCTTCCATATGTATATGGTCGTGGAATGACTCGCACTTACCTTGATGTGCGTATGCAGTATGTATTCGATTTCTTGTTTGAAATTACCATCTGCCTTGGTGCGCTTATGATTGGTCAGTGGATTGGATATATCGTAAATGCGAATTTAGAAAAGATTGGATACATTGCAGCAGCTGCTTTAGCTGTACTTGGTGCCTTAGCACTTATCGTAACTGGTCGCTACGCTACTACAGTTTCCTATGAGGTATATGCAAAGCGTGCTGAAATAGCAGCAAGCTACGATTTGTGGAATGGAATCCTTCTTGAGATAGAGCAGAGCTCTGATGAGGATGTGGTTGTAGACAGAGATTACAATGTCTCGTGGAACAAATACTTCCTTTACTCAGGAATGGAACCAGGGGAGGTATATGCAGTGGATTTGGATGCATTCTATGATTCACAGCAAATCCTTCCAAATGTTTATTATGCAAAGAAATCCATTACAATAAATTACCCAAGATAAGAGGAAAAATCATTGAAAAAATTACTTTCAATTGTAGTGCCTTGCTTCAATGAAGAAGAAGCAGCACCGATTTTTTACAACGCAATAAAAGAAATGGAAGACAAGATTGCTGCCGTGGATATCGAGTTTGTTTTCGTAGATGACGGCTCTAGGGACAACACTCTGCAGGTCTTCAAGCAATTAAGACAGCAGGATGAGCGTGTTCACTATGTATCCTTCTCACGTAACTTTGGCAAGGAAGCTGGCATATATGCAGGCCTTGAAAAATCACATGGCGACTATGTGGTAATCATGGATGTAGATTTGCAGGATCCACCATCAATGCTTCCAGAGATGCTTTCATGCATTGAAAGTGGCGAATACGAATGTGTAGCTACTCGCCGTGTTGATAGAAAAGGTGAGCCACCAATCCGCTCATGGTTTGCTCGTAAGTTCTACAAGATTATGAACAAAATCAGCAGTGCTGATATTGTGGACGGAGCTCGCGACTACCAGATGATGACTCGCAAGGTTGTAAATGCCATTCTTTCTATGGGTGAGTACAACCGCTTTAGCAAGGGAATCTTTGGTTGGGTAGGCTTCAAGCGTAAATGGCTTGAATTTGAAAACGTGGAGCGTGTAGCAGGAGAGACTAAGTGGTCCTTCTGGAAGCTATTCATCTATGCGATGGATGGCATCGTGGCCTTCAGCACAGCGCCGCTTACACTGGCGTCATTGTTTGGCAGCATCATGTGCATAGTGGCATTTTTATTTATTATAGTAATCATTATCAGAACACTTATATTCGGTGATCCAACAAACGGCTGGCCATCAATGGTCTGCATCATCCTGTTGGTATCCGGCATCCAGCTTCTCTGCCTTGGTATTCAGGGCCAGTACTTGGCAAAGACATATCTTGAAACAAAGAATAGACCAAAGTATTTGGTTCAGGAAGAGGAGTAGGAAATGATACAAGAATTATTACAGAAAAAGAATTGGCTTGTTTCATTAGTAATAGTGGCAGTGGCCCTTGCGGCCCTTTGGATTATTTGCCCTATCTGTTTCCAAAACAATGATGACAAGGTGTTGATGTACCTTACGGCAGGCTACACCACCGGCACACCGGAAGCGGGCACTGTGTTTGGAAGCTTCTATTATTATGGAATAATCGCTTTATTTTATAGAATATATTCAGGCGTTGCTTGGTACACCATATTCGAGCTTGGCATGGTGGCAGCCAGCCTTTGGATTATAGCTACCAGCTTTAAAAGCATCATTGGAAAAGTGGCATTCATTATTATGTTTCTTTTCTGCTTCATGCATTTTTCAACAGCTTTGCAGTACACAGCCACAGCAGGTCTTGTTGCAGGTGCAGCAGCTTGCAGTCTTATTGCAAGTATGGAATCAGAAAAGCTTTTAGAAAGCGGATTCGTGATTGCGGTAATCATGCAGGTTTGTGCATATGGCATTCGTAAGCAGTTTGGCTTGGTAGGATTTGCAGCAGTGCTTATTATTTTGTTCTTCCAGTTCTTCACAGAAAATGAAGACAGCAGAAGGCTTGTCATCAAAAAGGCAATCATCATGGTAATCGCTATGGCCCTTGCCTTCGGCAGTAACGCTATCTACGAAAAAGCTACAGGCATAGCTGAGTTTAACGAATATTACGCCCAGGCAGGCACATGGATTGATTATCCTCACCTTTCATATGAGGAAGATGTAAACGGAGTGTACGCTTCAGTAGGCTGGGATGAATCCCTTTACAATGCAGCCAGCAATTGGTTTTTCATGGACGAGAACCTCACCACAGAAAACTTTGCGACTATCGTAAATGCGTACCAGGGAGCAGGCCTTACAAAAAGAGAGTATGTAGAGCGTGCTTATAACCTCATCCTTGCAAGTCAGGTGGTAAACATCCAGGTGGTAATCTGGATCGCATTGCTTCTACTTAGCAACATCCTGGCAATCAGAAAACTTATAAATAGAAAAGCTATCCTTACAATAGATGCCCTCTTTGGAATGTTTGCAGTGGTATCAATCTATTTCTTGATACAGGCACGCTTCCCAATGCGAGCATATCAGGCACTTGTATTTATTTTCTTTGTGCCATCAGTTGCAATGATGATTAGTGAGCTTACAAAGCTTGAAAGCAAAAGGCCTCTTATCGCGGCAGCAGGTCTTATGGCAGTTATCATGGTAGCAGGTTTCATATTAAAGCCTGATACAAACATGGTTAAATATACATACACAGTTGCTCATGATATTTATCGTGAGGCGGACATCAATCAGTCCAATAGCTTGGAAAACTACGCAATAGAGCACCCTGACAATATGTACATCTATGATTTGTCGCTGGCTCTTCCAGCGGACCCATTCACTGTGTATAAAAATGGCGTTCCAAAAAATCTAGTATTTTGGGGCGGATGGGTGTACAATACACCAATGTATTGGAAACAAATTCATGCCAATGGTTTTGATACACTTTTCATCGACCAGTTCGTGGGAGGAAACGTGTATTTCTGCGGCACAGAGGTTTCTCATACGTTAATTGATTATGTTACAGTACGCAACCCAAATGTCACTGTCACAAGGACAGATGAGTTCGACGGAATAATAATTTACAATTTTATTCATTAATTAAAGGAGCAGACTATGATTCCATTTAACGTACCACCATGTGTGGGAACAGAGATTAACTATATTACAGACGCTATTTCAAAGCACAAGATTTGTGGTGATGGCGAATACACTAAAAAGTGCAATGCTTGGTTTGAGGAAAAGACTGGAGCAAAGAAGGTCCTTCTTACAACTTCTTGCACACATGCTACAGAAATGGCAGCACTTTTGTGCGATATTAAGCCAGGTGATGAGGTTATCATGCCTTCATTCACATTCGTTTCTACAGCAGATGCTTTCGTACTTCGTGGGGCAACAGTTGTATTTGTTGATATTCGCCCAGATACAATGAATATCGACGAGACAAAGATTGAAGCGGCTATCACAGACAAGACAGTTGCAATCGTTCCTGTTCATTATGCAGGCGTAGCTTGCGAGATGGACACTATCATGGACATTGCAAAGCGTCACAACCTCAAGGTTGTTGAGGATGCTGCTCAGGGTGTTATGAGTACATACCACGGCAAGGCACTTGGTACAATCGGTGACTTTGGTGCATACTCATTCCATGAGACAAAGAACTATTCAATGGGAGAGGGCGGAGCTCTTCTTATCAATGACGAAGCTAACACAGAGATGGCTGAAATCATCCGTGAAAAGGGTACAAACCGTGCTAAATTCTTCCGTGGACAGATTGATAAATACACATGGGTAGAGGCTGGTTCTTCATACCTCCCATCAGAGCTTAACGCTGCATACCTTTACGGACAGCTTGAAAAGGCTCAGGAAATTTTTGATGATAGAATGAATTCTTGGAACAAGTACTACGATGCTTTCAAGGAGCTTGCAGATGCAGGCAAGGTAGAGCTTCCTACAGTTCCAGAAGGATGCGAGCACAATGCCCACATGTTCTACCTCAAGTGTAAGGATTTGGAGGAGCGTACAGCTCTCATCAGCTATGCTAAGGAAAACGACATCCTTATGGTATTCCATTACATTCCACTTCACTCAGCACCAGCTGGAAAGAAGTACGGTCGCTTCGCAGGCGAGGATGTTTACACTACAAAGGAGAGCGAGCGCTTGGTACGTCTTCCTCTCTACTATGGTCTTACAGACGAGGATCACGCAAAGGTTGTTAAGGTAGTAAAGGATTTCTATAATGGACGCTAGTATTAAATTAGAAGGTGAAAAAGTTTATTTGACACCTATGCAGCTTGATGATGCTGAGGATTTTGTTAGATGGCGCAATAGCGATTTAATCAAATCTAAATTCATCTATAGAAAAGATATTACAGTTGAACAGCAGCGCCAGTGGATCAGCACAAAGGTCCTCACTGACGAAGTTGTTCAGTTTGTCATCTGGGATAAACAGGACAATAAAAAGATAGGCTCAGTTTATTTACAGCATATCGATAAAGAAAACAAGAAATGCGAATTTGGCATTTTGATAGGTGAGGAAGCATATCTTGGCGGCGGCCGTGGAACAGAGGCTAATAACCTTATCTGTGACTACGGTTTTAAGCATATGGATATGCACAAAATCTATCTGCGTGTTCTTGCAGAAAACATTCCTGCAAGACGTTCATACACTAGGGCAGGTTTTACCGAGGAATACAAATCACATGATGACGTGTGGGTGGAAGGCCAGCCAGAAGACGTAATATTTATGTCTAAATACAGTGACGGGAGTACAAATTAATGAAAATATCCTTTGTGATACCATGCTATCGCTCTGAAAACACACTTCAGGTGGTAGTAGCTGAAATAAAAGAAAAGATGCAGACTATGGCAGGTTACGATTATGAAATCGTCCTTGTAAACGATTGTAGCCCAGATGCAACTTTTTCTGTAATCAGAAAGCTTTGTGAAGAAAACAAAAATATCATTGGTATTAACCATGCTAAAAACTTCGGACAGCATGCCGCACTTATGGCAGGCTTTCATTTTGTATCTGGCGATATTGTGGTTTGCCTTGATGATGACGGCCAGACACCAGCAGATGAAGTGGATAAGCTTATCGCTAAAATCGAGGAAGGCTACGATGTAGTTTATGCTCAGTACGACCACAAGCAGCACTCTGGCTTCAGAAACTGGGGCAGTCATCTCAATAAAAAGATGACAGAGGTTATGCTTAATAAGCCAAAGGAGCTTTATGTTTCTAGCTATTTTGCAGCTCGTCGTTTTGTTGTGGATGAAATGCTTAACTACAAGGGGGCATACCCTTATGTAATCGGCCTTGTACTTCGTACTACAAAGAATATTTGCAACGTAAGTGTTAACCATAGAGAGCGTATGGAAGGCACTTCAGGATATACATTCAAAAAGCTTCTTGGCCTTTGGATGAATGGTTTCACATCATTCTCTATCATTCCACTTAGAATTGCTTCTTACAGCGGTTCGTTTATAGCATTTATAGGCTTTATTTACGCTATTTATGTCATTATCAGAAAGCTTGTAGATCCAACCAGAATGCTTGGCTGGAGCTCTACAATAGCAGTAATACTTATACTTGGAGGGTTTATCCTTCTTGTGCTTGGTCTTATTGGAGAGTATGTAGGACGTATATTTATCAGCATCAATAATTCTCCGCAGTACGTTATCAAGAACATTATTAACTATGATTCTGACATGGAGAATAAGAATGTTTAAGAAAGAGAATCTTTACAGATGGCTACTAGCTCTTGGCTACCTAGCCATCTTTCTTCCGTTTATATATTCCATCTTTTACTCAATGCCAGCAAACGATGATTTTGCCTGGGCTATTGAATGGTGGTCGAAAAATCGTGTAGTAGAAATGTTCCATCGAATCGCTTGGAACTATACTAATTCATTTGGAAATTCTGGAATCTTTGCAATCGCAATTCAGGTATTGTTCAATCCTTTATATCTTTTTGACAATGCAGGCCACAGCTTTGGCATATGTATGATTTTCGTAAATACCATAATCATGGTAGGTGTGCTTTGGGCTACTAGAACTGTGTTTAAATACCTTTTTAAGATTGAAAAGGCAGTGGTGCTTGATGTAATAACATTCCTTGTTGCACTACTTGTAACAACAAGCTATTACTATAGCGATGTTTATAATTGGTGGTCAGGCACTCCAGGATATTCAGGAATGATGATGATGTGTGTCATCACAGTTGCAGCAATGCTTCGTTATCAGGACGATGTTACAAGCAATGAAAAGTATGTAGCCATGATTATCCTTGGTATGATTACATGCACTAGCATGATGTACTGCGTGGCTATCGGTTCCATGTATGTAACACTATCATTCATCATGGGATTTAAAAATGGTGAGAGCATCAAGCGCAAGATATTACCATTAGTGCTATATATCATTTCAGGAATCCTTATGGCTATCGCACCTGGTAATTACACTAGAATGTCCAATGAAAACAGTGCTGGCAATAGCTTGTTCAATGCCATAATAGTCACTGCTTATCGCATTTACTTTAGATTAAAACTTACTTTACAGACAAAGCCATGGGCTGTAGCAATATTTGCAATAATCTTTGTCCTTGGACTTTATATTGGAAGTAAACGTAAGCTTAATATATTCAAAGTCCTATTTGGATACATTTGCATATTCATATCTGCTTTCAGCGGCTTACTCTTATATGTATATGGCTCTGCAAAGACAATCGATGCAGAGTTCACACCACGTGTTTATTACGTGGAGGACTACATGATTTTTATTGGATCTGCAGTAGCAGTATTTGCATTAGGAGCTTGGTTCAAGCAGACTTTAAAGCTTCAGATGAAAGCATCTGTTATGGCGGCAGTTGCTTGCCTATGCATCGTAGCAGGCGGTGTGCTCTCATTAAAGGGTGGAGCTTACATGCAAATCATTCAGTACGATATTTATCAGAAATCAGCCCTCATTAAGGAAAGCTGGTATTTCTGGGATGATATTTTGAATGAGGTAATAGCAGCAGAAGACGGAGCTGAAGTAGTTATAGACAGAGAAAATGTGGACTGGTGCCAGTATTCCTACTATGTAAGCTTGGATGAAATTCCTCGCGAGACACTTACAGAGGATGCAAAATATGGCAACTGCAACCAGTGTGCATCAAAGTATTACGGGGTGGATTCGATAATAGTAAATCTTTATTAATCGCCAAATCGACTAAAATATAGATGCACAAGAGGCATAAAATTGAAGAATAAAGTTATAAAATTATTTATTAAATGTGGATTGGTTTCAGCTCCTATTTGGGGGCTATCATTGTTCTTATGTTTTGGAAAAATGTATTACTCTAATGAAGATTTTGCATATACATTTTGGAACAAGCAGTTTACGGAAACCAAACAGGATAAATATTATAAGGTTGTTGTTATAGGAGACAGTTCTTGTAATAGTGCCTACATGCCGGAAGTTATATCCGACTCAATGATAAATCTTTCTATTGGAGGTTCTTCAACAGTAGAAGGGTACTATGTGCTAAAAGATTATCTTGCACATAACGATGCACCTACAGATGTGTTTCTGAGTTATCATGATTCACATTTTAGATATACAGAAGCATATTGGGATAAGATTGTTCCTGCACATAGATTTAGCTTACTGGACAATATTGAGCTAATATCAAATGCGACAGAGGATGATACCGGTCTTTTTTATCATAATGGAGCTTATGCGGATTTAATTGCCACAGAAGTATATTTTCCTAGTAAATATATTGTGAGTCTTAATAACTATTTAACACAGGATAAGTTGCCAGAAGATACACAGCAAATCAGAGGTTATGAAACTAATATTGCTGCTATGGAAAAGGTTGAGCTACATAGAGGAAGATACACTACTCTTGGAAATCAAGTGTTTGTAACTTCTCAAGCAAGACCATATACACAATTTTCAGCAGGCAGCTTGTATGAGTCTTATTTTGATAAAACGATAGCTCTTTGTCAGAAGAATGGAATAGCAGTACATATTGTAAAACCGCCACTTCCAGATAATTCTCAAATGTCAGATGAATACTTAGAAGAAGTAAAGCAGTTTTATAATAAATATGTTGAGAAATACGATAACGTAAATTTTGATTGGGGACAGCATATTTTTACAATTGAAGATTTTGCAGATGAAATACATCTAAACAATGATGGTGCTTTAAAGTTTAGCGAATACATAAAGGAAAATTATAAAGAAATATTTGATGACGCAGATACATATACACCTCGCCAAATGCTTGCCATAGACGACAGCATTCAGATGGAAAATATGACCGCGGATATCTTCAAGTTTGCTGGTGATAGAGATTATACAATTCTTCTTTATGACAATGAGGGATGTATAGATAAATTTGAAGAATCATTTATTGATGGTACAGATTTTAAGATTACTCAAGCAAATGACCTAGGATTAACTGATAATGCGGGAAAAGTATATTATTGCAACACTGCAGGAACAGAAGTAGATGAGATTGAGATTAAGGATGATGATGAACGTTTATTAATCTCCATGCCAGGTCAAAGTGATTCTAGTTGGAGTGTTTCAGATGAGTATGCAATAAGCATTATGGTAATTGATAATGTAAATCAAAAAGTGATTTGTATTAAGAATGTTACCTATAATGATGAAGCTGGATTTTCTGAGTATGTTTATTAGTTAAGGATGAGTATAAATGCTTTTTAATTCGACACAATTTTTATTATTTTTTCCAATAGCAGTGCTTTTGTATTTTGTTTTTCCAAAGAAAGTAAGAAACTATTGGCTTTTGTTATGTAGTTATTTCTATTATATGTGCTGGAATCCAAAGTACATATTGCTTCTTATGGCTTCCACATTGGTTACATATCTAAGTGGTATCCTTATGGAGCATGTAAAGAATTCTGGCAAGTCAGAGGAAATAATAGTACGTCAGAAAAATTGGATAGTGGCAGCAAGCTTTATATTAAATATTGGAATGCTTTTTTATTTCAAGTATATAAACTTTGCTATTAATACATGGGAAAGAGTATTTGCAAAGTTAGGTATTGTGATGGATGTACCGGCAGTGGATGTTGTACTTCCAGTCGGTATTTCGTTCTATATTTTTCAGGCTCTCAGTTACACTATGGATGTATATCGTGATGAGATATATGCAGAAAAGAACCTATTCAGATATGCACTGTTTGTTTCTTTCTTTCCACAGCTTGTGGCAGGACCAATTGAGCGTTCAAAGAACTTGCTAAAGCAGCTTGATACACCGGGTGAGTTTAATTATGACAATGTACGAAGCGGCCTTCTTACTATGCTTTGGGGCTACTTCCTAAAGCTTGTAATCGCCGACAGATGTGCAATTCTAGTAGATACAGTGTATAATAATGTATCTGGCTATTTTGGTTATCAGCTTGTATTGGCAAGCATTTTGTTTGCCTTACAGATATATTGTGATTTCATGAGCTATTCTACAATAGCAATTGGTGCTGCACGTGTGCTTGGATATGATTTGATGGAGAATTTCCATCTTCCATATTTTGCTACATCTATAAAAGATTTCTGGCGTAGATGGCATATATCACTTAGTACTTGGCTCAGAGATTACCTTTATATTCCACTTGGTGGAAATCGTAAAGGTCAGCTTAGAAAGTATTTCAATATCATGGTTACTTTCTTTGTAAGTGGATTGTGGCATGGGGCTGCATTTACATACATTTTTTGGGGATTGCTTCATGGTGTTTATCAGATCATCGAGGATTTGTTAAAGCCACACACAGACAAGCTTCTTGAAGCGTTGAGAATTAATCCTAAAAACAAAGTACTTTATGTTTGCAAGATTATAGTGACTTTTATATTTGTAGATATAGCATGGGTATTCTTTAGAGCTAATAGTGTTAGTGATGCTTTTATTGTATTTAAGAACTCTTTCTACCTTGCAAACCTTGTAAATATAAAAGTTGATTTGTGGGCACTAGGACTAGATATTAGAAATATGGCCATGCTTATGCTAGGAACACTGATATTATTTATATCTAGTGTAATGCGAGCTAGAGGAGACCAGAAAAACAAAACTCTATTAGTAGAGTGGATTTCAAGCAAAAACTTTATTATCAGATATGCACTTTATTGGAGCTGTATGATAATGATTATATTTTCAATGGATATTACTGGACAGGAATTTATTTACTTCCAGTTTTAATGAACAAACATAGAATGGAGAAATAGATGAATACCTTAATGAAGAGAATAGACAATATCTTATTTTATGCTATATGTTTTTTTGTTGGCATATATTCTTTTATGTTTCAAGCGATAGATATTAGAGTTCTCGCAATAATAAGTGTGACCTTTATCATTTATGCTGTAATTTATGATAAGTATTTATTTGAAGATTGGGCACTAAGATTTATAACATTAGCTGGATTTGGAACAGCATTAATAGATGCTCATAGAAATATCGAATTACCAGAAACAGTTTATTATGTATTGTTATGGCCATTCTTTTACATCCTTGGAAAGTATATTATGACAGACAAGGATAAATCTGAAAAACGTGGTTTGATTGCTCTTGTTATTATGACTATCATGATTTATATACAAGGCCTTATTCAGTATGCAAATCATAATAGCGGTTTAGAAGAAACAGATAGCTGGGATGGTTGGCTTGATTTCTTTACAGGTGTCCACATGGCAAGAACAGTTTATGTTTTTTGTTTTTGTGCTATAGCCGCTTGGTTATTCTTAGGTCTAATATATCTTAAGAAAAACATTTTAATTGGACTTTTAATTATAGCATTAAATATTTTAGCTACGGTGGTTGATTTTGTTTTCGCAAGAGGAAGAATTTGTTTACTTACACAGATAGTTGTGACTTTTATTATGTTGTGCATTTACATAATAAAAGAAAAAAAATATAAGAATAAATCTTATAGAAAAGCCCTTACTATCATTGGTATATTAGCTTTTGTATGTTTGGTTAGTGGAACAATTCTTGTAAAACTAAATGTGTCAGGAATTGGTGATAGATATGCTGCTTCATTCTTAGGAAGAGATGGTGGTATATTTGGTAACGTTAGATATAGATCAATAGTAGAAGGTTTAATTCTAAGTGTACAACAGCCATTAGGCGGTTGGAGTACACCATCATTGGATATAGCACATAATGTATTTTTACTATTTTCAAGAGATTATGATACAGTTATATTTTTGCTTTTAGTAGGATATGAAATAGTTATATTGGTATATATGATTAGGTTATTAATGATGAAAATGACAATGTTCGATTATGTTCTTGTGTCATTATTAGTATCAATCAATATTTACTATACTATTGAAACTTGTCCTTGGAGATATAGAAAATATTGGTTTTTTATACTCTTTATAGGTGGAATATTAAGAAAACGCGTTGAGAATAACAGAGTAGAAAATGAGTGATAACAATACTTTAATAAGCGTCATTATGGGCGCATATAATGCATCAGAGACTATTGCAGATGCAATTGAATCTATTATTTCGCAAACATATGAGGACTGGGAATTCATTATATGTGATGATTGTTCAACTGATAATACCTATCAAATTATTGAAGAATACACAAAAAAGGATAAACGAATTATTGCATTAAAGAATGAAAAAAATATGCGACTCGCAGCAACTCTTAACAGATGTTTAGAGGTTGCCCGAGGATCTTTCATTGCACGAATGGATGCTGATGATTTATCACTTCCAGATAGATTTATGCGTCAAATAAGGTTTTTGGAAGACCATCCGCAATATGATTGCGTAGGTTGTGGGCGAATGATTTTTGATAGCGAGGGTAAGCATGGTATTCGCCGTAGCAAGGAGTATCCATCTAAAAGTGATTTGCTTTTTGATACACCTTTTGCTCATCCTACTATAATGATGAAAAAAGAAGTATATGACAGTTTGGAAGGTTATACAGTTTCTGAAGCCACTATGCGTGCTGAGGATTTAGATTTATGGTTTAGATTCTATGCTAAGGGGTACAGCGGGTATAATATTCAGGATGTACATTATATGTATAGAGAAGGCAAAGAAGATTTAAAAAAACGTAGCCTAAAGGCTGGAATACAGACAGCAAAGGTATTCTACAATGGATACAAATTGATTGGTGTACCTTTTTATAAGAGGATTTTATGTTTGAAACCAATAATTTCAGCAATAATTCCTAAGTCTATTATGGTTAGATACTATAGTAAATGGAGAGAGAAGGAATATTTAAAATAACTAGTCTACTTTATGGCGGGAAATGAAACATGAATAAAAAGATTGCATTTGTGTTTGATGGATTGAACACAGGAGGAATTGAAAGAGTAGGTATTGATTATATTAATATGTGCATTGAAGCAGGATATGATGTTGATGTATATAATCTTAAGCCTAAACAAAATGGATTAATCAACCAATTACCACACGACGTTAATTATTATGATTATAATTTATCGAACAATGGTTGCCCGGAAACATATAGCTATGGTGTACATAGGTGGTGGTGGGGGAAGTATATTTATGCTTTGATTTCTCCAATTCTTACGATAAAGCAACTTTTTCAAAAAATGATTTTTAAAAGAAAAACATATGATGTAGCAATAGCATTTGCCGGTCATATTAATGATTTGTCATTTGTAGGAAAAAATTATATTCAGTCCAATAAAAAAATATGCTGGTGCCACGGCACGTTGATTTCTTATTTAGCAATATGTGATGCCTATGCTATGTTGTATAAATATTTTAATACTATAGTTACCCTCTCTGAAGTTGAACAAAATCATGCATATGCGGGCAAGGAGTTTTTACATCATATAGATATAAAGAAAATATATAATCCTACGTATATTTTAGATAGACAATTAGATTATAGTAAAATTGATTTATTAAGGAATAAGTACGGAAAATATATATTATATGTTGGTAGATTCGATGAGGGAAAAGGACAAGATTTAGCCATTGAAGTCATGAAGTTATTAGCTGAATGTGGTTTAGATGAAAAGATAGTATTCGCTGGTGATGGACATACAATAAATAGTGTAAAGGAAATGGCAAAAAAATATGGTGTAGAAGATAACTGTTATTTCTTGGGAAATATCGGTGATATAGAAAACTATATAGAAGCATCATATATTAATCTATTAACAAGTAAAGCGGAAGGACTCCCTACCGTGATTGTCGAAGCTATGTCATTTGGGAAACCTTGTGTAATGACAAATTGCGATTGTGGGGAGGTATCAAATAAAGGAGAATATTGCATCCTGAAAGATGTAGATGATGCATCGGGCTTGGCGGAAGCGGTAAAGCGTTTGTACGATGATGATGAAGTTTACAAGAAATATAGTGATTTATCTTTTAAGAGAGCTCGAGCATTTGATAAAAACTATATAAAAGCACAGTTTATAAAGTGTCTATAATAGATGGAGGAATGAGAACGTGGCAAGAATACTTTTCTATTTACAAAAAAATAAGCTCTCACCAAGAGGTGGCCCACTAGGAGTTGGATATTATTATTGGGATGAAATGAAGAAAAGGAATGAATCTACAATAGATTTTATAGAAAATGATTCTACAACAGAAAATATCATGGGAGTCGCCAGAAAAATTGTTGGGCATCTTCCTAAAAAAATCTATGATTTACAACATTCATTAAGAGATATAAAAAGAATAAAAAAGTTGCTTAAGGATCCATCCCCATTATCTGAAGTAGATTTAAATAAGTATTCAGTTATACAGTTCCATGAAACAATGGATTTATATCTAGAGAAAAAAAACTTAGAGAATTATAAAGGAATTGTTATTTTACAATCACATTCTCCTTTGCCAGCTGGTATGGAAAAGACATTGGATTACTCGAAAATTTATCATAGATTGATTCCAAATCTAGGGAAGAAACTAGAGGAAATTGATAGATATGCTTTCGAACGTGCAGATTATTTAGTGTTTCCATGTAAAGAAGCAGAAGAGCCATATATAGATAATTGGGACTATTATAAAATAATTAAGGAAGAAAAAAAGGATAAGTATTTATATATAGAGACTGGAATAAAGCCGGCTACTGCGTTGCGTGTCAAAAAAGTCGTAAGAGAAGAACTACATATTCCAATGAATGATTTTGTTGTTTTCTATGCAGGACGTCATAATATAGTTAAAGGTTACAATTCATTAAAGACGATAGGTCGATCTTTTTTGGAAAAATCGGAAGATAATTGGATTGTTGTTGCTGGACGGTTAGGACCGATTGAGAGTCCAGATTATAAAAGATGGATAGAAATAGGTTGGACAACTGATGCACACTCATACATGGCTGCAGCAGATGTTTTCATTTTACCTAATAAAGTAACTTATTTTGACTTAGTTTTTATTGAAGCAATGTCTTTAGGAATGATTATACTTGCAAGTAGAACTGGTGGTAACAAATATTATGAAAAGTTTAATTTGCCAGGTGTATTTTTATATGATAATGAAAAAGAGGCAGTTGACTGTTTACAAAGAATAAAGAATATGTCAGAAGAAGAAAGAAATACTTTGAGAAAGATAAACAAAGAGTTTTATGCAGAGCATTTAACGGTTAGTAAAATGTATGATAATTATTTTAATGCGATTAATAAAATTGATGATAATTAGAGAATGCATGTAAAAAATAAAGTCATAAAAGATATAAAAGAAAGAATATCATTTAATGAAGAAAAGTATTAAGAAAAACTATATATATAATATGAGCTACCAGGTGCTAGTTTTTCTAGCACCTTTAATTACAACACCATATGTATCTAGAGTTCTTGAGGCTGACGGAATTGGAACATATAGTTATATAGCATCAATTGTATCTTATTTTGTGTTATTCGCTTCAATGGGAATATCTATATATGGGCAGCGAGAGATATCATATGTTCAGGATAATAAGGAAAAGAGATCTCAAGTGTTTTGGGAGACAAAAATACTTGAGATAATAACTAGTTCTATTGCTATAGGAATATATATTATTTTTTCTCTAACTGTTGCCAATAATATTATCTACTATATTTGTACATTTGAAATATTAGCAATTCTAGTTAATGTTACTTGGTTTTTTCAGGGTATAGAGGAATTTGGAAAGATTGTTTTTCGAAATATTATTTTCAAATTATTAAGCATACTATATATTTTTATGTTTGTGAAAACTAAGGCAGATTTATGGATATATGTCTTTGGAATGACTTTCTTTGTTTTCCTTTGCAATTTATCCTTGTGGATATATATTCCTAAATATGTAAGTAAACCTAGGTGGTCAGATATTAGGCCTGCTAGAAATTTAAGAATGGTAATAGCTCTATTTATACCAACGATAGCAATACAGATTTATACAGTTTTAGATAAGACGATGATTGGACTTATAACAAAAGATGCATTTGAAAATGGTTATTATGAACAGTCAATAAAGATATCTAAGCTAGTATTGACGGTTGTTACATCTTTAGGTACTGTAATGGTACCTCGAATTGGATACCATTTTGAAAGAGGCGAAACAGATATAGTTAATAATTATATGTATCGTGCTTATAGATTTGTATGGTTTATAGGAATACCGCTTTGTTTCGGATTGATAGGAACGGCGAGTAATTTTGTGCCATGGTTTCTCGGTATAGGTTATATGAAAGCTATCCCAGTACTTTCTATACTAAGTTTTTTGATTATAGCAATTGGAATAAGCAATATTACTGGAATGCAGTATTTTGTACCGACCAAAAAAGAAAAAGAATTTACGACATCTGTTTTAATTGGTGCGGCTGTTAATTTTATTTTAAATATGATTCTAATTAGCAAGTTTAAATCTATTGGTGCGGCTGTGGCTTCAGTGTCTGCGGAAATTGTAGTTACACTTGTTCAGTTGTATATGGTTAGAAAAGAGCTATCTTTTGTTAAAATAGTTACTTCTGCTATACATTATCTAATTGCTGGTGGAATAATGTTGATCATACTTCTTTTTATAGGACAAAGTATGAATGCGTCCATAATCAATACATTTTGTTTGATTATAATTGGAGCTAGTATATACTTTTTGATGTTGCTATTGATGCGTGATGCATTTTTTATTGAGAATATGAAAAGTGTAATGGTATCGATTAAAAATAGAATAAATAAACAATGAGTGATTGAAGCAATGAAAAGAAAAATAAATATAATAGTCACATTAATGATATCAATTACAATAACCGGGTTAATAGCACTCGTGTTTAAAGATGAGATGTTTGTAAAAAGAGGACAAACAATAATTACTGCTTGGTCGCAGTGTTCATCAAATGGATATGAATTTGATGGTCAAAGAGTTAAGTCAAACGCAGGAGATCCATGCATCTATTTTTTCTCAGACAAAAATGTAGAGCAAGTTGAAATAGATGTTACTATGATTTCAAATGTGGAAAATCTTATGAATTATAAAACTAATGGCGAAGATGTTATATATGCTGAATTATTCTGGGCTGATGAGAATGGAGATATGACTCAGGAAAATTCAATTCCCTTTAAGATTCAGCTAGGAAGAGGCTCATATCTTTTAAATGTGGATTGCCCAGCGGGAACCATGTTTAGATTGGATATTGGCGATGGCGCTGATGTAGAGTTTATTGCAAACTCCTTTGTATTTAATACGTACGAGGAATATACTTCTAAAAAAAAGATGTTGAGTATATTGGTTATGTTTATTTTGATATCAACAGTGTTATACGCAGGACTGCGCAAAACTATCAGGGAACAATAAATGAAAAAGTTAGATTTAATTAAAATTGTATCATATATCTATATAGCATTGCCTCTGGCATTTTTTATATTTGGATGGACAAAGATATATTTGATAGGTGCGCCATTAACAATAGCTATTTTTGTTTCTCTTTATAGAATGGCAAAGAATGCTGAATGCCGGACTTTTAATATTATAGAAAGCAAAAAAGATATAATCAAAATAGTTATTATTATCACAATTATTCTGTTATGGGTATATTTTTCTGGAATAGGTGGATATACATGGCAGAATAATGATCATAAATGGAGAAATGAAATATTTGAAATATTAATAGAATACAAATGGCCAGTGGTAAAAGGAACTGCATATGGGTCTAATGGTATGTCTTACTACATTGGATTTTGGATTATACCAGCAATGATTGGAAAGCTGTTTGGAGTTAATGCGGGGTACTTTGCTCAATATGTTTGGGCGGTTATAGGGGTGTCACTGGTTTACTTGTTAATTTCTAAAAAAAATGAGGGGTTGTATATATGGCCACTATTGATATTTGTTTTTTTTAGTGGTCTTGATATAATTGGACTTTTGCTTAGAAATAATGATGCGTTTTTTAAATATACTTTTGGAATGCACATAGATAATTGGGCTGTTGGGTATCAGTTTTCAAGTTTTACTACACAACTTTTTTGGGTGTTCAATCAAGCAATATATGGTTGGATTGTTACATTATTGGTATTAGATGAGAATAATGCAAATATGGTGCTGGTTATGGCAGCGGGATTGTTTTCTGCTCCGTTACCAGTAGTAGGACTTTTTCCAATGGCTTTATGTAGAATATGGAATAATAGTGCCAAGGATAATCATAATGGAATTAGTGGCATTATTAAAAAGGCATTTACTAGTCTGATAACGTATGAAAATGTTATAGGTATAATAAGTGCAGTTGTAGTTGGTTCTATGTTTTTAAGCAATAATGCAATTAGCTATACTGCTTTAGCCGGTGGAAAGAATAATGTACGAAATTTAGTAGGTATAGTGGTATTAGCCATATTAATTGTCAGTGTTGTAGTTCTTGTTAGAAGAAATATATTAAAAGGCAAGCAGTATAGAAGAATAGAGATATACAGAAGGATACAAAAAGTAAGTATAATAGCACTAAAAATGTTTTGTGCGTTATTTATTATATATGGTGCAATTCATACTATCCCATCAAAGAATTCAGGAACAATGGATAATAATTTATTGTATTATATTCTTTTTTTACTGGTAGAAGTGGGTGTGTATATAGCGTTAACCTACAGAATAGGTAAAAAGGATAATATTTATATAGCATCGATAATCATGTTCTTGATTTGTCCAATATTTGTAATAGGTTCTAGTGTAGATTTTTGTATGAGAGCATGTATACCTGCACAGATAATCTTATATATGTATATTGTTATGCGGATTAAAGATTTAGTTATCAACAGGAATAAGATGGTTATAGCTGTTTTAACTGTCTCACTATTACTTGGAAGTGTAACTACCGTTAGTGAATTCGCGAGAACTATTAATAATTATCCAGATTATAAAGAAAATGGCATTGAATATGCTCGCAAGGAACAAATTATGGAGTCTATGAATTTTTGTTCAAGTGTGGATGATAGTATTTTTTACAAGTATTTAGCTCAGTACTAATTAATCATGAAAGGTAATTAGAATGAAAGTTGTATTACTAGCTGGTGGACTTGGTACCAGAATATCAGAAGAATCAATATATAAACCAAAGCCAATGGTAGACATAGGCGAGCAGCCTATTATTTGGCATATCATGAAGGAATACTCATACTATGGCCACAATGAGTTTATTATTTGCGCTGGCTACAAACAGCAGGTAATAAAGCAGTGGTTTGCTGATTATTTTATGAGAAGAAGTGATATAAGTTTTGATTACAGAAATGGTTCCAATGAAATGACAATTCATAAATCAAATGTTGAGCCATGGAAAGTTACTATCGTTGACACGGGTTTAGACACTATGACTGGTGGTCGTATCAAACGCGTTCAGGAATACGTTGGCAATGAGACATTCTTGATGACATATGGCGATGGTGTTTGTGATGTAGATATTAATAAGCTTATTGAATTCCACAAAGAAAACAATAAGATTGCTACACTAACAGCCGTGCTTCAGGATCAGACTAAGGGTATTTTGGATATAGGTGGAGACAACGCTGTAAAATCATTCAGAGAGAAAAAACTGGATGATGGTGTGCCTATCAATGCGGGATACATGGTTTTTGAACCAAAGATTTTCGATTATATCGATGGAGATAGAACTGTCCTTGAGCGTGGTCCATTAGAGAAGCTTGCAGAGCAAGGTGAGCTTATGAGCTACATCCACAAGGGATTCTGGCAGTGCATGGATAATATGCGTGAAAAGGAGACCCTTGAAAAGCTTATTAAGGCTGGAAAAGCACCATGGATGAAATGGGAACAGAATTAGTTTGGAGGAAATAGAATTGTCCAATTGGAAGAATGAAGAAGAAGCAAGAGAACAGATAAAGGCCATGGTGGCCGATTATTATAACGATTTTAAAAAGCCTAGTGAATCAAAAGAAAATTTTCAGCCTGGTGATCGTATCAGCTATGCGTCTCGAGTATATGATGAAAAAGAGATGCAGGCTCTTACAGATGCCATGCTAGATTTTTGGCTCACTACAGGAAGATTTTCAAATCAGTTTGAAAAAGAGTTTGCTGAGTGGATTGGTGTGAAGTTTGCACATCTGGTTAATTCCGGTTCATCAGCAAACTTAATTGCGTTTATGGCATTAACAGCTCCAGAGCTTGGAGATAGACAGATTAAGCGTGGTGATGAGGTTATCACAGTTGCAGCAGGATTCCCTACTACTGTTACACCAATGCTTCAATATGGAGCGGTACCAGTATTTGTTGACGTTACAGTGCCTCAGTACAATATCGATGTTACAAAGCTTGAGGCTGCCCTCAGCCCAAAGACAAAAGCAGTTATGATTGCCCATACACTTGGAAACCCATTTGATCTTAAAGCTGTAAAGGAGTTCTGTGACAAGCATAATCTTTGGCTTGTAGAGGACAATTGTGATGCTCTAGGTACAAAGTATACAATTGATGGTGAAACAAGATTCACAGGTACATGGGGAGATATAGGTACATCCTCATTCTACCCACCTCATCATATGACTATGGGAGAAGGCGGATGTGTATACACTAATAATCCACTTCTTCATAGAATGATTCTTTCATACCGTGATTGGGGACGCGATTGCATCTGTCCATCTGGTCAGGATAATTTCTGTGGCCACAGATATGACGGACAGTATGGTCAGCTCCCACAGGGATATGACCATAAGTATGTTTACAGTCATCTTGGATATAATCTCAAGGTTACAGATTTGCAGGCTGCAGTTGGCGTAGAACAGCTTAAGAAGTTCCCATCATTTATAGAAAGACGTCGTCATAATTGGGCTAGACTTCATGACGCACTTGCAAATAGCGCAGTGGCAGATAAACTTGTTCTTCCAACACCTGCAGAAAACTCAGAACCAAGCTGGTTCGGTTTTATTATTTCTGTAAAGCCAGAAAGCGGTGTAAGCAGAAATGATGTTACAAGATATATCGAAGAGCATAATGTGCAGACTCGTCTGCTCTTCTCTGGAAACTTGATAAAGCACCCATGCTTTGATCAAATCAGAGATACAGATGCATACAGAGTTGCAGGTAGCTTGGATAACACAGAATATGTTATGAACAATTCATTTTGGGTAGGTGTATATCCAGGAATGACAGATAAAATGATTGATTACATGGCTCAAGTAATTATTGAGGCTGTGCAGCAGTAAGAGGCGTTAAAATGAAGATAAGATTAGCAGATTATGTTGCAAACTTTTTAGTAGAACATGGAGTAACAGATGTATTTAGTGTTGTAGGTGGTGGTGCGATGCACCTCAATGATGCACTAGGGCATCATGAAGGATTAAAAGTAACTTACAATCATCACGAGCAAGCGTGTGCGATTGCTGCAGAAGCATATGCAAGACTTGATAATAAAATAGCGGCAGTATGTGTAACTACAGGTCCAGGCGGAACCAATGCACTCACTGGAGTATTGGGAGGCTGGCTTGATTCTATCCCAATGTTTATTATCAGCGGTCAGGTTAGATACGACACCACTGCTAGATACGCTATGCAGTTTACAGGTGAAAGACTTCGTGCTGTTGGTGATCAGGAGTACGATATTGTTCGCTCAGTAGAACCAATGACAAAGTATGCAACCATGATAGAAGACCCAATGGATATCAGATATTCATTGGAAAAAGCATGGCACTTGGCAAATACTGGTCGTCCAGGACCAGTTTGGATTGATATCCCAGTTAACTACCAGGGTATGTATATAGAAACAGAGGACCTTAGGGGATACGACCCAGCTGAAGATGATGCGAAGCTTCCACCAAAAGTAAGCGAGGAAGTAGTAAAAACTGTTATCGAGAAAATAAAGAATGCTAAAAGACCAGTATTCCATACAGGGTATGGCATCCGCCTCTCTGGCGGATACGATGTATTCCGTCAGGTCGCTGAAAAGCTCAATATTCCAATTGTTACCTATTGGAATGCAGTTGATTTAATTGAGGATGATAATCCATTATATGTTGGTCGTGCAGGTAATATGGGAGATAGACCTGGCAACTGGGCTATTCAAAATGCCGATTTAATCGTAGCTATTGGTACACGTATTTCTATTAGACAGGTTGGTTATAACTGGAAGACATGGGCTAGAGAAGCCGAAGTTATAATGATTGATGTGGATGAAGGGGAAATGAAAAAGCCTACAATCCATGTAGATATGCCAATCTGGGCAGATGCCAAGGATTTTCTTGAAACAATGAACCGTTGTCTTGCAGATGAAAAGCTGTTCCAAGGAAATGATTGGCTTGAAAAGTGCCAAGGCTGGAAGAGAAACTATCCAGTTGTGGATGATTCAAAATGGAATGAAACTGGCGAAGGTGCTAACGTATATGCGTTTATAAAATATATGAGTAGCAAATTACCTGAGAATAGTTTAACTGCTGTTTCGAATGGTGCATGTTGTGTGGTTGGCAACCAGACATATGTTATTAAAAAAGGCAGTAGAATGGCTAATAACAGTGCAGTAGCCAGCATGGGATATGGATTACCAGCTGCTATAGGTACATGCATTGGCGGTGGACGTAAAGAGACTATCTGTCTCGAAGGCGATGGAAGTATCATGATGAATTTGCAGGAATTGCAAACAGTCATCACTAATAAACTTCCAATTAAAATCTTTTTGATAAACAATAATGGTTACCACTCAATTAGACTTACTCAGAACAATCTCTTTAAAGAACATTGTAAGGTTGGTATAGGTGAGGAATCCGGTGATCTGTCATTCCCAAAATTTGAGGGAATTGCTAAAGCTTTTGGATACCCATATTACAGCGCTCATTCAAATGAAGAGATGAAGAATGTGGTAGATAAAGTCTTGGCTGAAGAAGGACCATTATTCTGCGAAATATTTACTGATACAAAGCAAGCATGGGAACCAAAGAGCTCTACAAAGAGATTGGAAGACGGAACATTAGTAAGCCCACCACTTGAGGATTTGGCTCCATTTTTACCACGAGAAGAACTAAAGGAAATAATGATTGTTCCTATGATGGAGGAATAGAATGGGAAAAGTAAATTTGCTTGACTGCACATTGAGAGATGGCGGTTATGTAAATGACTGGATGTTTGGAGAACAGAATATAAAGGGGTTCTGTAGAAAAATAGCAAGAACAGGTATAGAGTTCCTGGAAGTAGGTTTCCTTAAAGACACAGATTTTAATCCTGATAGAGCTATTTTTCCGACGGTGGAATCATATATTCCTTTCGTAACACCAAAGAGCCCTAGTATGAAATATGTTGGAATGCTTGATATGAGTGCACCAGTTGCACTGGATAGCATTCCAAAATGTGATGGGACATCCATAGACGGAATAAGAGTTATTTTCAAAAAGAATAAAATAGAAGAAGCTTATGAGTATTGTAAGCACATCCAGGAACTAGGATATTTTATTTCTGTCAACTTCGTAAATACGGATGAGTACACGGATGAAGAATTCATTCATGGAATTAAAAAGTTTAATGACTTAAATCCCTTTGCTATGTCCATTGTAGATACATTCGGAGCTATAAAGCGCAAGCAGTTTTTGCGTATGGTATACATAGCTGATAACAACATGGCAGAAGGAATCACACTTGCATATCATGCTCACAATAATTTGCAGCAGGCCTTTGGTAATGCAGAAGCACTTGTAGAGTTGAATCTTAAAAGAGATGTGCTTGTAGATGCTTGTGTATTTGGAATGGGACGAGGTGCTGGAAACCTTAATTTGGAATTATTTGCTGAATACATGAATGAAAATTATGATACTGACTATAAGATTGAGCCAATGCTTGAGATTATGGACGAGTATCTGGCAGATATATACAGAGATAAGTTTTGGGGATATTCATTGCCACTTTATATATCAGCAACTATGAAGTGCCATCCAAACTATGCAATATATTTAGCAGAAAAGGACTCTTTGTCTGCTAGTGATTTTATGGAAATCCTTTCAAGCATTCCAGAAGAGAATCGAGCAATCTTTTCTAAAGAAAAAGCAGAAGAGATATATGATAGATTTCTTTGTAGAAATTATGATGATTCAAAGTCTGTTGAAAAGCTAAAAGCGGCAATTGCTAATAAACAGATAATGTTAATTGCTCCAGGCCATACATTAAAAGAATGTGATGACAAGCTGCAGCAGTATTACAATGATAAAGAAATAATCAAGATTGCTATAAATTTCTGCCCAGAAGATATAGATGTGGACTACGTATTTAGCAACAACATGAAGCGCTATCGTAAAATGCAAGATAACTGTAATGTGCCATGCATACTTACATCAAATCTTTCCACAGATGATAGCGACAAGTATATTGTTGATTATTGCAAATATATGTCTGATGATAGAGATATTGCAGATAACTCAGGAATCATGCTCTTGAATCTATTAAAAGCATTAGGAATCAATTCAGTAATGCTGGCAGGTTTTGATGGGTATTCAGAGTATTACGGCAAGGATTACTACGACAAGACTTTGGAATATGCGTTTTCAGACAAGGCGGAAATGCGTAATAAGAGGATATCTGACGAGCTCTCGAAGCTCTCTAAAGATATAAGAATTGAATTTGTGACGCCAACATACTATACTTTATAAGTTAAGGTATATTGAAAGAGGATGTGTATGAAGGCAGTTGTGACAGGTGCGGCAGGTTTTGCTGGCTACAGTTTAACCGAGGCACTATTACAAAAAGGGTACGAGGTATACGCGATACTTCGCCCAAACTCAGAACATAATAATAGATTTTCAAAATCAAATAACAGCCTACACTTAATAGAGTGTGATTGTAATGACTTTGATAGCATTGCAGAAGCTGTTAACACTGATTGCGATGTATTTTATCATCTCGCCTGGTTTGGAGGGCGGGATGATTTTGTTGTTCAAAATAATAATATAGCTTATAATTTAAAGGCAGTTGAGTCTGCAAAAAAGCTTAATTGTAAACGTTTTGTGGGAATTGGTTCACAAGCGGAATATGGTGTTGTATCAGAATTAATTAAAGAGGATAGGATGCCATTGCCAATAAATGCTTATGGCAGTGCCAAGGTTTCGGCAATGTATTTATCCAAAAGACGTTGCGAGCAGCTGGGCCTTGAATGGGTGTGGGGACGTATATTTAGCTTGTATGGTGATTACGAACCTAGTGGGCGCATGCTTCCAGATTTACTTAGAAAGCTAAGTAAGAATGAAGAAGTAAAGCTTAGTAGTTGCGAGCAGAATTGGGACTATTTACATGTGAAAGATGCAGCAGAGGCTATAATTGCGCTTGGTGAGAATGGTCGTCCTGGTGAAATATATAATATTGCAAATGGTGATTACAAGCCACTTAAGGATTATGTAGTAGAAGCAAAAGAGACATTGAATTCGAAATCCATCATAGATTTTGGCACGAAGGCGAATCCATTCGTTTCACTTCAGCCAGATGTTAGTAAGATAAAAGAACATACAGGTTGGCAGCCAACCATTGAGTTTAGCAAAGGAATAGTTTCCTTTGTGGAAAGTATTAATCGGTAGAAGAGGTAAGTTTGATGAAAAAGATTAGTATAATGATTCCTTGCTATAACGAGGAAGAAAATGTAGTTCCTATTAGCAAGGCAGTAATAGATGTAATGAATAAAGAACTTCCTCAGTATGATTATGAAATTCTTTTTATTGATAATTGTTCCAAGGACAATACTAGAAGTTTAATCAGAGGAATTTGCAAAGAAAATCCAAAGGTTAAAGCAATTTTCAATGCAAAGAATTTTGGACAGTTCAATTCACCTTATCATGCTATGTGCCAAACCACAGGAGACTGCACAATTAGTTTGTGTGCGGATTTCCAGGATCCAGTAGAACTCATCCCTAAGTTTGTAGCAGAGTGGGAAAAGGGGTACAAGATTGTATGTGGTATAAAAACTGCTAGTAAAGAAAATAAAATCATGCGCTTCCTTCGTTCATGCTATTACAAAACTATCAGAAAGATGAGTGATGTAGAACAGATAGAGCATTTTACAGGATTCGGTTTATACGATAAAAGCTTTATTGATGTGCTTAGAGATTTAAAGGATCCAACACCATTCCTTAGAGGAATCGTAGCAGAGCTTGGTTATAAGCGTAAGGATATTGAGTATACTCAGGCTAAGCGTGCAGCAGGAAAGACACATAATAATTTTTATACTTTATATGATGCTGCAATGCTATCATTTACTTCATATACAACAATGGGGCTTAGAGTGGCAACTATTGCAGGGTTTATCTTTTCGTTTATAAGTATTATTGTTGCGCTAGTATATCTCGTGCTTAAGCTGTTGTATTGGGATAGATTTCCAGCTGGAATGTATCCGGTACTATTGATGGTATCTGTAATGGGATCGTTACAGTTATTCTTTATCGGATTTTTAGGTGAGTATGTTCTTAGCATGAACAAGCGAATCATGAATAGACCGCTTGTTATAGAAGAAGAGAGAATAAACTTTTAGGGGATTATGGTAGATGGATATTAGTTACCTGCTTTTTATACAAAAAGCTAGATTAGCTTGTGGAAGTGTTTTCGACCAATTGTTTTTATTTATAAGTGAATTAGCAACACCACTAACTACATTCATTCTAATGGCGTTTATATATTGGTGTGTTGATAAGAAAGCGGGTGCTTTGATGGGGTGGAATGTAGGAGTTGGCTGCACTTATAATACCACTCTTAAACGTTTCTTTAATGTAGAGAGGCCTTGGGTAAAGGATGCAAGGATTACACCTGTGGAGGCGGCTCTATCGGGAGCAGGAGATGCTTCATTTCCTAGTGGACATACTTCAAGAGCAACAGCTACCTGGGGAGCATTAGGAACAGTTTTTTTCAAAAAGAAAAAGGAAACTCGAATTATAGGTATCGCTAGTTGGCTAGTTGTCTTAGCAGTAATGTTTTCGAGAAATTACCTGGGGGTTCATACTCCACAGGATGTTGTTGGAGCATTATTAATAGGAATCGTAGTCATGTATGCCACTGCTAAAGTTATAGTGTGGGCAGATGCAAATGAAGGCAGATATGATTTGGCTATTACGCTTGTTGGCATGTTTATATGCTTTGCGCCAATGCTTCGCTATGGATGTTTTGCGAATAGTGGAGCTGGTATGGGATTGATAGCTGGATGGTATGCCGAAAGAAAGTGGGTAAAATTCTCTACTGAAGGAAACAACTCGCGTAAAACCATAAGATTCGTATTTGGTGCAGTACCATTATTGTTAATAATAAAAGTATTACCATCTTTATTGACTCTTTTTATGGAATCTAAGTATGCGGGCTACTTTACTTACGGGATTATCGGATTCTATATAATGGCCGTGTACCCGCTATTATTTACAATTGTAGAGAAGAATTTTGATAAGAATATCAAAAGAGCTACAGCCAGCCTTATTATATTTGCATTAATGCTAGCAGTAATAGGATATGGTAGAAATCATGCTTTAAGAGTGGCTGCTATAGAAGAACAGGCACAAGGTATAACAGCTGAGAACACAATTGTAAATCCAGGTGGAACAATAGGATACATGCAATATAGTATTGCTGAAGATGGAACAATTATTACCGAAGATAACATGGGATACCAAATAGTAGATCAAGGTGACTCTTGGTACTACAGCGATGGACTTGCAAATACGGTAGATGATTCTAGAAAAAAGATGGATGTAATAGGGCATCGAGGCTATCCTGCAGTCGCACCGGAAAACACGCTGCCATCATTCAAAGCTGCTATGGATTTGGGAGTAGACTGGATTGAGACAGATGTACAGGAAACAAAAGATGGTGTCCTAGTATTATTTCATGACGATGACTTGACTAGAATTACAGGTGTAAGTGGGAAAATTGCTGATTATACATATGATGAATTGCTCCAGATGGATTTTGGCGCATGGTTCTCTGATGGATACGCAGGTACAAAGATTCCTACTCTTCAAGAGTTAATGGATTTAGTTAAAGATGATGATGTTAGAATTTACCTAGAGCTAAAGGATATTGGAAAAGTAGATGGATTTGTAGAATCTATCTACAATGTCATAGAACAAAATGGAATGCACGACAGAGTGGTATATGCATCCTTTAATTATGGATATTTGCAACAATTTAAAACTATAGATTCATCTACTCAGATTCTTTGCAATACAATGCTAGCAAATGAATCTATTCTTTCAGACACGCCAGCTGAATACTATGGTATTAATTCGGAAAATGCGAGCACAAGTCTTATAAATGCAATACACAACGCTGGAAGTAAAGTTTTTGTATGGACACCAGATAGCCCACAGCAGATGCAAAATCTGTACAAGATGGGGGTCGATGGTGTGTGCACAAATCAGTCTGGTGTTGCTATGGCAGCAAGCCATCCTGAATATGAATATTTGGCTGATAATGCTATCTGGAGTCATGCTTTGCCAGGATTATATGATAATCCAGCGTTGCCAGATTATTGCGCTGATATGGTGTTCCAGGGCTTTACAAAGACTTCTGGTAACCTAATCTCTGCTGCTTATAGTAAGAGCGGGGAATACAACAGTGTTTTATATATTATGGATTTAAATGGCAATCTGTTAAACATAGTAGACACAGGATTTAAAGCACATATGGGAGGTATCGCATATGATGCTAACCATGATATACTATGGACAACCGGTATGGACGGAATGGTATATGCTATATCAATGACTGCTGTATTAGATGGTTCATATAATGGTGAAATATTGGCCCAGTTTGATGCAAATCTGTATAATGCAGCTGGAGGACATGTAGCAAGCTTTTTGACTGTTGATGATGGCTATTTATATGTGGGAAGCTATTCAAATGGGGCTAACGGTGCATTAAATAAATATGATATATCGGATTACATTAATCCAACATTGATTTCTACTGTTACAATTCCTGAAAGAATACAAGGTGTGACATTTAGAGAGCTATCAGATGGAAGCAAGACTATATTAATGACTCAAGGATATGAAATGTATGAGGGATTTTTGCTTGAGTTTATTTATTCAGATGATAACACAGAGTACATAAATGCTGATAGAACATTGCATTTACCAGAGGGACCAGAGCAAATCCTTTGGACATCAAAAGGTTTATATATACAGCTTGAATCGGCAAGCACACCATATTTGCCAACGGCGAGAAATGCTTGTGATCAGCTGTGGTTGCTGCAGTTAGAGGAGTAACATAATAGGAAAGGGAAGATAATGACAAAAGTTATTACCTATGGAACATTTGATTTGTTTCATGAAGGCCATTACAATTTGCTAAAGCATGCTAAGGAACTTGGTGATTATTTAATAGTAGGAATAACTACCGAGCAGTACGATCTTACACGTGGAAAGCTTAATGTAGTAGATTCATTAATCACACGTATAGATAATGTCCGCGCTACAGGCTTTGTAGATGAAATTGTTATAGAAGATCATACCGGTCAAAAGGTAGAAGACATTCAGAAATATGGTGTAGATATTTTTACTGTAGGTTCTGATTGGGTAGGTACTTTTGATTATATAGAGCAATATTGTAAGGTAGTATATTTACCGAGGACCAAAAACGTTTCTTCAACAATGAAACGAACAGATAGAAGTCCTGTGCTAAATATTGGTATAGCAGGTACTGGTAGAGTGGCAGAGCGCTTTCCAAATGAAATAAAGCTCGTATCTGGTGCAAATGCAGTAGGCGTATTTAATCCCCATTATGATCATGCTAAGCCTTTTATGGAAAAGCATGAGTTGGCATTTTGGACCAATGATTATGATGAGTTCCTTGATAAGATAGATGCGGTCTACATAGCTACACCTCATGAGACTCACTATGATTATGCTAAAAGAGCTATATTAGCAGGCAAACATGTTTTGTGTGAAAAACCAATGGTATTCAAGAAAGCTGAAGCAGAAGAATTGTTTATGCTTGCAAAGGAAAAAAATGTAGTTCTTATGGAGGCAATTAAGACTGCATATTGCCCAGGATTTAAACAGCTTATCAGTGTTGCTCGTAGTGGAGTAATAGGTGATATTTGCGATGTGGAGGCAAGCTTTTCGCGCATCACAGCACCGGATAAGCGTGAAATGAATGATTTGCAGTATGGCGGGGCTTTCACTGAGTTTGGTAGCTATTGCCTGATGGCAGTTATAAAACTACTTGGAAAAGACTATAAGGATGTTAGATTTGAAAGTGTAAAAATGGATAATGGGCTAGACGCCTATACTAAAGCTCATTTTACATATGAAAATGCATTGGCGACTACTAAAAACGGTGTTGCGGTTAAAACAGAAGGTGGTCTTATTGTCGCTGGAACCAAGGGATATATTTTAGCGCCTTCACCATGGTGGCTTACCACAAATTTTCAAGTTCGTTATGAAGATCCTAATAGAATAGATAATTATACATCTAAATTCCTTGGAACAGGCATCAGATATGAAATAGCGGAGTTCACAAGGGCAGTTGGCAATTTAAGAAATGGTGAATCAAATTCTTCAGCTAATATATATATGCTTACTAGAGGAGAATCTATAGCTCTTGCTGGCATATATGAAAAATTCTTGTCACAAAGGGATAATTAATGACTGAAAAACAATATATTAACTATCGAAAACTTAAAGCTTTTGGAAACCGACTCTGCTTTTACATATGCAGAGTTTTTCCGATTAAAAGGAATTTAATTAGTGTATGTACATTCGAGGGAAAAGGTGGATTTGGGTGTAATCCTAAATATGTTGTAATGGAATTACACAAGCAACATCCAGAGTATAAGTTTGTGTGGTTTGTAAATAATATGGACAAGGAGTTTCCAGATTATATAAAAAAAGTCCCTAATACTTTATGGAGTAGAGCATACTGGTTATCACGCTCAAAAGTGTGGATTGATAATTATAGAAAACCATATGGGACTACAAAACGTAAAGGCCAATACTATTTGAATGTTAATCATTATACTATAGGTATTAAATGTACCGGATTGTGGCGTGGTGATGGCTTTTCTGAGATGGCATATCTTGTTAGCAAGAATGATTCAGATATGATTGATGATTTGGTTATTGATTCCAAATGGTGTGAGGTAGTATCGCCTAAAGGCTTAGTTTATAATGGGACATATTTGAAAACAGGTGCTCCAAGATGTGATATTTTGTATGGAGATAGAACACAGCAAAAACTTGCTTTTCGTAGGAAACATGGAATTCCAGATGATGCAAAGGTTGTAATGTATGCCCCTACGTTCCGTGAAGGCGCAAAGGATGGAAAAAGATTTGTTTTTTCTGAAATATGGTCCATAGATTTTAAAAGGCTATTAACAAATCTAGAAAAGAAGTTTGGTGGAGACTGGTATTTGTGTGTGAGAGTTCATCCGCAGTTGGCATCAACTTTCGAGGATTACAGCAATACAGAGTTAGAAGGCAGAATCATAAATGAGAGTCAAGCTGACGATATGTATGAAATATTGGCTGGAATGGATGTATATATTACAGATTATTCTAGTGCATGTTTTGAGGCTGGATTTACTGGAATGCCGGTGTTCTTGTATGCAGACGATGTACAAAAGTATGCTCAAGATAGAGGACAGTTAATGTGGAATCTGGCGATAGACGATAGATTGCATATTGGCAATAATAAAGATATTACCCCGGGATTTGATTTGGAACTTCCATTTACGCTAGCTAGTAATAATGATGAGTTGATAGATGATATCTTAAATTTTAATGTCAAAAGGTATTTAGGAAATTTGTTTAGTATGTATAAGAAAGCTGGATTGATTTTTCAGGGTGATGCAAGTGAAAGGTTGAGCAACAATATTATCGCTCAGATGAATTTGTGAAATATGGGTAAAGTAGTTTGGTATTTAGATATGAATGTTTAATTGGATTGAGAGGTAGTAACATCACTTTTGAGCCCAATATCTTTAACGCTTTTTAAAAGGTTATGGGAATAGTACATCGGATACATTTGGTATAAATAATTCCGATAAAGTTGTTGTATTATTCTATTTAGTTACATACAGTTTCAAGTCAATATTAAATATTCTACAGCGCCTGAGATGCATTGAATGATATATTAAAATGAAAGGAAAGTGTGATTTTTTGCTTATAAATAGTCATACAAAATAGAAAGGATGAAACAGAGAAGTTATGAATTAGATCTATTAAGAGTATTAGCCATTATTATGGTTTTATATAATCATAGACCATCATTTACATGGTATGAAAATGTTCCGGTATATAGTTTTAGATATTGTATATTGGTTATTTTGTCCCTAATATCACGTTGCGGTCCAGTTGTATTTTTTATGATTTCTGGAATATTGCTATTGGGAAAAAACGAATCTATTTTTGATATTATAAAGAAAAGATTGCTTAGAATGATAATTGTAATGATAGGATTAGCTCTATATGCAACTTGGATTTGGGGAACAGATGATAACTTTTTTATTATTTTATTTACAAGATTAAATTGGTATTTATACGCATATTGCGCATATTTGATTATGCTTCCCTTGATAAGGAGAATGTGCATTGGCTTAAGCGTTCAAGAAATAAAATATTTTATAATAGTCGCGTTTTTTTTCTATTTTGTTGATGGATTATTAGGACTACACGGATTATATAATAATATATCAATGTATTCTATACTATTTACAGCGAATTGGGCAAGTAATTGTTGGCATGTGTTGTTCCCTGTTTTAGGATTTGTATTGATAGATTTGTATAAAAGAGAACGGAAAAATGTTATTATATTTTGTTTGTTTGTTTGTTTTATTAATATAATCACCACAATTGTTGAAGTGGGAATCGATATAACGAACAATTATCAAAATGTAGAAATGATACTTCAGCGTAATGTATTTGGAGTTTCCTGTGGTGTAATAGTTTTGGTTTATGAATTACTACATTACTTTGAGATGAATAAGATTGTAAAGAAACTAATTGCAGAAATTAGCGGATGCACATTTGGTATATTCCTTATTGAAACACATACTTCATGTTCTGCAATTATTTTTGAAAAGGTGCAGTCTGTTGTTTGTTATAACAATTATGTAATTAGTGTCATATCAATTATATTTGAACTAATAATATATTTTATCCTCATATATATTCTAAGATTGATACCTTTCGTTAGAAAAATAATATAATTTATAAAATACTGAGTATATAAATTGTGTATAGTTACAAAGTGTTGTTCTAATTTTAGAATCAAGAAAAGTGTCTGGTTTTAATGATTGAAAATAAATCATAATTACTATAAAAGACATATTCGAAGAGATGACAAGATACTTTGGGGGACTAAAAATATAATGCCCGGAGGATTATTTGATGGAAAATAACATCCCTTTATTATCTATTATTATTCCTGTTTACAATACTGCTTCAACTTTGCGACGTTGTTTTGAAAGTGTATGTAAACAAACATACAAGAATTTAGAGATAATTCTAATAGATGATGGTTCGACCGATGGAGCGGACAAAATAGTAGATCAGTATGCTAAGAAGGATGTAAGAATTAAAACAGTTCATCAGCAAAATGCCGGTGAGAGTGTGGCAAGAAATATAGGATTACGTCAGGTTACAGGCGAATACTTCACTTTTGTGGACTGCGATGATTGGCTAGAACTAGATATGTATGAAAAAATGATGTTAGTTGCTGTTCAGGATGATGTGGATATAGTGGCTTGCTCTTGGTATAAGGATTATGATGAGAATTCGGAAGAAATAACTAACAAAGGTAAAGTAACTACTGAGATTTTTAATCGTGAGCAATTACTTATGTATATTTATCAACGCGATCAATATCGTGGCTTTACTTATATGTGGAACAAAATTTACAGAAGATCGTTGATGTATGATGAGAAAGGTGAAATCATTGACTTCCCAGAGAACTTGGCAATAGGTGGCGATGTCGTATATCTTGCTCGGATGGCCCTTAATGCTTGCTCTGCAAAATATATTAATAGGGCGTATTATCATTATTATCAGCGTATGGATTCGGGATGTCATTCGAATAACCTAAAAAAGAGATTGGATTGGATACAGTCATATTGTATCGTTATTAGTTATATAAAGGAGCACAATATTGAAACGGCCGCAGTACCATGGCTAGAGCGCTTTTTAGCATATCATGCGAGTAATGTCGCCGAATTGGCATTTAAGCAGAATGATCAAGAGGTTTTAGAAAAATGCCATCATTATATGCGTAAATATCAGTCGGTATATGAGCAGACGAACCAAGAATATCCGGAAAGAATAGAGCGTTTTAGGATAATATTGGGATATATGTTATAAATTGTTTGTTAATGGCTATGCGAGAGGTTCAAGTAATAAGAAATGTAAAATATTTTTTATGTTCAAGTGATTGAAAAAATGTTAATTGTACTATTTGAATATACATCTGAGGGTGCGGACGTTTTCTTGGATTAATTGCTTGGTCTAGGAATTTGTCCGCCTCTCTTTTGAGCATTTTAATTTTGAAGTTTACAGATGGAATACAGAATTAGAAATTGCCAAGAAATGTCGCGCTAAAGCTGGTAAGGCAATCGTGGGTATATATGAGTGTGAAGAAAGCCTACATGTAGAGAAAAAAAGGATGATTGTACAGCGTAAACAGATGTGGATAAAGAATCTAATGTCATAATAGAATGGCATTGCATTCTACATTTTCGTGATATGCTATATTGTTTGAGGAAAGAAAACGATAGCAGCGAATGATTTCGTAATGATTATTGTTTTGTTGAGGATACTTTAGATGAATCGAAGGAATTCATTAGAAGTAATGGGCCGTTTATAGTGATTATTGCATTGGCATATCAACATTGGACAGTTATGAGTGTGATATATGTCCCGGTAACAGGCAGAATGTACTATGCGAGTCAGGGTGATGGCGCATATTGGCACGATAATGATGGCTATACAGTAAAGAATTATGTGTCGGAATGTATGGAGGATATTTAATTAGTAGTTAGTATGTCACATTGGTGCAGGGAACTAGAAGAATTAAATGAATGCCATGGTATCACAAATAGTGTTCGAATTGGAAGCTCACTGAAAGGATACTAGGCCGCTAATGACTATGTAGAAGCATATTCTTGTCATAACTCCAAAATGGAATAGGATACTGCTTATATGCAATGAATTGTGGAAGAAGCAGGTGGTATATTTCCATAAGATGGATGATATTGAAATGTGTTATAATCTAGAAGGCTCACTGCATGCTAATGGATTCTATGAGTGTAATGGGTATAAGTTGAATAGTATTGTATGTAAAGAAAAAAGCTTTTCTACGGTTTTTGACTTGCGTGTATTGTGATTTGTAATAGCTATTATAAAATGTTTGAAAATAGCTGTATTAAGATGGTTTATAGAGGGATAAAGGTAACTAAAATGCGAGTAGTAGTTTTTGGTGTAGGTGGTTTTTATAGAAAAAGGAAAACGGTATTTGATGGGGTAGATGTTGTTTGTTATCTAGATAATAATTATGCTGGTGATGCATTGGCTGAATTAAATGTTTTGGCACCAGAGTTTATATGTGAGTATAAGTATGATGTGGTTGTTATTATGACAGATCGTTTCCTAGATGAAATAACAAAACAATTATTACAATTAGGGTGTCCAAAGGAGAAAATTCTATCATACAATGAATTCGTATCTCTTATGCAACAAATGGGAGAAAAACAGTGTTGCATGAAGATATACTATGGGGCAGATAATCAGCAAAATGGTAGCGGAAAGAAGGTGTTACTAGTATCACATGATCTTTCATTAACAGGGGCGCCAATTGTTTTGTTTTATGCTGCGGTTAATATGAAAAAGATGGGATATGATGTTTTTGTTTTGTCCGCATTTGACGGGAAATTGCGCGAAAGGTATACAAAACAGGGAATCACTGTTTTTATAGATGATTCAATTATCGTTGGGAATATATGGCTCAATCGATTTTTAGAATATTTTGATTGTTGCATGGTAAATACAGTTACACTACACCGATTAGTAGAATGTTTAGATAGTTTGTCTATTCCCACAATTTGGTGGCTTCATGAAGGTGAGGATATATATAATGTGGAGAAAATTGATGCAAGAGAGAAAAATGCGTTTAGGAATATAAGTGTATATGGGGTAGGGCGCGTTGCCTGCAATACGTATAGACATTACTATCATGGAAATTGTAAGTCTTTGTTATATGGCATTCCAAACGAAGAATCAAATAGAATGATAATTAAGGACGGAAAGGTACGCCTAGCCATGGTTGGGGCTATTCAAAAGCGAAAGGGACAAGATATTTTACTTGATGCATTGAGCTATATTTCTCCAGAGGAAAGGAGAAGTATGGAAGTATATATAGTAGGTTCTACCTTAGTTGAACGTAATTATGCAGACATGATAAAAAAAAGGGCTGAAGATTTTTCAGAAGTAATTATGTTAGATGAAATGAATCATCATGATATTAATGATATTTATGAAAAAATTGACATTCTAGTTTGTACGTCAAGGGAGGATCCGATGCCAGTTGTGATTACTGAAGCATTTTCGAAGGGAATTCCTTGTATTGTATCAACCCAAACAGGTTCCTCTGAATATATTACTGATGGTGTAAATGGCTTTTTAGTTGAACCTAATCCGAGATTGGTTGCCAATAAGATTACTGCTATTATGAAAATGGATAAAGAAGAAATAGAAAAAATTGGCAAAAAAGGATACGAAATATATAGAGATAAGTTCTCTTTGCCTGTATTTTATAGTAATTTGAATGTTGCACTGTGTAATCTCTTAGATTAAATGCGAATTATAATTACTTTTTAGTGGTAAAAAAGTGACATAGAAAGATTCAAAGATATGGGATATAATAGGACAATAGCCTTGTTGCCGCCTCAATTGCATATATTGTAAATAGATGCGTTAGTGTTTTTCTAGAACGCATATAGATGAACATAGTATCTTAGTACTATATAGATTGTTTTTTGCGCGGTGGCACGGAAACAGTTATTGATAATTTAGTTAAAAGGATGGAATAAATGAGAGTATTAATTTTAGGTGGAAGTGGTTTTATAGGACAAAATCTTGTGGAATATCTTGCAACAACTGAAAAGGTTTTGAGCTTTGATTTAAAGAATCCTAGAGTATTAATTCCGAATGTAGAATATATACAAGGAGATTTTTTTGATTATAATACGCTGGAAATGGTTGTCCAAAAAGCAGATGTAATTATACATGGTATAAGTTTACTTTCGCCAACAAATTCTAGTGAAAGGTATTTATTGGGTTATAAAGAAGAACTTTTCCAGAGTGTTCTACTGTGTGAGCTAGTGAATAAATATAACAAAAAAATGATTTTTTTATCATCAGGAGGTACGGTGTATGGTGATGCTTATGATAAACCTATCAAAGAATGTTCAATAACGTCACCAATTAATCATTATGGAAATTTAAAGCTATGTATTGAAAATATAATTCGCACTTTTGTGATGCAGAATGGTTTACAAGCCTATATCGCTAGAATTTCAAATCCATATGGACTCGGTCAGGATTATACCAGTGGGGTTGGATTTATAGATGCAGTTGTGAGAAATGGGATAAAAGGAAATGTAATTACAGTTTGGGGCGATGGAGAAAATATACGTGACTATATTCATATAAGCGATGTTTGTGGTATGTTGCGCTCATTATGCTATTATGAAGGCGACGAAACGGTTTTTAATATTAGTTCTGGGATAGGTAGTTCGCAGAATAAAATCATCGCATATGCAAGTCAGTATTTAGGTGCACTTTCTGTACAATATGTAGAAAAACGATCTGTTGATGTTAAGTACTCTGTTCTAGATAATAACAAGATTAAGTCGATATACCAGAAAACACTTGTTGATGTTCGTGATGGAATTGGGATACACATAGATGAAGTGAAGGCTTTATTGGGAAATAAATAATAAGGATGGATTATAAGATGAAAGTATTAGTTTTTGGCACAGGGCGTTTCTATCAGAATAGGAAGACGGAGGCCTGTTTTAAAAAAACGGAAATAATTGGTTTTGTTGACAACGATCAAGAGAAACAGAATATACTTTTTGAAGGCCTTAAAGTATATTCTCCAGAATGCATTGACAAACTACAATTCGATTATATTGTTCTTATGCTTAAGGATGTAAGCGATGTTTATAAACAATTAAGAGAGCTATTTGTAGCGGAAGATAAGATTCTTTCTTATGCTGATTTTTGCCGAATTACAGATTTAGATGTGAAGGAAGCAACTGGAAATAATGATGAATTATTATCGAGTGGACTTAAAGTAAGTGTAATTATTCCTAATTACAATTATTCTCATTATCTTCCACAGCGAATATATGAAATTGCATGTCAGACACATAAACCAAGCGAAATTCTGTTCTTGGATGATTGTTCAACGGATGATAGTTTAAAGGTTGCTGAAAATGAGCTACAGAAGTATGACGTCCCATATCGTATTATTCCGAATGCAAAGAATGCTGGATGTTTTTCACAGTGGCTAAAAGGTATTAGATTATCAAAAAATGAGTTAGTTTGGATTGCTGAAGCTGATGATATGTGTGAATTGTCGTTCTTAGAAACAAGCATACCGGCCTTTTTGGATGAAGAGGTTTCTTTGTCGTACGTGCAGTCAGAAGTAATTGATGAGAATGGTATACACAGTGGTTTCATTTATACGGATTATACAAAGCAGTTGGATGAAATAAAATGGACTAAAGATTATGTTAATGATGGCAAGCATGAAATACTTTCTTATTTAGCAATTATGAATACCATTCCGAATGCAAGCGGTGTCGTATTTAGAAAAAGTGCATTTGATGGCATAGATGAATTCTTGCCAAAATATAAGATGTGTGGTGATTGGTTCGCGTATATATATGCACTAGGGACAGGAAAAATAGCTTTTTCAGCCAAGGTACAGAATTATCACCGTCGGCATAGTATGAGCATTATAAATCGAGAAGAGCGCAATATAGACTTTATCCTTGAACAGTTAGATATAAAAGAGTATTTGGCAACAAAATATATCATTCCTGAGAGAATAAGAGATGTTTTTGTACAACATGTTCTTGACGAATATGAGCGCCTTTATGGTGAAAGTTGGCAAAGTAATGAAACTGTGGCAAAAAAAGCTGGGGAAGTGTTGGAACAGACAAAAAAATGTATATCTCAGTTTACGTTTGCTCAAAATGTACCAAGAAAAAGAATTTTGTTTGTAATTCCTGATTTTGAAATGGGCGGTGGACAGACACTTATTATTCGATTGGCCAATTATATGTGTAGATATCATCAGGTGTTTTTATATAATGCTCGTCCTTATTTAGCTGAAAAACGGATTGAGAAGATGATTATGCCTGGTGTCACAGTTTTGGAAAGTGAAGGGACTCCAGAAAACTTGGCTTACTTTATAAAGAAACATGATATTGATATTGTAAATAGTCATATTTGGTGGGCAGATAAAATAACATATAAAGCATTATCGTTATTGCCATTTAATCATGTGAAATATTTATTATGTATGCATGGTTGCTATGAAATGCTTATTAACAATCTTGATGTGGATTGTGAGTTTGAATGTTTATACAAATTAATACTAAAGAGAGCAGACAATATTATTATAGGTTCAGAAAAAAATCGTGAAATTTTCAACCATGTTTACATTGATGAAAGCAAGATTTCACGAGTATATTACGGATATGAATTGCAAAACGTGCCTCAAAAGAAAATGAATGAATTGACTACAACTAAAGAACCATTTGTTGTAGGACTTGTTGCAAGAGGAATAAGAGAAAAAGGCTTTGAAGAGGCAATAATAGCGACAATTAGCGTTAAAGAAATTATACCTGAACTAGAGCTAGTGCTGGTGGGAAATGGTCCGTTTATTGATGAGCTAAAAGCTAAGTATGCTGCAAATGAGTTTGTTCACTTTATTGATGATTTAAAGAAACCTTCTGAATGGATTGGATGGGTTAAAAATTTTGAAATAGGGTTGCTACCTACATATTTTGCTTCTGAGACTTTGCCTAATACTATTATTGAGTATTTGGCATATGGGGTTCCGGTAATTTCTACTGATATAGGAGATATTAAGAATATGATTATTTCAGAAAAAAAAGCCGGCGTGTTACTAGAATTAAAGAATGGCAAACCAGATGTTAGAGAATTGGCAGACGCTATAAAATCAATGTATTTTGATAAAGAAAAGTATGCAGAGTATAAGGCGAATACTAAACTATTATTTGAACAGTTTAAAATGGAGCGCTTTGTAGAAGCATATTATCATAAAATGATATAAGTATAATTTTTGTAAGGAATCAATAGGAAAAGAGATGGATAAAAAGTTAGTATCAGTAATAATTCCAACTTATAATCGTGCAAATACTATTATACGTTCTATTAATAGTATACTTAACCAAACGTATGATTGCTTTGAAGTGATTGTCGTTGATGATGGATCATCGGATGATACGGAAGATAGAGTAAGAATGATTAATGATAGCCGTGTGCGTTATATTAAGCTACCTAAAAATAACGGTGTATCATATGCAAGAAATATTGGTATAAAGGAATCTCGTGGAGAATATATTGCATTTAATGATAGTGACGATTCATGGAAAAAACTGAAGCTTGAGACTCAGCTTAAACTTTTTGATGTTAATCCTGAATATGGGATGGTTTTTTCTCAGATGCTGTTCCATGATACGGAACAAGTATATCCTGTTGAAGAAAAATTTAATCATAATTGCTTTTTTGATACATTATTATCTACTAACAAAGTAGGTACGCCCACTATGGTGATTAAGAAATCGGTTTTAGATGAGGTGGGTGGATTTGAAGAACAGCTCTGTACGAAGGAGGATTGGGAATTGGCGCTTAGAATAGCGCATAGATTTAAAGTGGGATATGTGGCAGAACCTCTTATTGATGTTTTTCCGTCAGTAGATGGAGTAAATAAAGTTAGTGGCGAGAAAAGAATTGCAGCAGAACTGTTTGTGATTCAAAAGTATTGGAGTCTAGTTGATGATAAGAGCGTGTTTCATAGCATTGAACTGAGAATTAATTCAGAACTAGCTTCTATAAAAGAAAGGGCTCATGTAATGAGCATGATAAAAGAATTGCCCGATGGGGCAAAAGAAATGGTAACTGATTTGGTATTGACAGTTTTAATCCCTGTTTATAATGCTGAAAAACATTTGAGAGAGTGCTTAGATAGTGCATGTAGTATTGCTATATCTCGAATGGAGATTATTTGTATAAATGATGGTTCTACGGATTCATCATTAGAAATAATACGTGAGTATGCATGTAAAGATTCAAGATTTCTAGTTTTAGACAAAAAGAATACAGGATATGGCGATAGTTTGAATCAAGGTATAGAGAGAGCACGAGGAAAGTATATATTAATCCTAGAGAGTGACGACATTCTTGTTGATGGTTCCGTTGAGCGTCTTTTTAGTGTTGCAGAAAAGAATAGTTTAGAGGTAATCAAGGGAAATTATTATCTTTATTATTCGAAAACGAACACTAAGGAGTACTGTGAGAATTTTAGAGGGCATCGATATAACGAGATACTAGAACCGAATGATACAATGTTTTTTACAGCCCCTTCGTTATGGGCTGGATTATATCGAAGGGATTTTCTTTTTTCAAATAATATATCTTTTCTTCCAACAAAAGGTGCTGCATATCAAGATACTTCTTTTGCGTTTAAAGTATGGGCATGTGCTAAAAGGGTGATGCTGGTAAATATTCCAATTGTAATGTATAGGCAGGATTATGAGAATTCATCTAGTAATATTAATTCAAATATTTTTGCAATATGTGGTGAGTTCCAGGAAATCCGTAAATTCTTGTTTGAAAGAGGATTTGAATATTTTCTTCCAGTATATGAAAAAGCAAAGTATATTAGTTATAAATGGAATTTCCAGAGAATTAATTATTCAAGTAAGATAAAGTTTATTTTTAGAGTGCACGAGGAATTTTTGGAAGAGTGTATCAATGGTTGGCTTCAAAAACAATATTGGGCAGATGAAGAATGGATTGATATACACAAGGTTATATTTGATTTACAAGGTTATTGCCATAGTATAGAAATGAATCATTCTGTTACACAGATGTGGTCGGCTACTGATCTACCGAGGTATAGGTATTTAAATGGTATTGAAGATATATGTGTGTGTGGAGATAAGTTAGATACAACAAAAAAAATCTTTGAGGAAAATGAGATATCTATCTTAAGTTATTTAACAACTTTAGATGATCTTGAACAGATAACTAAGGATACATTAGTACTTATATCTGCATCGGAAGAATTAAAAATAGTTATAGAAAATTATCTTGAAGAGAAAGGGTTTTATAACTATTTGGTAATCTAGGGAGATTTGATATGAAGGTTATAGTATTTGGAATAGGGAAATATTTCCAAAATAATAAAAAGAGATTTTGTAATGTAGAAATTGTTGCATTTGCTGATAATAATAGCAATAAGCACGGAACAGTTTATGAAGGGGTGAAGGTGATAAGCCCCGTAGATATTCAGAAATATAATTATGATTTTGTGGTTGTAATGAGCACATTGTATTCTGTTACAATGACAAAGCAACTTATGAATCTTGGAATTGAGTCTGATAAGATAATAGGATTCGAGGAGTTTATTAATAAGGCGCCTGTTTATATAGAAGGCATTACAAGTTTTTTTTATACTACACGTAAAAGGAATAAATCAAATGGAAAGAAAGTAGTTGCATTATCACATGAACTTACGTTAACGGGAGCGCCAATTGTTTTCTATTATGCTTTGAAGATATTGCATGAACAAGGATTTGAAGTATGTGTATATGCTCCAATCGATGGGCCTCTGAGGGAAAAGTATTTAGATGCTGGTATTTCTGTTGCTATTGATTCATCCATTGTTGATAGTAACGATTTTTTAATTCGAACTTTTGAATCCTATGATTACCTTTTTGTTAATACATTAGTATTTGGTAAGATTGTTGAAAAAATGCATTTATCAGATATAGAAATAATTTGGTGGATACATGAGAGTAGTGCAGTTTATGATTTAGCATATTCTGCTATACCTAATTATGTTGGAGAGAATACGAGAGTCTTTTGCGTTGGTAATTGGGCTAAAAAACAATTTCTTTCACATACCCAGAATATCGAGTGTAGTGAATTACTCTATGGTATTCCAAATGAAATTGAAAAATTGGCAGATAGGTATGTTTTACACGATAATAGAATTATTTTTGCTAATGTAGGCGTTGTTCAAGAACGTAAAGGGCAAGAAAACTTTGTAGAAGCAATTAGTAGAATGAATCCAGAATTGAGAGAGGCGGCTGAGTTTTGGATCATTGGTGACTGTAAGCTATATCCAGATTATGTAGAGAAAAGTAAAAGAATTGCAAATAAGTATTCAAATATCAAGTGGATTGATACAGTGGCACAAGAGGAACTGTTCGAATTATACAAAAAAATAGATGTTCTTGTATGTTCATCGTTAGATGACCCTATGCCAGTAGTAGTGACCGAAGCTATGATGAATTATCGTCCATGTATTGTATCTACACATACCGGAACAGCAGATTTGATTACAGACAATGTAGATGGTTTTGTATGTAATCCCAATGTTGAATCTTTGTGTGAAAAAATGGAATACATTATTACGAATAAAACGGTACTTTTAGACGTAGCAAAAAAAGGATATCTTGTTTACAAAAATAATTTTAGTCTAAATATTTTCAAGCATAATATATTAAAAATTTTTAATGCGGAGTAATGGGATAGTTTTAGGATAGGATAAGAATATGTTAGATTATCAGGAAAAAATGGGGCAAGGAATAGTTTGCTGGTACAAATTTAAACAGAATGCAAACATATTGTTTATTAATGCTCCGAGTAGTATTGAGGATTTCTTTTGCGAGTGTGACCATCAGAAAAAATATGACTATGTAATTTATTATGGTGGGTTAAGTTGTAATGAATATAAAAGTACGTTTTGCTCAATAAAATCTAAATTGAGCAGTGATGGAAGAGTAATTTTTATATTTAATAATGATTTGGGGGTGCGATACTTCTGTGGACAAAAAAAGGAAGGATACAATTATAGCCACGAAGAATTTGCATCACTTCTTGAAGAACTAGGGTTGAATTCGTTTAAATTTTATTCTGTTTTTCCAAACTATCAGCGACCACAACTTATTTTTTCTGAGAATTATGCGTTGACTGAGAACATGAGAAATCGATATATTCCTTGGTATGATTCCGTTGTAGATATTTATGAGGATGAGAGTCTTCTGTGTGAAAAAATGAGTAAGAATGGAGTGATTCATCAATTTGCAAACTCATTTTTTGTAGAATGTAGTGTAAACGGAGAGCATTCTGATATTGAAATGGCAACTCTAGCTTTGGATAGAGGATTAGAACGGTCGACAATTACAATTATTCATTCAGACTATGTGGAAAAAAAGGCGTATTATGAGTGTGGAATAAGTAATATCTATGGCCTTCGGGATAATCTTGAATATCTTAAGCAGAGAGGACTAGCTGTTGTTGACGCAAAAATTGAAGGTGGAAAACTTATAATGCCACATATGCAATACAAACTCGCGAATGTGTATCTACAAGGGCTATTACTTAGTGACTCGGAGGCTTTTCTTAGGGCTTTTGATGAGTATTATAACGCAATATTAAAGTCGTCAATTATTGAACGGCAGGGGGAATTGGGACCTATTTTAGAAAAAGGATTCTTAGATTTGGTGCCGCTAAATAGTTTTTGGGATGGTCATAGATATGTTTTCTTTGATCAGGAATATGTGGAAGAGAGTGTGCCAGCACTTATGATGCTACTTCGCTCAATAATGATTGTTTATGATGCTGTAGATGAAGAACAAGTACTGGTAAAAAGAGAAGAACTGTTTAAAAGATATGAAATGTTAGATTTGCTTGATGATCTATATAGTTTAGAGCGCGACTTTGTACTTGGAATAAGAGATAATCAAAATGTTATTGAAATGGATGAAAAACATCAGATTTTCTCAAGTGAAGTATTAAAAAATCGACAACGTATTTTTGATGATTGCTATAGAACACAGCTATTTGAAACATTAATGCAGGACTGTTTTGAATTTGATTCCAAAGAAGTTGTATATTTGTGGGGGACTGGTGTATGGGCTGATAAATTCATGGCATTTTATGGGAATGAATATCAGATTCAAGCGGTATTTGATAATAATACAGAGAATGTGGGACAAGTATTTCACGGAGTTCCGATTATTTGTTCTGCAGAGTTGAATAAACTACCTAACAACGTGAGAATAATTGTTTGCACTAAAAGCTATGTTGATATTGTCCCTCAACTCTTACATTTAGGAAAAAACAATATTGGAATATATGATGCGCATAGGATTTATAATGGAAGGCAGAATGTAAAGATTGAAAAGAGCGCATTTGGAAAAAGAAAATATCATGTGGGATATGTTTCAGGTGTGTTTGATTTGTACCATATCGGACATATTAATATGTTTAGACGTGCAAAGGAATACTGTGACTATTTGATTGTTGCTGTGGCAACTGATGAGTATGTGAGAAATCAAAAAAAGAGAGAACCATTTATTCCGTTAGATGAGCGTGTCGAGTGTGTAAAATCATGTAAATATGTGGATGAGGTTTTTGTTACACCGTATGAGTATGGTGGAATAATCGAAGCGTTTCAGAAGTTTCATTTTGATGTTCAGTTCTGTGGAAGTGATTATGAGAATAACACATGGTGGCTTCAGCAAAAGGAATGGCTCGAGGCACATGGGGCTCACTTAGAGTTTTTATCGTATACTACTCAAACGAGCTCTACTAAAATAAAACAACTGATTGAAAGGAAGTTATTGTAATTAGAAATGAAAAAGAGTGTATTTCATATTTCTAAATGGATTATTAGTGCGTGTTTTATCCTCTTTGTGGCTGTTTGTGCATTATTTCCGGTGAAGAATCAACCGGTCACATTAGTTGTAGATACAGGTGTAGAGGTTAGTGAATTGACGGTTTCTGTGGAAGACCTTTCTAAAATTGATAGCCTTACTATGATTATGCCAGGAATAGGAGAAAAAAGTGTTCGAGAAGTGCGATTCCATCGTGGACTGAAGTCGATTTCAGTTGATAAGATTTCTTCGGGTGAATTGGAGATTTATATGGAAGTGCAGGATAATCAGATAATATTTAATTCTGCTGTCGTGGAAAAAATGCAGAAGTTATCTAAAACAGCTTTGCTTGAACGATTATTCACAGCTGAGTGTGGGTTATGTGTTGCTTTATTTTTGTGGATAATACTAAATGCACTTGAAGAAAAGTTTGATGAAAGTGGTTTGGATAATCATGGCCCAATTAATGAAATCACGCGGTTCTTTAAGGATATAAGAATATATAAGGAATATATTTTATTTGCTGCAAAATCTGATTTAAATGCAGAAGTTGCAAATTCATATTTGAATAGGCTTTGGTGGATTCTAGAACCATTCTTTAACATGTTAGTCTACGTGGTTGTTTTTGGAAAAGTAATGGGTAACTCTATTCAGAATTATGCAACTTTTATTTTTTCTGCACTCTTAATGTGGAATTATTTCAATCATATTATTAATTACAGCGTAAAATGCGTAAGATTTAATAGAGACATAGTAACAAAGATCTATGTCCCAAAGTATGTTTTACTGCTGACCAATATGGTACTAAATTTTATCAAGCTACTTTTTTCGTGCGTAGTATTAGTAGTTATGCTACTGATTTTTAAAGTTCATATAGGAATCGAGATTCTTTATTGTATTCCAGCGTATGTATTGATGCTAATTCTCTCATTTGGTGTTGGAATGGTTCTTTTGCATTTTGGAGTTTTTGTAGATGATTTGAGCTATGCGGTAAGTATTCTTTTGCAAATGGCAATGTTTTTGACAGGTATCTTTTTTGATGTTGTCACAGCATTAACTGCTCCATTAAACAGTGTCATGCTTTGCTTAAATCCGTGTACAGTTTTTATTGATAGTATGAGGAATGCGCTTCTGTATCGGACAATTTCCAATGTACCATTAGTATGCGTGTGGATTGTGTTAGCATTAATGATAAGTTACATTGGTATACATATTGTATTTAAACACGAGAATAGCTATGTAAAGGTGATTTAATATGAGTAATAAAATTGCGTTAACATGTAATCATGTGAGTATTGATTATAGAGATATTTCGCATATGTCGCTAGCGAAAAGTATTCGAAGAGGTGGTGTGCCTCGAAGTACGATTGTTCGCGCAGTTAATGATGTTTCATTTGAGGTAAAACAAGGTGAAATCGTTGGAATTGTAGGTAGAAATGGTTCTGGGAAAACCACATTACTTAGATCAATTGCGGGTATTTTCCAACCTGATGAAGGGAATATTGATACGCATGGAAACAGGGTATCATTAATGGCAATTGGGATTGGATTCAATGGAAACAATACAGGTAGAGAAAATATATTAAAGTCAGGTATGTTACTTGGTTGCTCTTATGATTATGTTAAAGAACGCATGGATGAGATTATTGAATTCTCTGAGCTTGGAGACTTTATAGACCGACCAGTTAGAACTTACTCTTCAGGTATGTATTCGAAATTATCATTTTCAGTAACAGCAATTCTTGATACTGATATTATGCTAGTTGATGAGGTGCTATCTGTTGGTGATGAGCATTTTAGACAAAAATCATTTGCAAAAATGGAAGAATTGATGTGTTCAGATAGAACAGTTTTAATCGTTTCTCACGCTACGAATACTTTAGATAAGTTCTGTGATAGAGTTCTATGGATAAATGACGGACAGTTTATGAAGATTGGACCAACAAGTGAAGTCCTTGAGGAGTACAATTTAAGTCAGCAATTGTAGTTTGCATGAAAGATTTTTATTTTCAAACACGCAAAAGGTATTGTAAATAATAAAACTGGAATACAATAAAGTTAGTAGATTCAATTTGATTGGGGAAAATCTAGGAAGTCAGGTTATTGCCATCTAGTTTTAAATGATTTTTTTATGTTAATAGGAGTCAAATGACCTAACGAAGAATGTGGTTACTTTGGGTTGTATCTATATACAAAATAAAAAAGATATAAGTCTTTTACAGGGGTGGAGCCTTGACAACCGAGTTTTTATTTTCATTTTTCATTTGCTTAATATACGTTCATAGCAAGGGTTAACATAAGGAGAACCTTTAGTTTTAAGATAACAAGCTTGTTAAGATGCGCTCGGACAGAATATAATCGTTGCCAGAGTGAGGGGAGGGTAATCGCTTCTTTTAGATCACATTTTCTGTTTCAAGTTGAGCGTTAAGCTGATGAAGTATAGAAATCTGTTTAGTAGCTAGTATTTGGTCATAATCATTCTCGATGGTAGAGTATTACGTAATCCAAAGAAACAAAGTTTGTAGGCCTACGCAGTATTCTATATAAAGAGCAGCTTGAGTTTTGTCGTTAGGATTAAAATCAAATAAATTTTTATGAATTCTTTGTTATAACGAGTATAAGTGTACATATGAACACCTCCTTTTTATGTATGATTTAATAGAACACATTAAATCTATTCGTATTAACTTTTATAGGTATCACCAAAATGATTGAATGAGGAGACAATAATTGAAAATACCACAACAAAACATAACATTAATAAATGTTATAAAAACAAATAAAGGCGAGTATTACGACGACTATTTAAGATATGATTCCAGAGAAAGATTTTTCTGGAATCTTTCTTGCGTTAGAAGGAATTCTTTAGATTGGTATTTCTTTATTGATGATAGTAAAGTATTGGTTTTAGGAGATGACTTTGGGGCTATTATCGGTGCAGTCTGCGATAAGGCTAATAAAGTTGATGTATTAGTAGATGCTGGTGAGTATGCAGAGGCTATTAAATTCCGCTATTCTCAAAGAAATAATTTGAATGTCTATACCTATGGTGTAAACGATTTTAGCCAGCTGACTTCATATAACTGCGTAATAGTATATCTTGAAGACAATTGGGATTATGACTGGAATAATTCTTATGAAGTAGATAATTTGTTAAAAATTGCTAATGCGCATCTATCTAAAGAGGCAAAACTTATTGTTATGGCTCGAGGAGACAAGGCATATGATTTAAAGCGTATACTATATAAAAATGGCTTTGTATATCAAAACAGTATTGACCCATTGGGAACAGGCTATTTATTCATCGAATCAAGTCGGAATTCATTTGAACCTCAAAACATTTTGCCAGTACAGATTGAATCAAATCGTAACAAGCTTGTCGATAGCGAATGGGTTAAGAATAACTGGCTACCACTTGGTGGTGGAGAAGTATTTGATCAGGATATCGCTTTAATCGACAATGTGAAAAAGGTAGAGATAGATTTACTGTCTGAGTTGTTATGTTTTTGTAAGGAGCATTCGCTTAGGGTATATCCAATTTATGGTACACTACTCGGAATCATGAGAGACGGAGGGATGATTCCAGGAGATGATGACGTGGATGTTGCTATGCCTAGAGAAGACTTTGATAAGCTTGCAGCATTAAGAGCTGAGTTTTCTGGGGATTATTTTTTACAGACACCATATAACGACAATTGTTTTTATGGTGGATATTTAAAACTTCGCAATAAATCAACTACTGCAATTCATCCTCAAAATGAGTTTGTAGATGTCTGTGAAGGTATTGGAATAGATATTTTTCCGTTGGACAATGTTTTTGCTAATAGTTTTAAGGAAAAATGTAAGAAAAGAATAATTAGATTTCTGCAAAGGCTGTTGTTTGCTAAATCATATGGATATTTCAGGCAGTTCCGAGATATGCCAATGTTGAAATGGAAATCCTATAAATATGTTGGAAAGCTGTTCGATAAGAAAAAGCTTGTAGATTTACTTTATGCAAAAATGAATGAAGGGCAAAAGGAATCTGGCAAGTATGCTATATATTGCCACTATAATGGTAGGTTAGATATAGCTAAATATTTCAATAAAAAGGATTTCAAAAAGACATTCAGTCTTAATTATGAGGGGCAATTATTAGATGTTCCTGCAGGTTGGAACAACGTTTTGATAAGTACTTATGGCGAAGGCTACCTTGAGAAACCTGGCTTCAACGAATGGAAACAACGCCATGGGTTTTATGATGTTAATGTCCCATACCAAGTATATAAAAAGCGATTTGGAGGGCTAAAATATCCATCTACTATTTCAGAACCAATTATTCTATTCGGAGATGGTAGTGTGTTTAAAGGTTGTCTAGAGTATTATCAGTCGCGAGTAAACATTATATACCTTGTGCAATTGCCAGGTGAATCAAAAATGGAATCTGTAATGGGAATGAAAGTATACTCTTGGGATGAATTTGAAGAATTAAAAGTACCTAGAGAATCATATAGAGCTATTATTTGCTCGGGTGATTCTAGACGAGCTGAATCCATTCTTAAAGATAATGGTTTTGAAGATTATTACATTTTTTGGTACAACAGACAATGGATGTTGTACGCAAATCAGTCTGCTATTTGGGCTGAGATTGAAAGGAGTAAATAATTACAATGTCGCAATTATTTAATATATTTGAAGATAGTGATAATAGAAACATAGTATTATTTGGAACGGGGAGGTATGCTTCGTATTATATGGAAGTATACGGAAAGTATCGTAAACCAATTTTTATGGTTGATAATAATTCCGGTAAGTGGGGCAATAGTTATTTTGGATGCGAGATTAAGAACCCACAAGTGTTATCAAAAATAAATATAGATAGAGTTAGAATTATTATCGCTGTCAAGGACTATGAAGCTATATTACAACAACTGAAAGAAATCGGTATAGCTGAGGAATTCATTAGAGTATTAAGAGTTGATCAACCAGTTCAGAAACTATACGAGATGGGATATGCCATGGCAATAATGGATGATAAAGGTGATGAGCAGCTAGAATATATAAGGAACTTTGCAAGAGTTTGTAAACGATTTGTTATAGGAATTCCAAATGATTTAATTATGGGACGCTTATATACAGAGGCTAGAGGATATAATTCGAATATATTAACAGATTCTTTATTATCTAGAGAGTGGATAGATGATGTAGTTACTTTGGACTATTCGCATTTACGATATCCAGAGATGCATAAAGAGTTACAATTTGATGCTTGTCTATATGGCTCAACTTATGGAAAAGAATTTGAGTCTGATAAGAAGTACTGTATGGAGCAAGGAGTAGAGTTTATAAGTGCTATTCCTGATAGGCGCTTAGGCAAAGTGCCTGGTGACCCATTAGAACTTGGAATAGATAACATTCATACTACAACAAAGAAAATAGTTATATATGGAACTGGATTATATGCTCAGAAGTTTTTGCAAGAGTATCCAGATTGCCCTGTAGCATATGCTATCGATAGTAATCCAGATTTGTGGGGAAATACATTTGGTGATTTAATAGTGTATTCTCCAGTGAAACTTAGGGATGAAGTTATAGATAATACGGTTGTTATCATATGTGCAAAAGATTACGATAACATTATTTCTACTATACATGAATATGGTGATTTCCATTATTTAACTATGGTATATCGTCAGGAAATAGCGCTTCTAGAAAACTTTGGAGTTGTTGAGCATGATGAGCAAGATTATATTGTAAAGGCTCACAATATTCTTTATAAGCTAGTAGAGGAGTTTAAGTCTGTTTGTGATGAATATGGGCTCCATTACTACATTATTTGTGGGTCATTAATAGGTGTGTTGCGCCATCAGGATATGGTCCCATGGGATGATGATATCGATATTGCTATGCCTCGCGCAGACTATAATAAGTTGAAAAAGATTGCCAAGAAACGTTGGGATAATGATACATTCAAATTCCTAGATTATAAAGATTATGGCGGAGGTGCGTTTTTAGATTGTATGCCTAGACTATTCTATCTTAAATCCAAGTTACCAACAAAGGTCTTCAAAAAGGTACAAGGAAAAGCGACTGCAGATGTTGCGGATAGAATGTTCTTAGATATATATGTAATGGACAATGCTCATCCAAATCCCAAGGTACATTCATTCTGCATGGGATGTATGAAGGGAATATATAATCTTTGTATGGGACATAGAGGTGTTAAGGATTATAGTGAATACGAAGGATATGTCTCTAAAGGTATACTGATGCTTATGAAGACATTGCATGCTATAGGAAGCATTTTGCCACTTCAGTTTTTAATATGGATGTACGAATGCTTTAGTCAAAGTGCTAACTGGAACAAGAAGTGTGATTCATATTTTATGAACTCTTGTGCAATTACATGTATTGAACGAACCTTTAAAAAGGAATTCTTTGAAGAAGGTGGACATGGTATGCTTCACGGAATTGATGTTAAGATACCAAAAGATCCAGATGGATTATTTACTGCAATGCACTATGGTGGACTTGCATCTATAATGAATTATCCACCTTATTCTATAAGAAAGCCTTCTCATTATTTCAATTGTGATATTGAGATATGGAGATAGACAGTTAATACCTGTATATACTAGGTGTTAGAAAGGGATATATACCATAAATGTTATTTAATTCAATAACTTATTTGGTTTACCTGCCAGTAATGGTGTTGGTTTACTATTTAATACCAAAGACTTCAATCAGAAATCTATGGCTTCTTGTTGGAAGTTATTATTTCTATATGAATTGGAATGCACGCTATGCGCTACTATTGTTTTCAGCAACTGCAGTAACATATTTAGGTGCATTAATTATATCAAGATTAGCAGAAAGTAACGCTAGTCAGTTAAAAAGAAGAGCCTGTTTGATAGTATGTTTATGTATTAATCTCGGAATACTTGGAATATTCAAGTATTCCGCTATGGTTATAAGATGGATTAATAACATATTTGTAATTATTGGAAAACAACCAATGCAAGGGTTTGATTTAATTCTTCCTGTTGGAATTTCTTTTTTTACACTTCAGGCAGTGGGATATTTAATAGATGTGTATCGTGGAGATATAGCTTGTGAGAAAAATTTCTTCACTTATGCCTTATTTGTATCTTTCTTTCCTCAGTTAGTTGCGGGGCCAATTGAACGTTCCAAGAATCTATTAATACAACTAAAGACACATAGTAGTTTTAAGTATGAAAACATTCAAAGGGGAATATATTACATCCTCTATGGTCTGATGGTTAAAATGGTAATAGCAGATAATTTGGCAATGTATGTGGACGCTGTATACTCCGACACTATTACATATTCGGGATGGTATATTGTCACTGCTACAATTGCATTTGCATTTCAAATATATTGTGATTTTTATGGATATTCTATAATCGCAAAAGGTTCAGCATGTTTACTCGGAATTAATTTGATGAGCAATTTTGAGGCTCCATATTTGGCTAAATCAGTTCGGGAATTTTGGAGAAGATGGCATATTTCTTTATCTACATGGTTTAGAGATTATTTATATATACCATTAGGCGGAAATAAAAAAGGAACAATAAGAAAGTATATTAATTTATTTATTGTATTTGCAGTAAGTGGCTTGTGGCATGGAGCTGCATTTTCGTTTATTCTATGGGGAATAATAAATGGCATTTACCAAATAATTGGAGATATCATAAAGAAGCATTTAAGAAAAGATGAGAAAAGAACTGTACTTTTTTGCAGAAAAGCACTTGATACAGTCATTACATTTGTTTTAATTGACTTTGCATGGCTGTTTTTTAGAGCAGGATCATGGTCACAGGCTAAGTTTATTATAAACAATTTTATAACTAATATTGATAATTTTGAAGGGCTGAAATATGAATCTATTAGAATTGCATGGGGATTCCCTGTCAATATGGTTCAAGGTGTTACAGTGGCATTAATAATACTTGGAATAATAGATTTTGAAAAATATAAAAATGTAAGTGTTGTTGATAAGATAATTGTCCAGGATGTATGGTTTAGATATGTTATTGTTATTGCGTTAGCAATCTTTGTTTTGACTTATGGTTGTTATGGCCTTGCATATAATCCTCAGCAGTTTATATATTTTCAGTTTTGATAGGTGGTAATAGCATGCATAAAAGAATTAAAAATCTAATTATTGCAGTAATAGGCGTTGTGCTATTACTATTCAGTGTAATCCACTATTCGTACATGGTGAGAGGCTATACAAAGTTAATGGGATTCTATAGTCTAAAAGATAATAGCGTAGATGTCGTTTTTTGCGGAACATCGGTTACATTTTCCGCATTTATGCCTATGGAAGCTTGGAATGATTATGGTATCGTGGCGTATAATTATTGTACGAATGTCCAATTTGAAAATTCGTTGAAGTATTCATTGGTAGATATTGAAAGAACACAAAAACCACAGGTGATTATGGTGGATATTGCTCCGTTCTTGTATTCACATTATGCAGGTAATCAGGATTGGGATGATGATAATCATGAGTTATTTATCAAGTACAATTTGGATAGTAGAAAATATACATTAGATAGGTTCAAATTGGTAAAAGAAATAAATGACGACATGAAAGGTGATTTTGAATCATATTGGTATTATTATTTTGATATCGATAGATACCATACAAATTATGTGAATTATAATCACTTTAATAATTCGGAAAAGGACATAACATATGGCTATGGTTATCTAGAACATAATCAAGGCGGTGCCTTTTCTCTTGAGGACACAGCAATAGATGATGGAAGTGAACAACCATTAAATGAGCGAGAGCAGTTTTATTTGGATGAGTTAATAGAAACTGCAGATACTATAGATGCTGAAGTCGTATTCTATTGTGCTCCAGTTTATTTTAGAAATTCTACAGAATTTGGCAAAAAGAATTATATAAAAAAGCAGATTGAAAAATCAGGGTTTAAATTTGCTGATTTTTCGGGAGATATAGATGAGATAGGATTGGATTATACATCTGATTTTTGGAGTATTAATCATTTTGATGCCTTAGGTGCAGAAAAAGTTACAAAGCATTTTTCGGAATATCTTGTTTCTGAATTGGGAGTGCCAGATAGACGAAAAGACGATAGGTATTCATATTTGAATGATGATTATAAAGATTGGTTAGAATTAAAATCAGAATATGAATTAAGAGATTTGGGGCAGGCTCAATAGATTTGTTGGTAGAGGTGAAGCTGTGAATTTATATTTTTATAAGAATAAAAAAGTATTAATAACAGGACATACAGGATTTAAAGGCTCCTGGATGTGTAAAGCGCTTATAAATGCTGGAGCTGAGGTGACAGGTTATGCACTATCAGCACCTACAAATCCCTCTTTATTTGAATTATGTGATTTGGAATCACAGATGAATTCTATTGAAGGAGATATTCGCGATTTAGAGCAGTTGTTAAAGGTGTTCAAAGAGATTCAGCCTGAGATAGTGATTCACATGGCTGCACAGCCTATAGTTCGTGATTCATACAAAGATCCGGTGTACACATATGAGACTAATGTTATGGGAACGGTTAATATATGTGAAGCTGTTCGTCAGACACCAAGCGTTCGTTCATTTGTTAATGTGACTACAGATAAAGTTTATCTAAACAAAGAATGGCAGTGGGGATATCGTGAGAACGAGGAGCTAAATGGATTTGATCCATATTCGAATTCAAAGTCTTGTTCAGAGTTAGTAACATCTTCTTATAAGAACTCTTTCTTTACTGATGTTGAATATCAGAAGGAATATGGCTGTGATGCTCCCGCAGTTTCTACCTGCCGCGCAGGTAATGTTATTGGTGGAGGCGATTTCGCCAATGATAGAATTATTCCAGATTGCATTCGAGCTGTCTCTTCAGGACAAGAGATTGTGGTTCGTAATCCATATTCCACACGTCCATATCAGCATGTATTAGAACCAGTTATGGCATATCTAATGATTGCAGAGGCTCAGTATAAAGACAGAAGTCTGGCTGGCAGCTATAATGTCGGTCCTGATGATGTTGACTGCTGGACTACTGGTGAATTAGTACAGTTGTTCTGCAACAAGTGGAACAAGGTAACTGACGTAACTTCTCTTGGCCATGCATCCTGGATTAACAAACATGATGGTGGACCACACGAGGCAAATTTCCTTAAGCTTGATTGTAGTAAGCTCAAAAATACATTTGGCTGGAAGCCTGTATGGAATGTAGAGACTGCCATGGAAAAGATTGTGGAGTGGTCCGTTGCATATATGAATGGGGATGATGTGGCTGAGGTTATGGATAGGCAGATTGAGGAGTTTTTAACAGAATCATAATACTATTTCGATATAAATATCGTATGCAAGGCAAATACAGTTGCTGGATTTATGTTGTCAGGAATATATGTCTCCTGATACAGTTGACAGCAACTGTTATTTTTGTCAAAATGTTCATGAAAATAAGAAAGGAGAAAAACGTGAACGGAATCGAATTAGATATTCTTAAAAACATATATTTGAATCAGGAATGCAGCCAAAGAACAGTGGCGATGAATACTGGATATTCTTTGGGACGTGTTAATAAAGCTATAAAAGTTCTTTGTGAGCAGGATTATATCAATGATGATTTACAGGTGTTAAGTAAAGGTGCTGAATTGATCGTAGCTAATCGACCACATAACGCAATTATCCTTGCTGCAGGATACGGAATGAGGATGGTTCCTATTGGGAAGAACATGCCTAAGGCATTGATGGAAGTAGATGGAGAGCCATTAATAGAGCGTTTAATTAAACAATTAAAAGAGGTTGGCATACATGAAATTACAGTAGTAGTTGGATTTATGAAAGAGGCCTTCGAATATCTTATTGACTTATATGATATTAAATTGGCTATAAATACAGAATATGCCGATAAGAATAATTTGCACTCACTGTATTTAGTAAAAGAAAAGATTGCAAACACATATATATTGCCTTCTGATATCTACTTTTTCTCAAATCCTTTTTCTAAAGTTGAAGCATACTCATGGTACATGATTTCAAATGAACAGAATGATAATAGCAATGTCTATATAAATAGAAAACTGGAATTGGTAAAGACACATGATCAATCACATAACAATTTTATGGTTGGAGTTTCATATATTAATAGAGAGGACTCGATACAGCTTAAAAAAAGAATCGAAGAATTAGAACATGACAGTAAAAATAAAAATGCATTTTGGGAGGATGCATTATTTGACAAGGACAGAATGTATATTAATGCGAAAATGATAAATGCAGCCAATGTTGTCGAGATAAATACATACGAGCAATTGAGAGAGTTAGATAATAAATCCAACAGTCTTAAATCGGATGTAATATCGATTATATCAGAGACACTTAATTGCAGAAAAAGTGATATAGAAAATATAAAAGTATTAAAAAAAGGAATGACAAACAGATCGTTCTTATTCGAGGCACTGGGGCAAAAATATATAATGCGAATTCCTGGTGAAGGAACAGATAAGCTAATAAACAGATATCATGAGCAAAGCGTATATAAGGCAATTGCTGGAAAAGGAATTTGTGACGATCCTGTTTATATTAATGCAGATAATGGATATAAGATTACCAAGTTTTTAGATGGGGTTAGACCCGCTGATTCTAATGATGACAAAGATATCCGTAGGTGCATGGATAAACTTAGGGAGTTTCACAACCTAAATCTTGAAGTGCAACATATCTTTGATATGTATGAGGAAATAGAGTTTTATGAAAAACTAAGGGATACAACGTCGATATATCGAGATTATAGTACAACGAAAGCTAATATCTTGAAGTTAAAAGAATATGTTGATAAACATGTCGAAAGAAGAGCTCTTACACATATTGATGCAGTTCCGGATAATTTCCTTTTTTATACAGATGAAACTGGGGTGGAACAGCTCCAATTAACAGACTGGGAATATGCAGGCATGCAAGATCCGCACGTGGATATTGCTATGTTTTGTATCTATAGCATGTATGATAAAGAACGGATTGATAAGTTGATTGATATATATTTTGAAGAAAAATGTTCGGTTCAAAATAGAATAAAGATATATTGTTATGTGGCAATAGCTGGTCTATTATGGTCAAACTGGTGCGAATACAAGCTAAGCCTAGGGGTAGAATTCGGAGAATACGCTATTAGGCAATATCGATATGCGAAAGAGTATTACAAGATTGCCATAGAGGAAATGGAGAAGCTTAATGAAAAATAAAGTTGAACGTGCAATTATAATGGCGGCAGGCCTTGGAAATAGAATGCGTCCTATTACTGATGAAATACCTAAACCACTGGTAAAAGTAAATGGAACTCGCATGATTGATACTGTCATAGATGGTTTAATGAAAAATGGAATTAATGATATAACTATTGTCGTTGGGTATAAGAAGGAATGTTTTGAAATACTTAAGGAAAAGTACCCAAATATCAATCTTGTCGAAAACAGATATTATGACCAATATAACAATATCTCATCACTTTATTCTGTAAGGGACAAGCTAGACAGAGCTTGCATAATATTGGATGGAGATCAGCTAATCTATAATGATAAAATCCTTGCACCTGAGTTTGATTTATCAGGATATAGTGGTGCGTGGGTTGAAAATGACACAGACGAATGGTTGATGCAAGAAAAGGATGGAGTAGTAACAGAATGCTCTCGCACGGGAGGTTCAAAAGGATGGCAGCTTTATAGTATCAGTCGTTGGACCAAGGATGATGCATTGAAATTAAAGAAATTTGTTCAGTTGGAATTTGAAAATGACAACAGACAGATATATTGGGACGATGTGCCAATGTTTTGTCATTTTAAAGAATTTACCTTGGGTATAAATCCTATTAGTAAAGAGGATTTAGTAGAAATAGATAGTTTTCAAGACTTAGTTAAACTTGATAATACATATTCAAAGTATACGATTTAATAGATAGGGGGAAATAATGAACAATAAAAGTAGAATTGACTGGCTTATAACTTTTTTACCATTTATTTTGATTATGACTGTTGCGGGGTCATTCTTTATTCAGCCGGAATTATCAAATGAAATACTCAGTAAAATTAGATTCTTTTTTGGAGACACATTAGGTGTATACTATTTGATAATTGGCATTGGTGTATTTTTGATTTCGATATATTTGAGTTTTTCAAAAATAGGAGATATCCGACTGGGTGGTCAGGATGAAAAGCCTAAGTATTCATTCTGGACATGGGGAAGTATGATGTTTACATGTGGCCTTGCAGCAGATATTCTTTTCTATTCGTTTGCTGAATGGATTATGTATGCCACAAATCCACATGTTGCTGAACTGGGCTCAATATCAGAATGGGCAAATGTATATACATTGTTTCATTGGAGCTTCATCCCTTGGTCTTTCTATTTAGTTCTTGCAGTTGCTTTTGGCTTTATGTTGCATGTCAAGAAAGTAAATAGACAGAGATATTCAGAAGCTTGTAGGCCTGTAATTGGAAATAAAGCAGATGGATTATTGGGAAGAGTTATCGATTTATTTGCTATATTTGCACTTTTGGCAGGAACTGCTACTACATTTAGCGTAGCTACACCATTGATGGCGACAATAGTTTCCAGATTATTTGGAATTAATGTAGATCGTTCAGTGATAACAATAATCATTTTAGTTATTACCTGTATCGTATATACTTATGCAGTTATCCATGGAATGAGAGGAATTAGTCTCCTGGCAAAGGCATGTATGTTCTTATTCTTTGGCCTTTTAGCATTTGTTTTCTTATTTGGAGGTCAAACAAGATATATAATAGAAAATGGTTTTGAATCCTTTGGTAGAATGATACAAAACTTTATTGGATTATCAACATATGTAGATCCACAGCGCCAGAATAATTTTCCACAGGACTGGACAATATATTATTGGGCATATTGGATGGTATGGTGTATCGCAGCTCCATTTTTTATCGGAAATATATCTAGAGGAAGAACTATAAAGCAGACTATAATAGGCGGATATTGCTTTGGAGTTGGCTCTACAATAATTAGTTTTATAATTCTAGGAAACTATTCATTATCGCTCCAGGTGAAAGGTGCAAAAGATTTTATTGCTGAATACTCTGCAACTGGCGATTTGTATGATATGATATTAAGTGTTATAGATACAATGCCTTTCCCTACATTAGTGATGATAGTATTACTGCTTACTATGATGGCCTTTTATGCCACATCATTTGATTCTATTGCATTTACAGCAGCAAGTTATAGCTATAGGAACTTAGGCGAGGATGAAGTACCAAATGTATTTATACAGTTGCTATGGTGTATATTATTGATTGTATTACCAATAGCATTAATTTTCTCTGAAAGTTCCATGTCTAATATTCAGTCAGTTAGTATTATTTCAGCGTTTCCAATCGGAATAATAATGATAGTTATGATATGGGGTCTAATAAAAGAATGCTTAAATTTTATTCGGGAAAAAGAATAGCGAAGTAAGGAGTTAACATTTAATGAAGGTAATAACCTGTGCAAGTTACTATGGAAGTGGGTCTAGTGCACTTACAGATTTAGTGGCAGAATATTCAAATGTAAAGGATTTATCAAATTTTGAATTTCGTTTTTTACATGATACAGACGGAGTAAGAGATTTGGAATATCATCTAGTTGAAAATCATAATCGCCACAATTCTGGACATGCATTAAAGCGATTTGCTAAATTGGCTCATTTTAATGAAGGTAATTTCATGAGCAAAAGATATTCGAATTTCTTTGATGGTAATGAGTATAGAGATATTACTGCTGATTATATTAACGATTTGACAGATTTTGAATGTACAGGATGGTGGTTCTACGATTTATATGATAAAGGACCAAAGATATATTACTTATATCAGTTGGCAAATCATTTCTTCAGAAGAATACCAGGTCAACCATTTAAGATTTTAAAAAATGAACAAACATTATATTCCCATCCAACAGAACAGGATTTTTTGAAGTATACACAAAAATATATTTCAAGATTACTTCGAGCTTTAAATAAAGAAGATAAAGAGTATTTGGAAATTGATCAAATTCTTCCGTCTTCCAATATAGAGCAAGTAATGAAATATTTTGAAGATGAAGTATTTGTGTTTGTAGTGGATAGAGATCCTAGAGATATTTATTTATCTGAAAAGTACTATTGGAAAGAGGGAGTTCTTCCAACAGATCCAGATAAGTTCTGTGATTGGTTTTTATATTGTAGAAAAGCTGGAAAGGGAGTAATTGAGGAGTCGGAGCATGTAATTAAGATTCAATTTGAGGATCTTTTATATAAGTACGACGAGACTGTAGCTCGTGTAGAAAAAGCTGCTGGTTTAAAAGCAGAATTGCACGACAAACAGTATACAAAAATGAACCCACAGCGTTCGATTGTAAATACTAGATTGTGGGAAAAGTTCCCAAATGATCATGGTGTTAAAATTATCGAAGAGAAGCTAAAAGACTATTTGTATGATTATTCAGAGATTGATATTGATAATGTCAAGGGAATAAAGACAAATGAATCGAGCATTTTTTAATGTGAATGGAGTAGAAAAGATATATGAATGTGCAAAATAAGACTGAAATGCTGGAATTTACAGAAAGAGGTGATGACAGAGGTCACCTCGTAATATGTGAAGGTGGAATAGATATTCCATTTGATATTAAGAGGATCTTTTACATATATGGCTCGGATTCAGAAGTGGTCAGAGGGCAGCATGCCAATCGCAATAGTGAGTTCGTGCTAATAAATGTAGCAGGTACAAGTAAAGTGCGAGTAAAAGATGGCAAGGGAAATGAAACAGTTTACTCATTGAATCGACCACATACCGGCATATATTTGCCTAAAATGGTTTGGAAAGATATGTATGAGTTCAGTGAGGATTCAGTTTTATTGTGCTTAGCAAGCACTCATTATGATGCTAGCGAATACATTAGAGACTATGATGAATTTGTAGAAATTATGAATAAAGAAGGGGAGCAAGAGTAAATATGAAAGTATCATTAGTGATTCCCGTTTACTATAATGAGGGGAATCTTCATCCTCTTTACGAAGATTTAAAAGAAAAGTTTATTAATAAGATTGACTATGACTACGAAATTGTGATGGTTAACGATGGTTCAGGTGATAACAGTTGGCAAGTAATGCAGGAAATTGCCGCTATAGATAGTCATGTTAAAATATATAGTCTGTCTAGAAATTTTGGAAGCCACGCAGCATGCCTGTGTGGCCTTTCGAGGTCTACAGGAGATTGTGCAATTATCAAGGCTGCAGACCTACAGGAACCAACAGAATTAATTCTAGATATGGTAGAAAGCTGGAAGCAAGGAAACAATGTTGTACTTGCTTGTCGTGAGGCTCGTGAGGAAAGTAAAGCACAGACAGGTTTTGCAAATCTATACTATTGGCTAGTTAGAAAGACATCCCTTCCAAACATGCCAAAGAACGGATTCGATATTTATTTATTGGACAGAAAAGTTATTAATGTTTTAGATTCATTAGATGAGAAGAACAGTGCAATCACTGGTCAAATTCTTTGGAGTGGATTCAAAACAGGAATTGTTTATTATACACGCAAGGTTAGAGAGATAGGAACTAGCAGGTGGACTCTTAAAAAGAAAATTAAGCTTGTTTCAGATACATTGTTCAGTTTTTCAACTATGCCTGTAAGATTTGTTGAAGTTGTAGGTTTTGCATCCTTTGTAATAGGACTGATATGGGCAATCTTTGAAATAGTTGCAAAGGTTGCAGGTATGATTGAAGTTGAAGGATGGACTACTTTGTTTATATTTAATCTTGTTTCTTTTGGAATAGTTATGATTTCCTTGGGAATACTTGGTGAATACGTATGGCGTACATTTGACGCATCTAGAAATAGACCTCCTTATATAGTTGAAAAGGGGGATGAAAAAGAGTAATGAACGTCAAAATTGCTGATTGGTTAGAAAAAGCAGTTATTATCATCCTGATAGGAATTGTAGCCTGGCTCGTATTACTTGCAGGATTTAGTACGAGCTTTCTTGATATTGAACAGAAGACTTTTATGGTAAAAGACAGCATAGTGATAAATTGGTTTGCATTTGCACTTTTAGTTGTTTTGTTAAATATCGTAGATAAAGTTCTAAAGGATAGATTTATTAGATACGCGAAAATAATATCATATGTGTTATATGCGGTGATGATTATAATTGCACTTCTTGTAGTCCTCACTTTACCAAGTGGACCAATTGGTGATCAGGGAGCTGTGTTTGGCATTGCTAAAAGCTGGGCTAGTGGCGACTTTGAAAGCACTTTTGCACAAGGTGGATATTTTGATAGATATCCACAGCAGCAAGGAATAATAATCCTGTTATATTTCTTTATTAAGATTTTTGGTATACATGCAGTTATAGCGTACAGACTAGTCAATACATTAATGTTGGTTGCCATGTACGCTGTTATGTGTAGATATATCGAACAGCATTATTCTGTGCGAGCAAAAATAATGCTTCAAATCTTATGCTGCGTATTCATTCCGCCTATCCTATACACTACATTTGTATATGGAAATATAATAAGCACTTCGCTGTGTGCAATATCGATTATAAATCTACTTGATTACAGGGATTATGCTAAGACAAGCAATATAGTAATGGCGCTCATAGCTGCCTGCTTGGCTATATTTATTCGTGGAACTAGTTTTATTTTCGTTTTTGCAGAATTTGTTTATTGGCTATTAATAACAATCAAAAAATTCGAATTGCGAAAAGCATTTATAGCTCTTGCCTTGATTTTAGTACTAGTTAGCACAAATAAGATAGTTGACATTACAACCTATTCAATAAGTGGCTTACATGCGGGCAAGGGAATGGCTTCGGAGTCTTGGATTGCAGAAGGATTAATTGAGCAGCCGGATAGACGATATGACGGTTGGTATAATGGATATGCCGCTAATACATATGCAGAAAGTGGGTTTAATCACGATGAACATAAGAAAATTGCCCATGAGTTTTTGTCAGAGCGTGTAAATGATTTTAAGCATGATCCGAAACATGCTGTTAAGTTCTTTACGGGTAAAAATGCGTCACAGTGGAACAACCCTACTTTTGATTGTTTTTGGATTAATCAGTTCATGTATAGGTATGATGAGCAACCACATGCTGGTAGTGATAGACTATTATATGAGCCACATGTATATAATATAAGTAAACTATTAAATTATTTACAATTTATGATTTTAATGCTCAGTATGATTGGGCTAGTAATAGAATTTAAAAATCCAGAGAATATTGTATTGTTTGCAATAGTATTTATTGGCGGATTTTTATTTCATTCTATTTGGGAAGCTAATCCGCAAAATACACTATGGTATTATGTGTTTTTTATGCCAATAGCAGCAATTGGATGTACTAATCTATGTGAGATAAATTCAATCAAAAAAGCTAGAGTACAGGGGATTGTTCTTGGTACGTTCTTGATAGTATCGGTTCTCGTGGCAGTGATTTCAAATGGATTTACGAGAAACTTAATCAAAAGAGATAATGACACAGAAGAATATAATAGCTATATCGAAGAAACTACAAAGCTTACCAAAGAAGAACAAATGATTTTTTATCATCAGAGGGATTAAGAATATATGAATACAGTTTTACGTGAATTAAAAGTAGATGATGCTCCACTTATGTTGGAGTGGATGCATGATGAGGAAGTGCAAAAAGGCTTCCAAAAAAAGATGTTGGATATGACAATAGATAATGCGATATCTTTTTGTGAATCATCTAAAATACCGGAAGAATTAACAGAAGGCGTTAGCGTTCATTTTGCAATAGCAGATTCAAATGATGAATATCAGGGCACAATAAGTCTCAAGGATATAAGTTTGAATAATAAATCTGCAGAATATGCAATTAGTCTTAGAAGAGCGTCCTGGGGAAAAGGATTAGCGAAAGCTGCATCTAAGGAATTGCTAGATAAAGCATTTAATGAGTATGGTTTACATAGGGTATATTTAACTGTGCTGGCAGATAATGAAAGAGCCATTCATTTATATGAAAAATGTGGCTTTAAAAAAGAAGGTCAATTACGCAAACACATATACAAAGATGGCAAATATGTAGATTGGTGTCTATATGGAATATTAGCTGAGGAATTTGAAATGTAATTGAAGGAAGGAATGAGATATATGGAAAAGATAATGCCAAATAGACTTGATAGAGGTTTTTTCAAATATCAGGATGAATTTGAAAATAAAGCGATTGAGGTACTTCGTTCTGGATGGTACGTACTTGGAAACGAGGTAAAGCAGTTTGAAGAAGAGTTTGCAAATTATGTTGGAGCAAAGCACTGCGTTGGTTTAGCGAGCGGTTTAGATGCGCTTTGGATTGCATTTAGAATTCTAGGAATTGGTGCAGGTGATGAAGTAATTGTTCAAGGTAACACATATATAGCCAGTGTTATGGGCATTACAATGAATGGAGCAACACCAGTATTTGTTGAGCCAGATGAGTATTATAATATTGATGCTTCGAAAATTGAGGAAAAGATTACAGATAAGACAAAGGCTGTACTCGTTGTGCATTTATATGGACAAGCTTCGAACATGGCACCTGTAGTTGATTTATGTAAAAAGTATAATCTTCGTTTAGTAGAAGACTGTGCTCAATCTCATGGGGCAAAGTTTAATGGGCAAACAACAGGTACATTTGGAGATATAGGATGTTTCTCATTCTATCCTTCAAAGAATCTTGGTGCATTTGGTGATGCGGGAGCTATTGTCACTAATGATGACAAAATAGCAGAGGACACAAGAGTATTTAGAAACTATGGCTCAGAGAAGCGTTATTATAACAAAGTTGTAGGAGCAAATTCACGTCTTGATGAAATGCAAGCTGGATTGCTACGAGTTCGTTTATCTCATCTTGATGAGCTCGCCGAGGAAAAACGTGTCATTTGCGAGAGATATCTGAATGAACTTCATAATGATAAGATTAAGTTACCTCAGATTCGTGAGGGCGCTACTCATATCTGGCATCAGTTTGTAATCAAGTCTGATTATAGAGATGAGCTTATTAAATATTTAGATGAAAATGGAATAGGAACAATTATTCATTATCCAATTCCGCCACATCTTTCAGAAGCATATCAGTATCTCGGCGTAAAAGAAGGTTCACTTCCAATCACAGAGAACTATGCAAAGACAGTTCTTTCAATTCCTCTCTATAATGGAATGACAAAAGAGGAGCAGGATAGAGTAATAGAGGCTATTAATAAATTCTAAGAAGGAAAGCCATGACATCGAAAAGAGAAAGTTGGATTGATATAGCTAAGATAATTGCAATATTTGGAGTTATTATTGATCATACAAATAATATTCTATATTTTAATCAGGATATTGCATTTAGTTCCTATTACAGTGTTACTTTATTTATTTTCTTGATGGGCGTTACAACTTACAAATCATACTGCAATTGTGTTACACCAAGGAAAATATGGAATAAAGTATGGGCTATTACTTATCCATATTTGATAGCTTCATTTATAGTATTTGTATACTATTACAGAATGTTTGATTTCAATATGTACTGGGAACAGGTGCTTACATTTAGTGCAGATGCTCCATATTATTACGTTTTGCTCTATATTCATCTTATTATAGTGAGTCCGATTTTGTTTGGATTATTGAATTACAGCGACAATGCTTGGAAACAGATGATTGTTACTGTTCTTACTGCGTGCGGTTTGGTATATCTTGCTTCGGTTACAACATTATATACAAATATTAAAGACATCTATGGCGGCGGAGGCAAATTGCTTGGTGGTACATATATTATTGCATTATTTGTGGGAATGTTTTTTGAGAAGTATAAGAATGCACTAACAGGCTTGAAGTCAATAACAAAGGTTTTTCTATTGGTCGTTGGAATAGTATTGTTGATATTATGGAGAAATTTTATATGCATAGACAGATTTCAATTAGATCAAAGATTTAAGTTTGGTGCAGGCTTAAATCCGCCTAGTGTAAGCTTGTTAATATATGCATTTCTAATATTTGTTGTAGTATTTTTGTTAGAACAAGTTTTGATGGCTGTAAACTTGAATGCATTAAATTTGATTTGGACAAAAGTATCAGTGTTAGGAAGGCATACTCTCTATATTTTCTTATATCATAAAATGTTTAGAGCATTCATTATGGATAACATGAGTTTTGAAAATCTATGGGTGGCTAGAATAGTTTATTTTTCAATAATGATAATGGGAAGCATTCTTATTGAATACATCGTTAAGACAGTTATAGGATTTGCTAGAAAATGCTATGGAGTAAGACAATAAAAAGGAAATAGTTACATGATTAATAGAATTGGAGAATTATATAAGCATATCATGAGCGATTCAAAAAATAGAAGGAACGCGCTTATTTCAGGTGTTGGAATTCTTATATTGATAGTCTTGATTGCACCAACTGTAATATCAAGTGCTTATTCTGTCATGATTGCCGATGACTTTAGTGCGGGAAGCATGTTTAAAAGAGGTTATACTGGCTTTAATTATATTAAGTACTATTATAATTCATGGCAAGGAACATATACTGGATTGGGGATAATAGCGATATTATCTCCTATTTTGCATGGAGGATTGGACGGATTAAAGTATATTGCAGTTTTTAATTCGATTGCACTATTTGGATCATTCATTTTTCTTTGCAATTCCGTGCTTAAGGAAGTTTTTGAGCAGAAATCATTGGTGACTAGAGTGTTGTTTATACTGCTATCTGTCTTTGTTTTCACTGCCTACAATTCATATTATGAGGGCATCTACTGGTTTACTGGCATGGCAGTATATACAATGCCTTTAATAATTACAATGGTAGGATTGGCTTTATTTATTAGGAAGAATGTGAGAATTAATATCGTATATGCGGTACTGATTTCGTTACTTGGCTTTCTGGGAATGGGTGGTTCTTTAATAATATCAGGCTTTGGTTGCTATGCACTTCTGTTACTGGTTGTGTATTTTGCAATTAAGTGTAAAAAGATTAATATTGGGCACATTTGTATATTCGCTGTCTGGGTTATAGGTGCATTAGTGAATGTGGCAGCACCTGGAAACTATGTTAGACATGATGTCGCAGACTCTTCAGGAATCCATCCGTTTTCAGCAATAATTACATCAATCAAGGTTTATGTTTCTCGAATAGAATGGTTCAACAGTAACACAAGCATCTGGACTGTATTCATGTTGATGATTTTATGCGGCTTATTATTCTATGAGGCTAAAGGATTATCAGTTAAGAATATTGCACTTATGTTATGTGGGACAATTCTTCTTCCGTTTGTAGCAGTGTTCCCTGTCGCATTGGGCCAAGGCGATAACATGCCAAATAGAGTGTTGTTTGTTCTTGATGTATCAATCATCTTCGTTCTGCTGGTAATAGCATTGGTGGTATCTGATTTCATAAAGCATAATGTGATGACGGAAGAGAATAGAAAGCTCATAGTCACATTTATGGTGGTTATCATATTTACAAGCATGGCGCTAGATAATTTCACTTATGAGAATAATGTTTCTTACAAAGTGGCGTCGCAACTTAAAGATGGAGTATTCCAAGATTATCATAGTGCTGTTAGCAAAATATTGGATAAGCTGGATACATATGAGGAAGGCAGTGATGTTGTGGTTTCATTGCAAGAGATGCCAGCAGATATTGAGAACTATAAGAATTTCTATATCGATATGGACCCAGCAGATTGGGTAAATGTGGATATGAGTAATTATTATGGATTTAATTCGTTGAGGGTTGAGTAGAAGGAATGAATATATTAATTATCGCAAACAATGACGTAGGACTGTATCAGTTTCGTCGTGATTTAATAAAAGAATTACTAAAGAACAATGAAGTTCATATCGCATTGCCATATGGCGAAAAAGTAGAAGACTTGGTCCAGATAGGATGTAAATTTATTGATACTCCACTTGAGCGTCGTGGAATGAATCCGCTAAAGGATATAGCACTGTTCAAGTTGTATAAAAAGGTGTTAAAAGAAGTATCACCTGACTTAGTCATCACATACACAATAAAGCCAAATATCTATGGAGGTCTTGCATGTAAACAGGCAGGAGTTCCATATGTAGTGAATATTACAGGCCTTGGAACTGCATTTCAAAAAGATGGTTTGTTAAAGAGCTTTGTGGTTAGTCTTTATAAAAAGGCATTGAAGAAAGCAAAAGTAGTTTTGTTTGAAAATGAAGGAAATAGACAGGTCTTTTTGGAAAATCATATCATCACTGAGGATAGGACTCATGTTCTTCATGGTGCAGGCGTGAATACAGATTTATACTCATTGGTTCCTTATCCTAATCATACAGACGAAGTAAAGTTCCTGTTCGTTGGACGCGTTATGAAAGAAAAAGGCGTAGAGGAATTGTTCCAAGCAATGCAGATGCTATTAAAAGATGGAATAGCTTGTCATCTTGACGTGGTAGGATGGTGTGAGGAAGACTATACAGATACATTGAATCAATATCAGGCAGAAGGCTGGCTTACAAACCACGGTTTCCAGAATGACGTTAAGCCTTTTATCGAAGCATGTGACTGTTTCGTACTTCCATCATGGCACGAGGGTATGGCTAACACTAATCTTGAATCGGCATCATCTGGCCGCCCTGTCATAACTACTAATATTCATGGCTGCATGGAATCTGTGGAGAATGGAGTTACTGGATTTTTAATTGAGAAGCAGAATGCTGTATCACTCTATGAAGGCATGAAAAAGTTCTTAGCTCTATCTTTAGATGAGCGTAAAGCTATGGGCTTAGCAGGTCGTGAGAGGATGGTAGAAATCTTTGATAAGAAGAAAGTTGTAGAAGATACAATAAAGGCTATGGATATTTAATTTGGAGGCTTTTAAATAAATGAAAAAACTTGCGATACTCGGGGCCAGCGGCCACGGTAAAGTTATAGCTGATACAGCGTTGTTAAATGGATATGATGAAATTGTCTTTTTGGATGACGATGAAAGCATTAAGACATTGGGCGAGTATTCTGTTGTCGGAAAGACATCTGAAACATCAGGACCAAAGGCAGATGGATACGATTTCTTTGTTGGAATAGGCAATGCTATTATTCGACAAAGGATGCAAAAATCATTGGTGCAGGATGGGTGTAATGTTGTTACTTTGATTCATCCACAGGCTGTAGTTGCATATGATGTGACTATTGGTGTCGGTACTGTTGTTATGGCAGGAGCGGTCATCAATCCCGGCACTACTATAGGTGATGGCTGTATCATCAATACATGCTCATCGGTGGATCACGACAATACCATCGGAGACTTCTCACATATATCAGTGGGAGCACATACTGCAGGCACCGTAACACTTGGAGAAAGATGTTGGCTTGGAATTGGTGCTGTAGTAAGCAATAATATATCTGTCGCCGATGATTGCATGATTGGCGCCGGTGCGGTAGTAGTAAAGGATTTGAAAGAAGCTGGAACCTATGTGGGAGTGCCGGCTGCAAAGATTAAATAAGCAGAGGTAAGCTGCATGTACGCAAAGTTTTTTAAAAGATTAATAGATTTCATTTTAGCATTAGTGGGGATAGTTGTTCTGTCCCCTTTACTTTTAATACTAATCATTTTAGGAGCAGTATTCATGGGCGGAAATCCATTCTTTACACAGGAACGCCCTGGTCTTCATGAGCGTGTGTTCAAGTTGGTTAAATTCCGTACCATGGACAATCGCCGTGATGCAAACGGTGAACTGCTTCCAGACGAAATACGCTTAAACAAATATGGACGTTTTCTTAGAGCTTCATCTTTGGATGAATTGCCAGAGCTGTTTAATATCCTAGTTGGCGACATGGCTATCATTGGCCCACGTCCGCTTTTGGTCCGCTATCTTCCTCGCTACAACGAGGAACAACGCCACCGTCACGACGTCCGTCCAGGCCTCACCGGCTACGCCCAGGCCCACGGCCGCAACTCAGTCAGCTGGGAAGACAAATTCGCAATGGATGTCTGGTATGCTCGTAACATCTCATTTGCACTGGATTTCCAAATCATTGTAGACACAGTGAAGGCTGTTGTGAAACGCGACGGCATCAGCTCCGAAACATCTGCCACCATGGAGGAGTTCATGGGGACACCGGACGGTGTGGTGAGCCAGTGGAAGGCGCCTAGGTAAAGACAGAATAACAATATTTGGGGAGGTTATTATGTGTACTGCAGCAACATACTATAGCAAAGATCATTACTTTGGTAGAAATCTGGATTTGGAGTTTTCTTATCACGAGACAGTAACTATCATGCCTAGGAACTACAGGTTCCCTATTAGGCATCAGAATGATTTGGATAGCCATTATGCGCTAATAGGAATGGCTTTTGTGGTGGACGACTATCCTCTTTTCTATGATGCCATCAATGAAAAAGGTGTTGGTATGGCTGGGCTGAACTTCCCTGGCAATGCAGACTACAAGGAAATGAATCCTGACAAAGATAACATTGCTCCCTTCGAGTTTATTCCATGGATTTTGGGACAGTGTGCTTCTGTGAAGGAAGCCAGAACATTGCTTGAAAGAATCAATCTCATTAATGAGAATTTTAGCGAGCAGCTTCCTTTATCCCCACTTCACTGGATGATATCTGATAAAACAGAGTCTATAGTTGTGGAGCAAACTAAAGAGGGCCTTCGTATTTACGATAATCCTGTTGGAGTAATGACTAATAATCCAACCTTCGATATTCAGCTCTTTGAGTTAAACAAATATATGGCTCTTTCTACTGAGCCGGCACATAATACTTTTGCTAAAAACTTATCCTTGCAACAGTATAGCCGAGGCATGGGAGCCATCGGCTTGCCTGGGGATTTATCATCCACATCCCGTTTTGTGAAAGCGGCATTCACCCGGATGAATTCTGTATCAGGCGAATCAGAGCTGGAAAGTGTAAGCCAATTCTTCCATATCCTTGGTTCGGTGGACCAGCAGAGGGGATGTGTACATCTAGGTGAAGATGCGTATGAAATCACCATCTACACATCCTGCTGTAATTTGGACAAGGGAATCTACTATTACAATACCTATGAAAACCACCAGATTACTGCAGTGGATATGCATAAAGCGGATTTGGATGGAACAAAGCTGAGTACATATCCGCTGAGACATGGTGAGAACGTGTTGTGGGAGAATTAGGGTTTATTATTACATCGACTTTACACTAGATAACTATATTAATTACATATTCTTCAATTTAAAAGGAGGTAGCATATGGGTGAAATGAACACAAAGGCGATGTACAAATTATCTTATGGGCTGTTTGTGTGTACGGCAGTACAAGGCGACAAGATTAATGGCTGTATTGTCAACACAGCTATTCAAATCGCATCAGAGCCAAACCGTATTTCGGTAGCTATTAACAAGGCAAACTATACTCACGATATGGTGAAAGCCACTGGACAGTGCAATATCTCAGTCATTAGCCAGGATGCTACTTTTGATTTATTCAAGCATTTCGGTTTCCAATCCGGAAGAGATGTAGATAAGTTTGCTGATTATCCAGCCGCGAATTACCAGACCTCAGAAAACGGCATTCCATATATTACAGTAGGAACCAACGCGTACTTTTCATTGAAGGTAGAACAGACTATAGACCTGGGCTCTCATACACTTTTTATCTGCGAGCCAGTAGCCATGGAAGTTCTTTCGAAAGCAGCCTCTGCAACATATGAATACTATCAAAGCAACATTAAACCAAAGCCAGAGGCAGTTGGAACCACTCCAAAGGGAGAGACTATCTGGCGCTGTCGTATATGTGGATACGAGTGGGTTGGAGAGGAACTACCAGACGATTTCATCTGCCCTATCTGCAAACATCCTAAGGCAGACTTTGAGAAAATAGAACAAAGGTAAAAAGGAATCAACATGAAAAAATCTATCATAGAAAAAGCACATGATTTCATCCTGAAAATGCCAAGCTTCTTAGAAAAGATAGTGGCAGCCATATTGTTGGTTGGTGTTGCGTACAGCTGCATCCAATTGGGAATACATGTGGTATCCCTGACTGAGCTGGCATTTGATGAATATATCGAAGATATTTTAATAACTGCATTTAATGCAGTTATTGTTATAGAGTTCATCAGAATGCTTATAAAGCATTCCATGAACACTATAGTCGAAGTCTTGATATTTGCCATCGCCAGGGGACTAGTAGTTGGGCATGAAGCTCCATTGGAAACAATGATACGTATAGTTTGTATTGCGATTCTTTTGGCTTGTCGTAAGTATCTGTTCTATGAGAAGGATTTTGAGGAAGAGATGTAGGAATATAGAGTTAACAAAAAGGGAGAACCAATGAAACTAGAATCACGTCTAAACGAATACACCAAAGATGATTTGTTAGTGCTGGCAGACAATTTTAAAATCAAACTCAGTTCTAGGCTTAAGAAGGCAGAGATGATTGATAAACTGGTTGCGGGGATGAGCAATCCAGAAATAATGCGAACACGCTTGGCTTGTCTTACAGATTCAGAGCTAGCATTGCTTAAAAAGGCAATCAAATCGTCTCAGGATACAGGGATTGATAGAATCATGGACAGCTTTCAGCTGTATATGTACTTCCTCGGAGAGTTCGAAGAAGAGACAGACGATCTTGTAATCTATGATGAAATCAAGGAAGTATATTCCAAAATTGAAGATGAAGATTTTCTTTTAGAGCGAAAGAAAAAGGGCTGGTTCATAAAGTGCCTCCGATTTTTCAGAGAGTACTATGGTGTGGCACCGCTGGAGGTAATCTATAAACTATATCATCTCAAAGTGAAAGATAGCATAAAGGACATGCTCGGAATTATCTTAGAGATTCCACTGGATATCCGAGGCTGCACTGTTTTTCCAGAAGATGAATTACAGGTTAATGAAGCTGGAATAGATAAGTAGCTACATACAGAGTATGGGCTACTAGTACATTTTGATATATTTGAAAGTGGAGAAGTCTATCCTCTGCTACGTAGCCAGGTTGGCAAGGATTTCTATATTCCATCTGCTGCTCAAATAGAAGAAATAACACACGATTGCTATGAATCTAGTTCACTGGCATATAAGAAGCTGCACACATTTTTCATGAAGAAATTACATATGGAAAGTGAGCTAGCTACAACATGGTGCCTTAATGTATGGATGAATAGCTACAATGGAGACAGCCCTACAGAGATAATAAAAGATTTAAATGAGCATGATGCAGTTTTTGATGGGGAAGACCAGATAGGTGAATTTATGAATCTTCTAATGGATGCCCACAATAACACTCGCCTCATCGAAAATCGTGGACACAAACCGTTGGAGCTTCATTCGAATAACTTCACAGGAATTCCAACAATTGTTCCAGGAAGTTCTAAAGCAGCATCTATACTTGGGGAGCTTCAACCTCAACTATCGGCCATGGGTATTCCTGTGGAGCTGGGCAAGAAGGTTTATCCTAATGATCCATGTCCATGTGGTTCTGGAAAAAAGTATAAGAAGTGCTGTGGGAGATAAAAAGTTTAAAGTGACAAATATAGAAGCCATTTTTGCGTAAAAACTGCAAAAATGGCTTTTATAATAATGAAAAATACGGAAAAAAGAAACCTCAGAGGTGAGAAAAATAAATTGTGTCGTAGTAAGCTGTAATAAAAGGAGGTACGACAAATGTATAGAGAAATTGTCATAAAAAACAAAAATGAATATATTGAATTTATGACAAAGGCGCTCTATAATAGAATTAAGAAATGGAGGATTCGATATGGATGACAATATTCAAAGCAATAGGCTAAAAGAATTGCGCAAGAATAGTAAATTGACTCAGGAGCAAATGGCTCAATATCTTGGTGTGGATCAAAGTATGGTTACAAAACTTGAAAATGGAACTAGGGCTCTTAATGTGTCATTGATTGAAAAAATATGTAGTTTGTTTTGTTGTACAGAGGCGTACTTATTTGGAAGAGATGAGGAATACACCCCAGTGACATTTGCTTTTAGGGCAAATTGCATTCAAGCGGAGGATCTAGAAAGTATAGCGGCAGTTAATAAAATAGCACGAAATATCAGATTTATGAATAATTTATTGGAGAAATAGCGATGAAGACAGATCAGGAATTAAATTCACTTGCATTGCAAACTAGAAGGGGTTGGAATGAAGATGGATATTCGCCTATTGATATTTTCGGAATAGTTAATGGGTGGAAGGAAAAAAACATTACTATTCTTAGATATCCATTATCAGATAGAATAAGTGGTATGTGTACCCGAGTGGACAATGATATAGTGATTTGTATTAATTCAAAAACATCATATGGTAGACAGAGATTTACGCTTGCACATGAACTATACCATGTATTATACGAAGATATAGTTGGCCAAGTAATATGTAATAAAAATATGAGCGATAACCAATCAGAATCTGAAAAGGAAGCTGATAAATTCGCAAGCTATTTGTTGATGCCATATGACGCATTGTATCAATACGTAACAAATAATAATGGAAAGTGGACACTTGCAAAAGTTATAGAAGCAGAGCAGTTCTTCCAAGTAAGCCATATGGCTATGTTGTTTAGATTAGTAAGCAATGGCTTCATTGATGAAAAGCAAGAAGAGAATTTTAAAGATATCGCTGTTTCCAGAGAGGCGGCATTGCTGGGATATGGCAAGGAATTATACCAACCAGCATCATCGAATAGAGAATATTTTGCCACAGGAGAATATATTCGTAAAATAGAAGAATTATTTAGCGAAGGTCTAATATCAAACGGCAAGAGAGAAGAGTTATTATTGGATGGCTACAGGGCTGATATTGTGTACAATCTCGAAGAGGAGGAAGGTAACTTGAATGACTAATGAATATTTCTTCGATACGGATTGTTTATCAGCATTTCTGTGGATAAACGATACAAATATATTAAAGGAACTTTATGGAGGACGAATAATATTCCCAAGTCCTGTATATGATGAGTTATCTAATCCAGCTATTCCACATTTGAAGCGGAGAGCTGAAAGTCTGTTAGAAGACAACAGTGCAAGGATTCAGGATATAGAAGTAGGTACAGAGGAATATGATATTTATCAAGCACTTGTTTCAGGAAACGCTGGAAGTAAGTCAATTGGTAATGGAGAGGCGGCGGGAATAGCTCTTGCTAAAGCCTATAAAGGTGTTTTAGCTAGTAATAATTATCGGGATATATCGCCGTATATTGATAAATATGACTTGAAGCATATTGATACCGGCATGATATTGGTAGAAGCATTGAATAAAGGATTGATTAATGAAGAAGATGGAAATGATATTTGGTCGAAGATGCTTGCTAAGAATCGAAAGTTGCCAGGGGAATCTTTTACAGATTATCTGAAAATGAAGTCTACTAATAAAGGATATAAGGAAAAACCTTATATATAAAAAGGAACTAAGTAAAACTTAGTTCCTGAATCCAGCGGCGGATAAGATTTATTTGATATACGCCACTTTCATTTAGCACATGGAAAGTATAACAAATCTTATCCAATGCTACAAATCCGAATTTTACCCACCCTTTACATTTCCCCTCCATAATACAAGTGCAACCATTTGGAAAATTTCTTGTATTAAGGAGGCATGAAATGGACATTTTTATGATTCTGAAGCTGCTGGGTGGGCTGGCTCTCTTCCTGTATGGCATGAAGCTCATGGGAGACGGTCTACAGGCGCTAGCTTCGGGGAAGATGGCTCAGATACTGGAGCGTCTTACCAACAAAACTATTTATGGTGTGCTGTTAGGCGCTGGTGTCACAGCGGTGATTCAGTCATCATCGGCTACCACAGTAATGGTGATAAGCCTGGTAAATTCTGGTGTGATGAGCCTGCGTCAGGCGGTTGGCATAATCATGGGCGCCAACATCGGCACCACAGTCACATCCTGGATGTTATCCATGGTGGGCATCCAAAGCGATGCAGTGTTTATCAAACTGCTCAAGCCATCATCCTTCGCACCAATCCTTGCCATGATCGGCGTTGTGCTTTACATGAAGGCAAAGGAAAATGCGAAGCAGACCAACATCGCACATCTGCTAATTGGATTTTCCGTGTTGATATTTGGAATGGATGCAATGAGCGCTTCTATGGAGCCACTTGCCCACAGCCCATATTTTGAAAATATGTTGGTAGCAGTTTCAAATCCATTCTTTGGAATCCTGGTTGGTATGGTGTTTACTGCTATCATCCAAAGCTCATCGGCATCGGTTGGAATCCTGCAGGCACTGTCATTGACGGGAGCAGTCAGCTTTGGCGCAGCACTTCCTATCATCCTGGGCCAGAATATCGGCACATGCTCCACAGCGTTGCTATCATCAGTGGGAGCTAGCAAAAATGCCAGACGAGCATCCATGATTCACCTATACTTTAATGTCGTTGGTGTTACCGTATTTACGTTAGCTTTTTATGGATTAAACATGATTTTTAATTTTGAATTCTTAACGGCGGCTGTTGGGCCGGTGGCCATTGCGATTATTCATTCTGTTTTTAACGTAGGAAGCACCATGATAATTTATCCATTCTCGAAGCATCTGGTGCGCCTGGCAGAATACACAGTCCCAGATGATCGTGTGAGCACAGGTTATTCCTCTTTACATAAAATTTAGATAATCATACTATAGTATCACATAGATTGATTGTTTATGTACATATGAAGGAGGTCACTATGGCTCTTGTTTACATTGTTGAAGACGACGAGAATATCAGAGAAATAGAAGAGTTTGCCCTGGCAAATGCCGGCTATCAGGTCGACAGCTTTGCCAACGGGGCAGACTTTTTTGATGTTTTGGAACACAATCTACCCGACCTTGTCCTGCTGGACATCATGCTTCCTGATGAAAACGGGTTTGAAATAGTAAGGCAGCTTCGCTCCAGTGAAATTACTGCCGCCATTCCGGTGATTATGGTCACCGCCAAAACTGGCGAAATCGACTTGGTCCGAGGCCTGGAAACGGGAGCTGACGATTACATCAAAAAGCCATTTTCAGTGATGGAACTCACATCCCGGGTAAAGGCTTTGCTTCGCCGCACCATGGAGGCTTCTCAGGAAATCATTACTATCGATGATCTTACCATAAATGACCAGCGTCACCAGGTGACAGTGGCTGGCCAGACTATAGAGCTTACTTACAAAGAGTACGAGCTGCTGAAATACCTGACGCTGAACCGTGGCATTGTCCTAAAACGAACTCAGATAATGGACAAAATCTGGGGAATAGATTACGAGCTGGAATCCCGCACCCTGGATATGCACATCAAGACCCTTAGGACCAAGCTTGGTAGCTGCGGAAGCCTGATTCGCACAGTTAGAAACGTTGGATATGTGATTGAGTAAAGTGGAGGTATCATGGCACAGAAAATTTACCTTAGATTTTTGGCACTGATTATCGCCACAGTGCTTTGCACATCCCTCTGCGTGACCTTGGCCTACTACGCTTTGTTCGAGCGGCAGGTTCACCAGGATATGCAGGTCACCGCACAGATTTTTAAAGATACAGAATTTTTTGACACCGCAGATGTGGCAGCCTTGGAGGACAATCCAAAGCTGATGGACGCAAAACTGCGAGTTACCTTGATAGATGTTGACGGTACAGTGCTTTTTGATAATACCGTAAATGCGGAGCAGATGGATAATCATGCCAACAGGCCTGAGATTGTCAGCGCTATGGAGACTGGTTCCGGAGAGATTGAAAGACAGTCCGACACTATGGGGCTGAAGGACTATTATTATGCCCTACGCTTAAACGACGGTCGTATCTTGCGTATCGCTCAGGAGGTGGACGCAGTATGGGTGGTGTTTGCCAGTGGATTGCCACTTTGCCTCGGCCTGATCTTGCTCATATCATTTGTATGTGTGCTGGTTTCACGCATCCTCACTCGCCAGCTCATGAAGCCAATCGAGGATGTGGCAGGCAAGCTCAACGATGATTTTGTGGACTCGCCATATCCAGAGCTTTACCCATTTATAAGCAAAATCCGCAAGCAACACGAGGAAGTGCTGGCAGCCGCAAAGGTGCGCCAGGATTTCTCAGCTAACGTTAGTCACGAGCTGAAGACGCCCCTTACAGCCATCTCTGGCTACGCTCAGCTGCTAGGCTCGGATGATACACCTGCGGAAAAGAGAAAGCACTTTGCTGATGAAATAGATAAGAATGCAAATCGTTTGCTGGCCCTCATAGAGGACATCATCAAGCTTTCCGAGCTGGATAGTGATGATAATGACGAGCAGTTCGAAACTGTGGATTTGTATGAGCTGGCCGCCGAGGAGCTTGATTCATTATCTATGGCTGCCAGCCAGCGAAACATTGATATCACATTATCTGGTTCATCCACCACAGTGCGCTGCAGGCCAGATCTTATCCGCGAGCTAATCGACAATCTTGTGCAAAACTCTATCCGCTACGGCAATGAAGGTGGACATGTGGCAGTCTCAGTTCTTGAAGAATACGGCTACAAAAAGCTCATCGTAGAAGATGACGGCATCGGCATCCCTGCCGGTGACCTAGACCGAGTATTCGAGCGCTTCTACCGCGTAGACAAAAGCCGCTCCAAAGCCTCCGGTGGCACCGGCCTTGGCCTTGCTATCGTAAAGCACATCGTGGAAATCCACGACGCCAAAATCCAAATCGAAAGTGAACTGGGCGCAGGAACCAAGGTTACTGTGCTGATGTAAAAAGGAAGTGGGAACCTCAGGGAGGTTCCCACTTTTCATTAATACTTCATGAAATATTAATTGACATACTATCAATTGATAGTACAATAGTGTTACTATCAATTGATAGTAAAGGGGGCTATTATAAATTGTCCAATTTGTGGAAAGAATCATGAAGTAGAGCTTAAGCAAAGAAAAGCAATTACAATTATAAAAGGCTTAAAAGTAGAGTATGATGAAAAGTATTATATCTGTCCAGATTCAAAAGGGGACAATGAATTTACAACGGGTAGCATGGAAAATGAAAATTTGCTAAATGCAAGAAACGCTTATCGCAAGCAAAAGGGACTACTAACTTCGTATGAGATTGTTGAGATAAGGGAGAGATATGGATTATCTCAAGTGGATTTATCACAGGTACTGGGATGGGGAGAAGCAACTATTTCCCGTTATGAAAGCAAAGCTATTCAGGATGCTCCATATGACAATATTTTGAGATTGATTAAAAATAATCCATTAGTTCTTTATTATTTTTATATTAGAAATAAAGAAAACTTCAATAAAAATAAAGAAGCTATCTTTCTTGAAAGAATAAATGAAGAACTTTCACAGCATGGAAGAGAAAACATTGCTCGCAACAAACTTGAAAGCTTTTATTTGAACTATATGGAACCATCTATCACAAATGGGTTTCAGGTATTAAATATTGATAAATTAGAATTAGTAATTAACTATCTAGCGAAGCATGTGAAGTATTTGTATAAGGTGAAACTAATGAAAATGCTTTGGTATACTGATATCCTATTTTATCAGAAGAATAAAAAATCTCTGACAGGTCTTGTGTATCAGCATGCAAATATGGGGGCGCTTCCAATAGGTCATGATGCTATTTTACAACTGGATAATGTTGTTTTCGAAGAAGAGCTTGCAGAGGATTATGATAATGTGCGATACCATATAATGTACAACGAAAAGCTTGATTTAAAAACTTTGTCAAATGAAGAGAAGAGCATTATTAATTCTGTTATAACGAAATTTGATACGATGAAAACGAAGGATGTAGTTGATTATATGCATGCAGAAGAGGCATATAAAAAGACCAAGGATGGGGAAATAATAGATTATAATTGGGCTGAATTAATTCAGTTTTAGAACAAGGTAGTGGGAGCCAAAAGGCTCCCACTTTTGATTAGTTTAATATTGCAATCATCAGATTTAGATAGGCTGCAAAGGTACACCATAGAAGATAAGGGACAAACATCAATGTGGCTTTCCAACATACTTTAGAAGTTTTCCATATCATCACGATAATCATCACCCATAGAATCATAAGCCAAATGAAGGCTAGTGTATACTGCGCTGCGTTGAAAAATATCAGCGACCATACAAAGTTGAAGCAGAGCTGGATAAAGTAAACTATCATGGCGATGCACTTGGCACTTTTCTTTTCTGTAGTATCTGCTGGGGCTAGTAACAGAAAATAGCTACCTAGGCCCATCAGGATATATAGAATTGTCCATGCTATTGGAAATAGCCAGGCAGGGGGTGCCAGTGGCGGCTGTATCATCACTTGATACGAATCCATGGCATTTCCTGTAAGTAATGCGCTGATTCCTCCCACAATCAGCGGCAACGCAACCATAGGAACAAATCTTAATATTTTTTGTGGGCAAGTTAATTCCTCGTTCATAAAAACCTCCTCAATTAAAGTGTTATTAGATACAAGTTAAATATGCGCTAGGCAGGTATAAGCTATGTAAAGTGGTATTGATTTTAGGCATCTTACATAAACTTTAGTTTGTCATTCTATAATGCCAGCATGATGATTATTACAATTTTAATTTTATTAGTGGGCTTCGCACTACTCGTGTTCGGCGCCAACAAATTTGTGGATGGCAGCGCTGCATTGGCGAAGAATTTTAAAGTATCAGGTTTGATTATAGGACTCACTATTGTGGCCTGCGGAACCAGCGCTCCAGAGCTAGCGGTTAGTGTTACGGCAGCAGCTGAAAAATCTAGCGAGATAGCACTGAGCAATATCATAGGCTCCAATATGTTCAACATGCTTGGTATCCTTGGCATCTGCGCTGTATTGTCCCCACTGGTGGTAGAGAAAGGAATCATCAAAAGAGACTTTAAAGTTGCAGCAGTGTCGACGCTGGCGGTGTTTGTGGCAATTGGAGGATTTTCCATAATCAGCCACTTTAAATCAACTGGCCCGGTTGTAACAGAAAATGTTACAACTATTTCAGGCCTTGGCGGAGCTGGGCTTTTACTTTCATACATCCTATATGTTGCCTGGATATTCATGAAAGAAAAGAATAGTGCTTTGGAGGATATGTCCAGTGTCAGAATATACTCCAACAAGCAGTGCGCAGTATTTATAATCGTAGGCCTTATCATGATAATCGCCGGAGGAAAGCTTGTAGTCTACAGCGCTAAAACGCTAGCCCTTCAGGCTGGCATGTCAGAAACCTTGGTAGGCCTTACGATTGTAGCCATCGGCACATCCCTCCCTGAGCTGGTCACTTCCATCATCGCCACCCGCAAAGGCCAGCTAGGTATCGCCCTGGGAAATGTCCTGGGCTCAAATATTTTCAACCTGCTATTCATCCTCGGAGTCTCAGCGATTATTTCACCTGTCGCTGTCAACGTCGCATCGGTATATGACATTCTGATTCTACTTGTAATAACCATAGTCTCCTGGGGCTACGCCTTCACCGAAAGAAAAATCACGAGAAAAGAAGGTCTAATAATGATCTTCATGTACGTAATGACTGTAGGCTATGCAGCCATAAGAATTTAATATTGAAATGATAAATTGCAATTTTGGTTAACAAAATTGCAATTTTTTGTTATACTCCAATTAAGAAATTGCAATTAATTGCAATTTTATGAGATCAAAATTGCAATTTGGGTGGTGATTATATGAATGAACGTATTGAAAATCTAAAAAAGGCAAAAGCTGAACAGGGGTTAACTTACGAGCAGATTGCAACGAAATCAGGGGTTAATCTTAGTACAGTGCAAAAAGTTTTGGGTGGGAAAATAGAATCTCCTCGTTTGGATACTATTGCAGCGTTGGAAGAAGTTTTGTACCCAGGGCACATTTCTGAACACACAGCCGGAGATAATCCAAGGGAAATCTCTATTGGTAATCAGGATTTTAAGACCATCATAGAAAATAACTATTTTTATAAAGATAAGACCATGTTCATCAAAGAATGGTGGGAGAGTGGGGATGTTGTCACTCTTATTACCCGTCCTCGTCGCTTCGGAAAGACGTTGAATATGAGCATGCTCGACTATTTCTTTTCTAACGCTTATGACGATACCAGGGATTTATTCAAAAAACTTGCTATATGGAATGAGTCTAAATATCGTGACATCCAGGGTACATACCCTACTCTGTTATTAAGCTTTGCATCGGTCAAAGGCAATACATACGAAATGGCTAAGCAGCAGATTATCCAGGAAATCGTTAGCTTGTATCGCAAAAATCAGTATCTTATCGAAAGCGATTTTGTAACTGACAAGGATAGGGATTACTGGAATATGGTGGGCTACGATATGCCAGATGCCGTGGCCAGCAATGCTATCAATTTTATTTGCGAGCTTTTATATAGAAAATACAACAAAAAAGTTATCATACTTATGGATGAATATGACACTCCTCTTCAGGAGGCTTATGTAGATGGTTTCTGGGATGAAATCACATCCTTTGTCAGAAATATTTTTAACGCTACCTTTAAAACCAATATTTATTTGGAGCGTGCCATAATGACCGGAATAACCAGAGTCAGCAAGGAATCAATCTTTTCTGACCTGAACAATTTAAAGGTTGCATCTCTTACCACAGCAAAATATGAATCTACTTTTGGGTTCACCAGCGAAGAAGTAATGTCAGCCCTTGATGAATATGATTTGCTTAGTCAAAAGAAAGAGGTTCAGAAGTGGTACGATGGATTTAAAATAGGTACGAAAAATGATATTTACAATCCATGGTCAATCACCCAGTTTTTGGATTCAAAGAAGCTTGATGCTTATTGGGCAAACACCAGTAGCAACATGCTGATCGATAAGCTTATTCGCGAGGGAAGTTCTGATATTAAAAAGCAGTTTGAGGCTCTGTTAAAAGGAGAATCTATAGAGACCTTAATAGATGAAGAAATAGTTTTCAATTTGATTGATAGAAATGAATCCGGCGTATTCAGTATGCTTCTAGCATCAGGCTATTTGAAAATTGTGGAAGAGCTTGGAGAAATCGGCATGCGAAAGAAATGTCGTATCGCTGTTACGAATAACGAAGTAATGCACATGTATGAAGATATGGTACGACGCTGGTTTGAAGGTGGAAGTAGCAGATACAATGATTTCATTGAAGCCCTTCTGAAAAATGATGTAAAGTACATGAATAAGTTCATGAACGATGTTGCGTTAAATACTTTTTCATCATTCGATGTTGGAAATCGTCCTTCCGAGTATGCTGAGCCAGAAAGGTTTTATCATGGATTCGTGCTAGGTTTGTTGGTTGAATTAGCTGATAAATATCATATAGTGTCAAACAGGGAGAGTGGATTTGGCAGATATGATGTATGTCTTGAGCCAATTAAAAAGGATTATCCTGCATATATTTTAGAGTTTAAAGTTCATGATTCAGATGATGAAAAGACTTTGGAAGATACCGTCAAAAATGCTTTGAAACAGATAAAAGATAAAAATTATGATGCAGATCTGTTGAATAAAGGCATTCAAGAAGATATGATATATCATTATGGGTTCGCATTCGAGGGAAAGCATGTGTTAATCGGCTAACCGCAATCGCATCTCTATAGATAAAAAATAAGGGTACTATCAGGGGTTTATAATGTTATTCAATTCTTATATTTTTGTTTTACTTTTCCTACCACACTGCTTGGTAGGCTACTATGTGCTGGGATTTTTCCAGAAGTACAGGCTGGCAAATGTCTTTTTGCTGGGCATGTCACTTTGGTTTTACGGATATTTCAATCCATGGTATCTCATAATTATCATTTCCAGTGTATGTTTTAATTATTTAATATACCGCTTAATGCATAGCCATAAGGACAAGAAAAAAGTCCTTATGGTTATTGGCGTTTGCGGAAATGTGGGAGTCCTTTTCTATTTCAAATACATGGACTTCTTCATCAGCACAGTAAATATGCTCTTCAAGACAGAGTTCAATTTGCTTTACATCGTGTTGCCTCTCGGTATCAGCTTTTTCACATTCCAGCAGATATCATTCATCGTGGATAGCTACAAGGGGGATGTGGCCTGCTACTCATTCTTAGAGTATGCCTGCTACGTCATCTTTTTCCCACAGCTCATTGCTGGTCCAATCGTCACTCATGACGAGCTAGTTCCACAGCTTATGGACGACAGTAAAAAGCACATCAATGCTGAAAACTTTGCTCGCGGCATCTATCTTTTCACTATCGGTATGGCAAAAAAGGTGCTCATCGCCGACACTCTTGGCTGCGCAGTAAACTACGGCTATGACGAGATTCTAAACATCAACTCTACCGAGGCAATCGTTGTCATCCTGGCCTACACACTTCAGATTTACTTTGACTTCAGTGGCTACTGCGACATGGCCATCGGTATTGGCCAGATGTTCAACATCGACCTGCCACTGAATTTCAACAGCCCATACAAAGCAGTTTCCATCGACGATTTCTGGGACAGATGGCACATGACCCTTACCAGATTTTTGACACGTTACATCTACATTCCACTTGGTGGAAATCGCAAGGGCAAGGTTCGCACCTATGTGAATATCTTCATCGTTTTCCTTGTCAGCGGATTCTGGCATGGCGCCGGCTTCACTTTCATTCTTTGGGGTGTGGGCCACGGCATCGCATCAATCATCCACAGAATGGGACGCAAGTTTTTCGACAAGGTTCCAAAGATTATCGGCTGGGCCGTTACATTTTTCTTTGTAAATATTATGTGGGTGTTCTTCAGAGCAGATTCCATCGCCACTGCCACAGAGCTTATCCGCCGTGCCTTCGGCGGACACTTTGATCCAATTGGCGCGGAGCTCACATCACAGTTTACATTCTGGGAGCTTCACCTGATTTTGGACAAGCTGCCAGTTATCAAAAACTTCGCCTACATAGATGTGGTAGGCATGTTTGCGGTTGCGCTATTTATCGCACTGATTCCAAAGAACGGCTTTGAAAAGATGAAGGAGTTCAAGCCAAACGTCATCAACATGCTTGTCATGTCATGCTTGATGATTTGGAGCATTCTTTCATTCTCAGGAATCAGCACATTTTTATATTTCAATTTTTAGGGGAAGTAATAATGGAAGGGAAATTTAAAAATTGGATAATCGCCTATTTGGCTGTAATATTAGTGGGCCTTGCTGCAGTGAGTGCTGTTGTCATCTACATCGATCCATATTTTCACTATCACGGACAGAATCAGCACATTTCCTACATCCTTAGCAAGGAGCGCTACCAGAACAACGGTATCGCAAAGCACTTTGATTACGATGCAGTGCTGGTTGGCACATCCATGGCATCAAACTACAAGACCAGCGACATCGACCGCCTTTTTGGGACAAACTCTATCAAGCTCACATATTTGGGCGGTTCCAATAAGGAAATCAGCGACACTTTAGATGCAGTTTTTGAAAGTGGCAACGACATCAAGATGGTTTTTAGATCAGTGGATTACCTGGGACTCCTCAACACTGCGGAGCAGATGCGCTACGACGAAAGCCTCTACCCAACATACCTCTACGACAATGATCCATTTGATGATGTGGAATATCTTTTAAACAAATACACAATCCAGGATGTTTACGACGACCTGCGCCTTACCCGCGCAGGCTATGCTGGCACATCCTTCGATGACTATTCAAACTGGGGCATGTACTCTGAGTTTGGCAAGGATGTTTTGGATGACAGCTACATCCGCGAGGAAAAAAGCGAAGAGACTCTGGAGTTTACAGAGGAAGACATGGCTATCGTGGAAGAAAACATTAATGAAAACTTCATCAGACAGATAGAAGAGCACCCTGATGTGGATTTCTACATTTTCTTCCCACCATTCAGCATGTACTATTTCGACTACCTGAATCAGCAGGGCAACCTTGAGCGCTACATGGCAGCTGAGCGCTATACTATAAACATGCTTCTTGGCTATGACAATGTCCACCTTTACTCATTCCTTCAGGAAACAGATGTGGCAGAAAACTTGGATATGTTCAAGGACATGAGCCACTTCGTCCCAGAATACAACACAGAGATTTTGGAAATGATTGCAGCTGGCAAGGACGAGATCACTGAGGATAATGTCCAGGACTATTTCGACTTCATGGAAGACTTCTACGGCAACTATGACTATGACGCATTGTTCGAATAGCAGCACCAAATTTTGTTACTATTTAACAAAATGTGCGCAACCGTTTGCAAAACTGATTCTATTGTGATAGCTTGATAGAAGACCACAGTATTAGGGGGAAACTATGGGTTATACATTAGATAAAATCGCAAAAGAATTGGGGCTTTCTAAAACAACAGTTTCCAGAGCAATCTCTGGTAAAGGTAGAATTTCCGAGGAAACTAGAGCGAAGGTTAACGCCTTCATCAAAGAAATAAATTACAGACCTAGCGCCGTTGCCAGGTCTTTGGCAGCTAGCCGCACATTCAACGTGGGGCTGGTTTTTCCTGCCGATTCAGCTCTCGGCGAGATGCCATATTTCCAGACTCTCATGACAGGTGTCTGCGACAGAGCCATGGAATACGAATACGACGTTCTTATCATTCTTGCAGATAACGACGGCATATCAGCGTTAAAGCACGCAGTGCGCAACAAAAAAATCGACGCTGTTATGGTCAGCCGTTGCGAGCAGGATTCTAAAGTTATCAATTTCCTAAAAGACGCAGCAATTCCATATATCGTAGTGGGCGACCCAATGGAGCCAGGTGTTCCTTTTATCGATCACGATAATGAGGGGGCAGCCACACGCATGATAGAGACACTTATCGACAAGGGCATCACTCGCATGGCCCTTATTGGCGGTGGTGAAAATATCAACGTTACTCACAGCCGTCTGGCAGGTTTCCGCCAGGGCTTTATTAATCGTGGAATGAAGGCTGATGAAAATCAGATTTATCTAAATATGCACAAAAGTGACCGCATGGACAAAGTCTTGAAGACTGCCATTGCAGAGGGAGCCGAGTGCATAGTCTGCATGGACGACATGCTTTGCAATTCAGTTCTTAATTGTCTGCACAATGATGGTCTATCTGTCCCAGATGACATCAAGCTGTGTAGTTTTTACGATTCAAATTTACTATCTACATCCAAACCATCTATCACCAGTTTGTATTTCGATGCAAAAAAGCTGGGAGCCGAGGGCTTGTCTATGCTTATGCGCAACTTAGATGGGGAAGATGTCACAAATCTCACTTTAAGCGACTTTAATATCCAAATGAGAGACAGCACAAATTAGTAATATTCACAAAAATGTCATAAAATAGTTGTCAGAAATGCTTAATTGACGAAAAACGACATAAGCATTAGGATTATGTATGAAGAACAACCGATTGCGCAAAGTCGCAATCACCGGAGTATAAAAATGAAGAAAATGGAGGAAGTAATAATGAAGAAGAAGTTATTATCAGCACTTCTTGTTTCAGCAATGGCTACATCAGCTTTTGTTGGATGCGGGGGCGCAGCAGAAGAGACTACAGCTGAGACAGGTTCAACAACAGAGGAATCTACAGAAGCTACAGAGGATGCATCATCTGAGGATGCTATCGCAAATCTTATCGCTGCAACAGAAGGCACAGTAAACATCGAGCTTTGGTGCTCAGAGACAGAGGAATATCAGACAGTAATGAAAGAGCGTTGCGACGCTTTCGAAGCTGAGTATCCTGATGTAGATTTCAACATCACAATCGGTGCCGTATCAGAAGCTGATATGAAGGATCGTGTACTTGAGGATGTTGAGGCAGCAGCTGATGTTTATGTATTCCCAGACGATCAGCTCGAGGCACTTGTTAAGGCAGGCGCTCTTAACGAAGTAGCAGCTCAGTACACATATGATATGAACGAAGCAGATACACCAGCAACAGTTGAAGCTGGACAGTATGAAGGCAAGCAGTATGGCTACCCATTCACAGCTTCAAACGGTTATTTCTTATACTATGATTCATCACAGCTTTCAGAGGAAGATGTAGCATCTTGGGAAGCACTTACAGCTAAGGCTGAGGAGCTTGGCAAGGAAGTTGGTTTCGAAGTTGCAAACGGCTGGTACCTCTACGGTATCTTCCAGGGCGCTGGATGTACACTTACAGAAAATGAAGATCAGTCAAACAACTGCGATTGGAACTCTGAGAACGGTCTTGCAGCTGCAGAATCACTTCAGAGCATCGCATCTTCAAGCGCATTCAAGAGCTATGGCAACGATGATCTTCTTGCAAACCTTAACGATGGCAAGGTTGTAGCATACGTTTCTGGTACATGGAATGTTAACGCATTCTCAGAGGCTTATGGCGATGGCTACGCAGCTACAAAGCTTCCTACATTCCAGGTTAACGGCGAAGACAAGCAGATGGCTTCATACTCAGGCTACAAGTTCGTAGGTGTTAATGCATACGCAGAGAACACAGGTTGGTCAATGCTTCTTGCTGAGTACCTTACAAACGCTGAGACACAGGAAGCTGTTTATGCAGCTACAGGCGAAGGCCCTTCAAACACAGAGGCACTTGCACAGGCTTCTTCAGTAGCACTTGATGCTCTTGCAGCTCAGTCAGAATTCGCAGAGCTTCAGAGAGTTGGCGGCAACTACTGGACACCAGCAGAGTCACTTGGAAAGAACATCCTCGATGGCAAAGTAAGTCAGGAAGTTCTTGATGATGCAGTAGCTGGTATTACTCAGCCAGTGGAATAAAACTAATGCTTTTTCGGGCTTCTCCGAATGGAGAAGCCCTTTTATAAATCAGAGGAAGAATTCTATGAAGAAAATTGGCAACTATTTTAAAGACTTTTTCACATCCATAGCCAAAGGCGACATCTGGGTTAAGCTCTCCCTTTTGATTATGGGTGCTGGATATTTCGGACGAAAACAAATAGCCCGCGGAATACTGATGACTTTGCTTGAGGTAGGAGTAATCGCCTCAATTTTTCGCGTTTTCGCCCCATACATGTCAAAGCTTAATACTCTTGGAACAGTCCAAAGAGAGGAAATCTTTGATCCACTAACTATGCAAAAAACAGTAAATGACTTTGATAACTCACTGCTGATTCTCCTTTACGGAATCATCGGAATCCTTGTTATCATCGCGTTTCTGGCACTATATATTGCAAACATCAAGGCCGTTTATCGCCTTCAAAAGATGCAGGAAGAAGGGGAGCACCTAAGTACATTTAAGGAAGATATCGTGAGCTTCAAAAACGAGCGCTTCCACATCACTCTTCTTACATTGCCAAGTATTGGAGTAATTCTTATCAACATTATTCCAATCCTATTCATGGTAGGTATCGCATTTACGAATTACGATGAGAATCACCAGCCACCAACATATCTGTTCACATGGGTTGGATTTAAGAACTTTGTAAACCTCTTTACAACCAGCCAGACCATCACATTTGGCTACGCGTTTGTAAGAGTTTTGGTTTGGACATTAATCTGGGCTGTCCTTGCAACAGCAACAACATTCCTTGGTGGAATCCTTTTGGCTCAGTTCATCAACCACGACGATACAAAGCTAAAGGGCATGTGGAGAACACTTTTTGTTATCACAATCGGTATTCCACAGTTCGTAACATTGCTTCTTATCAGCAAGATGTTTGGTGATTATGGTATCGTAAATACGTTTTGTGCAAATGTAGGTATTCTTGATTTCTTCAAGAACATCGGACTACTAAACGCAGGCGATGCCTTCATTCCATTCTTGTCACGACCAGGCTGGGCTCACGTGACCATCATCCTGGTAAATATCTGGGTTGGTATTCCATATCAGATGCTTGTTGCAACAGGTATCCTTATGAACATCCCATCAGACCAGATTGAATCAGCAAAAATCGATGGCGCCAACAAATTCCAGATTTTCTGGAAGATTACAATGCCTTACGTAATGTTCATCACCGGCCCATCATTAATCCAGTCAGTAATTGCAAATATCAACAACTTCAACGTTATTTATTTGCTAACATACAACTACAAGACAACAAACATGTCTATGGCAAACTCACATGCCACCGAAGTTGACCTGCTCATCACTTGGCTATTCAGACTGACAAACGAGTACTCGAACTTCAAGATGGCATCAGTTATCGGTATCATAACATTCATAGTTTGTGCAGCCCTTTCACTTCTTACTTTCTCAAGAATGATAGGTGGAGATAAAGAGGGGGTATATAGATAATGAAAAAAACAGGTAAAATAATCGGAAGACACGTATTTTTAGCTATCTTGGCTTTCATTTGGTTGATACCAGTTTTCTGGCTGGTTGTCACCACCTTCAGCACACAAAAGGGAATCAACACAAACCACTTTTTCCCTGCACACTGGACACTTGCCAACTATCACCAGCTGTTTTTTGAACCAGACTCAACTGCTAACTTCCCAGCATGGTTCAAAAACTCTATGATAATCGGTGTATTCAGCTGCCTGGTTTCATCTATCTTTGTAATCATGACCGCATATGCGTTTTCATTCATCGAGTTCAAAGGTAGAAAGAAGCTCATGAGCTTTTCATTGATCCTCGGCATGTTCCCAGGCGTACTTTCAATGATTGCCATGTACTTCATCCTGAAGATGCTTGGCCTGACAGATAGCGTGGTAGGACTTATCATTCTTTACTCAGGTGCATCAGGACTTGGCTATCTGATTTTGAAAGGCTTCTTCGACACAATTCCAGTATCTTTGCACGAAGCAGCAAAGCTTGAGGGCGCATCGGAAGCCACCATCTTCGCAAAGATTGTGGTGCCACTTTCAAAGCCAATGATTGTTTACACCGTAATTAATTCCTTCCTGAATCCATGGATGGATTTCGTTATGGTTCGTTTGATGATTAAGTCAAAGGACGCATCAGACTGGACAATGGCTCTAGGCCTTTTTAATCTTTTACAGAGAGCCCTGGTTAACCAGTACTTCACATACTTCTGCTGCGGTGGACTTATGATTGCCGTACCAATCTCTATTTTGTTCATCATCATGCAGAAATTCTACGTTGAAGGTGTAACCGGCGGAGCAGTCAAAGGATAAGCCACTCGAAAAATAAATATTTTGTAGTATAATGATAGCTGTGGTTCGCCACAGCTATTTTTTGTTTTTGAACAAGGAGATAAATATGCTTACAAAATCATTTGATAAATTTGAAGATAAGGTTTGGCTTTCATCGCCAACAATGCACGGTGAAGAAATCAAATACGTGCAGGAAGCTTACGATACAAACTGGATGTCCACAGTAGGTGCAAACCTCACAGAGGTTGAGCGTCTTGCTGCAGAAAAGGTAGGAGTGAAATATGCCGTTGCACTTTCAGCAGGCACAGCATCACTTCATCTTTCTTGCAAGCTTGCTGGTATTCAGGCTTACGGCATGCCTCAGGTAGGCCACGGCGCTCTCGAAGGCCATCACGTTTTCTGTACAGATATGACCTTCGATGCAACTGTAAACCCTGTAGTTTACGAAGGCGGTATCCCTGTATTCATCGACACTGAGGCTGACACTTGGAACATGGATCCAGTTGCCCTTGAAAAGGCATTCGAAATCTACCCAGAGGTAAAGGTTGTAGTTTGCGCTCACCTTTACGGCACACCTGGTAAGCTCGATGAGCTAAACGCAATCATCGAAAAGCACGGCGCTATCCTTGTTGAGGATGCTGCCGAATCTCTTGGTGCTACATACAAGGGTGTTCAGACTGGTTCATTCGGTCAGTTCAACACCATCTCATTCAACGGAAATAAAATCATCACTGGCTCAGCTGGTGGATGCTTCCTTACAGACAGCAAGGAGGCTGCTGAAAAGGTTCGCAAGTGGTCTACTCAGGCCCGCGAAGCTGCAGCTTGGTACCAGCACGAGGAGCTTGGCTACAACTACCGCATGAGCAACGTCATCGCAGGTGTTGTCCGCGGCCAGTTCCCTCACCTTGAGGAGCACATCGCCCAGAAAAAGGCTATCTACGAAAGATACCGCGACGGCTTCAAGGGACTTCCAGTTCAGATGAACCCAATCGACTTTGAGAACTCTGAGCCAAACTACTGGTTGTCATGCATGATCATCGACAAAGACGCTATGTGCCCACAGGTTCGAGGAGAGCAGGATGTGCTTTACACACCTGAGCACGGCAAGAGCTGCCCTACTGAAATTCTTGATGCTATCGCAAGCATCAACGCAGAAGGCCGCCCAATCTGGAAGCCAATGCACATGCAGCCAATTTATCGCTTGAACCCATTCATCACTCGCGAAGGCAACGGCCGCGCCGTTACCAACGCATACATCGCAGGCGGCGCCCTCGGCACCGACGGCCAGCCACTTGACATGGGCAGCGACATCTTCGCCCGCGGCCTCTGCCTCCCTAGCGACAACAAAATGACTCCAGAGCAGCAGGATAGAATTATCGAAGTTATCCGCGCTTGCTTTGAATAAAACAAGTTTTTGAATAACCATAGTCTTTGAATCATCACAGTTCTTGGGCTACCAAGGCCATGTCCGGCTCCGCCGGCATGGCCTTTTTTATGTGGGGAGCGGGGAAGTTAAGTGGATTTTGGAAAACTCAAGAAAAAACGCACTTTTTGGGGGAGAGTTAAGTGTAATAAAAGAAATTTTTTAAAAACTTAACATTCTTAAGTGGGAAATCTAGACTGGAAAATTCACTTAACAAAAATCCCAAAATTGTTGCGTGGAAAATTAAAACTGCTGAATTTCACTTAACTTTTTGGCAAATTATATAAGTGAAAAAAATAGTGTTTGCAAAATCCACTTAACTGGATTTTGCAAAGTTAAGTGTAAAATCAGATTCCTCTATCCCCACTTATAAAAAATTAAGTGGCTAGCCAGAAGCCTGTGATTTTCACTTAACTGAGAGTAAAAAATAGACAGGGCTTATTGCTGTTAAGGTGTTCGCACATCTTCCTAGTATTTAATTCATTGATATTGGACACCAGGTTTGATATTCTGACCATAAGAGTTTAACAAGAAATGAGGTGGCAGAATGAAGATAATAGATTACAAGAATTCTCTAGTGGATAGCTATAAAAAGAATAAGAGAACTTTCATCTTTTATTTGATTTTACGTGGGCTGGTTATACTTACACTTATCAGATGTATCATAACGCAGAACTACGAAAGTGCTGCAATCTGTATACTGTCGCTTCTATTATTTTTGATGCCAGCAGTGTTACAAAAGCAGATGAAGATAGAATTCCCCGCAGTGTTTCAGGCTATCATCTTTGGCTTCATCTACGCAGCAGAAATCCTAGGTGAAGTGAATCACTATTACGTGATTATCCCAGGATGGGACACAATGCTTCATACAATGAATGGATTCCTGTGTGCTGCTATTGGATTCTCACTTATTTACTTGCTGAACAGAGGCAGCAAGCATTTTAACTTGTCTCCATTCTATTTGACGCTTGTCGCCTTTTGCTTCTCTATGACGGTAGGTGTAATCTGGGAATTCTTTGAATTTGCAATGGATCAGCTTTTCTATGTTGATATGCAAAAGGACTTCATAGTGCAGACCATCGGCTCAGTCACACTTGATCCAAACGACAGCGGCATGCCATTTATCATACAAAACATTACAGACACAGTAATCAACACAGCCGATGGCCAATCATACACAGTGCCTGGAGGCTATCTGGATATTGGAATTATCGACACCATGAAGGACTTACTAGTAAACTTAGTTGGCGCAGTAGCATTCAGTATCATTGGTTACACTACATTGAAGTTTTCAAAGAAGTCTGCGATAGCAGATAACCTGATGATTAAGCCAGTAGAAAACAACACTATACAAAAAGGAGACCCACAATGAGACGTAGAGAAAGAGAAATCACAGACCCAGCAGAAATAGACGAAATCCTAAACACAAGCCAGTACCTGCACCTGGGGCTGGTGGATGACGGCATGCCATACGTTGTGCCACTCAACTATGGAGTGGTGAAGGACCAGGCAGATGGCCATTACATCATCTATCTTCACGGTGCTCACGAGGGGCGCAAGCTGGATATAATTAGGAAGAACCCAAACTGCTGCTTCACAATGGAGTGCAATGTGGCTCCTTTCGAAGGCCGCATGGCTTGCCAGTACGGCACAGTCTACGAATGCGCTATGGGCTTTGGTAAGGTCACAATTGTAGAGGACCCACAGGAAAAAATAGCTGCCCTGGTAGCTCTCATGAAGACTCAAACTGGCAAGGATGATTTCCAGTTTGACGAGAGAATGGTTTCTATTGTAACGGTTATGCGAATTGATGTGGAGGAGCTCACAGCAAAGCGCCGCCCAATGCCTGGCAATTCCTAAAACTTTCTAAAGCTTTCCATAATAAGTTTGCATTCACCCGTGGATTTGTAGTATCATTCTTGAAGTGCTAAAACCAAATTTAAGGAGGTTTATTATGGCAGAAAATGAACAGAAAAAAGGAAGTAAGAAATTTATTATAATTGCGATATTAGTTGTAATTGCAGCAGTTGCAGGTGGTGTATTCTATTTCCTCAACGCTCCAAAGAAGATGAATATCAACGACTATGTTACAGTTGAATTCTCAGGTTACGATTCAATGGGAACAGCTACAGTCACATTTGATAATGATGAGTTCTTGTATGATTTCTCACAGAATGCAAAGCTTGATTCAAAGATTCAGCGCGAGGCTGATAAGCTTGGCCTTACAGACACACAGGACATCTTCAAGGAAGGCTTATTTGCAGATCTTGATTTGCAGTCACGTATCACATACGAGCTCAACACATCTACAGACCTTTCAAACGGTGATGAGGTTGTGCTTTCATGGAGCATCGATGAGGACTACATCGCAGAGCACTACGGTATCAAGCTTGAGGCAGATGCTCAGGAGCTTTCAGTAGTTGGTCTTGAGGATGTTGTTACATTCAATCCTTTCGACGACCTCAAGGTTACATTCTCTGGAAATGATGGCGAGGGTGTTGTAGAGCTTGAAATCACATCCGATGATGATATTTACGAAGGAATCACATTCCGTGCAGATACATCATCTGGTCTTTCAAATGGAGATAAGATTACAGTTACATACGGTCCAAACTTTGGTGAGGATCTTCAGGAATATTGTGCACAGAACTATGGAATGATTCCAGATCCTGTGACTCAGGAATACGAAGTAACTGGTTTGAAATAATAGTCATTACCTATATTATTAGACTTAATATGTGTTATAATACGATATCATGGGCTTACAGTGTTACTATTCACAGTAATAAATGTTTAAGTATTTATTCTTGTCAAGCTTGCTTGTAAGAGAATAATACTTAAATATTTATTAACTGGAATCAGTGACCTAAACTACATGAATAATTACAAGTGCTTTAGCACTTGATAGAACTCTGAAGGAGTTCAATTATGAATGTAGTTTAGGTACTGTGAATAGTATCGATTACCCAGATATCGTATTTTTTATTTACTGGAGGATTAATCTTAAATGGAGATTATGAATAAAATGAAGCATTGGCACAAGGTGGCATATTTCTTACTTGCCTACGATTTTATTACCGTTGTGCTTTCGTATTTTCTTGCACTGTGGCTTAGATTCGATTGTCAGTTTTCTCATATCGAACCATATTATCTTGAAAAGTATTATCTTATCATCATTCCATACGCTATCTTTACAGTTGTGATTTACCAGCTTTTTGGCTTGTACCGAAGCATCTGGCGTTTCGCCAGCTTCTACGAGCTCAAGAAATTGGTTCTTTCTACAGCCGTAACACTCGTAGCAAACGCAGTTATCGTCACAGCATTCATCTACAGAATGCCAATTTCATACTACGTATTCGGAATCGGGTTCCAGTTCTTCTTTGGCGTGGTTATCCGTTTTTCATATCGATTTATCTTGCTTCTTCGCGACAGCCGCGAGGCAGGCAATGCTGATACAAACGTACTTCTTATCGGCGCTGGCTCAGCAGGCCGTATGATTCTTCGCGATGTCAATTTCGTAAATGGCGGAGCAAATGGTTCTGCTAAGGTTGTTTGCATCATCGACGACAACCCTAACAAATGGGGACGTTACATCGATGGAGTAGAGGTTATCGGTGGCCGCGACAAAATCCTTTATGCCGTTGAAAAGTACGAGATAAAAGAAATCTACATCGCTATCGCAACACTTGCACCTAGCGAAAAGCGTAACCTTATCAACCTTTGTAAGGAAACAAACTGCCGCATCAAGCAGCTTCCAAATATGTACGCTGAAAAGGCTGGCATCATCAGCGCTGGCAATCTTCAGAATATCACTATCGAGGATGTACTTGGACGTGATCCAATCAGCCTTCACCAGGAGGATGTTGCTGCTCAGCTTCAGGGCAAGGTTGTTCTTGTTACAGGTGGTGGCGGTTCCATCGGTTCCGAGCTTTGCCGCCAGATTGCAAAGTACGGTCCAAAGCAGCTCATCATTTTTGATGTTTATGAAAACAACGCTTACGATATCCAGCTTGAGCTCAAGCACAAATATCCAGAGCTTGATTTAGTTACACTTATCGGTTCGGTCCGGGACGCCCGTCGTATCGAATCAGTTTTTGAAACATACAGACCAAACATCTGCTACCACGCTGCAGCTCACAAGCACGTGCCTCTTATGGAGGACAGCCCTTGCGAGGCAATCAAAAACAATGCAGTTGGTACATACAAGACAGCTTATGCTGCCATGAAATATGGATGCGACCGTTTCGTTCTTATCAGCACAGACAAGGCTGTTAACCCTACAAACGTAATGGGTGCTACAAAACGTATATGCGAAATGATCATCCAGACCTTTGACAACATGGTTCGCAACAACCACGAGGATATGCTTCCAACACTTATCACTCATCAGGTTGATATCGATACAGCAGATTCTGAAAAGGTGCCAGCAGGCAGCGGCCACACAGAGTACGTTGCAGTACGTTTCGGAAACGTGCTTGGTTCCAACGGTTCAGTTGTGCCTCTTTTCAAGAAGCAGATAGCAGAGGGCGGCCCTGTCACACTTACACACCGCGACATTATCCGCTACTTCATGACTATCCCAGAGGCTGTCAGCCTTGTACTTAAGGCAGGCGCAAATGCATCAGGCGGCGAAATCTTCGTCCTTGATATGGGTGAGCCTGTAAAGATTTTGGATCTTGCCCGCAATATGATTGAGCTTGCAGGTCTTCGTCCAGACGTTGATATTGAAATCGAAGAAATCGGCCTTCGCCCAGGCGAGAAGCTTTACGAAGAAAAGCTTATGAGCGAGGAAGGTCTTAAGGAAACAGAAAACCATCTGATTCACGTTGCAGAGCCAATCAAGTTTGATTCAGAGGAATTCATAAAGAATCTTCAGTGCCTCATGACTCTTGCATACAGCAACGAGGCTCCAGAGGTTGTACAGAAGATCAGAGAAACAGTGCCTACATTCAAAGGCTGAAAGGATTAATCCAAAATGGCTAAGAAATTATCAATTGTTGTTTCAGTATATAATGAGGCCCTTGGTTTGCATCAGTTTTACGAGCATACCAATCAGCTCCTTGCCACTGATTTTGCTCAGACTGGCTGGGACTACGAGCTCATTTTTGTAAACGATGGCAGTCGCGACGATAGCATCAATATCCTTCGTGATTTTGCTGCCCAGGATGATCATGTGAAGGTTGTAAATTTTGCAGCCAACCGTGGCCACGAAGCTGCCATGATTGCCGGTATCGATTATTCTACCGGCGATGCAGTTGTTTGCATGGATGCAGATTTGCAGCATCCACCAGAATCTCTTGCAGATATGGCTCGCAAGTTTGATGAGGGATATGATGTTATTTCTATGATTCGTACAGCCCGCCAGGACGCCGGTCTTATCAAGCGCGTCACATCTTGGGGCTTCTACAAAGTCATGAATATGCTTTCCGGCAAGACAAAGTTCGAAAACAACTCATCAGATTTCTTCGGCATCTCCCGCAGAGTTGCCCTTGTTTTAAGGAAGGATTACCGCGAGCGCGTTCGCTTCCTTCGTGGATATGTTCAAAATGTTGGCTTTAGAAAGACAACACTTGAGTTTGAGGCGTCATCACGTATCGCCGGCGAAAGCAACTACAACATTAAGTCGCTCATCGCCCTTTCGCTTAATGCCATCTGCAACTTTTCAGATGCGCCACTTAAGATGGGAATTTACGCAGGCCTTCTGTCACTTGTGGCTGCGTTTATCCTGATGATTTATTCCATCGTTCAGTACTTCCTTGGCACTGCACCTGATGGATACTCAACAATCATTGTTTTACTTTGCTTTATGTTTGGTGTATTGTTCATCATTCTTGGATTCGTTTCAGAGTACCTTGCAATTATTTTTGCCGAGGTGAAGAATCGCCCAATTTACATCGTTGATAGCATAATCACAAAAGATGGAGAGGAATTGCAATAATATGAATTTCACATCTCAGATAGAGACAGCATTTTCGAAAATCAAAAATCATTTCACAGCCACACAGATCACAGCCATGATTTCTGTTTTAGTGGCTGGTCTTGTTGCCCATGGATATGTTTTGTTCAACCGCATTTCATATCATGACAATGCAGCCTGCCTGTTTTCACTTGGAGGCACATACGAATCCGGCAGATGGGTTCTTGGTTTCATCTACGACATTCAGATGATGACCACAAAGCTTTTCTCAGTGCCTGTGTTCAACGGCATTTTGTCTTTGATTTTTATCGGCTTTGCAGCGATGCTTATTGTGGATATGTTCCAGATTAAGTCAAAGGTTGCAGCTGCTTTCATCGGCGCAATCATGTCCGTATATCCGGTAGTCACCAGCATCTTCTCATTCATGTTTACAGCATGGGAATACTTCCTGGCACTCCTTCTTGCGGTTCTTGCAGCAAAGATTTTGCTCAAGTCTTTATCAGTGAAAAATTTCATCCTTTCTGCTGTTGTTTTATCACTTAGCCTTGGTATCTACCAGGCATTTTTTGCTGTTACAATCGCAGCATTTCTTGTGTCACTTACACTTGGCGTTTTGAAAAATGAAATCACTTCTATCGGTGAGTATGCAAAACGCGGTTTCACATATTTAGCAGAGCTTGTTGTAGGCCTTGGTATCTGGGGTGTTATGCGCTTTATCACCCAGCACATCAAAGGCATCGAAGCCGTTGATTACAAGGGAATGGACGATGGCTATAGCCTTGCCATTCTTCCAAACCAGATTATCAAAAGCCTTTCAGCTTTCTTTGGATTCCGTCAGGCTGGCATCAACGCGCTCCTTTATCTCAGAGCTTTCACAGCGCTTGTTGTTGTCGTTACCATCATCCAGCTTGTAGTGATGCTGGTCCGCAGCGCTAATAAAGCGGCAGTGAAAATCGTCTCATTGGTTGGTCTCATCTTCCTTCCAATCGGAATGAACGTGGTTTACCTTCTTTCTACTAGTGAGGAATATCACGTAGATTCACTTATGGTTTACGGCAATATTTTCGTGTTCCTTCTTCCAGTATTTTTGATTGAGATGCTGGATGCCCAGGAGTTTAAGGCAGGCATCATTCGCAGCCTTACATCAATCGCCACATGGATTCAGATTCTTTCACTTGCAGTTCTCACTGTGGGGTACATATATCTTGATAACGCTGCCTACATGAAGGCAGAAATCGCAGAGGAGCAGGCCACTGCCTACTACACCGAGCTTGTAGCAAACATCAAAGCCACTGAGGGCTTTTCCGATGATATGGAAATCGTCTTTGTTGGTTGGGAAAATCTTTCCGACGGCACCAATGCCAAGGTGGATCCAGTGGACCAGCTTGAGGCAGTTCAGCTTGAAAAATATCCTCGCTTCACCGACATCATCACTTACGGCGGCTCAAGATATTTCATGCAGGAGCACCTTGGATTTGGCAACGACCTTCTCATCGAGGACGACGGCACATACGCCGACAGTGCTGAGGTTCAGGCTATGCCAACATATCCAAACGACGGTTCAATCGCAGTGATTGACGGAAAAGTAATTGTTAAGCTAGGAGAGTAATTCATGAGTTCAATCGGACAGAGCATGTATGATTTTGCCACAGAGCTTTTTCCTATCAACCGAAGCATCACAGGTGAGGGCGTTCGCCAGACTTTAAAGATGTGTTCCGATAGGATTGCAGGCGATGATGGAATCACCTTCGAAATAAAAAATGTTGCCAGCGGCACCCAGGTTTTCGACTGGAATGTGCCAAAGGAATGGAAGATAAACGCAGCCTACATCGAGGACGAGGCAGGCAATCACATCGTAGATATGGCTGTTAGCAACCTCCATGTGATGGGCTATTCTACCCCAATCGATGAGTGGGTTGATTTAGATGAGTTGAAGCAGCACATTTTCACTTTGCCAGATCAGCCTGATATCGTTCCATACGTAACCAGCTACTACAAGGAGCGCTACGGATTCTGCATGAGCCAGAATCAGCTTGATAGTCTTAAGCCTGGCAAGTATCACATGTACATCGATTCAGAGCTTTTCGAAGGCAACCTCACTTACGCAGAGCTTGTCCTTCCAGGTGAATCAGATGAGGAGATTTTCTTCTCCACATACGACTGCCACCCATCCATGGCCAACAACGAGGTCTCTGGTCCAGTGCTGATGTGTGAGCTTATTAAATACGTAAAAACGATACAGAATCGTCATTACACATACCGATTCATCATCATTCCAGAGACAATCGGTTCGATCACATACATCGCTACAGACAATCATTTGCAGCACATGAAGCAGCATATCGTTGCAGGATTTAATCTTTCTTGCGTAGGCGACGACAGAGATTATTCAATTGTACATAGTAAATACGCAGATACCCTTGCTGACAGAGTTCTTACGAATGTTCTAAAAACTCATACAGAAGGAAAATATAGCGACTACAGCTTTTTGAAGCGCGGCTCAGACGAGCGCCAGTACAATTCCGCAGGTGTGGACCTTCCAGTGGTTTGCTTCTGCCGCAGCAAGTTTGGCGAGTACCCAGAGTACCACACCAGTGCCGATGATATGACTCTCGTTAGCCCAGAGGGATTCCAGGGAGCATATGATGTTGTCACTCAGGTGGTAGACGCCCTTGAAAACAACAAGACTTTTGTCATGACAGTACCTTGCGAGCCACAGCTTGGCAAGCGCGGTCTTTTCCCAACAGTCAGCAAAAAGGGAAGTTACGATGCAGTCATGGCCATGATGTATTTCATGACTTACGCCGATGGTCGCAACGATTTGATTGGCATTTCGGAAATCACAGGAGTGCCAGTAAAAGAGCTAATCGACATCGCTCACAAGCTTCATGAAAATGGCTTGGTAGAAGTAAAATAAGAGGATAAAATGACATCACAAGAATTATTAAATGATATAAAAAACGAAATCGCATCCCTGGGCATTGCCCGCGGCGACATGGTTTACGTTGCCAGCGACATCACAAACCTTTTATTCGTTGCCAAAAACGAATGCCAGGTTAAGGTAAAACAGAGAAATGATTTCTTAAATGAATTCGTAAATACGTTACAGGATTTAGTTGGAGAGGAAGGCACACTTCTGTTTCCAGTTTTCTCCTGGGACTTTTGCAGAGGCAATGGCTTCGACTATTTAAACACACCAGGCGAGGTTGGTGCCCTCAACAATTGGATTCTTAAAAACAGAACCGATTTCATCCGCACCAAGCACCCAATGTATTCCTTTATGGTTTGGGGCAAGAACGCACATCGCCTTGCAGCCATGAGCAATCAGGATGCCTGGGGCGATGCAGGCCCATTCACCTATCTTCGTGACAACGACGGCAAGCAGCTGTTCTTTGATATTGAAGCTCACCAAGGAATCACCTTCGGTCACTATGTAGAGCAGTGTGTTGATGTACCTTATCGTCATCCAAAGTATTTCTTTGGTGATTACACAGATAAAAATGGTGTCACAGAAAAGCGTTGCTACTGCATGTACGTCCGTGATTTGGACGTCATCCAGGAAATCAGCATCACTAATGAATGGCTTGTTTCAAATGGTGTAGCAAAAGCTGGCGAAAGCCACAGCCTTGGTCTTTGCGTTTGCGACCTTGGAGCAGCTTATCCAGTCATCGCTGCAGATATGCGCGCCGATGGAGCCAACACACTAAAATTCGAAAACTACACCTTGGACTGGTCAAAGCCAAAGACCCTTCCTTACGAAGTAAAAGGATTAGAATAAAGGAGATTACCATGAACAGAGAAGAAATCTTATCTAAAATAAACGAAATCTTTCAGGATGCCTTCGACGATGAAAGCCTTGAAATCAACGAATCTACTACAGCAAACGACATTGAAGGATGGGATTCACTTATGCAGATGAACCTCATCGAAATGATTGAGGATGAATTTGAATTCCAGTTCACAATGGACGAAGTTGCTGGTCTTAAAAATGTAGGCAGCATTGTGGATGTAGTGGCTAGCCACGCATAACTAAAATTAATGCAAAAACAAAAGAGCTATCTGAAGGCCATTGCCAACAGATAGCTCTTATTTTTATTTAGAAATTCTTACCTAAATGCAAATGTCTTCTTGCCCGCACCCTTGGCAATATATAGTGCTTCGTCAGCCTCTTTGTAAAGCTGATTGTATGCCTTGGCTGGTGCAAGCTCGCTGCCGCCTGTAATGGAAATTCCAAGTGAAATGGATGTAACACCAGGATAATCAGTGGCCAGCAGTTTGTTGTCAAAGTTGTCGATAAGCAAGTGAGCGAAATTGCTGAGAGCTCGCTTATCGGTGATGCCTTCATAGTAGAGGGTGAATTCATCACCACCCACACGTCCCGCAATCAGGTTGTGATTCATGTCACGAGTCTGTTCTTGCTTGATTACATTTGAAAGGGTAGTCAGAATAATATCTCCAGCGTCGTGACCGTGGTTGTCGTTAACGTGCTTAAAGTTGTCCAAATCCACCATAAAGAAGGCGCCGCCTTCCTTCCTTTCAAGGGCCTCGCCCACTTTTTTCTCGAAAGCTTTTCTATTAAGTAGTCCTGTAAGTGAATCCGTATTTGCGGATTTCTCTATAGAGCTAAGATATTCAAAATGCTCGGTTAAATCAAAAATCCAAAGGATGGAACCGATATTGTGGCCTTGCTCTGTAAGAGGTTCAACCCTAGTCTCGTAAGTGTGACCGTCCTTTGTGATTGTAGATTCTCCACTTGTGAGAGCTTCATAAAGCCCAGGCACGTTTTTTGCAGAATCAAATCTCATAAATTGGCCAAATACCTGGTGCACCACTTCGTTGTGATACATGATGCTGAAGTTTCTATCGACCACCAGGATTCCTTCATTACCACGATTAATTGCATTTGAAAAATCCAAGGCAACAGAATCCAGGTAGCTGTATTTCTTCAAAGAACGAACAACGAAATATGCTGTAAATGGAATAGTTAAAGCAGGGATTTCATACTTGTCAAAAAGACCAATCATCTTGCTGATATATGGAATCCACATGGTAATCATTCCAAGAAGCAAAAGTCTTAGACGCTTTCTCTGTAAATTATCGTGATTACGAAGTGAGTAAAATCCCACGACCACAGCCATCAAGCAAATGGCCAAGCAGTATAACACAAATGCATAGAAGACAATTCCATATTCCACAACGTACATTCGTGGGAATGGACCATCATAGTCCATAATCACATCCTTGTACATCAGGTGATTCTCTCGCCAGGTGAACATGCAATACATGACGAATGTGGAGAAAACAAACTCAAAAACATAAACCGGATATGGCAATCTGGTGTGAGTCAATTCCTGAATGCAAAGAGTGATTGCAATAAACACAAAGCATTCAGCAAAGTACTGAAGCTTGGTGGCAGTGTAAACACCCTCGATGTCGTAAGTGGTAATCTCCATTACAAATCCGAATAAATACATGGTCGCGCTAGTCATGAAAAATGTAACTGCCATCTGAGCGCGAGTGGTGTGCAAAGTGAGCACGTATGAAAGGATAATCAGCGCAATCAAAAGTGCTAGCACATGGATATCGATGTAAGCATTTTGCAAGGTATATCCGTGAACGATGTGTCTTATGTAAGCGAGCAGCAAAAAGTGGCTAGGATAAAAGATGTAGAAGAAATATCTGCCTATGCCGGAACCGCCAAATAAATCCTTGCCTCTTTCGCCGTTGTAAAAATACAAAGGAATTAACGCAAATACGAATCCAAGCAAATAAAGTCTTTCCTGAACGGTCCAATCATACTGGGAGAAATGATACTGTTGGTTGAGTACTATCATCACTGAAAGAACTGCACTCATAAGCACAGTGGCACCAGTAAATTTGATAGCCTTATCCTTGAAATTCTTTCCATAGTAAAAGATGAAAACGTAGATGATTGGCATCACAACCCATCCGCCTATGACAAAAGAAATCAGCACAAGCAATGCAATCAAGCATATCTTCATCCATTTTTTGAAAATCTTTCCCTCGGAAACGCAAAGGCAAAGCAGCGCTAGCGTCAAATCGAAAATGATATTTTGGCGATAGCCATATTCCTCATGAAAGAAAATATAAAATGGAATTATGGAGATGGCAGAAAAGGCCAGCATCCTATAGATATATTCCTGTAGACTCTTGGTGTGCCTGTATCCCTCGGCGATAAAAAAGCACATGATAGGAAGTGTAAGCCTTCCGAAAATGTGCATTAACTGTCCTAAAGGAGACATGAAATCTACAAATCCCCAAGCGGTGTGATCAACCACCATGGCAATGATTGCCAGAATTTTTAATTGTGTTCTATCAAGTCCGTATTTTTTCATACTAGAATAATACCATAAAATCCCTTAAAATAAGCATAGATTTAAACAAAAGTAGATTATAAAAAGGAGTAAAAATGGATTGTTTTAATTATCCTTTAGATACAAAAACATTGCGCAGAAAGCGCGCCAAGATTTACAGAGAGCTATCTGAAAAGCCAGGACTCATCGAAAAGAAGATTGCAGTGCTGGGCGGTTCCACTACAAACGATGTGGTAGATATGCTTTCTATTTTTTTGTTGAATCACGGAATCAAGGCCAGCTTCTATCAGTCTGAGTACGGTCAGTACTGGCAGGATGCCATGTTCGGCAGCCCTGAGCTAGATGCCATGAATCCGGACATCATATATATCCACACCAGCTGGAGAAATATCACTGATTTTCCACAGATGGATATGGATAAATCCACAGTGGATGATTTGCTTGAAAATCAGTATCAGCATTTCGAGGCTATGTGGACAGCCCTTGAGGAGAAGTTCCACTGCCCAATTATCCAGAACAATTTTGACCGACCAAACTACAGATTGATGGGCAACCGTGACATCTGGGACTACAGAGGTCGCAGCAATTTCATCTCAAGATTGAATCAGCGTTTCTATGATTATGCAAATAATCACACAGGCTTTTACATCAACGATATCGATTATCTGGCACAGGATTACGGCCTTTCTCAGTGGAACGACGCCAAATATTGGCACATGTACAAGTGCGCCATGAATATGGACGCCATCCCTTATGTGGCTCAGTCCGTTGCTTCTATTATAAAGTCCATCTACGGACGCAACAAAAAGGTTCTTGCCCTTGATTTGGACAACACCATTTGGGGCGGCATCGTAGGTGATGATGGAGTGGAAGGCATCGCCATCGGCCCAGAGGTTCCAGCGGGACAGGTGTATGCTGAGTTCCAAAGCTACTGCAAGAATCTCAAGGACATCGGCGTTGTCCTTGCTGTTGATTCTAAAAACGACGAGGCAAATGCAATCGCTGGCCTCAATCATCCAGACGGCATCCTTCGTCCAGATGATTTCGTTTCAATCAAGGCCAACTGGGATCCAAAGGATTTGAATCTTTCTCAGATGGCTTCGGAGCTCACACTTGGAGTGGATAGCTTCGTATTTGCGGATGACAATCCGGCGGAGCGAGAGATCGTTCACAGCCAGCTTGGTGTAGAGACTCCTGCTATGGATGGTGCAGAAAACTACATCAAGGTTCTTGACCACGGAGGATATTTCGAGGTTACCAACTTCTCCGGCGAGGACATGAAAAAAACTCAGATGTATCACGCCAAGGCTGAGGCCAAGAAGGCTCAGGCAGCTTTCGCAGACTACGGTCAGTATCTGGACAGTCTTGATATGACAGCCTACATCACAGGCTTCGAGCCAATCATGATTCAGCGCGTGGCACAGCTTACAAATAAATCAAATCAGTTCAACCTCACCACACTTCGCTGCAGCGAGGACGACATCCGCCAGATGCAGGAAGGTGGAAAACACATCTGCATGGCAGGCAAGCTTGTTGATAAGTTCGCCGACAACGGCATCGTCACAGTTGTTGCAGGAGAGATTGATGGCAGCACTGTAGATATCAAATTGTGGCTTATGAGCTGTCGAGTTTTAAAGCGTGGCATGGAAGATTTGATGATGAACGAATTTGTCAGCCGCTGCAAGGAAAAGGGTGTTGGTAAAATCGTGGCCCACTATTATCCAACTGCTAAAAACTCCATGGTGAAGGATTTCTATGGAGACTATGGCTTCACTCTTGAAAGTGAGGATGCCGAGGGCAACAAAACTTACACAATCAACGTGGCAGATTATGAACAAAAGCCAGTACATATTGAAATTTGAAAACTAAAGTGGTAACTTAATTTTCTGTGTGAAAACTGTATAATAATCAACTAGTTTTTTATACCGGGGAGTTCGTGAGGCATCAAGATTTACTGACTGGAGGAAAGAACTTGAAAACGAATGGTATAGGAAAAGACAGAAAAATTAAAAGACTTAGCAATAAGTTGATTTCGATATTTCTACCTGTTGTTGCAGTTGGAATAGCGTTATTAGTATTGCTTGTAGGCATATTTGACACGAAACTCATTCATGAGCTTCTTTACACATCATTTGAGGAATCTGTTAAATCAGATGCGGTGGAAATTAATAGTGAGTTAAAATCTACCTTTTATTATTTGAATGCTATTGCTGATTCAATCGAGGTTCAGCAGTTTGAGGACGATACTGAGATTCGCGCCTTTTTACAGCAGACAAAGGGACGCTACGATATGATTCCAACTGGTGCATATCTATCATTATCAGATGGTGCCTTCATTGAATTGACAGGTTGGGATCCAGGAATGGATATCCGTGAAAAGCCATGGTATCAAGAAGGTATCGCATATACGGATTCATATTATTATTTCTATGATGTTCCTTACTTTGATTTGAACACAGGAAATCTATGTGCAACAGTTCTCCGTCACGTTCATTTAAAGGATGGAAGAGAAGGTGTAATTGCAGCAGATCTTATGATGTCTGCATGCCAGGACTACTTAAACAGCGTCACATTATACGGTACAGGTCGTGCAATGATGGCTACTTCACAGGGCTTGATTCTAAGTGCTGAGGATACAGCGATGTGCGGTCAGAATTTAGTAGACGTTGATAATAAATTATTTAACAACATGACATCTGTCCTTGGAAACGAGGATGGTCAGGTTGCCAAGGTGAATGGTGCAGACGGACAATACTTCGTTTCAACTTACACAGTAGAAGGCACTGATTGGAAAGTTATAAATTATGCTAAGGCAACAGATGTTTTAGCAGATGTGTTATACATGCTTCTTATTGTCATCGGGGCAGTAGTTGCAATGATGATTATCCTGGCAGCTTTATTCAATGTAACTTTGAATAAAATGATTCGTAAGCCGGTAGCTGCTTTGACAGAAAATATCGAGCATATCAGCCAGGGCGATTTCACAGTTACAATCGACGACAGAGGTAACGACGAAATTGCTTACATGAATAAGTCTATGAACAAATTCATCGAAAGCATGCGCGGAATTATAAGCAACATTCAGGGCATTTCAACTCAGCTTGAAACTGATTCAAAGAATTCTCAGTCCACAGCTGGAGTTTTAAATACAGAAGCAAACGAGCAGTCTAGATCCATGGAAACAATTCTTGCAAACATGGAAAGCATGGCAGAGTCAGTTACAGAGGTAGCCGAAAATGCCACATCTCTCTCAATGACTGTTTCAGAGCTTACAGAGTCTGAAAATCAGATTGAGACAAGCATGGTTGAGCTTGTTGATAAGGCCAATGTAGGCGCAGAGGACATGACAAATGTTCGCAAGGGAATGGAAGATGTAGTTGCTTCTATGAACGGTATGAATGAGGCAGTTCAGTCTGTAGACGCGGCAGCAGTAGAAATTAACCAGATTATCGATATGATTAGCGGCATCGCATCCCAGACAAATCTTCTTTCATTGAACGCTTCAATCGAGGCTGCCCGTGCAGGAGAATACGGCCGAGGATTTGCGGTAGTTGCTTCCGAAATCGGTCAGCTTGCAAATGATAGTGCCGAGGCAACTAGAAAAATCGGTGAAATCATTGATGAGATGACTATGAAGGTTCGCGACCTTGCAGAGCGTTCAGAGTCCAACACAAAGATGATTCACGATAGTTCAGAGGCAATTGATAATGCAGCAACAACATTCCAGACCATCACAGCTGCACTGTCAGATGCAAGTGACACATTATCAAAGATGGCTGAGCGAATGGGAACTGTAAATGATGTGGCAGCAAACATGGCAGCCGTATCTGAAGAGCAGTCGGCTACAAGCCAGGAAATCACAGCCACAGTTAACCAGTTAACTGAAAGCTCAAGAAACGTTGCTGAATCAAGTAACACTGTTTCAAACGCAGCTTCATCAGTTGCAGTTGCAGCAGATTCAATCAACGAAAGCGTACAGTTCTTTACAATATAATTTACATGAGTTCGAGGGCAGATTAAGTTTGTCTTCGAACTCTTTTTAGTTTAATGCACTTATTTTATTGTTGTGCTATAATTAATGAGTTTAATTATGCAAATTGGAGAGTAGATTTGAAAATATTAATTACAGGGGCTGCAGGCTTTGTTGGAAAGAATCTTGTAGAGACTCTTAAGTGTGCAGCAGATGGAAGAGACAGGTTCCATTTTGTTGATGAGGACCTGATAATTTATGAATACGACAGAAATTCTTCATTAGAGGAGTTGGATCGATTCTGCGCTGATTGCGATTTTGTTTTCAATCTTGCAGGTGTCAATCGCCCTCAGAACACAGAGGAGTTTATGGAAGGCAACTTCGGTTTTGCCAGCACTCTTTTGGATACTTTGAAAAAGCACGGCAACACTTGCCCGGTTATGCTTTCATCATCTATCCAGGCCACACTTCTTGGTAGATATGCCGGCAGTGATTACGGCAAAAGCAAGCTTGCTGGTGAGGAGCTTTTCTTCAAATATCAGCAGGAGACAGGGGCGAAGGTTTTGGTTTACCGCTTCCCAAATCTTTTTGGAAAATGGTGCCGCCCAAACTACAACTCAGCAGTTGCCACATTCTGCCACAACAAGGCAAACGGCTTGGACATCACAGTAAACGACCCAGCCACAGAGCTCACTCTTGTATATATTGATGATTTGGTTAACGAAATGGTTGCAGCACTTCGTGGTCAGGAGCATCGTTGCAATTACGATGACCAGGGCCAGGTGGTAGAGGCAGCAGACGGTCGCTATTGCCACGTGCCAGTCACACACACAGTGACACTTGGCGAAATTGTGGAGCTTCTTGATAGCTTTGTGGAAGAGCCTCATTCACTTATTATGCCAGCCATTCCAAATGGCAGCTTTGCAAAGAAGCTTTACAGCACATACCTTTCATACCTTCCAAAAGAAAAGGCGTGCTTTGATTTAAAGATGAACGTGGACAACCGCGGTTCATTCACAGAGCTTTTAAAGACTACTGACAAAGGTCAGTTCTCTGTTAATATTTCAAAGCCTGGCATCACAAAGGGCCAGCATTGGCATCACACTAAATGGGAGTTCTTCATCGTTGTCAGCGGCCATGGTCTTATCCAGCAGCGCCGCGTGGGAGTTGATGAAAACGGCAACCCATTCCCAGTGATTGAATACGAAGTTTCAGGGGAAAAGATTCAGGCAGTTCACATGCTTCCTGGCTACACCCACAATATCATCAATCTTTCCGATTCTCAGGATTTGGTAACCCTTATGTGGGCCAACGAATTACTTGAGGCGGATAGACCAGATACATATAGAGAGGATGTATAAATGTTTAAGAACAACGGAAAACTAAAGTTATTGATAATAGTAGGAACACGTCCAGAGATTATCAGACTTGCAGCTGTAATCAAGAAATGCCGCAAGTACTTCGATTGTGTACTTGCTCACACAGGTCAGAACTACGACTATAATCTAAACGGAGTATTCTTCAAGGATTTGCAGCTTGATGATCCTGATGTTTATATGGAAGCTGTTGGTGACAATCTTGGTCAGACAGTTGGCAACATCATCGCAAAGTCATACGAGCTCATGGTTGAAATTCAGCCAGATGCCCTTTTGATTCTTGGCGACACAAACTCATGCCTTTCAGCTATTGCTGCAAAGCGTCTTCACATCCCAATCTTCCACATGGAAGCTGGAAACAGATGTAAGGATGAGTGCCTCCCAGAGGAGACAAACCGTCGTATCGTAGATATTATTTCAGATGTAAATATGGCATACTCAGAGCACGCTCGCCGCTACTTGGCAGAGTGTGGTCTTCCAAAGGAGCGCACATACGTAACAGGCTCTCCTATGGCAGAGGTTCTTCATGCAAATCTTGAGCAAATCGAGGCAAGCAACGTTCTTGAGACACTTGGCCTTGAACCAAAGAAGTATATCCTTCTTTCAGCTCACCGCGAGGAAAACATCGATACAGAAAAGAACTTCACAAGCCTTTTCACAGCTATCAATGCATTGGCAGAAAAGTACGACATGCCAATCCTTTACAGCTGCCACCCACGTTCACGCAAGCGTCTCGAAGCTACAGGCTTCAAGCTCGACCCACGTGTTCGCATGCATGAGCCACTTGGCTTCCACGACTACAACCACTTGCAGATGAATGCATTCGCAGTAGTTTCAGATTCAGGTACACTTCCTGAGGAGTCAAGCTTCTTCACAAGCATCGGCAAGCCATTCCCAGCAGTGTGCATCCGTACATCTACCGAGCGCCCAGAGGCCCTTGATAAGGCTTGCTTTATCTTGGCTGGAATCGACGAGCATTCTTTATTACAGGCGGTAACAACTGCAATTGACATGAACGAGAATCAGGACTATGGTATTCCTGTTCCTGATTATATAGAGGAAAATGTTTCCACAAAGGTAGTAAAGATTATTCAGTCTTACACCGGCGTGGTTAACAAAATGGTGTGGCGCAAAGAAATGTAAATAATTTAGATGAGCCAGTATCATAAACTTGGATGGCTTGCGGGAGCTTTGAAAGAGTAAATTTACTGGCGGACTAGGAGTATAGAAATGAATTGTGAATTATTTAAAGATAAGACTTTGATGATTACTGGCGGAACAGGTTCATTTGGTTCCACAGTTTTAAAGCATTTCCTTGATTCTGACCTCAAGGAGATTCGTATCTTCTCACGTGATGAGAAGAAGCAGGATGATATGAGACATCAGCTTCAGGCTGAGCATCCAGACCTTGCTGGCAAGGTAAAGTTCTACATTGGCGATGTTCGTAACATGCGCTCAGTTCAGGATGCTATGCCAGGTGTTGATTTCATCTTCCATGCAGCAGCATTAAAGCAGGTTCCTTCTTGCGAGTTCTTCCCAATGGAAGCAGTTCGTACAAACGTTGAGGGAACTGACAATGTTCTTCATGCAGCAGTTGAGGCAGGCGTTCAGAGAGTTGTTTGCCTTTCAACAGACAAGGCAGCTTACCCAATCAACGCAATGGGTATTTCAAAGGCTATGATGGAAAAGGTTATCGGCGCAAACGCACGTGTTGCAGCCGGTAAGACTACAATCTGCACAACACGTTACGGCAACGTAATGTGCTCACGTGGTTCAGTTATCCCTCTTTTCATCGACCAGATCAAAGCAGGCAACCCAATCACTATCACAGATCCAGAGATGACTCGTTTCCTCATGAATCTTGATGAGGCAGTTGCACTTGTTATGTTTGCTTTCGAGCATGGCGAGCCAGGTGACCTCTTTGTTCAGAAGTCTGACGCTTCTACAATCGGCGACCTTGCAAAGGCTGTTCAGCAGCTCTTCGGTGATACAGGCACAAAAATCATCGGAACACGCCACGGCGAGAAGCTTTTCGAGACACTTATGACAAACGAAGAGTGCGTTCGTTCCGTAGATATGGGCAACTACTATCGTGTACTTCCAGACGGCCGTGACCTCAACTATGACAAGTTCTTCGTAGATGGCCAGGTTCACACAATGGCATCTGATGCCTACACATCACACAACACAAAGCGCCTCGATGTACAGGGCACAGTAGATAAAATCATGACAACTGACTACGTACGAGAGATGCTTGCAAACTGGAATAAGTAAAAAAAGGAAGCGAGGCGCAGGCCTCGCTTTTATTAGGACACCAAACTTCTTTAAGTAATGTGATATAAACAAGTTTATTGAACTTCTTTAAGTAATGTGATATAAATAAGTTGGAGGTACACAATGGAGTATAATTTTTCACAAGATTTAAAGTCTATAAGAGAAATTCTAGGTATCAGCCAAGAAGAACTTGCTAAGGAGTTAGGTGTACAGCAGATAACATTATCCCGTAATGAAAGTGGTGTTACAAATCCTAGTGAGCAGTTATTGGAGATGGTATATGAATATGCTTTTAAAAATAATATAAAGATTAATAGACTGAAAGAAATGCTATGTAGAGATAATTTGCCTATCAATCATAAGCAGCTATTTCATGGAGCGAAAAGTGAGATTAAAGGTGAAATAGACGTTTGCTATGGAAGAGATAATAACGATTTTGGAAAAGGGTTTTATACTGGAGAAAATTATGAGCAGGCTGTATCTTTTGTGTCGGGCTTTGATAAATCTTCTGCATATATTATAGATTTTAATCCTGAAGGACTAATGTCTAAGGAATACAAGGTGAATCAGGAATGGATGATGACTATTGCCTATTATCGGGGAGCTTTAGATGAATATAAGAATCATCCCAGAATTAAAAAGATAATTGAAGAATCCAGAGAATGTGATTACATTATTGCCCCAATAGCCGACAATAGGATGTTCCAAATAATAAACTCCTTTATAAATGGGGAAATCACTGATGAACAGTGCAAACATTGCCTGGCAGCTACAAATCTTGGAAATCAATATGTGTTTATTAGTGAGAAAGCTGTTAGTCATATAAAGTTATTGGAACGTTGTTATGTTTCACAAAGCGAGAGGGATTACTATAAAAAGATAAGAACAGAAGAGGCCAAACTTGGAGATGATAAGGTAAAGTTGGCCAGAAGAACTTACAGAGGTCAGGGAAAATATATAGATGAAATTCTCGAGAAGGAGATGAAATATGAAGGCAAGAAAAATTGATAAAGATGGCTTATTGCTATGTGATATACAGGCAAAAACATTTGAATTGTCGATAGAAAAAATGAATTCAAGCTCAGAAATTTTCATCAGAAGATATATGCATAGTGATATTGCGAAAAAGCTGGATAATGGTTCATTGTTGGAAACCAATCTACAAGCGGTTGATATCTTAGAGTCAGTAAATGAGCAGTATGGAACATCCAATTATGGATCAGTGAAATACACAAATAACGAAATGTTTTGGATTGGGTATTTCTATAGATATTTTTGTTATTCTTATGAAATCTCTTCATCAAGAGCCTATAAAATTGTAAAGCCTAAGGAACTGCGAGGACTGTTTTTACCATATCATACACTCGATGTTTCTCAGGCTATTGAAAGAGTTTTGGAGGCGAAAGGCTTATTGACAGATGAAGAGACCGAGCTTCAAAGGCAGTATGAAATATTTAAGAAATATCGTTTGAATAATCAAAACTAGATTTTCAGCATAGCTAGCGTTATACTGTAATGGTTTATAAGAATTAAGAAAGTAGGACAAATTCATGAAAAAAGATACTATAAAGTGGTTCGCCATTTTACATGTAATTATTTTGATATTTTCAGTAAATAGCATTTGTTCCAAGATGGCTTCAGGCTATGAGTTTTTAAGCTTCAAGTGGATTATCTTTTATGGGCTTGTTGTTTGTATCCTTGGATTTTATGCTATTGCTTGGCAGCAGGTTCTTAAGCATCTGCCACTTATCACTACATATGCTAACAAAGCAGCCACCACAATCTGGGGCCTCATCTGGGGTGCATTGATTTTTGGTGAGCAGATTACAATTCAAAAAGTAATCGGTGCAATCGTTGTTATCATCGGCGTATATCTTGTTGTTAGCGGTGATGAGGAAGTCAACGGAAAAGCTGGCAAAGAGGAGGTAAGCGCAAATGAATAAATTTATGCTAATCATGCTTACTGGTACTTTCATCGCCTCTTGCTCACAAATCGTTTTAAAGAAGGCAGCTGAAAAAGAATACCCAAGCAAAATTGCAGAGTACCTTAACCCAATGGTTATGGGAGCATACATTGTTTTCTTTGGAGCATCACTTTGCTCAGTAATCGGCTACAAGGGCGTGGATTTATCTTTAGGACCAATCCTTGAGGCAACAGGTTACATTTGGGTAGCAGTTTTAGGAAAGATTTTTCTTAAGGAAAAAATTGGAGCGAAGAAAGCAACAGGATTGTTAGTTATCATCCTCGGTATCGTTATTGCAAGCTTCGGCTCAGATATCCTTACAGCAATCACATCACTTTTCTAGTAGGAATTAAATATGAGTAAACAGACAAAAAGTATCGTAAGCACAACTATCGTAATTACGATACTTACTTTGTGCTTTAAGCTACTTGGCTTCGTTAAGCAGATGGTCATAGCTTATTTCTTCGGCACAACATTTGAAACAGATATATATTTTGTAGCCTTCAATTTCGTAGGCACGCTTTCATCTGCTTTTATCAGGGCCATCACCATTTCTCTGGTAAGTATCTACACCCACTGCTTGGTGCAGCGCGGTAGGGAAGCGGCTTCAAAGCTGATGAGCGCATGCTTGGAAATCTTGCTTCCGGTAGTGCTTTTCGTGTTGCTGATTGTTTACATGATTACACCTTACATCGCATCAGCACTTGGCCAGGGCTACACACCAACAGAGCTGGAATACTTACAGCAATACCTAAAGATTTGCTATCCATTCTTCTTGTTTGCGGTAGTCACATTGGTTTGGACATCCATGATGGACGCCAACAAAGATTTCGTAGTCAGCCGTACCGAATCAGCAATCACCAGCATCACAACCATCCTGTGCATCCTGATTCTCTACAATGTGCAGGCAGTTACATCATTGATTATTGCCCAGTATTTAAGCTACATCATCTTCGGCTCATTGCTATTGATTCGTGGACGTAGATATTTCAAGTTCACCTTCGTAGCCTTCAAGGATGTGCCCGAGATTAAAACAGTACTTTTGACGGCGGTGCCACTATTCATCGGCAACTCCGTTTCACAGATAAACAAGCTTGTTGATAGTGCCCTTTCCACAGGTCTCGGCCACGGAAATGTATCAGCGTTATCATACTCAGTATCATTGGAAGATTTCGTAACAATCATCCTGGTAAACAACCTGGTTGATGTTTTATATGTAAACTTCTCCACATACACAGCCGAGGGTGATTATGACAGCCTTATCGACACCATGAAAAAGGCCATCAACGTCATGATTTGCATCATGATTCCAATCACACTTGTCACTTGTATGTGTGCAAGAGAAATCGTTACTATCGCCTTTGGACGAGGTAACTTCGGCGAGAAATCCATCGCCCTTACAAGCGCAGCTCTCATTGGTTACGCTGTCGGTTTTACTAGTATGGGCGTACGTGATATTATTTTAAGAGGACTTTATTCTTTTAAGGACACCAAGCGAGCGATGATTTCAGGAATCTTCGCAGTAGGCGCCAACATCATCTTCAGTATTGCGCTGTCACATGTCATTGGAGTTATGGGTATTTCCATTGCCAGCTCCATCAGCTTGACAGTCAACTTTTTGATTAACTCACAGATGCTAAAGCGCCACATCAAAAACTACAGATTCCTTGAACACATACCTGTTCTGCTTAAGCAGATTCCAGGAGCTATATTTGTAGTCCTTGTTGTGCTTTTGATGAAGCACTTGTTTGATAGCAACATCCTTATCTTTGGCCTCTCAGCCGTAATTGGCATCGGTGGCTACATCGTCATCCTCATGATGATGCGAATCGAAGAGGTTGAGTATGTTAAGGGTAAAGTGGTTAGTAGAATAAAAGGATAAATTAGGAGGAAATTATGATACCAGTTATGAATGTGCAAAGACAGTACGCTTCTTTGCAGGATGAGCTTGATGCAGCAGCACTTGAGGTGCTTCACTCAGGCGGATATATTTTAGGACCAAAGGTTCAGAATTTTGAAAATGAATTTGCATCATACTGTGGTGCAAAGTATGCAGTAGGTGTAGGCAATGGTACAGATGCCCTTGTTATTGCACTTCTTGCAGCAGGCATTGGTGAAGGTGATGAAGTTATCACAACAGCTATGACATTTGTTTCTACAGCAGAGGCAATTGCTCAGGTTGGTGCTACTCCAGTATTCGTAGACATCACACCAGAGACTTACACAATGGATCCAAGCAAGCTTGAGGCTGCTTTTACATCAAAGACAAAGGCAGTTATTCCAGTTCACATCTACGGCCAGGCTGCAGATATGGATGAGATTTGTAGAATCGCACATAGCCACAACGCACTTGTTATCGAAGACTGTGCACAGGCTGCAGGCGCTAAATACAAGGGACGTCACACATGCTCACTTGGTGATATGGCATGCGTCAGCTTCTTCCCTACAAAGAACCTTGGTGCAGCAGGCGATGCTGGTATCATCGTTACTGATAGCGAAGATTTATACAAGGCTGCTATGGCTTTCCGTGTTCACGGTTCAGGTCTCAACGGCGCTTACACATACGCTAGATTAAACGGTCAGGAGTTCGACGAGTCAAAGATTGATTTCCACGGAAATCTTCCAAAGTACTACAACTACCTTGTAGGCTTCAACTCTCGTCTTGATGCACTCCAGGCAGCAATGCTTTCAGTTAAGCTTCCACATCTTGATGATTGGAACGCTCGCCGCCGTGAAATCGCAGCAATCTACAACGAGAAGATTACTAACACAGCTTTTGCAAAGCCAGTAGTTGCTGACTTCAACGAGCACATCTTCTACGTTTACCCACTTCGCGTAAACGACAGAGCAAAGTTTAGAGCATACATGGAAGAAAAGGGCATCGCCACAGGCGTTTACTTCCCAGTTCCAATGCATGAGCAGGCGTGCTTCGGCAAGCTCGGCTACAAACACGGTGACTTCCCAGTTGCCGAGGACCTCGCAGAGCACGGCGTAACAATCCCAATGTTCCCAGAGCTCACCGACGACGAAATCAACCAGGTCATCGACGCAATGAACGCATACACAGAGTAATGATTATGACACCTCAGCTAAGGCTGAGGTGTTTTTGTATACGCAACATTATATATTGCTGTAATATTAAAAATATATTGACATTTATAACGCTAGAGTGTAAACTGAACAACGATTTAAGGAGAATAATGTTGTAATTGAAAAGCTTTTTAGGAGGTATGATTTAATGAAGAAGAAAAGCGTATTATGGATGATTGCAGCATTATCGTTAGTTGCTGCAGTAAATGTAACAACTAACACAGCAAATGCCGAAGGATTTACTCAGGCTACTAATGCAGATATGGTAGACTATGGAACACTTTCAGCTGAAGATGTAGCTGTTATGTCTACAATGTTTGATTTTGAATATTATAAGCTTCAGAATCCAGAGCTCGTTAAGTTATTAGGAGATGATTACAATGCATTATTTAATCACTTCTGCTCATATGGTATTTTTGAAGGTCGTACATGTAATTGGAATTTTGATCCATCAGCTTACTCAAGTGCATATGGTGAATTAAAGGCAATGTATGGAAATGACATTGCAAAGTATTATATTCATTATGCAACAGTTGGTAAGGCAGAAAACAGAACATTAACAACTTTACAGGCATGTGCTCATGCGGGAATTCCTGTCACATCACTTGCTGATTCTTCAATCACAATCACACCTCAGCAGTATAGAATGGCTGAGCAGTTTGGTTTAAAGAACTTCAGCCAGATTCAGAGCGCTATTGTTGCAGCTCAGAAGGCAGCAGAAAGTAGCAATGAAGGTGCAGCTGTAATTGCAATTCCAGAAGCAAAGTCGGCATATGCAATTGCAAAGGAACTTACAAAGGTTGGCGAAATCACTGTAGGTGATCAAAAGTATGAGTTATTTATCGTAAAAGGTCAGTCTGGATATGGTGCTTATCATGACTTAAGTGCATCTTATGTTTATGCAACTGAGAATTACGTGGCTCCAGATGATGTTACTGAGAATGTAATCTTAAAGGTTACTCCAAATCTTCAGGAAGTTAAGCCATTTGAAAACAATTCAGAAGAGAATGGGCCTTATTATGAGGTTACTACCAAGGATTTCCCAACAAGTGGTGTTAGAGTTTCAGTTGGTGCTGAATCAGACATTGATAGTGTGAGAGATGTTTGGAATAATGTAAATGTTGATAGTACAGCTACATATGAGCTTAGAAAAGATTTAGTTGGAGAGTATGTTAATAATGGAGAAAACCTTGACGTACATAGATTCCAAAGCGAAGCTGAGAAGAGTGAGTATATGAGTACTCATAGCTGGGCAACAGTAACATATGAATATATCGATGTTAATGGAACAAACGAAACAGTATATGATATTGGAATGAATATCGAAGAAAATGGTGACGGAACAATTGCTGTATCGGTTGGAATTTCAAATGATGATAATCAGTATGGCCATGTGATGGAATACGAAAAGGTACCTACTGATAAAACACTTACAATAGAATAATTATTGTTAGCTAAAACCTACCCCTAGTATTGGGGTAGGTTTTTTGTTTCAACCTGCTAGACACATCATATCTGCCAAGTTATTTCAGTCAAGGGCAAGCCTTCGGAGCTTCGCTCCCTTGACTTCATAACTTTTGTCAGATAAATGTTAGTCAAGCAGGATTGAAACTTGGACTGTGGCGAAGCCACAGGGTTAATTACTTAGGTGGTGCTTGCATACTGGACGTTTAGTGGCGTGCGAAGTATTGAAAGAAAGATTTATTGAATTCTAATACTTGGCAAAAAATGAAAAGTATTGAAATGAGGAGATTTCATTTTTTAATACGTGAAATCAGTGATTTTTGATGGAAATAGAGGTTCAGAAGTATTTAAATTGAAGAATTTTGATTTTTAATACTAGGATAAACGTCACAATGTTGAATATGGTGATAAAAATGGCGAGTTGAAGTATTAAAATGAAAAATATCTTTGATTTAATACTTTTGAAGCCCAAAATGTGCTGGAAATACAGCATTTCAGGTATTAAATCTTTGGATATGATAAATTCAATACTTTTGGAGCGTAAGAGGGAAATATTCTTCTTGTTCACGTCAAAGTATAGTGATATATTTCCATAAAAGAGGAACGTTCTCTTGAATAGGAGGTAAATATGTTTCATAAGATAAAAGATGTAAAGGCGATGCCTGATTATAAATTACAAGTTCATTTTGTTGAAGGCCAGACAAAGGAATATAGTATTAAAGATTTAGCAGAGACAATACCAGCTTTTAATCAACTAATGGAGGATAGTTCTTTATTTGAATCAGTATCAGTTGATGTTGGTGGATATGGAATTATCTGGAATGATGATTTTGATTTGTCCTGTGATGAATTATGGGATAATGGTAAGCGACTTAAGGCTAGCTAAACTATAGAAACATTTTACATAGATTTGATTATAATTGCGTAGGCAATATGTTAAAATGTGTATACAAATCCAAGGGGCAGGAATGGCCCAGCTGAACAGGAAAGGAGAATACTCATGTACGAACAAATCAAATTGCCTTATGCGACAGATGCTTTGGAGCCATATATTGATAAGCTCACAATTGAGACTCACCATGGCAAGCATCATGCAACCTATACAAACAATTTCAATGATCTTGCAGCTAAAGCTGGTGTGGATGACAAGCCAGCAGCGGAAGTTCTGGCAAATTTAGATAAGATTTCCGATGAGACCTTGTGTAAAGGAATCAGAAATCAGGGTGGCGGATATTATAATCACAATCTTTATTTTGAAATGTTTTCTCCTGATGCTGCGAAGGAGCCAACAGGCAAGCTTGCTGATGCAGTAAACAAAGCTTTTGGCAGTGTGGAGGCTTGCAAGGAAGAGCTTTCAAAACTTGCAGCAGCTCAGTTTGGCTCAGGTTGGGCATTTCTTTCGGTAGATTCAAATGGAGAGCTTCATGCATCAAATTCTTTGAATCAGGACAATCCATTATCAGAGGGCAAAGGTTGGACACCAATCATTGCACTTGATGTTTGGGAGCATGCTTATTACCTCAAGTACAAAAACTTGCGCCCAGATTACATCAAAGCATTTTGGGAAGTGCTTGATTGGTCCAAGGTTTCAGCCCGTTATGATGAAATAATTAGATAGAATTAATATTTAAAATGCCGCTTTAATATGGTAAAGTTTAGGAGTATGTGGTGAAAGAACGTTACTATTCACCTCATACTCCATTTTTGTATTATTTAGTATTTCAGGAGGGCAAGACATGAATAAGCAGGGAATTGGAACTAGATGTGTGCAGGCAGGTTATACACCAGGAAATGGTGAGCCAAGACAGATTCCAATTGTACAATCTACAACTTTCAAGTATGACACTAGCGAGGATATGGGAAAGCTTTTTGACCTTGAGGCATCAGGCTATTTTTATACAAGACTTCAGAATCCTACAAACGATTATGTAGCTGCAAAAATCGCAGCACTTGAAGGTGGTACAGCTGCAATGCTTACATCCAGCGGACAGGCAGCCAATTTCTACGCATTATTCAACGTATGCGAGTGCGGCAGTCATATCGTTGCATCTTCATCAATCTATGGTGGTACATTTAACCTTATCGCTGTTACAATGAAGAAGATGGGCGTTGATGTTACATTCGTTTCACCTAATGCATCTGAGGAAGAGTTGAACGCAGCATTCCAGGACAACACACGTGCAATGTTTGGCGAGACAATTGCAAACCCAGCCCTTACAGTTTTAGATATAGAAAAATTTGCAAAGGTGGCACACGCTCACGGCGTTCCACTTATTGTTGATAACACATTCCCAACACCAGTAAACTGCCGTCCAATCGAGTGGGGCGCAGATATTGTTACACACTCAACTACAAAATATATGGATGGCCACGGCGCAGGCGTTGGTGGATGTATTGTTGATTCAGGAAAGTTTGACTGGATGGCTTACGCAGATAAGTTCCCAGGACTTTGCACTCCAGATGACAGCTACCACGGAATCACATACGCAGAGAAGTTTGGTAAAGAGGGAGCTTTCATTACAAAGGCTACAGCTCAGATCATGCGTGACCTTGGAAGCATCCAGTCTCCACAGAACGCATTTATACTCAACCTTGGATTGGAGTCACTTCACGTTCGTATGCCTCGTCATGCTGAAAACGGACTTGCTGTTGCAAAATTCCTTCAGTCTTGCCCAGAGGTAAAGAAGGTTACTTATCCAAACCTTGAGGGAGATGAATATTATGAGATGGCTCAGAAGTATCTTCCAAACGGAGGATGCGGCGTAGTTTCATTTGAACTCAACGGAGGCAGAGCTGCAGCAGAATCATTCATGAAGAAGCTCAAGCTCATCGCTATAGAGACACATGTTGCAGATGCTAGAAGCTGCTGCTTAAACCCAGCTACATCAACACATCGTCAGATGACAGATGAGCAGCTTGAGGCAGCTGGCATCCCAGCAGGCCTTATCCGCGTATCTTGCGGCCTCGAGGACAGCGAAGACCTCATCGCCGACATAGCTCAAGCTCTCCACTAACCGTGGTTAATAAAAAATATAATATTTAGATGAGCAAGTAGGAAACAAGCTCTTGGTGTTGCTGAAGTGACCAATCTCGGAACGAAGCAATACCAAGGCTTGTATCCGTAACTTGCGGACTAGGAAGTAGATGTTATTTAATTCTTATATTTTTATTTTTGTTTTTTTACCAATTTGCATACTAGGATATTTTTTACTTAATAAGACTAAGCGATACAAGCTTGGTCTTGTTTTTCTGCTTGGAATGTCATTGTGGTTTTATGGTTATTTCAATCCGGGGTATCTGCTGATTATCATTTCCAGTGTAATCGTAAATTATCTGTTTTACCTGTGGATGAAAAGATTGCAAAACGGTGCCATACTTGAAGCGACTACAATGAATTCGGAGTTGGATTCAGTCACCATAGATAACGTTGGCTATTTGAAATCCTGCAAGCCGGTGATGATACTTGGCGTGGCAGTGAACCTAGGAATAATCTTTTATTTCAAGTACATGGATTTCTTTATTGATAACGTAAATACGATATTTAAAACCGACTGGCCATTTATGCACATAGTGCTTCCTCTTGGAATCAGCTTTTTCACATTCCAGCAGATTTCATTTATCGTGGATACTTACAGAGGACAGGTGCCTAAGTATGATTTTCTTACATATGCTTGCTATGTCACCTTCTTCCCACAGCTGGTTGCCGGCCCAATCGTTACTCATGATGAAATGATTCCTCAGCTATTAAATCCAAGTAAAAAGACTGTGGATTGGGACAATATGGCAAAGGGCTTCTACATGTTTGCCATGGGTCTCGGTAAAAAGATATTGATAGCAGATGTGTTTGGTGTGGCTGTAAACTGGGGCTACACTCAGGTGGCAGATCTGAAGGCGACCAACGCAATCCTTGTAATGATTGCATATTACTTCCAGCTGTACTTTGATTTCAGCGGATATTGCGACATGGCCACAGGTCTTGCAAAGATGCTCAACATAGATTTGCCAGTTAACTTTGACAGTCCATACAAGACGCTCAACATTGCAAGCTTCTGGAATCATTGGCATGCCACACTTGGTCGATTCTTCACCAGATATGTGTACATCCCTCTCGGTGGCAATCGCCGTGGAAATGTAAGGACATGCTTCAATCTTTTCATCGTATTCTTGCTCAGTGGATTCTGGCATGGTGCCCAGTGGACTTTTGTAGTTTGGTCAGTTTTAAATGGCATCTTTGTTATCATCACTCGCATGAACAAAAAGACCTTCGATGAAATGCACCCTGCCCTTGGATGGATGCTGACACAGGTATTCTTTGCTATGTCACTTATCTTTTTCAGAGCAGATACAATCGGCGATGCAATCGAGTTTATAAAGCAGATTTTATATGTAGATTTCACCAACATCGATGTGAACATCCTTAGCGCATTCCAGACACCAGTGTTGAAATACTTCCTGGATGGAACTGCACTTACAAATTCACTTCCATTTATTTATGTTGGAATCTATTATTTCCTTGCGCTGTTTATTGTGCTTGGTGCAAAGAATTCAAACCAAAAGATGCAGGCGTTCCAGCTAAAGATAAGCACTATGCTTTGGACAGCATTTTTGATTGCCCTCAGCATCTTCTCGCTTAGCGGAATCAGCACATTTTTATATTTTAATTTTTAGGATTATATATGTTTAAAAGTAGTAAAAAATGGATGGCCGCTATGCTAGCGGTGTTGATGATATTGTTGGTGGGATTTGCCAGTGTGATAATTGTGGTGGATCCATACTTCCATTATCACGGACCACTTTCAGGCCTTTATTACGAATTGAATAACGAGCGAAGCCAGAACGATGGAATCATCAAGCACTTTGATTACGATGCGATGGTGATTGGCACATCCATGGCGGAAAACTACAAGACTAGCGAAGTTGATGAGCTGTTTGGTGTTAATTCAATTAAGACCACATTTGCTGGTGGTACTTACAAGGAGCTTAACGACAACATTGCAAATGCCATTGAAGTGAATCCAGACCTTAAGCTTGTGATTCGTCCCCTGGATTATTCCTACATTATGGATGATGCCAACAGGATTCGTGATGATTTGGGTGATTATCCAGATTACTTATATGACGACAACATCTTCAATGACGTAAACTATTTCTTCAATAAAGAGGTACTGTTCGATATCTGCATGCCAATGCTTGCCGATGCAGCAGCTGGAAAAGAAGCAGGTATCACAAGCTTCGATGATTATGCCAACTGGATGGACACAGCGGAGTTTGGAGCGGATGTAGTTTTAGGAGATAGAACCGAATTTGCGGAGCCAACCTCTAGAGAGCCATTTGTTGATGAGGTAAAGCAGCAGGTTGAGGAAAACATCACACAGAATGTTGTCCAGCTTGCAACGGACAATCCGGACATTCAGTTTTACTATTATTTCACACCATACTCCATTGCATGGTGGGGCTCACAAAATGAGCTTGGAACAGTTCAAAGATGGATAGCAGCGGAAAAATATGCAATCGAGCTAATGCTTGAGTGCGACAATATCCATCTATTCTCATTCAATAATGAGTTTGATATCACAACAAATCTGGACAATTACAGTGATGAATGTCATCATGGTGATTGGATTAATTCACAGATTTTAGGTTGGATGTATTCTGGCACAGATGAACTTACTAAGGACAACTACGAGGAATACATTAATGTAGAGCTTGATTTCTATACAACCTACAATTACAAGGGGTTATTTGAGTAATGATTGAAATAAAAAATGTTAAAAAGAAATATGGGAAGCACACAGTCTTGGCAGGTATCGACTTTACGGTAGAGCCTGGTGAGATTGTGGGAATCCTTGGGGAGAATGGTAGTGGAAAATCTACACTTCTTACAATTCTAGCGGGACTTCAAAAGCCTAATTCTGGCTTTTTCAACATTGATGGCAAGGATTTGCTGAAAAATACAAAATTAAGAAATGAGCTTGTGGCCTACGTTCCACAGGAGACGCCTCTGATAACAGAGCTTACCGCCTGGGACAATCTGCGCATGTGGTACAAACCTGACAAGTTGAAGAAGGAGCTTCAGGACGGTTTTCTGGCGATGCTTGGAATCGACCAGTTTATAAAGGTTCCTGTAAATCAAATGTCAGGCGGTATGAAGAAGCGTCTCACTATCGGTTGCGCTATCAATTCCAATCCAAAGCTTATGCTTTTGGATGAGCCAACAGCGGCTCTTGATTTGGTGTGCAAGGAGAGAATCTACACTTACTTTGAGCAGTTCAAGCGCCAGGGCGGTTCTTTGATCATTGCAACACACGAGGTGCAGGAGATAGAGCTTTGCGACAAATGCTTCATCCTTAAGGAAGGGAAGCTTGTGCCTTACAAGTACGACGGGGACATTCCTCATTTGATAGGAAGATTATAGAGTTATGGTAAAGTTTAAAGATTATTTGCTAATTCAATATAAACGAATATTTAAACTGCTACCCGGAATACTCGCAATGATTATAGTGGTGGCTTTTTTGCTGTCCGTAACAGGGTATGCACTTATCTATAGCGACACTTATGCCTCTGAGCAGCAGCGCTATAAGCTGGGTGTTGTTGGTGACACTGACGATGAAATGATAAGCCTTGGAATCTACATGGTAGGCACCCTTGATGAGAGCCGATACATGATTGAGCTGGTAGAGTACGATGATGAAGAGGCTGCCAAGCAGGCTCTTAGAAACGCTGATATTTCTGCGTATATCATAATTACGGAGGAGTTTAGCAATGCGCTTGATGCAATGACAAATGATGCGAAGCTAAAATACTATGCCACATCCGGACAGAAGGGTATTTCAAATGTAATGATGGACGAGATTTCATCCATTGCAACTCACATCATTATTTATTCCGAGACAGGCATACTTACCCTCAGGCAGTTGATGAAGGAAGAGGGCTTCGATAAAAACTATCGCTCCGAGAAAATAAACGATTTGTTTATGCGATATATTTCGGCGCTAATCGTTAGAACCAATGTGGCAGAAATCACAGAGCTTGGTCTTTCTGATGGACTATCCACACCAGCCTATTATTTCCTTGGAATACTTTTGTTCTTCATGCTTCTGCTTTCATTCTGTGCCATCTCATTTTTCCTTGGCCAAAAGGATGGAAGAATCAGGTTCATGAAATCAAAGGGCATCGGTGCGGTGGCTCAGGTGTTTGGTGAGTATATCCCATTTTTGACCATCAACATCATTTGCATGGCAGTGATATTTGGACTGATGGCAGTGGCTATACACTTTGGAGTGCTTGATTCTGTGGAGACAGATGTAAATCTGATGAAAGCCCTAGGCGAAATTGCAGGCAAATTGCTTCCTGTATCCATCATGTTTGCTGCATTAGGATTTATGATTTTTGAAATTCTTGTAGGTGTCATCAACAAAATTCTGGTGGCATTTATGCTTTACATTGTAATGGGATACGTGTCTGGATATTTCTATCCAAAGACATTCTTCCCTGCAATTGTCCAAAGAATTGGCGAGTTCATTCCGTCAGGTGTGGCTTTTTCATACATGGGCGGTGTGACTACCGACGATGAGACAGGATTATACTTTTGGATTATGTGCGCTTACACCGTGGCATTCCTTGGAATTGCAATGGTTGTGAGAAGACAGAAGATGAAATAAGGATGAAATACTTACTACTATTAAAAAGGTTATTAAAAAAGAAAAGTTACATAGCCATGCTTTTGGTAGTTCCATTGATGGTGCTCATGCTAAATGCTATGAGTGCTGCACCATCGGGGCTTATGACAATCGGCGTTTACATTCCAGGTGATGACAGTTGCTCCAAATGGCTGAAAGAGAATCTGGAATCCAATCCAGGAAGTCTGCTCTTTAAGTTTTATGACGATGCAGATGCGGTGGTGAAGGATGTGGAGTCACAGCAGCTTACCGAAGGGTGGATTGTGCCCGAGGATTTGGATGCCCTTGTGGGTAACATGGCCACAAAGGGCAAGACCAAAACAAAGATAGAAATTGTTATCCGAGAAAGTGGTCTTACCCACATGCTTGGCAGGGAGGTTCTCTCCAGCAGGGTTTATCCTATGATCGCCAGACAAATGGCTATTTACTATATTTCAAAAAATGTGTACGGTGATAATCCAACTGAGGACCAGTTGAATCATATCATCGAAACATATGATAATTACGAGATTAATGGCAATCTCTTTGAGATGGGCTATGTTGATGGCACAGACAATTCATCTGAAGATACTAACTATCTGATGATGCCTCTTCGTGGAATCTTGGCATTGTGGCTTCTCCTTTGTGGAATCGCAGCATCCATGTATTATCTTGAGGATGAGGCAAGCGGTTTGTTTATCTGGTGGAAGACCAGGTGCTTTGTACTCAGAGATTTGCTTTATTATCTAGTTATAATTTTTATTCCGACAATAATGGTACTTGTTGGCTTGTACTGGGGAGGTGTTTTCACATCCCTGGGAAGAGAGATTGCGACCATTGCTGCATATGATTTTGTTGTCATCGTGGTGGCCATTTTTATAAGAGAAATCATTCACAGCATTAAGGGACTTGGAATCGTTACACCGATTCTTATCATGGCATCGGCAATGCTTTCGCCTGTGTTCATCGACTTCAAAGAAGGTCGTGCATTACAGCGATTTTGCCCAACATTCCACTATTTATATAGCATCCATGATTTATACTATTTAAAAAGTTTATTAATTTATGGTATTGCTTTTTTAATTTTATGGTATATAATTAATACCATCAAACGACACTCAAAGTGAGAGGGAGGAAGATTTATGTTTTGTACTAAATGTGGATTTGAGCTTAGCGCCACAGCGAAGTTCTGTCCAAAGTGTGGAACTCCAGCAAAGCAGCCTGTAGCTCCAGCACCACAGGAAGCCCCTGTTGAGGAACCAGTTGTTGAGGCTGCTCCAGAAGTAGAAGAACCACAAGTAGAAGAGGTTCAGGCTGAGGAACCAGTAGAAGAGATTGTAGAAGAGACAGTAGAGGAAGTATCGGAGACAGAAGAAGCTCCAGTTGTAGAGGAAACTCCAGTAGAGGAAAATACAGAAGAAGTTCTTACAGTAGATGAAGTGCTTTCTGAGCAGTCTGCCCAGGCTGAGGAGCAGCCAGCAGCAGAAGCTCCAGTAGAGCAGCCTACTCCAGAGCCAGCTCCACAGTGGTCACCAATTCCACCAGCTGAGGAAGCTCCAGCTCCTAAGAAGGGCAAGAAAGGAATTATCATCGCTATCGTTGTAGTGGTTGTAATTGCACTTCTTGCAGTAGGCGGATTCTTCGCATATAAATTCATCAACAATCCTGCAAAGATGCTTGCTAAAGCAATCGACAATCAGTCAGGCAGCCTTGTTGAGGAATATGAGGTTAGCTACAATTCCATCCAGGAATCATACGCTGATTTAAATGGCGATATGACTCTTTCAGTAGATTTTACACTTGGCGACAAAATCAAGAGCCTTTTAGCAGACCAGATGGGCATGACAGCAGAAGATATTTCTTGGTTCAATAGCGCAGGTGCAACAATCGCTATGGATGTTCAGGATAAGTCATTAGGACTTGATGTAGATGCAAGCATCAACGGCACACACATTACTACATTCCAGGCACTTATTGATGCAAATGCAGGCGAGGCTTACATTTCAGCTCCAGAAGTTGTTTCTGATGCATCATTCCTTGTTGGTTCAGATTTTGACAAGCAGGAAATTGTTAAGGCAATCGCTGATTACACAACACAGCTTTCAACATACGCAGAGACATATCCAACACCTGCTCAGATGAGCACAACTGCTGATAACTACGCAAGCATCATCAAGAAGGATCTTGCAGGCGCAGATATCACAAAGGGCAAAAAGGAAATCAAGGCAAGCGGCGTAAAGGCTACATACACAGAGCTCGCTATCACAATCGACGCACAGACAGATGCTCAGCTTACATACGATTTAGCTGAGGCATTTGAGGAAGATGATGACCTTAAGGAAATGCTTATGCCATTCCTCGAGGCAGAGATTCAGTCAGATGAGTATTCTGAGTACACAGATGCAGAAGAGTACTGGGATGAGATCACATCAGAGATTTCTGATGCAAAGAAGGATGCTAAGAAGACATTAGAGAAGATTGAAAAGAATCCTAAGAAGAACAAGGATGTTGGTGTCCTTTATGTTTACCTTGATAGCTCATTCAACGTCAAGGGTATCTCATATGACGACGACGCAGATGGCGAAGTATTTACATTATACATGCCAGAGGATGGCGCTGATTCAGGTCTTAAGTTAAAGATTGTTGATTCAGAGGGTGAAACACTTACAATTGATGGTAAGGGCACATCACAGGATGAGTTCTTAAACGGAACATACACAGTTGCATTAGATGACGAAGAATACTTTACTGTCGATGTTAAGAACTTCGATCAGAAGACATATAGAAAGACACGCGGCGTTAACGCAGAGTTCCTTGTTACACTTGGCGAAGGAATGACTGAGTCGATCTACGAGGATGACATGCAGTTCCTTGCATTAGCTCAGTACGATTTCGTAGTTCAGGCAGAAGGCACTACTGGTAAAATCGACATGAATGTAATGGCAGACAACGATTCACTTCTTCAGGTAAATCTTTCATACTCAATGGAAGATGTGCCAGATATGTCAAAGGCCGGAACAGTTTACGACCTTGAAAATATGGATTCAGAAGAGATGATTGACCTTCTCAAGATCGTTGATTTGTCATCAACAGTTAGCAACCTTGAGGCAGCAAAGGTACCTAGCGAATACGTTGAGGTTCTCAAGACAATCAGTGAGACATTAAAGTCTGGCGATGATGAAGCTATCTACATGATGATCCTTGGCTTGTACGGATATGATAGCTACTACGATGATTACTATTATGATGATTATTACTACGATGATTATTATGATGACTATTATGACTACGACGATTACTACTACGAGGATGAGGATTACGACACCTACGGTTGGTACTAATTAGAATGGTAAAAATAAAGCATAGCAGTTACGGCTGCTATGCTTTTTTGTATTCTCTAGGAGTTTTATTATATTTGCGTTTAAACTGACGGTTGAAGTGGGAGAGATTTTCAAAGCCAACCTGCTGGGATATGGTAAGGATTGTCTCCTCAGATTCTAAAAGCAGGCGGGAGGCCATGGAAAGCCTGTAGTCGTTTAGATAGGTGATGAAGCTTACGCCGAAGGCTTCTTTGAAAAATCGCATAAAATGAGATTCAGAAAAACCTGCCAAATCTGCCATTTCAGCAACGGTGATTTGATTACCATAATTCAATTCTACATATTTGATGACAGGCTTTAGCTTGTCGATTTTCTTCTTATTCTTCGTATCAATCTTATCTTCATAAAGCGTTACTAAATTAAATAGAAGTAGATAGAGATTGCCTTTGATGGCCAGCCCCCATGCCCCTTCTCTGTGGCTGGAGATGTTGTCGTTGCTATCCAGATACTTCTTTATACTTTCATATCCGGTGACGCCAGGCCTAAAAACTTGGGGAATATCCACGGTGTTCTCGAAAAATGGCATGAGAAATCTGTCATAGAACTCATCCAGGTTGGAAGCAAACATCTTTGAATCAAAAATGATGTTTTCGTATTCCATAGAATTATCCGAAAGCTGATAAATACCGTGGACCTTGCCTGGCAAAATTAACGCTATATCCCCGGCAGTTACAGTGTTTTCATTCCCGTCGATGATAATGATTCCTGTACCCTTTTTTATATAGATAAACTCTGCATCCTCATGCCAGTGCAGTGGCACCGAATCGAAATCCAGCGGAATAGTACAAGGATATGTGTTGTATGGAATGTTGTAGTCAAAGTGGCTAGTGACCTCATGTATGGACTGATAATCGTTAATATTTATCATGTGTCTATCTCCTATTTTGATAGAATAGTATCACTTTATAGTGGGTTTGTGCAAGTAATAGCCCATATATGAGCAGTATAATCCAAGTAAATGGTAACTAATTAATCACCGAGGAGGGTAATTATGACTGCAAATGAGTATATTAAGATTCGATTTGGTCGCCACATGGATCAGTGTACAAATGAAGAGATTTATGTTGGCTTACTTGAGTATGTAAAAGATAAGGCTAAGAGCAAGGAGATTGCTGGAGGCAAGAAAAAGCTTTATTACATCAGCGCTGAGTTTTTGATTGGTAAGCTCCTTTCAAACAACCTTATTAATCTTGGAATATATGATGAGGTTAAGGCTGAGCTTGAGGCTTGTGGAAAGTCTCTTGCAGAAATAGAGGAGATTGAGGTTGAGCCTTCACTTGGAAATGGTGGACTTGGTCGTCTTGCAGCTTGCTTCCTTGATTCAATTGCAACACTTGGTCTTAATGGTGATGGTGTTGGATTGGCATACCACATGGGACTTTTTAAGCAGGTATTCAATAATAATCTTCAGAATGAAGAACCAAACCCATGGATGTCAGAGCACAGCTGGATGACAAAAACAGAGCGCACATACCAGGTTGATTTTGGTGGCTTCAATGTAACATCTCGTATGTATGATATAGATGTAACTGGCTATGATTCAGTTACAACAAAGCTCCATCTTTTCGATGTAGATACAGTAGATGAATCAATTATTAAAGATGGAATTAATTTCGATAAGAGCGAATTTACAAAGAATCTTACATTGTTCTTATACCCAGATGATTCTGATGACAATGGTAGATTACTTCGTGTTTATCAGCAGTATTTCATGGTTTCAAATGCTGCTCAGCTCATACTTGATGAAGCTGTAGAAAAGGGCTCAAACCTTTATGATTTAGCAGATTATGCTGTAATTCAGATTAACGATACACACCCATCAATGGTTATACCGGAACTCATTCGACTCCTTCAGATTCGTGGGCTTACAATGGACGAGGCAATTGATGTGGTTTCAAAGTGCACAGCTTACACAAACCACACCATCCTCGCAGAAGCCCTTGAAAAGTGGCCTATCCACTTTATGATGAAGGCTGTTCCACAGCTCATGCCTATCATTCGCGAGCTTCACAACCGCATTGCAAAGAAGGTTGCAGACCCAGATGTTGCCATCATCAAGGATGGTCTTGTACACATGGCACACATGGATATCCACTATGGCATATCAATCAACGGTGTTGCTGCCCTTCATACTGAAATATTAAAGGAGACAGAGCTACATAAATTCTATGAGCTCTATCCTGAAAAGTTCAACAACAAAACAAACGGAATCACATTCCGTCGCTGGTTACTATATTGCAACCCAGAGCTTTCTAAGCTTATCGAAGAGCTTATTGGTCCTGGCTTCAAGAAGGATGCAACAGAGCTTAAGAAGCTTGAACAGTATATGAATGACGATGCAGTTGTTCAGCGTTTCCTTGATGTAAAGAACGCACGCAAGACTGTTCTCAAGAACTATCTTGCAAAGACTCAAGGCATCGAAATTGACGACAACAGCGTATACGACATTCAGATTAAGAGACTTCATGAGTACAAGCGTCAGCAGATGAACGCCCTCTACGTAATAAACAAATATTTCGAAATCAAAGAAGGCAAAAAGCCTGCTCGTCCAATCACAGTTATCTTTGGCGCAAAGGCTGCACCTGCATACGTTATCGCAAAGGATATCATTCATCTTATCCTCTGCTTATCAGAAATCATTGCAAAGGATCCAGAGGTAAGCCCATATCTCAAGGTTGTTATGGTTGAAAACTACAACGTAACACTTGCAGAAAAGCTTATCCCAGCCTGCGATATCCACGAGCAGATTTCCCTTGCTTCAAAGGAAGCATCAGGTACTTCAAACATGAAGTTCATGCTCAACGGAGCCGTAGCAATCGGTACAATGGATGGCGCCAACGTAGAAATGCACGAATTTGTAGGTGATGACAACATCTACATCTTCGGTGAAGATTCAGACACAGTAATCAAGCGTTACGCAGATGCAAGCTACTGCTCACGCGACTACTACGAAAAAGACGCAAACCTCAAGAAGTGCGTTGACTTCATCGTATCGGACGAGCTTCTTGCAGTAGGCCAGAAGGAGAACCTTGAGCGTCTCTACAACGAACTCCTCAACAAGGACTGGTTCATGACCTTCCCTGACTTCAAGGACTACTGCAAGACCAAAGAAAAAGCCTTCGCCGACTACGAAGATCGCCTTACATGGGGCCGCAAGATGGTTAAAAACATCGCAAACGCAGGCTTCTTCTCAAGCGACCGCACCATCGCCCAGTACAACGCCGATATCTGGCACCTATAAACCATGCGGCACCCAAGGACTGCAGCTGGCCCATCTACCTGCCCTT
>NZ_FOHF01000005.1:0-215435 GCF_900111635.1 Pseudobutyrivibrio sp. C4 | reverse complement strand
CTTGGTGTAGGCACACTTATCATGGGCTTAAGAGATGCAAATGTTGTTGCAGATTTCTGTGGCATTCCAGAGGACGAGCAGGTCATGAGCATCATTGCTGTTGGTTATAGATCAGAATCTGTTACTAAGAAGCCACCTCGCAAGAATGTTGAAGATATTGCGAAGTTCATATAGTAAAAAAAATGAGGTCACCCATTTGGATGACCTCATTTTTTATATTAAAAGAGCGCGAGACGGGACTCGAACCCGCGACCCCCACCTTGGCAAGGTGGTGCTCCACCAACTGAGCCACTCGCGCATATCTGTTGTTTCCTCAACAACAATGGTTATTCTATAGGAATTCCAAGGATAAGTCAAGCACTTTTTACACAATTGTTTATATTTTTTTATAATGATAAAATCATAGATATGAAAGCACAAAAATTGGCCAGGGAATACATTCAAATCAAAGATGATAATGGCAAAATAATCGGCTGTGGTTTTAATCAATCATGGCTTAATAATACTGACCTTAAAGGCCTTAGTAATCAAGGTTGCGGTATGATTTCAGCAATCGATTGTGGCCTTTATCTTGCAAATAACACTTCTATTTCTATGCACGATTATCTCCAGCTGTGTCATCAGTTTTCCACTACTATCGTATTTACGAAGTTGTTTACCCGGGAATTCTTCGGCACAATTTCCATTGGCATTCTACCATTTCAAATATGCAGATATATTAATTCCATGGACTCCATTCAAATGAAAGCAAAATGGAATGGTATTCATGGGCACAAAAATATGCTTTCTACCATGGAAGAAATGCTTAGTAACAACATCCCTGTCATCTGGGGATTGTATCGATATAATCGCAGAATAACACTCTATTCCTATGATTCTATAAATGATACATATAAAGCTACCGCATCTACTAATAGTCACTACGTAAATGCGATAGCTATTATTCATAATGATACCCCAATCCACAATACAATGATAAAGGTTTCATCCTGGGGGCAAATCTTCTATATCGATTATGATGAATATCTTGCATATGTAGGCAATTCAATCATAAGCAAGTTTTGCTCAAATATAGTGGTTATTGATTCCATCTGTTGATATTTTTGCTAGTATCAATGGTGCTGGCGCGCTGCACTGCACTATTTCCAAATTTTCCTCTTATAGAATCCAGCGTAGAATCCAATGCTTTTCTCTTCTCTTTATTCTCATCCTGAAATAACGACATCTGCTCAAATCCATCTCTTTCTATATCTGATAGAGACAGTCCCAGCAACCTGAGAGGCTCTCCATGCCAGCTTTCTCTTATTAGCTGCTTAGCAGTTTCAAAAATAATATCTGTTACATCTGTAGCTTCCGGAAGTTTTTTCTGATGGGATTTATTTACAAAATCAAGATTCCTAAATGTGACACCTATACATCTACATTTTCCCTCATCGGCTCTCATACGTGCTGCGACTACATCCGTCTGAGCCAACAGCAGACGGTTGATGGCTTCTATATCTACTAAATCTTCTTCAACCGTTGTTTCTGCAGAATATCCCTTTGCATCCTCTGCCTCCTGAAGCACTGGGGAATCGTCTATACCATTTGCATAATTATGAAAATGTATGGCCCCACGTTCTCCAAGAAGCATTGTCAATTGCTCCACTGGATATTTCGCCAATTCACCAATTGTAAATATTCCTAGGCTCCTAAGCCTTGCTGATGTAGATTTGCCGCATGTGAATAAATCCTCCACTGGTAAAGGCCACATTTTGCTCTCTATTTCATTTGAAAATAGAGTGTGCACCTTATTTGGCTTTTCAAAATCGCTAGCCATTTTTGCACATAATTTATTAGAAGCGACACCCACATTAACAGTAAATCCAAGTTCTTTATAGACTCGATCCTTTATTTCATAAGCTGTTGCAATTGGATCTGGATAAATAAGATTCATGCCAGACATATCCAAAAATACTTCATCAATTGAAAAAGATTGCATCGTAGGGGTATATTCCTGGCATATTGCTTTGAAAGCTCTAGAACATTTTACATACCAATCAAAATTTGAGCCAGCAATTACAAGATTAGGACATTTTCTAAGAGCACTGGAAACAGGCTCCCCAGTAACAATCCCATATTTCTTTGCAGGAATTGATTTTGCCGCTACAATGCTTCTTCTAGAATCTGGATCGCCACCAACTATGGATGGGACTTCACGCAAATCAGGCCCACCATTTTTTAGCATCTCCACCGCAGACCAAGAAACAAAAGCACTATTAACATCAATGTGAAATATTAATCTATCACTCATATAAAAAACCTCTAGCTTTATATTACACCATTATAAGCTAGAGGCAAACACATGTTTTATATAATTGTTAAAATTCGAATTCTTTTAGAACTTGATATACGCCCTTTTCAGCCCATGATGGACAGATGTTATTTGCATGCTCTTTAACAACATCTGGGGCAGATGCTACTGCATAGCTATGCTTTGCAACATCAAGCATACCAATATCGTTATTGTTGTCGCCAAACACCATTGTTTCCTCTGGTGAAATATCAAAGATTCTTTGTATAAAGCCAAGGGCTGCGCCTTTATCAACTGACTTATCCATACAGTCAATCCAGTCTTCTCCAGCCATTGTAGCCTTTACTTTGTCCTTCCATTCTGGAATGATTTTGCCCTCACCAAGGTCACGGATAGATGGTCTATTAAATGCTGATATTTTGATAATCTTTTTGCCGGCTGTAAGGATATCTTCTACTTCCTCTACGTGATTACGATATCCTTCAGTGAGAAGCTTGATAAAGCTTTCATCATTTCCTGGCTCAATATAAGTAACGCCAGGGCCTTCCCAAATAATGTTGCAGCCTGGTGTTTCTCTTAGTTCATGTGTAAGTCCCTTCACGTATTCCCAGTTCATTTCTGCAACGTGAATATCCACACCTCTGCATTTAACGTGAGCGCCATTACTTGCTATGAAAATCAAATCATCTTTGATTTCATCAAACATTCTTTCAACGCTTGTGGACTGTCTACCACTTGCAATACAAACAATGATGTCCTGGTCTCTAAGCTCTTTTATCTTTTCAATAAACTCAGGATAAATTTCAGATGATCCATCTTTAACTAATGTACCATCTACATCTGTGGCGATTAATTTGATCATATTTAAACTACTTTCTCTTATCTAAATTACTAGCAACTTTCATTCCAACATTTTGAATAATCTGGAATAAGATAATCAAAAGAATAACCGTAACAATCATAATATCTGTCTGCCATCTGTAATATCCGTAACGAACGGCGATATCGCCAAGTCCGCCACCACCAACTGTACCAGACATAGCTGAATATCCAAGGATGTTACCAGTTGTGATAGTTGCTCCTACAATAAGAGATGTGCGAGCCTCAACAAGCATTACCTTAAACACGATATCCCAGTTGCTTGCTCCCATTGATTTTGCAGCCTCAATAACACCTGGGTCCACTTCATTAAGTGAAGACTCAACCATGCGTGCAATATAAGGTGCAGCACAAACTACAAGAGGAACAATTGTGGCTGTAGAGCCATAGCTCTTTCCAACAACAAGTCTTGTAAATGGAATTAATAAAATAAGAAGAATAAGGAATGGTATTGAACGAACTACGTTACATATAACATCCAAAATTCTATAAACTACTACGTTAGGCTTAAGGCCATCCTTGCTTGTGACCTTGAGAAGAATTCCAAGTGGTAATCCTAAAACATATGCAATTAAAGTAGAAACAATTGTCATGTAAAGAGTATCGCGAATACCCTCTAAAATCATATTAATAACCTGTGAATCAAACATCTCCAGTCACCTCCTCAATTTCAAGGCCTCTTTCCTTAAGATAAATAATGATATCCTCCTGAAGCTGTTCATCCTCTGGAAGTCCAAGAATCATTTCGCCCTTTGCAAAACCGCCAACGTTCTTTGTATCTGCACGAAGAATGTTAACTGCAGTCTGGAATTTCAATACCATGTTTGCAATAACAGGCTCGAAAGAAGAATTCTCTGTAAATACAATACGAATCTTTCTTTCGCCATTGAGAGTCTCTACTGTGCCACCAGACTTTTCGCTATCACCACGAAGGATAAGTTCTCTAGCCGCACTAGACTTTGGATGATTAAATACATCCTCAACCAAACCGTTTTCAACAACCTGGCCCTTTTCAATGATTGCAACCTTGTTACAAATTTCAGATACAACTGACATCTGGTGAGTGATTACAACGATTGTAATACCATACTTTTTATTGATATCTCTAAGCAACTCTAAAATAGAAGCTGTTGTCTGTGGATCGAGGGCTGATGTTGCCTCATCACAGAGAAGAATTCTAGGATTGTTTGCAAGAGCTCTAGCGATAGCAACACGCTGACGCTGACCACCTGAAAGCTGAGCTGGATATGCCTTTGCTTTGTCGGCAAGGCCTACTACTTCAAGTAATTCCTTTGCTCTTTTTCTGGCATCTGCTTTTGAAACTTTCTGAAGACGAAGTGGGAAACAGATGTTATCCAAAACATTTTTCTGCATAAGAAGATTGAAGCTTTGGAAAATCATAGCAATCTGGCTACGCTCAGCTCTAAGCTCGGCCTCTGAAAGAGCACCAAGATTTTTATCTCCAATCCAAACCTCACCGCTAGTTGGTCTCTCTAAAAAGTTAAAGCATCTTACAAGGGTACTTTTTCCAGCACCTGACATACCGATGATTCCATAAATATCACCTGTTTCAATTGTAAGATTAATGTCTTTTAACGCATCGACCTTTGTCTCTGACTGATCGAAGGTTTTCGATAAGTTTTTTACAACAATTTCGTTCATATTTTTTCCTTTATTTTTAGTAGTCAAAAGTAAAAACAAGTGTAGTAATACTACACTTGTTTAGATTAACCTTTGTCTTTATATTGGTCAAGTATACGACTTATTTTTCGTAGAATACTACTGCTCCATCATATGTATCCTCGATGAATTTCTTGATTTCATCAGACTTAAGCACTGATACAAGAGCCTGAATCTTTTCGTCGTTCTCATGTCCTTCGTATACAGCGATGATGTTTACATATGTCTCAGCTGCAACTGAATCTGAAGCCTCATATGCGATTGAATCCTTAGCAACTGAGTAGCCTGCCTCAAGTGCATAGTTACCATTAAGAACTACATAAGCAACCTCACCAACTACACGTGCTACCTGAGCAGCCTCAAGCTCCTGGAATTCAAGGTTGTATGGGTTCTCCGTGATATCGTTAACTGTTGCCTCAAGACCAACGCCATCCTTTAATGTAAGAAGACCATTGTCCTGAAGAAGTAAAAGTGCTCTAGCTTCGTTTGTTGTATCGTTTGGAATTGCAACAACATCACCATCTTCTACATCATCAAGTGATGACTTTGTGCCAGGGTAAATTCCGAATGGCTCATAGTGAATATCACCAGCATCTACAAGATGTGTTCCGTGCTCCTCGTTGAAGCTATCAAGATAAGGTACATGCTGGAAGTAGTTTGCATCAAAATCCCCTGACTCTACAACCTCGTTTGGCTGTACATAATCTTCGAATACTGTAACCTGTAAATCATATCCCTGCTCAGCAAGTAATGGCTTTGCAGCTTCAAGAATCTCTGCATGTGGTGTAGCTGATGCTGCAACTGTGATTGGCACTAAATCCTCTGTAGCTTCTGCGCTTTCTGTTGTCTCCTCTGATGATGTGTCTGCAGCTGCATCTGAGCTTCCGCAACCTACAAGTGCCCCAGCCAATACAACACCTGCTAATGATACACTAGTAATCTTCTTTAATAAGTTGTTTTTCATATTTGTCTCCTCCTTCAAGCCCATTATTTATATTGGGGTTTTCTTTCGTATTTGTTTATGAATGAGACTTTAACACACCATAAACTCTACTTCAATACGGTTCATTATACCTAGATTTAATAGCTAGCTATCAATTTTATTTATAACCAGCATTTTCTTTTACGAATGCTTTGTTTTTAAGGGAAAATGAACTATAATTTTTTTAATTAAATATATATTTATAGGTAGAATGATTATGAAAAAGAAAATATTTATTATTTTTATTCTAACACCTGCAATTCTATTTGTTACTACCGCTATCATCCTTGGAATATACGTTACAAACCACTCGGACCTTGTATATTCCGAAGTTTTTGTTGAAGCCGGTACCTCAGATTGCGATGTAACAGAATTTCTAAAGGATCCAACCACTTCCGCCAGGTTTTCAGATGATTCTGTTTTTGATCCAAATGTACCAGGTGATTATGAGCTTACTATCATATGTACGAATTCAAGAGGAAGGGAACGCTCCTTTACCTCCACCTTGCATGTGCAGGATACCACAGCGCCTACTGTTACTCTTTCAGCAGACTCTATCGATATGTACACCACAGCAGATGTTCCAACAGCCGCTGATTTAGTTGAATCTGTAAACGATGTGAGCAACTGCACCATTGATTTTGCCGAATCATACGACTTTACAACAGAGGGCTCTTTCGATGCCACAATAGTTGTCACAGATGCATCTGGCAATCAAACCACTGCAACTATCCCTTGTACTGTTAGAAAGGATTCCACACCACCTGTTATTACAGGCGTAGAACCAATTGAAATCACCCAGGGCGATACAGTTTCTTATAAAAAGAACGTTGAAGTGACAGATGATTTGGACCCAAATCCTACGCTTGAAGTTGACAGCTCGGAAGTAAATGTAGATAAGCGTGGCACTTACAATTTGACATACACAGCCACAGATTCTGCAGGTAACACAACCACAGAAACTACAACTGTAAAAATAGTCTCAGCAAAAATTGCCGAAGCCACAGAAGAAAATGTTAATGCAATGGCCGATGCCATTCTTGCTGAAATCATCACCGACGATATGTCTCAATATGATCAAGCCAAGGCAGTCTTCGACTGGGTAGTAGACAACATCCAATATTCTGAAACAGCAGGAATTGATGACCTCTACTCAGCAGCCTACAAAGGAATGCACAACCGCATAGGCGATTGCACTGTCAAGCAAAAAACTGCCGAAGTCATGCTCAACAGACTTGGCATTAAAAATATGGAAATCGAAAAGATTCGCGATACACGTGGTCACTACTGGTTGTTAATTGATATAGGCGAAGGCTGGTATCACTACGATCCAAACCTTCAGCTAGATGGCACAAAGATATTCTACTGGCACGACGCCGACCTATGGGAATACTCAAACGCACATCATAACACACACAATTATGACCCTAGCAAGTATCCAACTATCCAATAGCAAACAATGAATTTACATAAAGGAGACCTATCAAAATGAAAAACAAAATTATCGCATTTGCGTTAATCGCAACTACTGCACTTTCACTTGTTGCATGCGGAGGTTCTAGCGACACAAAAGTCATCGAATCAAGCAACACTACATCCACTACAGAAGCATCTACAAACAGCGGCTACGTATTCTCATACAACGGCACAACAATCCCTGTAGACGCCGATGCAGCACCTATCGTTGAAGCACTTGGCGAGCCAAACTCATACTTCGAATCACCAAGCTGCGCTGCCGAAGGCATCGGAAAGCTCTACACCTACAACGACTTCGAAATCCAGACATACCCAGATGGAGACACAGACTTAATCCTCTACGTACTCCTTCGTACAGACAACGTAGCCACAGCCGAAGGCATCGACCTTTCAAGCTCTCGTGACGACATCATCGCAGCCTACGGCGATCCAACCGAAGAAGCTACCGGCTCCATGAAATACACAACCGACACAATGACTCTCGTCTTCGTATTCGACGGCGACAGCCTCGTATCGATAGAATATGACAGTTTGAAAAACTAGTATTAAAGCAGGTCAATTAGACCTGCTTTTTTTATACCAAAAATCCGCTACTATTCACAGAATTTTAATTCATTCGTTATACAATCAAACATAATAGACAAATTTCATTATGGAGGGTTGCAATAATGAAGAAGCTAAATTCGATACTGGGATGTATGGTTCTAGCTTTGGCTGTGTTCCTGTCAGCATGTACAAAACAAGCAGAAACTACATCCACCACTAGTGATATTGATGAAGGTGCAAGTGAAATCACTTTACTAAACATCAAAACAGAAGTAACTGATCAGATAAAAACTTTGGCTCAAACCTACGAAGCAGAAACGGGTGTCCATGTCGAAGTACTTGATGTTGGTCCTGGTGTTGATGCACAGGCTATGATTAAAGGATTATATCTATCAAATCAAATGCCTGATATCATCGCCTGTGAAGCATCCGGTTTTTCAAACTGGGAAGGTTTACTTTTAGACTTAAGTGATGAGGAATGGGCTAGCAGAACATCTGGAGCTTATGTAGACGAGAACTATGGAACCATAGGTTTTCCATATACAACAGAAGCCATAGGACTAGCCTATAATGCCGATATTCTAAATAAATGTGGAGTTGATCCTGCATCAATCACAAATCTTGATTCAATGCGCGCCGCATTTGAAGCTGTTGATGCAAACAAAGAAGCTCTTGGACTAGATGGTGTTGTTGATTGTTGCGTTGAACCTGTAAATTTAGGATGGTCTTCTGGAAATCATTTATTTGGTGTGTATGTCGATTCAGGCTTGTCTCGCGATGATACAACTTATATAGATGGCATAAATAATAATCATGCTGTTGATGCAACCAGATTTTCAAACTATGCAGCTATGATGAGTTTAATCTATCAATATTCAAATCCTGATATGCTTTTGAGTGGTGATTATGATTCTCAAGTAGCAGGTTTTGCTGCTGGCAAATACGCTTTTATCACTCAAGGCTCTTGGATTGGAGCATCCCTTGCTGCTAGTGATGCATATAAAGCTGCAGGAAGTTTTGAAGTAGGCATGGCTCCATACGCTTTTGAAGATGGTATCGATACAATCCTTACATCTTCTCCTTCTTGGTGGGCGATTCCAAAAGAGGGTCAAACTGAAGCTGCAAAAGCCTTTCTTCAATGGTGTTCAGAGGACGCCGGTCAGAAAATTTTAGTAGAGCAGGCAGGCTTCGTAAGTCCATTCACAGATTGTCAGTACATAGCTGACGATCCATTCGCCCCTGTTTTATCTGCTTATTTATCTGAAGGCAAAACTTCTAGTTGGCATTGGATGGATTTACCTTCTGGCGTTGGAAGCAATGAAGGCGGTTTATGTTATTGCTTCTACCGATTTGCTGCAGGCGAAGATGATGCCAATACTTTCATGACAGATATAAATAATACTTTGGAAACATGGTATGCAAAACAATAGAAAGGGGGAGATAATAGTGAAAAATAAGACTACTAATACAGATGTAAAAATTTCAGGCTTCAATTCTATAGTTGTACAAATATTATCTCTGAATATTGCAATGCTTGTAGCTTTCATACTTGTTCTAGGGATGATTATGATGGCTATGCAAACCTCCACTTCAAATAGTATTGAAATGTTCGACTCCATGATGACATTAACGGAACATGAAGCCAATTTAAAAACTGACGTAATGACTTTGTACGATCAGTGTATAGGTTATGTTGCTTCTGGTTCTCAGGAAACTATGGATACGATTTTGCCTCAAATCGACATTGCTAAACAGGCTGTAAGTGATGACATTGCCGATTTAACAAACGATTTCTCTACCTACAATAATGAAGATGCCGCTGCTCAACTGGAGGAAATCGCTGCACAATATGAGCGTATGTGTGGATACATTGATAAAGCCATCGAAAAATGCGACGCTGGAGATCAAGAAAATGCTTACGCTATGCTTTTTGATAAAGCCGAACTTCAAAAGGTAGCAATGATTCATTCTACTGTAGTTTTGGATCAGGCTATCCAGGATAATGCAGTAGCCACCAAGGAAAGCATGAACAAACTCCTTGCACAGGGCAGAATAGTCGCCCTAATTGGCGCTGCCATCATTGTATTTTTAATCATATTAAACTTCCTGATTAGTTATAGAAGTATTGTGGTTAAAATCAAGGATATAAGCAACGAAGTTAATCAGATTATTACTAATATTCAAAAAGGTGAAGGAGATCTTACTGCAAGAATTCATACAAAGACAAAGTCAGAACTTTTATACATCAAAAACGGTATTAATCACTTCATCGAAACCCTACAGGGCATCATGAAGGATGTAAAAGACGGAACTACAGTACTTACTGAAAGCTCCGAGGAAGTCAATTCACAACTACGACTTGCAGATGATAATGTAACGAATTCGTCTGCTGCCTTAGAAGAACTCTCTGCTAATATGGAATCTGTGGTTGGTATTCTTGAATCAATAAATGAACGAGTTGACGATGTAAAGCAAGCAGCTGAAAGAATCACAACCCAGGCTGAGGAGGGTTCTGGTACTGCGAACGAAATCAAAGCAGAGGCTGATGAGCTTCAAATTAAAGTCAACACCAAAAAAGCTGATGTTGGAGAAAAAATGGCTGCTCTGTCAACTACTCTTGAAAACTCCGTTAAGGATTCAGAAAAGGTCAGTCAAATCAGTGATTTAACTAATGATATTTTGGATATCGCAAGTCAAACTAATCTGCTTGCTTTAAATGCCTCTATTGAGGCAGCTAGAGCTGGTGAAGCCGGAAAAGGCTTTGCCGTAGTTGCAGATGAGATTAGCAAGCTGGCAGCAAACTCTACTCAGACTGCTGCAACCATTCAGAATATTGCAACTGAGGTTACAGCCGCAGTAAACTCCTTGGCTTCTAATGCCAAGGAAGTGCTTGATTTCATCAATGGAACAGTAATCAATGATTACGACGAGTTCGTTGATACTGGTGAAAAATACGGTCATACTGCCGAAGTCATGAATGAAATGCTATCTGAATTCACCGAAAAAGCAGACAGTCTGAATGAAATCATGATGGCCATGGTGGAATCTGTTGATACCATCACTAATTCTGTTCAGGAAAGCTCACAGGCAATCTCAATGAGTGCCGCAAATTCAACAGAAATCGTTTCCGGCATCAAGGCTATTTTTAGCGCTATGGACCGAAACAATGAAGTAACCGAGCAACTGAATGATACTACACAAAAATTTACGTCACTATAAGTTAATGTAAATGTTTTTCAACTCAAAACTTCCATTTTTTTAAAAAAAGACACCTTTTTTATCTAGGTGTCTTTTTTCTATGTTGAAATTAATCAAACTTCAAAATTGTATTTAATATTCTTTTTGCGTTTAGTCTAAGCTGCTCATGGTCAAGAGCGCCCTTTTCATCAGCGGCCTTCAAGCGGTCTGTGTAGCCATTTCCCATTTTAAGGTCGTTGCCTGCATTTGACTCTTTGTAATGCTCGCCCCTTGTCCACCAATCAGATGTAACCATGCCTTCAAATCCCCACTCATCACGAAGGATTCCTGTAAGCAAATCGTGACTTTCAGATGCTCTCTCACCGTTGATTGCATTGTATGCGCTCATGATTGTGTATGGCTTTGCAGTCTTTACAACGATTTCAAAGGCCTTGAGATAAATCTCTCTGAGTGCTCTTTCTGAAACTCGTGAATCACTGTGCTTTCTGTTTGTCTCTTTGTTGTTGCAAGCAAAATGCTTAACCGATGCACCAACATTGTTGCTTTGAATACCATTTACCAAGGCTGCTGCAAGACGTCCTGCAACAATTGGGTCTTCAGAATAATATTCAAAGTTTCTTCCACAAAGTGGACTGCGGTGAATGTTGATTGCAGGTGTAAGCCATACAGCCAGGTTGTTTTCTTTAAGCTCCTCGCCTCCTGCCTTTCCAACCTTTGCAAGAAGATGCTCGTTCCAAGTGCATGCTAAAAGTGTAGAGCATGGGAACGCTGTAGTGAGGATTCCTGTCTCTGGCGCGATTCTAACACCGGCTGGACCATCTGCTGTCATAGCACTAGGCACACCATATTCTGGAAGATTTCCAAATCCAAATGTGTTTGCCACACCTGTGTTAGGCTGTCCGCCTACTAGATTCATTAAATCTTCTAGCGAAAGCTGGTCGACAAATTCGTCTAAAGTGATTTTGCCCTCAGCAACTTCAGCAAAAATGTGTGCATCCTTTTTAAATGGAGTAATCAGGCAGTAGCTATCTCTGCTACGTACAACTGGTGTAAGGCCTTCCTCTGTACCAGGCTCCATCTTTGTAATAACGCTTTCGTTGATATCCTTATGCTGGCCCTGAGGAAGCGCCTCATAAGAACCATCAGAAAGCATTCTTTCTTTTAACTCAACTGGTGCAAGCTTGTGAGAAAGCTCCTGTACAATCTCATCTTCCTCGTTGTTCCAAACCAAATCTACCTTTGCCACATCCATTGAATTATTGCCAAGGCAGAATCTGTACTCGCCCTTTTCAAGTACATAGCTTGCATCCCTAACCTTGCCTAAATCGTCAAATGAAGACATCTGATATTTGCTTACAGAAAGAGAAATAATCTGGCTCTCACCTGGCTCTAAGCACTTTGTTTTTGCGAAATCTCCAAGCTCTCTGGCTGGCTTGAAAAGCTTGCCCTGTGGCGCACTGTAGTAAAGCTGCACCACATTTTTGCCAGGCTTATCTCCTGTATTTGTAACCTTTACTGTGAAATAGAATGTATCATCACAAAGTGACATTGAAACAATGTCGCTTTCAAAGCTGGTGTAGCTCAATCCGTATCCAAAAGGATAAATAATCTTTTTATCTGCTTCTGGAATTGTAAGGAAATATCTATATCCTACATAAATATCTTCGTTGTAATTTACATAATCAAAGGACTCATGGAAGCCTGCTGTAGAAGGATAATCCTCAAGCTCACCAGCAAATGTATCTACAAGACGGCCTGATGGATTTACCATACCAAGGAGAACTTTGGCTGCTGCATCGCCGCCTTCCATGCCGCCCTGTCCCATGTAAAGTGCTGCATTTATTCCACCTTCCTTGAGCCAGCGAAGGTCAATTACTCCGCCAATATTAAGTACTGCAATTACCTTTTTAAAGTTCTTTTTTACTGTAGCAACAAGCTCCTTTTCCTCCTTAGTAAGATAAAAATCACCATCAGGGAAAATCTCTCCTGCAATCTTTGGCATGCTTGTTTCAGTTTCCCAAGGATTGTACTCATTTTTGCATTCTACATCGCTTCTATCCCAGCCTTCACCAGAAAAACGATTAATCAAAATCACAGCTGTATCCGTAAATGCGGTAGCACCCTTTACCAAATCAGCAGAAAGCTTTGGCTCTGCAGTCATACCTGGCACGCGACCATTTTCGTACTGCTTTTTCAAATCATCTCTATAGAAATCTATTAATGGCTCGTACACTGATACGCCGTTAGACTTCAAGCCATCATAAAGACTATGTACGTATTTACAATATACATCACCTGAGCCACCGCCACCTTTTACATAATCAACACTGGCCTTACCGAACAAAGCAAGTGGCTGCTCCTTTTTCAGAGGAAGAATTCCATCATTTTCCAAAAGAACCATGCCCTCTTCCGCAGCTTTTCTTGACAATGCAATATGTTCATCGCAGCCTGTAACTCTTCTATCTCCATATAAAGGAAGAGAAGGCTGATATAGTAATCTGGACCATTTTTGCATAATATAACCTCCCAATAATAACTATATTTACCTTCTCATATTAGACTTAAGTATTAAGTTTTTAAAGTGTTTTATTTTAATTGAAGTGAGATTTTTCGGCGGGGATTGTTACAGTTTTTCTCAGCTATTAATCATCCAATATTCAGCTCATCTTCACTTTACTCGCATATGCCTTTCAGACAAAGAATCCATAATATCCCACGGTATTTAGCAATCGCACCAAAGGATTTAAATTATGGATGTTTCAAATATCTATTTATTAAAAGATGCCTATGGCTCAAAAATAACCACAGGCACCTCATTTATGTCGGCATATCAAAAAGCTGCTGCAAATCCAAAATGTTCCACAATTGAAAAGGTCAATGTAGACAACAGTAGCATGAACAAGGTGTCTACTGTATGGAAAAGCAGCAGCTTTGATGTTTATATTTGATTGAATTTTTCTTTTACGCAATAACTGACATCATCGCAAGCATTCCTAAATTTGTTATATAGCTTCTTCCCTCATGTATGTTCCAGTATTTCTCATCAACTGACTTTACATCGAGAAATTCTCCGAAGTTTAAAGGAGAGCCCGGACCATCCGCAACAAATGGAACAATATATCTTCCTGAAGCATTATCTTTGTAAACCCCAATCCCCGCCTCATCTGGATCATTAATATTGATAGTCCTGCTAAAGGATATTAATTCATCCAGGCTAGAAGCTTCTGCCTCAAAGAAATACTCCTCATCCTCCGCGTCTTCATTTCTTATTACATCTACGTCGTACTCTATAATCAAAAACTTTTACCTCTATTTCTAAAAATTAGCTTTGATATATTAGCATGACTTTTTAAATGACTCTACATGCAATTTTTCTAGTATGTGTTATATGTAACCAAGTAAGAAAACTATAGATAATAGTCTTGCAAACTTTGAAAATAATGGCTATTCTCAATCTATAAACGAAGGCATAAGTGAATCAGTTCACAACAATGTTACCTGGTACCAAATGAGGTTAACCCTATGAAAAAACTAATTCTGTTCGGAGATTCAAATACATATGGTTATGATCCAAGAGGCTTCTTGGGTGGTAGATATCCTACAGAAGTTCGCTGGACTACTCGTATAAAAGAAGTCCTAAAAGACAACTATGAAGTCATTGAGGAAGGAATGAATGGCCGAATGTTGCCTGAGTTGGGCTATGGCTATTTCACATCAACCATTCAAAATCTAACTAAAGAAGATGTCTTTGTGATGATGCTTGGCACCAATGATATTCTACTTACAAATCATCCAGATGTAGAAGCTACACTTCAAAGACTTGATAGCATTCTTGATTATGTGAATCAAAATTGCATGGCTAGATTTATCCTAATTGCACCACCATACATAAGCGCATCAGATTCTGAAATGGAACTATACCATGACTGTAGTTTACGACTTAATGCAGGCTATATGAAACTAGCAAAAGAGCATAACATAAATGCTATCGATGCTGGAAAATGGAATATAGAGATGGGTTACGACGGAGTTCATTTTTCAATTGATGGGCATAAAAAGTTTGCCGAATCTCTATTGGAAGTTTTATCTGGAATATTATGATGTTCGATTGTAAATAAACATATGATTTGCTAGACTATCAAATTATTTGCAAATAACTATTGAACCAATTCGTGGTATTGGAGGCAGCCCATTGGGCTTTATTCCCACCACAATTTCACATCTGCAACATCCCTTTTTCACAGATATTTCGCCACTTTGGAATGACTCAAAGGCTATTAGCGTGGCAAATATTAACATCTTAATCGTTATATTATTCCCTACTACTGATTTTTCCTAATAAAATGATAAACCACAAGGCGGATAGTAAGATTTCTCCTGTTTCTTACTATCTGTAATCAAATTCTATTTACAGATAGTAAAAATCTACTCCATCATTACTATCTAGATTTATTTCTATCTCTCAGATAGTAAAATATCCAGCCAACACTACTGCCTAATTTCATTTTTTGCTCTCAGGCAGTAGTAGGCCCGGCAATCTCTACTGCCTAATTTCATTTTTTGCTCTCAGGCAGTAGTAATCCCAGCAATCATTACTACCTAATTTCATTTTCAGCTTTCAGGCAGTAGTAGTCCCTGCAATCACTACTGCCTAATTTCATTTTCTGCTCTCAGGCAGTAGTACCCCCAGCAATCACTACTGCCTAGTTTCATTTTCTGCCCTCAGGCAGTAGTATCCCCACTCCCCCTCACAAAAAACTACTGCCTAAATTCATTTTCTGAATCTAGGCAGTAGTCAACCAATTCAAATATCCCCAATCATAGCCATAGCCGCAGCCATAGCCACAGCCACAGCCACAACCTCAAGCCAACAGCCCACTAGCTATTGCCCTTGGCTACAGCGCTGGCAATGGACACGCCAACCAAATCATTGTATGGAATCATTGTGGCTTGCAAAGCGTGGTAGATGTCGGACTTGCCTGGCCAGACTGTTCCAATCACATTGTTGTGTTCATCGAGCTGGTGGAACCATGAGCCTGTGGCCTGGTCGTATACCTTTTCATCTAAGTATTCCATGAAAGCAGCGTAATCTTCTTTGTATTTTTCATTCCCTGTGACGCGGTATAAAACTGCAGATGTATTTATTGCTTCTGCAAGGGTCCAGTGCATTCTATCGTGAACTACAGGCTTGCCGTCCCAATCGGTGGTGTAGCAAATGCCAGGTTCGCCGTCTGCATTCCAGCCATCCTCCACTGCTCTGTTGTATAATTTCTCCGCAATTACGATATAATCTTTTGCATTTTCATTATCGTATTTACCATATGTAGAAACTGCCCATTGCATGATAAGTCTGGCCCATTCAATTCCGTGGCCTGGAGTAGCGCCATATGGCTTGAATTGATCATCTGGCTTATCTTTATTGCACTGCAAATCAGGCTTCCAATCACTTGTAAAATGTTCAGGGATTCTCCAGTTGTTTTCCCTTGCCCAATTCACAACATGATTGATAATTCTTCCTGCGCGAACTCTATAATTCTCATTTTTCAATGCATCCGCTGCTGCAAGGAAAGCTTCTACAGTGTGCATATTTGCATTGATTCCCCTGTAGTCATCGCAGACTGTAAACTCTGTATTCCAGGTATCTGTAGAAAGTCCCAACTCCTCATCCCAAAAGAATTCATCATAAACAGCTAATGCATCTTCAAGGAGCTCCTTTGCACCAGGACGCTTTGCCAGAAGTGCACTGCTTGCTGCAAGTATTACAAAACCATGAGCGTAGCACTGCTTGTTAGGAAGTACCTCTCCATCAGCAGTCAATCCTGCATACCAGCCTTTATGCTCATCATCGTGCAATTCCCCAGTCAGTCCTTTTAACGCCGCATCAGCAAGTGCTTCGCTTCCATCATGGCCAAGCATTGCTCCCAGACTATAGACATGGCACATTCTACTTGTGATCCAAGTTTCCCTCGGGCGGTCCTTCCAAGGAGTTCCGTCATCCCCTAAATAATAAGAGCCTCCGCCAGGAGAAGGAAATCTGTGTCCAAATGACAACAGACTATTCCTCATCTCTCTGACAAAGGCTTTGTTTTCAGCTGAATCAAGTTCGTATCGTCCCATGCAAAATCCCCCTTTCTAGTCGATTAATCAACTAGTCCTATTTGCTTCAAACCATGATATATCCCATCAGCATTATTGCTAAAGGTAACATTTCCAATCCGTTCCTTTAGCTCCTGTGGTGCATTCTCCATCAAGAAAGGTTTCCCCACCTTTTCAAGCATTTCAATGTCATTGAAATGATCTCCGAATGCCACCGTTTCCTTAATATCAATATCCCATTTCTTGCAGAGAAATTCAATACTTTCTCCCTTAGAAATGTTTTTATTCATAATTTCAATAAGAATATCTGACGAACGAACTATAGATAGGCATGGGAATTCTTTTTTTAGTCTATTTTCAATTTCTACAGTATGAGCGGGGTTGCACATACACAGGATTTTTCCTATCTCTGCACCTTCTGGCAAGCTATCAACATCGCCTTCTGATGCCTGTGCCTCAACTATAGATTCTTCCCTTGCAACTCTTTCGTCAGCACGGTCTTTAACGATCCAATTGTCCATAGAATAGATATTCCATGTACAGTCAAGATTCTCTTTTTCTATGAAGTTTATAAGCTTTTTTGCTGTGCCCTTTGTAAATCCGTTTGAGTATAATACCTGGCCATTGTAATCAATGATAAGGCCTCCACTAAAACAAACCATGGGGCATACAAACTTGTATCTTTTAAATATTGGATAAATACCAGAAGGTCCTCTAGCAGTAACAATCACAAATGGCAGATTTTTTTCCTGTAATGCTTTTATGGACTTTAAGGTACTATCCAATAATCTATGTTCTTTATTAAGTAATGTGCCATCCACATCACAGAACACAATTTTGTAAGTCATTATCTCACCTTGATTTAGCCAATTCATTAACCTTATCTAATGAAGGCATTACCCTAAGTGCGCCTTTAACTCTTGTAATTAGAGATGCTGCAGCGTTTGCAACTGTAAGCATTTCCTTTAATTTATTTTCATCTAATTCGTATATACCATACTCCAATAAATAATGAATTATACAACCGCAGAATGTATCACCTGCACCAGTTGTTTCGATTGTTTCTGGTGATAAGAATGAATCAACCTCTACGATGATTTCTTCCTTGCCTTCTGGCTGATAGTATGCACGGCTTCCTTCCTTGCCCAAAGAAACAGTTATAAGCGGGATATTGAACTGCTCTCTGATTTTGTGCACACCTGCTGTATAATCCTGTTCTCCAGTAAGCCACTGGATTTCATTGTCTGATATTTTAAGATAATCAGCGTATTTCATGCCACATAAAATCTGCTCTTTTGCCTCATCCAAGCTGTTCCAAAGGGGTTCTCTTAGGTTTGGATCAAATGTGATGATAGCACCATTTTTCTTAGCCTCTTCAAGAGCAAAAATTGTAGCCTCTCTTGGCAATTCATGAGTCATAGAAAGTGTTCCAAAATGGAAAACCTTTGTATTCTTGATAAGCTCTGTATCTACCTCATCCTTTCTGAGCATCATATCTGCTCCTGGATTTCTGTAGAATGAGAAATCTCTATCTCCATCTGGGAAAGTCTCTACAAAAGCAAGTGTAGTACGAACATCCTTATCCATTAAAAGATTTTCTGTACCAATGCCAACTTCCTCAAGTGTAGCTTTCAGCTTTCTACCAAAAATGTCATCTCCTACCTTACCAATAAAATTAACTTCGTGGCCAAATCTTTTAAGCATAGCAAGTACATTACATGGTGCCCCTCCTGGATTTGCCTCAAACAAGTCATTATTATTTTCTGATACTCCGTTGTTAGTCATATCTATAAGGAGTTCTCCCAATGCCACAACGTCAATTTTCTTTTCCACAACACTACCTCCTAAAATATCATTTAATAAGGGCAGTGGATTGTCACTGCCCTATAAGTGTTTAAAATACAATCTCTGAGTTAATTATACTTTAAACGTTTTATCAAAAAAAGAATATGAAGAAGAAATTATTTTAATAACTCTAAACGTGAAGGATCATTTGCGAATACTTCCTTCTCGTTGTCCTTTGTAACTACTACTGGTGGAAGCTCATATACTGGAACTTCGATTACACCGTTGTCTGCTGTTACTTCTGTAGCAGGCATACCATTACCAGCCTGAAGTGAATCGATGATTTCGATTGTCTTAGCAACAAGATCTTCTGTTGGCTTAGCAACTGTAGAGTACTGACGTCCCTGCCATACCCACTCAACTGACTCGTTCTCAGCATCAAGACCAGATACTACTGGGATGTCCTGACCAGCGTTCTCGCATGATGTGATACATGCTCTTGCAATACCATCGTTAGGGCAAAGAACACCATCGATTTCCTTGTCTGAATAGAATCCTGAAAGAAGTGAATCCATTCTTGACTGTGCCTTAGCATTGTCCCAATCAACTGTTGCACACTGTGTAAAGTCTGTCTGACCAGATACAACTACAAGTGTTCCATCATCAATCTTTGGCTGAAGTACTGACATAGCACCCTTGAAGAAGTTTGGTGCGTTAGGATCAGCAGGACCACCACCGAAAAGCTCGATGTTGTAAGGAGCCTCACCCTTCTGTTCCTCAAGACCCTGTAAAAGAGCCTGAGCCTGAAGCTCACCAGTCTTTACAGAACCGAACTGAACTACACCATCAACACCTGTTGTGTTCTCAAGAAGACGATCGTATCCGATTACGTATACGCCAGCTTCCTTAGCCTGCTCAAGTACTGAACCAAGCTGAGATCCATCTACAGGACCAACAACGATAACCTTTGCACCATTCTCAATCATAGACTCAATCTGCTGTTGCTGCTGAGTAACCTTGTTATCTGCAGCCTGTACAAGTGGAGTGTAACCAGCTTCTTCAAGCTGTGTTGTAAACATCTCCTCAGCTTCTTTCCAGTTCTGAGTTCCAAGCCATGGAAGTGAGATACCAATTGTTGCTCCCTCTTCGAAACCAGGCATATCTGTTGCAGCTGTATCAGCTGAAGCCTCTTCTGTTGTTGCCTCTGTTTCTGTTGTTGCTGCTTCTTCTGTAGTTCCCTCTCTACTTCCCCCACAGCCTGCGAATGTTGCAACTGTCATAGTTGCCACCATTGCCATTGACAATAATGTTCTTTTTTTCATTTTCCATCCTCCTTAAATAATCACATATTGTGCACTTAATATGTAAGGCCCAGCAGTTTATTACTGCAGGCAAGCCTTCTTAAATTAGTTGGCAGCTTTTTTATTTCCCCCAAATACTCTGCCAATGATTGAGCTCTTGCCGCTCTTCTTGTTGTAAACATCAAATGCTACAGCAGCTAAAAGAACGAAGCCCTTGATAACCTGTGTCTTGTCGGCACCAACACCCATAAGCATAAGACCGTTGTTAAGAACTGCCATTACAAGACCACCGACGATTGTTGCAAGAATTGTACCAACACCACCTGATACTGCAGCACCACCGATGAATACTGATGCGATTGCATCCATTTCCCATGATGTTCCATCAGCAGGACCTGCTGCTGTTGAACGACCTACAAAAAGAATACCTGCGATTGATGCTAAAAGTGACATGTTTACCATTGTAAGGAAATAAGTCTTTTTAACATTTACACCTGAAAGGGCAGCTGCTGCCTTGTTACCACCTACCGCATATACGTGACGACCAAACTTTGTACGCTGTGTAATGATGTGATAAACGATTGTAAGTAATAATAAGATAAGTCCTGGAACAGGGAATGATGTACCAACACGTCCTGAACCAAATAACCATGTAAAGTAACCAATAAGTAATGTCATAAGAGCGATTCTAACGATTACAGCCCAAAGTGGATCTTTTGTGCCATTGCCATCGCCTGAGTGCTTATACTTTCTAAGCTGAGCTACTACGTAGCAAACAATTCCAATAATTCCAAGTAAAAGTGTTGAGTTGTTCATGCCTGTAAATGCAGGTCCCCATTCAGGTAAGTATCCAGCACCGAACCACTTTAACTGCTCAGGAGCAGGAACTGAAATTGAATGAGAAATCCAAATAACACCACCACGGAAAATCATCATACCACCAAGAGTTGTGATGAATCCTGGAATACCAAGCTGTGCGAGGAAGAAACCGTGCCATGCACCAGCTAAGATACCTATCGCAATTGCGATAAGAACTGCTGCCCACCAAGGAACGTTATAGTTCTTAGCAACAAGTGCCATAACCATTCCTGCGAAACCAGCTACGGAACCGACTGACAAATCAATCTGACCGATAACGATAACCATCAACATACCAAGAGCTAAAATAAGTACGTATGCATTACCTGAAATCAAGTTCTGGAAGTTTGAAGAAGTAAGCATTCTTCCACCAGAAATAATGTTGAAAATAATAATCAAAGCAGCTAACGCAACAACCATTGTGTATTGGCGCAAATCCTGGCCTAATACCTGTTTTAAGTATTTCATAATTTATTCCATCCTTTCATAATTCCCATATACTAGTTTGAAGTAATTGTCATCCTCTTCATTAAGCCTTCCTGGTTAGCTTCAGCACTTTCAAGTTCGCCTGTGATAGTTCCCTCGAAGATTGTGTAAATTCTATCTGCCATTCCAAGAAGCTCTGGCAATTCAGATGACACCAGGATTACTGCCTTACCATCATCTGCAAGCTGATGAATCAATTTGTAAATTTCATATTTAGCACCTACATCAATACCTCTTGTAGGTTCATCAAGAATCAAAATATCTGGTTCTGTAAACATCCACTTTGATAAAACAACCTTCTGCTGATTACCACCTGAAAGTGTTGTTACTCCAGCATCTACATTTGATGTCTTGATTTTAAGAGAATTACGATACTCTTCTGCTGCTTTCTTTTCATCATTTATATCAAGAAGACCATGCTTTGTGATTTTGTCCAAATCAGCTGCAACAACTGTCTTTCTGATTGAATCCAAAAGATTTAATCCTAAATTCTTTCTATCCTCTGGAACATAAGCAAGTCCATTCTTTATTGCTGATTCAACAGATGTGAGCTTCACCTCACGACCTTTGATTTTGATTGAACCGCCTCTGTATATTCCATAGTTTCTACCGAATAGTGAGCGCATAAGCTCTGTTCTACCGGCACCCATAAGTCCTGCGAATCCAACGATTTCACCGGCTCTTACATTGAAGCTTGCATTCTTGCAAACCATTCTGCCTTCAACATCTGGATCCTCAACACACCAATCCTTTACTTCGAAGATAACTTCTCCAATATTTGGTTCGTGCTCTGGATATCTATTCTCAATCGAACGACCAACCATGGCTTTGATGATTTTATCTTCATCAACCTTACCTGCTTCAACGTCGTAGCTTTCTACGGTGTGACCATCTCGAATAACTGTAACGGCATCTGATACCGCAGCGATTTCGTTCAACTTGTGAGAAATCATGATACATGTGATGCCCTTATTCTTAAGGTCAATCATAAGGTTAAGTAAGTTTTCTGAATCAGCCTCATTCAATGCTGATGTTGGCTCATCCAAAATTAGAAGCTTTACATTCTTTGAAAGTGCTTTTGCAATTTCAACAAGCTGCTGCTGACCAACACCTAAGTGTTTGATAAGCACATCTGGATTAATTGAAAGACCTACTTTTTTAAGAATCTCATAGGTTCTTCTTTTTTCTTCTGCCCAATCAATCATTCCCTTCTTTATGATTTCATTTCCCATAAAGATGTTTTCTGTAATGGACAACTCTGGAATCATTGTCAGCTCCTGGTGAATAATTGCTATTCCAGCGCTCTCTGATTCCTTGATGTTTTTGAATTTCATCACCTGGCCCATATAAACGATGTCGCCATCATATGTGCCATAAGGATAAACCCCCGATAAAACCTTCATCAGTGTAGATTTTCCAGCACCATTCTCACCGCAGATTGCATGAATTGTGCCTTCTTTCACTGAGAGGTTTACATCATCAAGTGCTTTTACACCCGGAAATTCTTTTGTAATCCCTTGCATTTGAAGGATAAAAGAATTGCTTTCCATATATCAAATACCTCCCTATTTTGATGCCTAATTTGAAGCCAAATACTCGCTTGGTTTTCTTAAAACCCTGTCAGTAGCAATTGCTGCTGCACCGTAAAGAGTAGGATCTACCTTTAATCTAGATATCTCTATTCTTACTTTGCTACTAACTTCTGGAATTGTTCTTTCCTCTACAATCTTTTTGATTGTTGGTAGAAGAAATTCATCTCCTTGCGATACGCTATCCCCAATAACTATAATTTCTGGATCGTATGCATTTATCAATGTTACGCATCCATATCCAATGTATGTTGCAATTTCCTGTAAAACCCTAACAGCTTTTTCATTGCCTTTTCTTGCTGCTTCAACTATTCTTGCAACAGCCTCTGATCTGTTTTCATATTTTTCTTTAAACAGCTCAGGCAATTCCTTTTCAGCTTTTTTCAAAAGTGCCATTGTTGAGCAATAAAGCTCCAAGCATCCTTTATTTCCACACTCACAAGTGCTTCCGTTAAAGTCGATGCTGATATGACCAACCTCACTGGCAATTCCCTGATATCCAAGTAAAAGACTGTCGTGATCAACTACTCCTGATCCAACACCTTCACCAACCAAGAAATAAGTAAGTGAACTAAGTGGTCTTCCATGATCTCCGAACCACCACTCTGCTAACGCTCCCGCATTGGCATCCTGCTCGATGAATACTGGCTTATCAAATTCATTTTTGAACTCATCAATGAAGTTGATGTTGTGCCAGCTTGGCATTCGTGTGACCATTGCAATTCGTCCTTCTTTTCTAAGATAAGGACCTGGAAGTGCAAGACCAATGGCTACTACATTTTCATATTCATCAAGAAGCTTTCTTATCTGGTCTTTCATAGCTGTAAGAACCTTACCTGTATTTTCATCCAGACTAAACTCTGTCTCGCTTTGTGTGTAAAGCTTTCCAGAGATATCAAAAACTCCGATGGCAAATACATGTCTTGAAAACTTTACTCCGATTACCAGATTCTTTTCGGCATTTAATCGAAGGCCAATGGAACGTCGATTTCCATTTCCCTTCACAATGCCAACCTCTGATACGATACCCATATCAATCAGGTAGGCAACAAGCTTTGTAATGGATGCCTGAGTCAGGCCCATCATCTTTGCAATCTCTGCTCTAGTACAAACCTCTCGTTGCTGAAGGATTCGCACAATTGCAGAACGATTCATTTCTGTTAAATCGCTTGTATTATTGCCTGCAACTTCTTTGACTTTTTTCATTAACATTACCTCGCAATTGCTTTCAAGTGTTAATCACTTAACACTGTTAACACATTAACGCTGTTTCATAATAAGGTCAATAGATTTAGGGACCACTTTTTCAATTTTGTGAAACTTTCTTAAATTGAAATATTCATTTTCGTAAAATACGTCAAAAGCCCATTTTTACGGGCTTTTTAGCAAAATAATCAGTAACCTAATCACAAAAATACATATTTATGCACCCTTTATTAATTAAAAAATGATTACTTTTGATAATTCGCAATCAAACCCAATCAAACGATTCTACATATCGTACAAAATAAGGTTCAGTCAACTGTGCATATTTTTTAGGCACAAAAAAAGCCCTTGGCTTTCGCCAAGGACCTGTTATTTTATATTATTCTTCTTCACTTCTACGATACTTTGGAATATCTACTTCCTTCATAAGGAAATCTGACATATCGTTAAGGATATCATTTAATGTTTCAATGCGTTCTTCTGTGAAACGCTCTTCTGCTCTTTCAGCTACTGTCTTAACATAGCCTTCTGATAGATTTAAATACTCAAGGTATTTGTCTGTAACATGAAGATGAAACTCTCTTCTATCCTTTTCAGACTGAACCTTTTCAATGTACCCCTTATCAATTAAGCAAGCAATCTTATATGCAGCATTTGGTGAAGAAATACCAATAAATTCTGCGAACTCTTTTACAGTTGGATTTCTAAGTACATAGATAATCTCTACGCAAAAAAGCTCTACGATTGTAAGTGATGTTTCTCTTGCACGAAGCTTTTTGAACATCTCCTGGTAAAAGTGAACTTTAAACTTGGTGTAAACCTCTGTAAGTGCTTCTTCTAACATTTCTAGCTCCTATCTTTCTTTAATCTAAAACTTCTAGAAATATCATACTCAATTTAATCGCCTAAAGCAAAGGAAATTTCTGCTTTAGCAGCTATTTTTTCATTCACATAAGCCACAGCTTCCCCAAATCCCACAGGGCCTTTTCTTGATGTTAGCTTACATTCCAATTGTAAAACATCACCTGGTTCAACCTGTTGCTTAAACCTTGCATTCTTGATTCCACCGAAAAATGCAAGCTTTCCTTTGTTTTCCTCTTCTGTTAAAAGTGCCACTGCGCCTACCTGTGCCAATGCTTCTATTATAAGAACACCAGGCATAACCGGGTGACCAGGGAAATGGCCCATGAAATGCATCTCATTTGCAGATACGCATTTGATTCCCTTGGCATATACCCCTGGTTCGCATTCTGTGATTTTGTCCACCATCAAGAATGGATATCTATGTGGTAATATTTCCTGAATTTCTGAACAGCTAAGTTCCATTAAAACCTCCTAAATACAATTGATGCATTGTGACCACCAAAGCCAAGAGCATTTGATAATGCCACATTTATATCTGCTTTTCTACCGATATTTGGCACGTAATCCAAATCGCAAGCCTCATCCTTTTCAAGATAATTAATAGTAGCTGGAACAAAACCATCCTTTAAAGCAAGGGCTGTAATTATTCCTTCTACTGCACCTGCTGCGCCAAGCAAATGTCCTGTCATAGACTTTGTAGAGCTTACCATAAGCTTGTATGCGTGGTCTCCGAAAGCCTTTTTAATTGCAAGAGTTTCCCCTGCATCATTTAGGCTTGTGCTTGTTCCGTGAGCATTGATGTAGTCTACATCAGTCATTTCAATACCTGCATCTGCAACTGCAAGAGCCATACATTTTGCACCGCCCTCTCCTTCTGGATTTGGTGCAGTAATATGATAAGCATCGCAGTTTGAACCGTAGCCGATTACCTCAGCATATATTTTTGCTCCACGTGCCTTCGCGTGTTCTAATTCCTCAAGCACAAGAATACCTGCACCTTCGCCCATAACAAATCCATGACGCTCCTTATCAAATGGAATAGAAGCACGATTAGGATTTTCGCTTGTGCAAAGAGCTTTCATAGACTGGAAGCCACCAATGGCAAGTGGCATAATAACCCCTTCTGCTCCTCCACAAACCATAGCATCCTCGTATCCATCACGAATTCTGTGGAACGCATCACCAATAGCATTATTTGAGCTGGCACATGCAGTAACAACTGATGTACACATTCCCTTAAGTCCAAACATTATGGCAATCTGTCCTGCTGCCATATTGCTAATTGTCATAGGAATGAAATATGGTGAAATTCTGCTGTAGCCTTTTTCCTCGCCCTTGGAATGCTCTGTAGCTATTGTTGAAAGACCTCCAATACCTGATGAAACGATGCAACCAAACCTGTCCATATTTTCTTTTTCCACATCGATTCCAGCATCAGCAAATGCTTCCTTGGCTGCAGCACAAGCGTACTGTGTGTATACATCCATACGCTTAGATTCCTTTGGTCCAAGGATTTCTGCAGCATCAAAATTCTTTACCTCACCTGCAAGTTTTACTTTTAATTCTGATGTATCAAAATGTGTGATAGGGCCAATACCGCATTTTCCCTCTCTTACCGCATTCCATGTATCTTCCACTGAATTGCCAAGTGGGTTTACAGTACCCATTCCAGTAATAACTACTCTACGCTTCATGTTTTACATTCCTCCAGTTACTTCTATTACCTGTCCTGTAATATAAGATGCTTTGTCCGATGCCAAGAAATCTACAACATCTGCTACATCCTCTGGTGTTCCAAATCTTGCTAAAGGAATCTGTTTTAAATAAGCTTCCTTTACATTATCTGGCAACTGATCTGTCATAGCAGTCTGAATAAATCCTGGAGCTACCGCATTTACGGTAATACCCTTTGAACCATATTCTCTTGCTACCGACTTCGTAAATCCGATAACACCTGCTTTACTTGCACTATAGTTTGCCTGTCCAGCATTGCCCTGAACACCAACAATAGAAGTGATATTGATGATTCGACCATTTCTAGCCTTCATCATGTCTTTTATAGCTGCTTTTGTGCAAAGGAAAGTCCCTTTAAGATTTGTGTCGAGAACTGCATCATAATCAGCCTCGCTCATTCTTAAAAGCAAACCGTCCCTTGTGATTCCAGCATTGTTTACAAGGATTTCCACAGGTCCCATCAATTCTTTTATTTGATTAAACATTTCAGAGACATCATCTGCATTACTAACATCTGCCTTGATGTACATTGCCTGAACACCATGCTTTTTGCAGGATTCGATTGTCTCCTGGGCTGCGTTCTCATTTCCCGAATAGCAAATAGCAATATTAATACCGGATTTTGCCAAATTTTCAGCAATTACTCTTCCTATTCCCCTGCTTCCACCTGTAACTAATGCTACACTCATGCTCCAAGCTCCTTTACAATGTTTTCAAAATCATCAACTGTGTCGATTGAATATACTTTTGCGTTATCAACAGTCTTAGTTATAAACTTGCTGATAGCTTTTCCTGGTCCGATTTCCACAAAAGTATCCACACCAGCTTCTGCCATATATCTAATTGAATCTTCCAGATAAACTGATGACTGTACCTGCTTTTCTAGAAGATTTGCAACCTCTTCATTCTGATTTTTTTCTCTTCCGAGACAGTTGAAAACTACCTTTGTTTTCTCTTCCTTAAAATCTACTGTTTTAAATTCCTGAGCAAGCTTATCTCCTGCTGGCTTCATAAGCTTTGTATGGAATGGTCCACTTACCTTTAATGGAAGAATTCGCTTTGCCCCTGCTTCCTTAAGAAACGCACTAGCCATATCCACAGCACTAGAATGTCCTGAAATTACAATCTGACCTGGGCAGTTAAAGTTTGCTGCCTGAACTACACGCTCACCTTCTGTTGCTTTGCATGCTTTTTCGCAGCATTCTAAAACAGTCTCTCTATCCATTCCAAGGACAGCAGCCATTTTGACATTCAATCCCTGGGAAGCCTCTGTCATGTACTTGCCCCTTTTTGCAATCAGTTCCATGATTGTTGCTTCATCTACAACACCTGCCTCGTATAATGCAGAATACTCTCCAAGACTAAGACCGCATGTGTAGTCAGCCTCTATTCCTGCCTCTTTCAGAAGCTTTGTTACGCCAATTGCAAATGCAACCATAGCAGGCTGAGTATAAGCAGTCTGTGAAAGCTGCTCAATTGGCCCATTAAATGAAATGTCTGCAACATCCATGTCAGTTACTTTGCTTACAACCTCTGTTGCATTATCTATAGTCTCCCTAAAACTATCGTATTTACCATAAAAATCCTGGCCCATCCCAACACGCTGTGAACCTTGACCTGCATAAACAAAACCTAACATACTCTTGTACCCCTTATCTGGTTGTTATAATTCAATTGAAGCCGCATTATTTAGCGCTTCTACGGCACCACGGTTGAGCTCTTCCAAGATAGCCGCTACAGGGCGAACTTCTTTGAGTTGGCCACAAACCTGGCCTGCCATTACCGAGCCACGAAGCATATCTCCATCAACTACAGCTCTGCGAAGGCCTCCAAGTGTAATCTGCTCCAGGCGCTCTCGATCTGCACCCTCAGCCTCAAGCTTCAAATACTCTCTTGCCATTTCGTTTTTGATGATACGAACTGGCGCTCCCTGTGAACGACCAGTCACAGTTGTTGCATTATCCTTTGCCTTAATAAGTGCCTGCTTGTAATTGTCGTGAATTGGGCACTCCTCTGAAACAAGAAGACATGTACCAATCTGTACACCACATGCACCAAGCAACATAGCTGCTGCCATCTGCTCTCCTGATGCAATTCCACCTGCTGCAATTACTGGTACATCCACTGCTGCAACTACCTGTGGAAGCAAAGTCATTGTTGTCATATCACCTACATGACCACCTGATTCTCCGCCTTCCGCAATGATTGCATCTGCACCTGCTCTTACCATGATTTTTGCCAAAGCAACCGATGCAACTACAGGAAACACCTTAGCTCCCATAGCTTTCCAACCAGCCATGTACTTACCAGGATTTCCTGCTCCAGTTGTAATGAACTGGACCTTTTCCTCGATAAGCATCTGAGCAATATTATCCACATCTGGATTCATCAACATCAGATTCACACCAAATGGCTTGTCTGTTTTGCTTTTGCATATTCTTATTTGTTCTCTCAAGGCTTCGGCATTCATACCGCCACTGGCTACCAAACCAAGTCCACCCGCATTAGAAACCGCCGCAGCAAACTCACCAGTAGCAATGTTTGCCATGCCGCCTTGAATAATCGAATACTTTGTACCTGTTAAATCTCTAAGTTTCATATCTACCACTCAAGTACCACGGCGCCCCATGTTCGGCCGGCGCCGAAAGCGCACATCAGTACCTTGTCTCCTTTTTTAATCTTTCCGCCTTTGACAGCTTCATCCAAGGCTAAGCCAACGCTTGCCGCCGATGTGTTGCCATATTTTTCTATGTTTACTACGAATTTATCCATAGGCTGTTTAACCTTTTTTGCTATGGACTCTATGATTCTAAGATTTGCCTGATGCAATACAAAGTAATCAATTTCATCGTAGGTTAAATTCGCTTTTTTAACTGCCTGCTCTATTACCTTTGGAACTGTTGCTACTGCAAATTTGTATGTTCCCTGACCATCCATGTGAATGTATCCATCTGGAGATTTGATGTTAATCATTTCCTCATCACCATCCACGCCAATCACTGACGAATACAGTGAATCAGCTGGTTCAACAACAACTGCTGCAGCACCATCTCCAAATAATACGCAAGTACTTCTGTCTGTCATGTCCATCTTTTTAGAAAGAACTTCCGCTCCAATCAAAAGACCATACTTGGCATTTCTCGCCATCATAAGTGCTCTGATGGTCTCCATTCCAAAAATAAATCCAGAACATCCTGCTCCAATATCAATGGCGATAATGTCATTTGAAAGTCCAAGTCTTCCTTGTATCAAGCATGCAGCTGAAGGAGAAAAATAATCAGCTGATACCGTGCAAACAACAACTACGCCAATGTCGTCTTTATTGATTCCCGCATTCTCAATAGCTTCCTTAGCAGCCATCTCTGCAAGATATGTATGATTTTCATCACCAGTGATATGATGTCTTACGCTCATACCAGTTCTTTGCTTTATCCACTCATCACTTGTTTCAACAATTTTTGCTAAATCATCGTTGCTGACAAGCTTCTTTGGAGCATAGGCTCCTGTCCCTAAAATCCTTATTCCAGTCATTTACACATTTTCCATTCTTTCTGAAGTTGTTTCCTCCAAATACTCCTTATCGAAATATCTGAACTTTTCATATCTGTGAGTAATCAACTGTTCTGCACTTTTATTCTCAAGTTCCTTCAATGCTGAAGATATCTGTTTATCGATTCTTACATATAATCTGCTGTATTTATCAACATTGTCTGTTTCTGACACAAGCTCAAAACCAGTGCCACGTTCAGAAATTATTCCATCTATTACGCCAAATCCTAAAAGATCCTTTGCTGTAAGTTTCATTACCTCAGCAGCTTCATCTCTCTTTGCACTATCGTGCCAAAGAATGGAAGCAAAGCCTTCTGGAGAAAGAACTGAATAAATGGCATTTTCCAACATATAAACTTTGTTTGCTACAGCTATTCCCAAGGCTCCACCACTGCTTCCCTCACCTGTTACTATGGTGATGATTGGAACCTTAATATCACTCATCTGTGCCAAGTTGTTTGCAATAGCCTGAGCCTGCCCATACATTTCTGCTTCAAGCCCTGGATATGCACCAGGAGTATCCACAAATGTAATGATTGGTCTGCCAAACTTTTCTGCCTGTTTCATCAATCGAAGTGCTTTTCTGTAGCCTTCAGGCCCTGGCATACCAAAGTTGCATGTCATGTTTTCCTCTGCTGTGCGGCCCTTTCTGTGACCAAGCACAGTCACCGGTCTGCCATGGAACATTGCTATTCCACCATATATACTGGCATCTTCCTTACCTAAAAAATCTCCCTTTTGCTCAAAAAAATCCGTAAACAGATTATCGATATAATCTGTAATCTTTGGTCTGTCTTTATCTCGTGCGTTTAGAACTCTATCAATAGCCTTCATCTGATTCCTCCTTAACTGTGAAGCTTCAGCAGCTTTCCAAGAGTGTTTTTCATATCCTCCCGCTTAACTATCTGATCCACAAATCCGTGCTCTTCCAAAAACTCCGCTCTCTGGAAGCCTTCAGGTAGCTTTTGACCAATTGTCTGTTCAATAACTCTTGGCCCTGCAAACCCGATGAGAGCACCCGGCTCAGCTAAAGTAATATCTCCTAAAGTAGCAAAGCTTGCGCTAACACCGCCGGTAGTTGGATGAGTGAGAACTGTAATATATAATCCACCAGCTTCTTTGAACTTTTGGATTACAGCACTTGTTTTAGCCATCTGCATAAGGCTTAGGATTCCTTCCTGCATTCTAGCTCCACCGCTTGCTGTGAATATTATCAGTGGTAGTTTGTTTTTCATTGCGAACTCAGCAGATCTACAAACTATCTCTCCAAGCTCCATTCCCATAGATGCCATCATAAATTTCTTGTTCATAATGGCAATCACAGTCTTGTAACCATCTATCTGACATGTGCCGGCGATGATTGCATCATGAAGATTTATTTCACTTCGTAGTGCCTCTTTCTTTTCAACATAACCCTCAAACTCAAGGGGATTTGTCTCTGGAAAAGTGAACTTGAATTCTTCAAAGGTGCCATCATCTGCAATGTCATTAAGTCTGTCCCACACATCATATTCCTTTACAGGTTTGATGGCTGGCTCCAACATTTCTGTTGGATTCTCACGCAAATCTTTGTATCTATTGAATTTGTTTTTTCTTTGATCTACAGCACTTATCATTCATTATCCTCTGGATATTCTGATGCAGCTTTGTCCCAGGAAAGGATTTCATCCAAATGTTCCTCGATAAAGCTAACATTGTAATTTCCTTTTATAAAATCAGGGTGATGCAAGAGAAGATAATCAAAATCTCCATTTGTTTTGATTCCCTCTGTAACAAGCTCCAAAAGAGCTCTTCGCATACGCCTGATTGTTTCAAGTCGCGTAGGTGCATGAACAATTATCTTTGCCATCATGGAATCATAAAATGGACTGGTTTCATATCCGTTGTACAAAAGTGTGTCCACTCTGACTCCAGGTCCTCCAGGCACATTTAAAAAAGTAATTTTGCCTGTGTTAGCCATAAAATTCTTTGCCGGATCTTCTGCATTTATTCTGCACTCCATGGCATGGCCTTTGATGTTTACATCCTTCTGCCTTATTTTTAATGGCTCATGAAAAGCTATCCTAATCTGTTGTTTGATAAGGTCAATTCCGGTAACGGCTTCAGTAACGCCATGTTCCACTTGAATTCGTGTGTTCATTTCGATGAAATAATAATGATTCTTTTCATCCAAGACGAATTCTACAGTACCAGCATTTGTGTAGTTGGCTGCTTTTGCTGCAGCAACTGCCGCCTTTCCCATAGACTTTCGTAAGTCTTCGTTTATATACATACATGGACTTTCTTCAATCAACTTCTGATTCTTACGTTGAATTGAACAGTCGCGCTCCCCTAGATGAATCACATTACCGTGCTCATCCGCTAAAATCTGGAATTCAATGTGTCTCGGATTTACAATCAGCTTTTCCAGATACATTTCATCATCATTGAAGCAAGCCATTGTTTCTGCCTTCGCTTCATCGAAAAGCTTTTTCAAATCCTCTGGTTTATAGACACGACGCATTCCACGTCCGCCGCCACCTGCACTGGCCTTGATCAAAACAGGATAGCCAATCTTCTTAGCTATTTTTTCTAGTTTGCTGTAGTCCGCAACTGGACCATCCGATCCTGGGACCACAGGAACTCCTGCTTTCATCATCATTTTTCGTGCTGCCGCCTTATTTCCCAGCGCATCCATTGCATCAGCTGTTGGACCGATGAATGTGATTCCGGCTTCATTGCACTTTCTTACAAATGTAGAATTCTCCGAAAGGAATCCAAAGCCAGGATGTAACGCGTCGCACTCCATAACCTGAGCAGCAGTTATAATAGCATCCATATTCAAGTAACTGTCTGCTGCTCGGGCTGGACCAATACAAATACTTTTAGTAGCAAGCTTCACATGAAGAGAATCTTTGTCAGCAGTTGAATAAACTGCAACTGACTCCACATTCATCTCCATGCAGGCTCTAATAATTCGAACTGCAATCTCACCGCGATTAGCAATCAAAATACGTTTAAACATAACTAATCTCCTATTAAGAATAGTGGCTGTTCAAATTCCACCACATCCTGATTCTTTACAAAGATTTTTTTGATTACTCCATCCTTTGGTGCGGTGATTTCACTCATCATCTTCATGGCTTCAATTAAGCAGAGCACCTGTCCTTTTTTGACAGTGTCCCCCACCTGTACGTATGCATCCTCTTCTGGAGAAGGAGCTGCATAAAAAACTCCTACTAAAGGTGCCAATACTTGTTCACCATCTAATTGTAATTCTGGGCTGTTATCCACATTATCATTATTATGTGCAGGTGATGATTGTTCACATACCTGTGTGGCATTCTCCACAACAACCTTCTGCTCAGAATACTTTTTCAACTTTATTTTTGTATTGTCTATTTCTACTGACAGATAAGAACTTTTACTTTCATCAAAAGCCTTCAAAAGTTCTTTTACATCTTTTAATTCCATGATTATTTATGTGCCTCTAAGTAATTTACGATATCTGCAACTGTCTTGATTTCAGCCATTGCATCTTCATCAATTGTGATACCTGTCTTTTCTTCAACTGCAAGGGAAAGCTCTACTGCATCAAGGGAGTCAGCACCAAGATCATCAAAAAGATTTGCCTCCATTGTAACTTTCTCTGCTGCACAGCTAAGTGTATCAATAATTACTTCCTTTACTGTCTCGAACATAATATTCTCCTTTTCTTTTATCTTAATTTAATTAGTTAAAATGTTTTACATTAACCACCACCTATGATAGCTAAAAAAATTTAGAAGTCAACACAAATCTATAAAATCTTTTAGATAATTATTCTCAAAAAAATAAGGACGCCCTGATTTTACAAGGCGTCCTTGATAATTTAAATTTCTATTTATTTTTTAAGCTCAAAGCGTTCAACCAATCCCTTTAATGAGTCGGCATGTTCATTCATTTCGTAGCTAAGCGCAAGTGATTCTTCAGATGTAGCAGCATTGTTCTGACCAACAGATGAAATCTCGCTAATGTTAGCAGACATTTCTTTTACAGAAGCAGCCTGTGAATTTGAAGCCTCAGCAATAGTCTTAACCTTATCTGCAATTCCCTGAACCTGAGAAACCATACCATTTAGCTTCTCAGCTGTATCGTTTGCAATAGCAATACCTTCCTGTACACTCTGAAGTGATGCATTAATAAGGCCCGCTGTGTTTTGAGCAGCTTCTACAGTCTGACCTGCAAGCTGTGAAACCTCTGTAGCAACAACCGCGAATCCCTTACCAGCCTCACCAGCTCTTGCAGCCTCGATTGACGCATTAAGAGAAAGAAGGTTTGTCTGATCAGCGATAGCATTGATTGTATCGATAATCTTTGAAATTTCCTGAGATGATGATGAAATTGCATCCATAGCATTAACAACATCCTGCATTCTCTGGTTGCCTTCAACAATATTCTGAGCAACCACTTCAACTTCCTTAGAAATCTGTGTTGCATCTGTTGAATTGCTTGAAATCTGATCTGTAATATTGTTAACAGTAACAGACAAATCTTCTACGATATTTGCCTGAGATGTAACTGTATCTGCAAGATTCTGACCAGCACCTGCAATCTGATTTGCTCCATCAGATACCATATCAGATACTTCCATAATCTCTGTCATAGAATCTGAAATCTGCTGTGAGAATGATTCAATAGATGTTTGGATTGCTCTGAAATCTCCATCAAAATTCTTTTCAAAACTAATATTGAAATTGCCGTTTGCCATTGTAGACATCTTACTTCCAATTTCATCAATATAGAATGACAAAGAATCTACAGCTGTTCTCAATTCATTTACAACCTTACCAATTTCATTATCAGCTTCATAATCAATTTCTACATGTACATTACCTTCAGCAATTTCTTCAGTAGCCTTCGCAAGTACAGCCAAATCATTTTCAATTGTTTTAATAAGCGTATCAGCCTTCTTCTTACTGATTGAACTTACAACTATAAGTCCTCCTACAAGAACGACTACTCCAGCAACAATAATTATAAGGATTGCTTTATATTTTGATGCTGCAGCCTTTTCTGCCAATTCACCTGTTTCATCAAGTGAATCTGCAAGAGTCTCTGATACTTCATTCAATGTGGAATTATAGTATTCCAATGCGCCTGCTGTATCCCCTGCTTCCACTAAATCAAGCATCTCATATGATGCCTCTTCAAAAGCTTTCCAGTTTGTTGTAAGGCGATTTCCCAAATCCTCGTTATTTAAGTTAGAAGATATTGTAGAGAAGTAGCCTTCAATCTTTGGAAATCTTCCTTCCAAATCTTCCTTCTGCGCTGCAGTAACATCAGAATCGCTAGATGCTAGTGCAAAAAGAAGTCTCTTGTTAATTGTCTGGACATCCTTTCTGATTTCCATCTGATATGTCTCTGTTACAAACTGAACATTATAGAAGCTATAAATATTCGCAAATACCAAGCCAAAGAATATCAGCATTAAAACAGTTACAAGTAAAAACATTTGGATTGTAAATCCAGAAAAGATACCGAGTTGACCGGCTATTGTAGCCTTGTCTCTTTTTAATCCTTTTTTAGCCTCCATCTTTTACCTCCGCTTTGAACTGTAGAATATTACACAGTTACCGTTTAACGCTATTATAAAATAAAGATTTTTCATTATGGGATTTTTCACAACATGTTCATTAAAAGTTCTATATTTGTTGATATAATGCTCCACAAGGAGCGAAAATTATGGATTTATCATTTGTTAGACGACTTGGAGCATTCATATATACATTGATTCTTCTTTTATTCATTGGCTTCGGTTTCTGCTATTCAAACGAGGTCAAATATGAATATAGAGAAAATACTGTGTATTTTAGTGATTACTGGAAGGTTAATGGACGCCTTATCACCTTTCCTTATAGCAACCAAGACGTTTTCACTATTACAAATACTCTTCCTACTGTCTATGGCGATCAAATGCTGGTTCTACGAGCTTATTATGATTCTTTTGAAGTAGCAATCGATGGTGATGTAATTCTAGAATCAAGAGACAGTTATCTATTCGGCCACAAAACAAATATAGGTCAGAAGGAAATATGGATTCCATTGGAATATAAATACAGCGGCCACGATATATCTGTTACCATTGATTTGCAGGATTCCCTATATGGTTCCCAGCTTACAGAAGGTTTTATCACCACACGCTCTTCTTATGGTATCCGTCAAATGCAGCAAAATATCCCTTCATTAATCTTGTTTGTTGTATTTACGGTAACTGGTATCTTGGAAATGATTGTTTCCGGCTATTTTATAGTAAAACGTACCGCCTTAATTAGAAAGCTTACTTTTGAAGCCCTCTTCTATGCTGGTGCATTCTCAATCATATCAGCCCAATGGATTATTAATGAAACCCGTGTTCCATTTGTAATCTGGGGACATATGACAGGTTTTTCAATATTAAATGTAATCTCATTTATTCTTATGCCTATGTTGTTCTTTGAAATATCACGAGCATTATTTACTCGTATAGGCAAAGTCGACAATATAATTGATAGCGTCATAGCCCTGGCTATCGTTCTTAGCTGTCTATTTGCTACCATTGGTATTATTGAATGGGGCGCAGTTGTATATGTGGCCCACGCCATTGATTTGCTTGTAATGATCATGGTTGGATACTATTCATACACCACTGTAAAAGATGAGCAAAAGGCAAAAACAGGTGTAGGCATTTCCATTGCCAACTTTATATTCATTTTATTTGCAGGAATTGCATTGGTTCAATATTTAAACCATATCTATTACAACTACTTACTCATTGTTATCATTGATTTGATGATATTCATTATGGTTCAAATAGGATTGATTTACCGCAGAATTGGCCTGAATGTAAAAGAGGAAAAAGAATTTGCCCAAGCAAAGGTTTACGCATATACAGATGAAATGACAAAGCTTGGCAACCGCCGTCATTTCTATGCCATAGTAGGAGATTATGAAAAACAGAAACTGCCAAAGGATTTGACCTATATAGCAATAGATGTAAATAGATTAAAATACACAAATGATAACCTAGGTCACGATGCAGGTGACGAATTATTAATTGGTACAGCTGAATGTCTTAGAAGAGCTTTTAACACCTCTTCTACCAGCACAATTGGCCGTATGGGTGGAGATGAGTTTGCTGTTCTTTTAGTTGCAAACGAGACAGAATTAAACAGAAGACTTTTCAATTTAAAGCATTACCTTTCACATTGGAGAGGAAAATATATTGATGGAATTTCGATTTCTTTGGGATATGCCTCTGTACGAGAAGATCCTTATGCAACTGTAGATACTCTTGCAAAGCTTTCTGATGAAAGAATGTACGAAGATAAAAAGCAATATTATGAGGAAACCGGTTTTGACCGCCGGTCCCCTCAATAAATCATAACTATTTTACTAATCCAAAGCCAAGGATTGTAAATTTATTTCGAATATCATCTGATTCGACGCGAATCTCAACATGATGTGCCGCTGTATTCTTCTGGTTTATTAAAATCAGTGGATTGCAGTGGCACCATCTGTTTACGTATGGATCTAAGTCTCTAACAAACTCTCCATCTACATAAGCTTTTGCTACGGCTCCATCCACTTCTCCTGTGTCCTTCATAATAACTACAAGAGCTTTGCATTCCACATCTACCGTAAATACGTTGTCAGTATTCTTGCTGCCATCATACATCCAGTTATATGGGAATTCTGGTGTCAGTTCCAAATCCAACTCACGCTCAACAGACTGAAGCACTGTATCCGTATATACGAATCCACCTGGATTGATAGTCAGCATATCAGTATTATCTTTTTTATCAACTAAAATTACATTATCAAAAGAATTTCCTATAGCAGGCTTTGCTTCAAAATCAGGATCATATTCCTTATCTTTAGCTGCCTTTTCCATAATGGTCTGCATAAGATTAATGAGGCAAGCAGCCATAATAGTATGTCCCAAATTTGTTGGATGAAACATATCATAGAAGAACTGATTCTTTGTAATAATACGTTTTGCCCTATCATAAAACTGAGGTACTAAAGAATCCTTCACACTAACCATAGGTAATTCATATCTGATTCCTACTGGCTTTAATCTATCCTGAAGGTTGAAATCATCTGCAAATACAGAGAACAATAAAATTACCGCTGGCTCATAATCAAGCTTAAGAATCTTTCTTACAAGACTCTCATAGCAGTCGCCCTGTGTCTCATCGCCTTCATCATTTACAGCAAATTCCACAATTACAAGGTCTGGCTTAATCTTGCCATCGTTAGTTACATCTCTATCAAATCGTAGCATACCAAGTTCTGAAGGAGTGCCGCCGACACCGGCTTTTACATAATGAATATTATCGCCGTCTCCAAGAAGCCTCTTGAAGCCTACAAAAGACTTATAAGCGTAACATTCTGTATTTATCGGAGTTGCGCCTGCCCCCTGAGTGATTGAACCGCCGATATAGGCTATAGTCACATCCTTACCGGCTTTCGCTTTTTCAATAAGCTTTCCAATTCGCTTCGTATTTCCAATCTGCATCAGAGAATTGGAAATCATATCCTTATACTCTTTTGAATCCACATCTACAGGAGATTCCTCTTCCTGCTCCGGTGCTTCAAAACCATCGTTTAGATATAAGCGAAGTGTGATAAAGCCTCTAGCCTTTTCATCCTCTGATGTAAGAATAATCTGGCCTGGTACATTGTCATCCTCTTTCCACTCCACATCCTTTAAATACAGCCTCTGCTCAGAACCATCAGCTGGAATGGTAGCATAAATATTTGCGCCTCCACCGTACTGATCCTTTTTGCCATAAAACTGAAATCTAAAATCTATAGATTGGTCCTTGTCCTCCATTTCAATGGACACACCAATACTATGCACAAGCTTTTTAAAACCATCTACCGTTTCAAGGAGCTTCAACATCTCTTTATCATGCACATTTCCTGTCACTTCCGCACTGTTTGGCAGTCTACATGCATCCTGATAAAGCTCCGTTCTCTTTCCATAAAACTCTTTTTCCTTCATAGTGAAGAAAAATCCCCTATTCTTTTCTGGATCTGTTGGTGCTTTAACCATATTCCCCCACTCTCCTTACTATAAATTTATTTCATAGTATAAAAAAAATCCCACATCATCTACACAAAATTTGCGATGAATGTGGGATAAATTGCTATTTCGATATTCAGTTATTAATTATTGCCCTTAAGAAGTGGTCTAAGTGGCTGATAAATTAAAATTGTAATAATTGCTGAAATCATGCCCTTTACAAATGTAAATGGTACATTGAAGAATAGCAAGCACTGCTCAATTGAACTAATCTTTGCAAATGGAGCAACTACCTGGTATGCTGCGATGATTGCTTCCTTTGACATAAAGTTGTAGTACACTGGATAAACAATAAAAAGGTTTGATGGGAAGCTAATTGCACCCATAATCAAAGCACCAACAACAGCTCCTACAATCGCACGCCCCTTTGTCTTTTTTCTGTGATAAATCAAACCTGCTGGAAGCACAAAGCTTGCACCTAAAATGAAGTTTGAAAGCTCGCCTACACCACCAGTCTGTGTCATTGTCAAATGAAGAAGATTCTTAATAAGACAAACAATAACGCCCCACACTGGTCCCAATGCAAAAGAAGCAATAAGTGCTGGAAGCTCAGATAAATCAAGCTTAATAAAGTTTGGCATAAGAGGAATAGCAGTATCTAAAAACATCAATACGAAAGCTGCTGCCGAAAGCATTGCTGTCACTGTCATATTCCTTACATTTACTCTGCTCTGCACCTTGTTACCTACTCCTTGTCCTGTCATTTGTGTTGAATCCATAATTCAATCCTCCTAAAAATAAAATATTATTAAAATTTAGGAAGTCTCCAAAAATTAATTGCACACAATATAATAGCCCTGAGATTACTCTCAGGGCCTAATTACTATATCGCTTCTTCTTTCATCCAGACTATACTGTCGGTACTGGAATCTCACCAGTTCGGCCCGAAGGCTCGCGGACTTTACCGCCGGTCAGGAATTGAAAACCACCGTTTTCGCACCTTGCCCTGAAGATTTCCTATTTAATTGAGTACAATATACTACACTTTCCCCCGCAGTGCAACCCCTTTTTATGGATGTTCCTTTAGGGCGTAGGCGATGTTGATGGCGTGGTCGGCGCATCGCTCCAGGTCAGTGACCATGTCAGAGAAGATTACACCGGCAACGGGCTCGCATTTGTTCTCCATGAGACGCTCTACGTGGTGGTTGATGAGCTGCTTCTCCTGCTTATCTACTTTCTTTTCAAGCTTTTCAATCTTGTCTAGGTTCTCGTAGTTTTCAGAAGTGAAAATATCGATGGCAAGCTCAACCTCTTCCATAGAGTTGTCAGCCATTTCCTTAAGTTCCTTGGCTGCCTTCTTTGAAAGCTTTGTCTTTTTATTCTTCATACGAGTTGCATACTCGATGATGTTTTCAGCATGGTCAGAAATACGCTCAATATCGGTAACTGCAATAGTGATTGCAGATATACGACGAAGCATAGCAGGTGTAAGGTTCAAAGTTTGAAGCTTAACCATTGCATCCTGAATAGCGTGGTTGAGGATGTTAACTGTTTCCTCGCGCTGCTCTACGTCCTCAACCTTTTCAGGTGAGTAGTCAAAGAAGCAGTCGATGGCTTTTTCAAAGTTTTCAGCTGCGATAGCACCCATTCTGGCTGCCTCAAGCTGTGCCTGGTGAATAGCCATGTTTGGTGGCACGTTGTTGACCTGAGTCATGAATACAAGCTGTCTGTCCTCTGCTGCACGAGTCTCCTCTGGAAGCTTTGGAATAAACATGTATGTAAGCTTAATAATGTAATCAGTGAATGGGAAGATAATACAAACTGCTAAAATAGCGAAGATTGTATGTGTGTTAGCTATCTGACGGGCTGGATCAGATGATGTAGACTGAATCCATGTCAGAAGTGGTGTTACATTTATAATAATTACGATTACAATTGCTCTTATTACATTAAACAAAAGGTTCAAAATAGCTGAACGCTTGCCGTTTCTGTTTGCTGTAAGTGATGCCAAAAGGTTTGGTGTAACTGAACCAATGGCTGCACCGATAATCAAGTAAACTGCTACATTGTAGTCCAATATTCCCTGCACAACGAATGTCTGGAAGATAACTGTTGCGGATGATGAGCTCTGAAGTAATGCTGTGAATGCAATACCAAATACAAGCGCTACAAATGGATTTGTTAATCCAGCAAGGAAGTTCTTAAACATCACTGAATTTGCAAGTGGTGCAATGGATGCCTTCATGATAGTGATCCCCTGGAAAAGCATACCGAATCCCATAAAGAAAGAACCTAAATGCTTAACAATATCTCTCTTCATGAAAAGATACATTACTGCACCGATAAACAAAATGAATGGTGTAAATGTAGCAATATTAAAAGCTGTAATCTGTGCTGTGATTGTTGTACCGATATTGGCACCTAAGATAACGCCGATGGCCTGTGAAAGCGCCATCATACCTGAATTTACAAAACCAATAACCATAACATCGGTTGCAGATGAACTCTGAACCAATACTGTCATAGCTATACCAACGATGACTGCTACAAATTTGTTTGTAGTAGCCTTCTCTAGAATAACCTGAAGATTATCTCCACAGCTGTTTTTTAAGCCTGTAGACATAATCGACATTCCGAAAAGAAATAGACCCACTCCACCAAGAAGTGATAATATCTCTGCTAAAGTCATTATTTTCTCCTTCTACCGTACTTTTCCTTCACGAAAAGTAAAATCCTTAATCCTTCTTTTTTTAGTCCTTGATAATCATAACATGTTAGAATGCCATTGTCTAAGTATTTTCTATGATATAAGTAAAATTTGTGTAAATTCAGATATAAGCCTTGATAAAAATACCGTCTTCACGATATTCCTCTGAAATCAATTCTCCTGTCTCTCTAATCTTTGCAATACTTCCAGCTTCTGTGTAAGGAACTAATCGCTCAATATATTCCTTATTTCCACGCATCAAAGTAGCCAGGATTTCTCTTACTTTATCCAGGCCTTTTCCTGTCTTAATGGAAGTGTGTACTGTATAATCAGCCCTTAAATCGTGATAATCCAACTCATCTTCAAGCTTATCTACTTTATTAAAAATAGTAAGAACAGGTTTGTCACTAACTCCTAATTTGTCCAAAGTCTCATATACGATTTCCATCTGGCGGTCCATCTGAGGATTGCTAACATCCACCACATGAATGATGAAATCTGCATATTTAGCTTCTTCCAATGTACTCTTGAAAGCATCCACCAAATGATGAGGAAGCTTTCTGATGAATCCTACTGTGTCTGTGAGCAGAATCTTTTGATCATTATCCAAGAGGAGCTCACGAGTGGTTGGATCAAGGGTTGCAAAAAGAGCATCCCACTCAAGGATGTTTGCATCTGTAAGTTTATTTAAAAGTGATGATTTGCCTGCATTTGTGTAACCAACAATAGCCGCTACAGGCACGCCATTTCGCTGTCGTTTTGAACGTGTAAGCTCACGATGGTTTACAACATCATTTAACTCTTTCTTCAGCTGAGTAATGCGCCCTGCAATAAGACGCTTATCCATCTCCAGCTTTTTCTCACCAGGACCACGAGTTCCGATAGCACCACCGCCACCTGCTGCAGTACCACCCACACGGGACATGTTTTTACCAAAGCCAGTCAATCGAGTCATCTCGTATCTAAGCTGTGCCAGCTCAACCTGAATCTTTCCCTCTGCTGTGCCAGCACGGGCAGCAAAAATATCAAGGATAATAAGGGTTCTATCCATGACCTTTGTATCTAGCGCATCAGCAAGATTGCGCATCTGTGCTGGTGTTAATTCATCATCGCAAACAATACCTGTAGCCTCTGTCTCCCAAATTAAATCGGCGATTTCCTCAACCTTGCCAGAGCCCACATATGTGCCAGGATTTCTGCGCTCCAGATTCTGCATGATTTCTCCCACAACCTGTGCACCGGCAGTTTCACAAAGCTCCGCAAGCTCATGAAGGGAATCCTTAGCCTCTACCTCGTCCCCTTCATTAACTGATACAAGTATTACTCTTTCTATAATCTTTTCTGTATTTACCATTTAATATCCTATCTTTTCAAAATCTCTTATAGTTACATTCTACAATGTTGTTTTATTTACTGCAATTTAATTGTTATTTTCTCATTGACTATATTTCCTACAAGTGATATTTTTATATCGAAATTAAATATTTTGCTAGGGGCGCATATGCTGAGAGGTGCTTGCACCGACCCTTAATACTTGAACTGGATAATACCAGCGTAAGGAAGCGATAGACGAATCTCCTAGCATTGATGTATGAAGGGAGATTTTTTTAATGATTAATCACATGTCTAACGAAAAAACTAAAATCACATTTTCTGCAAAGCAACTAGCTTTTTGTGCTGCTTCTATGGCACTTGCTTTTGTTTTGTCTAATATTAAGGTATTTAAATTCCCAACTGGCGGCTCAATTACATTACTTTCAATGCTTGTTGCTTGTCTTCCAGGTTTCTGGTTCGGCCCTATTGTTGGAATTATCACAGGTGTTGCCTATGGATTGCTAAACCTCATTGTTGATCCTTACATTCTTTTCCCAGCACAGGTTATTGTTGATTACATACTCGCCTTTGGTGCTCTTGGATTATCTGGATTCTTCAAGGATTCTAAATATGGTCTTATCAAAGGTTACATTGCTGCAGTTTTAGGACGCTACGTATTTGCGGTAATCTCAGGCTGGATTTTCTTTGGCGAATGGGCTTGGGAAGGTTGGAATCCACTAGCTTACTCACTTGCATACAACGCAATCTACATCTTTGCTGAGGCTGCTGTAACACTTATCATTCTTTTCATTCCACCAGTAAGAGATGTCATGAACAGACTTAAAAATATGGCTACTGAATAATTCTTAATAACAAAAACGCCAGAGGTAATCTCTGGCGTTTTCTTATTCTAATGTTGCTTTAATTTCTATTACTGTATTGATAGGTTCCCCACCGGCTTCCAAATCGTAATCAATTAAAAGATTGATTTCGGTATCCTTTTGCTCGATTACAAGACGCTTTGTGTGAACCACAATAGTCATCATGCCCATTGGTGTATTGTAAGCATTTCTGGTTCGAGCCCCTGGGGCAAACTCAAGCTTTGATTGAATGTCTCCTTTTTGAGTCAATGTAAGCTTGTTGTGTTCAAAGCTTATTAGACAATCTACCTTTTGGCCCTCTGGCATAACTCGATTATAAGAAAGGTAACGCTTACTACCTCTATCAATAAATGAACCCACATACTCCTCATTTGTAGTCTCTGATTCGTGGCCCATCTTTTGCTTGGAGCAAAGTTTAATATTACATTTTGTTCCTGTCATTATTTATTTCCAATCTATTTTTGTTCTCTAATTAATTCACGAACAGCATTTATCTGATTTGACAAATGAACATGCATTATATCCTTCAGGAAATCTACATCTCTTCTGTCGAAACCGTCAATTATAGATTTATGTTCAGATATAAGCTGCGCGTAAACAGATGGATTCTTTACATATTCGTAACGATATCTGTACATCTGCTCTCTTGCAGAATTGATTATGTTTTCAAGCTTAGGATTTGCAGCGGCCGCATAAATCACATCATGGAATGCCTCATCAGCCTCCACAATCTTTCGAACATCGTCAGTTCTAGTAGCTGACTCAAATGCCTTCATAGCTTCCTTGAGCTCTACAAACTGAGCATCTGTCATTCTTTCGCAGGCACATACCACAGCAAGAGCATCAAGTGCATCTCTTACTTCCAGCACATCCTGTAAATCTTTTTCTGTCATTTTAGCAACCTGAGCGCCCTTGCGAGGAATAGTAACAGCAAGTCCCTCGTGCTCAAGCATTCTGATTGCTTCTCTGATAGGTGTACGGCTAACTCCAAGCTTTGTAGCTAAATGCATTTCCATTAGCCTCTCACCTGGCTTGAGTTCGCCCTTAAGAATAGCTTCGCGCAGGGTGTTAAACACCACATCGCGAAGTGGTAAATAATCATCCATTTGAAGTGTAAGATTTTCAGTCATTCTGTTTAAATCTCCTTATTTCATGTGTGAAACTAATTAATACTTGTTGTTAAAAAGTGTAGTGAGATAAAGCTGCTTTACAAGCTTGCTCTCTGTAAGTGCTTCCTTGGCTGCCTTTGCTGTTTTGTTGTCTTCAAAAAAGCCAAATACAGTAGGACCACTACCACTCATCATTGCGCCAACTGCTCCATGATCCAGCATGATTTTCTTTATATCAGCAATAACTGGATGTAGCGGAATTGTAACCTCTTCAAGTACATTTCCCATGTGGTTGCAAATGGCATGTAAATCCTGATTTTTAATATCTGAAATCAGCTGATCGATGTCTGGATGCTTAACATTGTCAAAGCATGTATCCAAAGATTCATATACCTGCTTTGTAGAAACTGAAATGCCTGGCTTTGCAATAAGCACTGGGCACTTCACCATTGGTGAAAGTGGTGTGAGCACCTCTCCAATTCCCTCTGCCAAAGCTGTACCACGCATTACACAGTATGGTACATCGGCTCCGATTTTGACGCCTCGCTCCATCAAATCTTTTCTGCTGAGATTCAAATCAAAAAGTTTATTTATTCCAAACATTACAGCAGCTGCATCTGTAGAACCGCCTGCCATGCCTGCTGCAACAGGAATATGCTTTTCCAGGCTGATATGCACACCAGTGTGTATATCAAACTCCTCCATGAGAAGCTTTGCTGCCTTAATGCAAAGATTGTCATCGTTAACAGGAAGGAAGCGAAGATTGGTGCTCATGGTAACAGCATCCCCCTCCTGCTTCTTAATGCTGACCTTGTCAAAAAGATTGACTGTCTGCATAATCATTCTTACTTCATGATATCCATCGTCCCTGATTCCTGTAACATCAAGTCCGATATTTATTTTTGCTAATGCTTTAAGATCTATATTATCCATTGAAAAGAAATTACTACTCCATTAAAATTTGTACTTGTGTGTATTTTGTACTTAATTGTTCTTTGTATTCAATCTTAATAAATTTTAACAAAGATACCACACTTTTACAAGAATTTTGTATTAAAATAAATACAATCTAATAATAAATATTTCTCAATTAGCATCCGATAATAAGAATAGGAAAAGGATTTCCATATGGTTTTTTATTCATGGCCACAGTAACAAGGAGGTTATTATTATGGAGTTAAGCACATTAAACAGCGTATCTTCTAATATAGCAGGTACCTATTCTAAGACTACAAATTCTGATGGTTCGGTTACAGAAACACTTGAATTCAATGCATCAAAACAGGAAATCAGCGCATCAAAGTTTTCTGATGAAGCTGCTGTTTATGAAAAATCTGATGAACAATCACTAACAACAGACAACTACAAAAAGACAGATAGAACTGCTCTTATTCAGCAGTTGAAAGCTGACCAGGAAAAGATGATTAACAATCTTTTAGATATTGTTATGAAGACAATTAATGGTCAGGGCAGCACATTTGCTATTGCTACTCAGGATGATATGTGGAAATTCCTTGCAGAAGGTAAATTCACAGCAGACGAGGAAACAATTGCAAAGGCAAAGGAAGATATTTCCGAAGATGGATACTGGGGAGTTAACCAGACATCTGATAGAATTGTAGATTTTGCTATCGCACTTTCTGGCGGAGATACATCAAAGGCTGACATGCTCTTAGATGCTTTCAAGAAGGGCTACGAGCAGGCAACTGGAACTTGGGGCAAGGATTTACCAGACATCTCTTCTAAAACTTACGATGCTGTATTAGATAAATTTGAGCAGTGGAAGAATGGCTCCTACAGTTCTGGATCTAACTCAGCAAATAATGCAGGTGCATCCGGCGGAACATCCATCACATATATGGAAAACATTTCCACTGTAAGCTCATCTACATATATTGAGACCTAAAACCATCTTAAAACTAAATAAATCAAGGCTGGTCAAATTGACCAGCCTTTTTTAATGTACCTTTTACATAAAATATGTTCTATTGTTTTGCTTTCTCATCCCAAACCTTTACATCAATGCCAACAACATCTGATGTAAATGGTGTGCCATCTTCTTTTTCATAATGCAACTGAGCTTTTTTAACATACTTAAATCCGATGTATAAAAGTGGAATGTTGCAGTATGCGATCAGAATGTTTGCGAAATCTGATAAATCCCAAAGGGCACCTAAGTCCATTCCTACGATTGATGTAAGCATACCAAAGCAGATAACTATTATATCGAGTATACGAATAACATTTATAAACACCTTGCTTCTGCTGATTCTGTTTGCACAGATTTCTGAGAAAGACATGAAGCCTAACAAACATGTGAACGCAAAAAGTCCAAAACAAAGTGAAATAAGTAAGGTTACTACTACATTAAATGCTGTGCCTGGTGTAAGCTCTGCTGCTGAGGCAAGATACTTTGGAAGCTTGCCAAGCTCGAACCATGCTTCACCTGCATCTGTGAGCCATACACGACCCATGATTACAACAAAGCCTGTAAGTGTACAGATAACAATTGTATCAAGGAAAACTCCTATTGCCTGAACACAGCCCTGGTCACATGGATGCTTTGCATCTGAAGCAGCTGCTGGCATTGTGATTGTACCTTGACCTGCCTCATTAGACATAAGACCACGCTTTACGCCCTGCATAAGAGCGATTCCAAATGCTCCACCGAAAACTGCTTCTGGCTTGAATGCCTCTGTAAATACTGCGTAGAAGAACCATGGAATTCTTGTAAAGTTGATGACAATAAGTATTACAACAGTTAACACATAAACAATTGCCATGATTGGAACAAGTACATCAGTAACCTTTGAAATCTTTTTTGTTCCACCAAATGAAACTGAGATAGTTGCAATGATAACAATTACAAAGCCAATCCAATATACAGCATGTGTGGTTGGAAGCTCCTGTCCACTAACGATGCTTGCTATCTGGCCCATTGCAGAGACTGTGTTAAATCCCTGTGCTGGGAAGCAAAGCAATGCATATATAATGTACATAAGTGATAACACAACACCAACTATTGCAGAATTCTTTATAAGTCTGCGTCCATAGAAGGCCATACCACCTACATATTCATCATCTTTTCTCTCTTTGAAAATCTGAGAAAGTGTAGACTCTACAAATGCTGTAGCCATTCCAAAAAATGCAGAAATCCACATCCAAAGAAGTGCACCAGGGCCACCTACTGATACTGCGCCTGTAACACCAAGGATATTTCCAGGTCCTACTCGCATAGCTGTTGAAAGGAAGAAAGCAGCAAGTGGTGAAATACCAGTCTTTGCCTTGCTAGTCTTTAAAACTTCTATTCCTCTCTTAAACTTTCTAACCTGAATAAACTTTAGTCTGATTGAAAAATAGATTCCTGAACCAATCAAAAGAATAATCGCCAGTGAAAAGTTGCCCAGAATAGGTATGTTGGCATACCATTCAAAATTTGTTGGGAAATCCCAGAATAAATCGGACACTACCTGTATTTTGCCACAGACAGTGGTAATGATATTTAAAATTGTTTCCATCATTTATCCTCCCTATAATTACATAATATCTTTTTTATCTCTCTACAACAATATAAAAATCTTATACCCTCAATTAATAAATAATCTCTTTATTATGTCTTCTATCTATATACACAAAAAGGTCTAGCTTTCGCCAGACCCTGAATTCACCCATATACTATTTACGCTTTGCGAGAACAATTGCCTCATCCTTAAATGCGATTCCCGAGAAATCATGCTTAAAATGAACAACTTCTCTATTAACTGATGGAGTAACAAAAGTTCCATCTACATCTATTACAAGCTCAATATCCTGATCATACTGACTTAACTCTTCAATAAAATCTCTAATTCTCATGCTAACCTTCTTCCTTTCATTACAAATTTCACACTTTTTTCAAAAACTCAGTTAGCTTATCACGGTTTCTAATTAGAGTCAAGTCTATGTTAGAATTGTTTACATTGGCGTGCCAACCTCAATCAAATTGCCATCTAGATCATAGAAACGCACAACCTTTTGTCCCCAGCTATGTGTCATCAGCTCGTTAACATATATAGTATCAGGATACAACTTTTCCAGCTTTTCAATAAAAGCCTCAATATCCCTTTCTTCAAAATATAATTCACAGGAATTATTTCTATGAACTATATCCTTATTAATAAAACTGTTCCATATCTTCTCATCCTGAAGAACCAAGCCTTCTGTCAGAATCATGTTTCCATCATTATCTAGAAGCATATCCAGTCCAAACAAATCATGATAATACTTCTTTGAAGCTTCTATGTCTTTTACTACTATGAGTACATTCCTTAGTTTCATAATATATAGCACCCTTTTTACATTTAATATATTGCAGTTAAGTTTATTTTCTTGTTTTAAAATATCACTTAACCAACTACTGCTACTTGGGCCCAAATTGTTAAGTGAATTTGTAAAAGTTAAAATTTAAACTTAAAACTCACACTACTGGTTAAGTTTATTTTTTAAAAAAATTATTTTCACTTATATTTTTTCCTAAAATTATTTAGTCACTTAAGTGAAAAATAAGAATCTCATTTCACACTTAACTTTTTGTTAAGTTTATTTTCAGCATTACATATATCACTTAACTTGTCTAAATACTTTTAGGCAATTACACTGATTTTTTAAGTGAAAAATCAAAAATTACTTATTTCACTTAACCCAACTCTTCAATTTTAAGTGAAACTCAGGATTTTATAATTCCCACTTAACAAAGCTCCCCAAAAACTCCACTAGCTGAGTCAAAGCTGTAAAGTAAGTAACCAAAATCAACATTCTACACTTAAACAAAGCCCCTCACTACCTACATATAATCTGATTACGCCCAGTTTCCTTGGCTTCATATAGGTTGTCATCGGCGCGCTTTAATGTTTCATCTGTGGTTTCACCTGGGACAAGAGCAGTAAGTCCAAAGCTCATAGTGATTTGGCGATCTGTGTCTGGAATATAAATAGTGCGAACCTCATCCATAATCATGGAAAGCTCTCTTCTGGCGATATCCAGCTCCCGGTTCTCAAAAATGAGAAGGAATTCCTCACCACCCCAGCGAGCTGAAAAGCCTTTACCTACCATGCCGGCCTTCAGTTTGTCTGCTACTGATTTAAGAATCACATCACCAATTTCATGGCCATAGGTGTCGTTAACCTTTTTAAAGAAATCGATATCTGAAATACAGACGCAATACTTATTTCCCATTTCTACTGCCTTCACTCTGATTTCTTCCAACTTCTTATCAGCTGAGCGACGATTGTTGAGCTCAGTAAGAGCATCATATTCTACAAGCTTCTTTAATGAGCCTGCCATTCTCTTACCATCTGTAGCCAGATGCTTTATCTCATCATCTTTTATTATGAGTTCTCGTGGCATTTCAAAATCAAATTCACCATTGGCAAGGCGGTTCATGTATTTGTCCATTTTGAAAATTCTACCTGCCAGCTTATTTCCTTCATGGACCATAATGAATCCAAAGAATACTGCAACCACTACACATATAGCAATAATAGGAAGTACATATTTGAAGACCTCTTCTTGAACATCTTCCGCTGAACGACATACAGCAATCATACCAATGACTTCATCTTTTTCATCCTTTAAGACTGTATAGTATGCAAAGCTCTTCTTATCATATACAACCACATTATCATAGAATACACTTTCACCAGTTTTCAAAACTTCGTTTTTAACAACCGCTGCAGCCTTTGTGCCCATGGCACTGTTTCCATCTTCATCCTTAAGAGTTGTAAGTATTCGTGTGTCTTCTATAAATATAGATACATCAATATCAAGGAAATCCGACATAGTTGCTATAAGGGTATCCTCACCATTAAGCTTTTGTTCGCCCTTATAAATCTCTATTTCCCCTTCTTCGCCTGTTTCTTCTATTCTATAATCGCCAACATAAAAATCATCAAAAACAAAGCCTATCAATTCTGCATCATGAATTAATTCATCCTCAATCTGATTAGTGATTGACGCTCTTACAATACTTACGCTTGTCACAATAATTGCCACAGTAAGCAATACTACAGGAACTAACGTCATAGTAAGCATCTGCTTTTTTAAACTATCTTTAAAATCACTTTTAGCCATGTTTTTCTCCTCTAAAAAACATCATTGTCAAATATATAATACTTCATTTTCAGGGGAAATAATATGAAATAACAGTGAATAAACATGAAAAAAGCAGGCACAGAACGCACCCGCCTTTTCCATGTTGAAGGATTTTGTTAGAAAAAGAAAGTTACTTATTGCGGCGTGCCTTAACTAAGGCAAATACCGACTGAAGGATTATGAAAATACAAAGGAGTGCTGCCGTTGCTATGTTTGCCCAACTAGAAAGGAGCTTTCCGTTTGTATTAACTAGTACTGTAATTGTACCGTTGATGAGAACACCGAATAGTGAACCGATTACGTTTCCTACACCACCTGTAAGAAGTGTTCCACCGATAACGGCTGATGCAATAGCATCCATTTCAAGACCCTTTGCCTGGTTTACTGAACCTGACATTGTATTCAAGCAGTAGAGAATACCACCGATTGAGCAAAGGAATGATGACAGAATATGTGAAAGCATTCTTGTCTTTTTAACATTCAAGCCCATCATTGTTGCTGATGTCTGGTTACCACCAACAGCGTAAAGGTTACGACCAAACTTTGTGTACTTTAACATCAAGAAGATAATTACAAGTACAACAAGGGCAATAACAACTGTTGGTCTCATGTAAGGAACAACTACCTTACCATGCTTGTTAACCTTTCCAAGGAACTCTGGAAGATTGATTTTTGAATTTGCCCAAGCATAGAATACTGGGTTGTCAGCTTCTGTAATAGAAATCTGACCAGAGCAGATAACTGCTGTCATACCTCTTCCAAAGAACATACCCGCCATGGTTACAATGAATGGCTGTATCTCTAAATATCCAACTAAGAATCCCTGAACTGCGCCAAATACAAGGCCAATTACAAGAACAAGAATTACCATTGGAACAGCCCCCATGTGCCATTCTGTCATGCCATAAACAAGTAACATACAGTCCATGGCGATAACTGAACCAACTGAAATATCAATTCCGCCTGTCAACATAACACATGTCATTCCGCAGGTTACGCAGATAAGACCGGCATTGTTGATAAGGATATTTAGGAATGTCTGTAAGTTTCCAAAACCTTTATCCTGATAAATCAGGCAGCCTACGATATACATAAATATGAAGAGGCCGATTGTGATAAATATTAAAACTGTATTTGGATCTAATTTTCTTCTCGTCTTCATTATGCTGCCTCCTTTATGTGAGCCTTCTGGGCCTTTCTTGCTGCCATGTAGGCTTTGAATGCAGGAGCCTGCACTACTACGATTATGATAACGATGATAGCCTTAAACACTGGAGCCTTATCTGTTGAAACACCCATAGCAAGAAGTGTTGTTGTAATTGCCTGGATTGTGTAAGCACCAATGATTGAGCCAGCAAGGTTGAATTTACCACCACCAAGTGAGTTGCCACCAAGTGCTACTGCAAGGATGGCATCCAATTCGTAGTTAAGACCAATGTTGTTTGAATCTGCTGAGTAGATTCTTGATGAAGCTACAATACCTGCGATACCAGCACAGATACCACAAACAAGGTAGCAGATAAAGCAAATTACATCTGAGTTGATACCAGAAATTCTAGCAGCTCTGCTGTTGATACCAACCGACTGGATATAAAGTCCAAGTGCCGTTTTCTTTAAAAGAATAGTTACTATTATGATTACTAATGCTGCCACAAATACTGGTGTAGGTATTGGGCATCCCGGTAGGAAGTTACCTAAATATTTGTAAGGCTCATATCGTATATACGTAATCTGGTTGTTGCAAAGTAACAAACCGATTGCTCGTGCCGCCGTAAATAAAATCAAGGTTGCGACCATTGGTTGTATCTTTAACTTTGATACCAAAGCACCGTTCATTGCACCGCAGACACCACCCATAAGTACACCAAAAAGCATTCCGATTCCCATTGGAACCATCAGCTCGTTTACTGAGTTGTTGCCGTAGCCTGCAAGTAACATACAGCAGCTACATGCTGATAATGACATTACTGAACCAACGGAAATATCAGTACCTGCTGAAACTGCAACTACAAGTGTCTGTCCTACTGCAAGGATTGCGATTTCTGAACCACGGTTCAAAATATCGATTAAACGTCCAAACAAAACACCATCCTGTATCTTGATTGAAAAGAATGCAGGGCTCTTAATCAAGTTGATAAGCAAAACCAAAATCATACAGAAGATTGGTAGGAATAGTGGTTGTTTTGTTAATTTCTTAAAGTTTTCCATTATTCTGCACCTCCTGCTATGGCTGCCATGACTGTTTCTTGGTTAAGATTTTCAGTAATTTCTCCAACCTGGGCGCCATCGCGCATTACGTACATTCTTGAGCATGTACGAAGCATTTCTTCAATTTCAGAGGAAATAAATACAATGCTCATTCCCTCTTCTTCCGCAAATTTCAAAGCCAACTTCTGGAACTCTGTCTTTGTTCCAATATCAATACCTCTGGTTGGCTCATCCAAAATTAAGAAATCAGGATGTGTGCATAACCATCTTGCAAGGATAACCTTTTGTTGATTACCACCTGACAATTGATTAATAGGAGTTTCACGAGATGCTGTCTTGATTTGAAGCATGTCGATAAACTTGTCTGCAAGTTCATTTTGTTTTGAAACAGGAATCTTTTTGAACATTCCGTTTCTAGCCTGAAGGGCAAGAATTATATTCTCCCTTACTGAAAGGTCGCCTATACAGCCGTCAGCCTTTCTATCATCTGGCAAATATCCCATGCCTGCTTTGATAGCATCAAGAGGTTCTTTTACATTAAGATTTTTGCCTTTCATTTTCAGAGTACCAGTTTGAGCTTTATCAGCACCGTAGATGCAACGAACCATTTCTGAACGACCAGATCCCAAAAGTCCTGTAACACCAACAACCTCACCTTTCTTAATTTCAAAATCAAATGGTTTGATTGTTCCCTTATGGCTAAGGCCTTTGGCTTCCACAACAACTTCATCAGATGTGTGTTCTGCCCCTTCCTTTTTGATAGATGCCAAATCATCAAAATCCTTACCAAGCATTGCCGCTACAAGCTTGACACGTGGCATCTCCTCAACTGTGTACTCTCCTGCAAACTCGCCATTTCTGAGAACAGTGATAGTATCGCATACCTCATATACCTGCTCCAAGAAATGAGTTACAAATATTATTCCAACTCCCTTTGCTTTCAAGTCACGCATTACCTTAAAGAGCTTTTCTACTTCGTTATCATCAAGTGATGATGTTGGCTCATCAAGGATTAGAACCTTACAGTCCATATCTACAGCTCTTGCAATAGCTATCATCTGCTGGATTGCAAGAGAATAATTTTCAAGAGCAATAGTTACATCAATATTAATTTCCAAACCATCCATTATTTCCTTGGCTCTCTTATTCATTGTTCGCCAATCGATGGTTCCTATTTTTGTTTTTGGCTCACGGCCGATAAATAAGTTTTCTGCAACAGTGAGGTTTGGACAGAGGTTTACTTCTTGATAAACTGTTGCAATGCCCTTTTCCTGGGCTTCTAATGTTGAATGATTAATTACAGGTCCATCAACTCCAGCAACGTGGATTTCACCTGCGTCAAGAGAATATACACCAGTCAACACCTTAATCAGTGTTGATTTTCCCGCACCATTTTCTCCCATCAGTGCATGTATTTCACCCTTTCTCAGGGTAAATTGAGCATGATCCAAAGCTTTAACTCCGGGAAAGGACTTAGAGATATCTCGCATTGTGATCAACAAATTTTCATCCATAATTCTTCAACCTTTCCTTTTAAAATAAAGGGGAAGGAATTGCCCTTCCCCTATTTGCATTACATATTAATACGATTTAGTAAGATGCCTGTGATGCTGCGTCTGTTACAACTACAAGATCTTCAGTAACTTCCTCACCTGCATTGTTTGTGTATGTGATGCTTGAAAGGATATCCTCAGCAACGTACCATGGCTCTGTCATGAATGTCTGCTTTGCAACTGTTGCACCAGACTCAAGCTGCTGAACGATGTCTGCACAATACTCACCCTGAAGTGGGTAGCACATGAAGTCTGCATTGATATCGCCTGACTCTACATACTCAAGACCTGCCTTGCAAGCGTCGAAAGAAATAAGGATAACGTCTTTGTCTACACCATAAGAAACACCAGCTGCCTTCATAGCATCCATAGCACCAAATGCTTCGTTATCGTTCTGGCAAACAACAACGTTGAACTTGCCTTCATAAGACTTGCAGTATGATTCCATAACCTGCTGTCCACCATCCTGTGTGAAGTCACCATCCTGTGAATCAAGGATTGTCCAACCTTCAGCATCAGCGATCTTCTTGAATCCATCTGTACGTCCGATCTGAGCAGATGAACCATTAGAACCTTCGATTACAAGGATGTTGAGGTCTGAAATGCCCTTAGCCTCAGCGTAATCCTTTAACCATGTACCAGCTGCAAGACCTTCGTTCATGAATTCTGAACCAACCCATGAAACATACTTGTCTGAATCATCAATTGTTCTATCGATAACGATTACTGGAATACCAGCATCCTCACACTCTGTAAGAACTGTGTCCCAACCTGTTGAAACGATAGGATCGATTACGATGTAATCAACATCATCCTGGATGAACTGACGAACTGCTTCGATCTGTGTTGCTGAGTCATTATCGCAATCAACGAACTGGAGGTCATATCCATTCTCCTCTGAGAATGCAGCCTGTACTGAGTTTGTTGAAGCTGTACGCCAATCTGACTCATGACCAACCTGTGCGAATCCAACTGTGATTAAATCACCGCTTGCTGCTGCATCATCACTTCCAGCATCCTCTGTTGTCTCAGCTGCAGCTGTGTCAGATGATGTATCTGTTGAAGCTGTGTCTGATGCGCCACCACAAGCTACCATTGATGCAGCCATAAGGCTTACGAGCATTCCTGCTACTATTCTTTTTTTCATAAGGTTTTTCTCCTTCCTTCTCCTTACCAGGCCCCTTATTCCTGGTTGTTTTTTATTTTCTATAATTAATTTAGCAAAGGCTAAAAAATGCAACAATAAAATCACCCTAATTTCAAGGCTTTCTAAGAATGCGATAGTACCAATATTCTTCTTTTTGATATTTCCCATACCAATTCACAAACATTTCCCCTATATTCGTTTTCACCGTGAAATTTTTTTGAAAGAAATGTGGAAAATTTATGATTGGTATGTTTTCACTATTGATAAATTTCATACCAATTTTCACTGACATATGTTAGAATTTTTATAGATAACGTGGAAACTCTTATGATTAAAGGTGAAATTTTATGATTCCAAAATATATTTCATTAAAAAATAAATTAAACAATGACATACTGGAAAATAAATACCCTATCGGCTCAAAGCTTCCTACTGAGGTAGAATTAGCAAAAGAATACAAGGTTAGTCGTTCCACGGTAAGGCAAGCTTTGGATTTGCTTGTAGAGCAGGGTATCATCGATAAACATTGGGGTAGCGGAAATACGGTAATCGCCAAAAGCGATAATTCAAAAAGTAAAACCGTAATGGTGCTGTTGCCAAACAATAAGGATGCGGTTTTCACTGATGTTTTTTCTGATATTAGTTCTATGCTAATGAAAAACGGTTTTGAGGTGGAGTTCCATAGCACCCAAAACAGCTATCAGCTGGAACGTCAGTACCTTCAGCTACTTATGAACGATATTTATGCAGGGCTTATTATTATGATGGCCCGTTCCAATTTTCCATCAACTAATGTTGATTTGCTCCAGTTTCAATGCAAACGCCAGCTTCCTATTGTTTTCATTGATACTGCACCTTCGGCTATTTATAATCCTGTAATTATCTCTACAGATAATTATGGCCGCGGCTACCAAATGGCTCGTCATCTTATTAATCGTGGCCACAAAAAGCTTGGCGGAATTTTTGTTAATGACAACTACTCTTCCATCCAGGCCTTCTCCGGATTTACTGACGCCATCCGTGACGCCAATCTTGAAATAATGGATAATAGTTTTCATTTTTGTAACTACCATGATCCTCAGGGTGTTAACTCTCGTACCAATGCCGGAATTAATCGTTTTTTGAAATATGCGTATGATACAGTATCGGCTGTTTATGTGGACGATCCTAACATCACCGGCGATGGCACATTTCCTATTTTCACATCAAGCTTAACCCCATCCAAATCTTTGGGTAAGGAGTGTGCCAATGCAATCATGGAAATAAAAAAGAATGGCAACAGCAAATCTGTCACCATTCCATTTAAAGCTAATTAATATTTTCTATTTTGAATGTAGTCCTCTGTTAATTCATCAGGTGTAAACGTATTCTCATCAACATAAGTTATTTTAGGAACTGTCTTTCCCTGATTTAACATGTTTACTATATTGTACAGATATGGGCCCTGCAGAGGATTGCATTCCACTACAAAATTTATCTGTCCGTTCATACAAAGTTCCAATGCATTTCTTGTGGCATCAAATGAAACCACAGTGATTTTACTTCCTACACCGTACTTCACTCCAGCTTCATTAAGTGCTGCAATGGCCCCCATTGCCTCTTCATCATTTTCACAATAGAGCACATCTATGTCACTGGCATCCACTTCTTCCAATGTATTTTCCATTATTTCTCTAGCTTTAGCTTTTGTAAATTCACCGCAGTCTTCTGCTACGATGTTCCAATTGCTATGCTCCTCCATAGCTTTTGACAAAGCCTTTGACCTACCCAGTTGAGCCGATGATTCCAAAGTTCCCTGAATGTGAACAATATTTAAATCCTCGGTCACACCATCTCCATCAGAATCGTACATCTTTTCCAGATAAGAAACGGCTGCCTCTCCCTGAGATTTAAAATCAGAACCCACAAAAGCTGTGTACAATGCTTCATTAGAAACATTGACGTTTCTATCGCAAATTATTACAGGAATCCCTGCCTGCTTGGCTTCCGATAAAACAGTATCCCAGCCAGTTTCAACTATAGGGCTAAGGATGATGTAGTCCACACCCTGCTGAATAAAGGTACGAATATCTCGAATCTGATTATCCTGTTTTGACTGGCCATCCTTGTATATCAGCTTGTACCCCTTCGACTCAGAAAAAGCTTCCTTAACTGAATCAGTAAGTGCTACTCGCCATGCTGATTCAGCTCCTGGCTGAGAAAAGCCTACCACAATCAAATCGGAGCTTTCCTCTTCTGTCACTTCACTCTTTTTTGAGTCTCCGCAACTGATAAATGTGGCCAGAACTATACAAGCCAATATAAAGCTTAAAACCCTCTTTTTCCTAAACATTGATTATCCCCTTCTCGTCATGCTTCTGCTTTGGAATCACTACAGTGATTGTGGTTCCAACTCCCTCGGTGCTGGAAATTGTAAGACCATATTCCTCACCAAACAAAAGCTGCATTCGCTCATGAACTGTGCGCAGACCAAATCCTATCTTTTCCCCATTTACGATTGCGGCCCTCATCTCCTGCAATCGTTCTTCGGTCATGCCCGCACCATTGTCCTTTACTACAAGCTCAATTCTGTCATCCAAATCCACCGCTTCAACTTTGATTGATCCCTTTTCACGCTGAAGCTTTATGCCATGATAAATACTGTTTTCAACAAGTGGCTGAAGTGTAAGCTTCGGTACTGAATACCCATAAAGACTTTCAGGAATGTTTACCTGATAATCCATTCTATCCTGATATCTGGTTTTCTGAATTGCCAAATAGCTGAGGACATGCTTTTCCTCCTCTTGAAGGGAAATAATATCCTTCCCTCGGCTTAAGCAGAAACGGAAGAAATCAGAAAGATCGCTAACCATCTTTATACTCTCTTCTTTTTTGTCAGCCTCAATTAACCAGATGATTGTATCCAAAGTGTTGTACAAAAAATGTGGATTAATCTGAGCCTGTAAAAGCTCAAGTTCCGCATGTCGTTTTCTTCTCTCAGCTCTCTTATTTTCCTGAATAAGAGTGTTGAGCTTCCCAACCATCTCCTCGAAACCATCTGACAAAGTTTGTATCTCTGCCTGAGCGGCATCAACAGGAGTCTTTGGTTCGAAATCTCCATTTGTAATATCGTTCACTCGGCCTGCTAACTTTGTGAGAGGTGAAGTGATGGCTTCTGTAGTCTTCGCAACGTAGAAGATAATCAGAAACACCACTATTACAAACACCGCAACTGTTCCAATAAGAATATACTCAACCTGTGTGGTAATCTCTTCCTGAAGCTCACTAAGATGAACCGATTCATAATACAGGTAATCGTACATATAGGTCTGAATCAAATCAGTCAGAATATAGATATTGTTTTCCAGCTGAGTCATTCCCTCATCATAGGTCTCAGCATTATCCACTTCTTCCATTCTAGTTTCCAGGGTTATGCACAAATCTCGCACCGACTCTATGGAATCAATACTATCTTTTTCTGTGGTTTGCTCCAAAAGCCGCTCCGCCAACTCCCTGGCTTTTTCAACCTCTTCTGTTGGCTTTCCATCGGCATAGGCACTATCACTAACGTAATAGAACATCTTTAAATCTACATCACTTTTGAAATCCTGGTTGAATGCAGACGCAGCTGTAACATTATGAAGAATTGTTCTGTATTGAAAAGCATTCCAACATAAGAGACCTATGAGTACCGCAATTACGATACTCATAGGTACAAAAATCACCACTATTAACCTTCGAAGCATAACGCTCATAGAAGGCTTTTGTTTTTTGTTTGTCACTTCAACACTCATACTCCCTGCCCTTTCGCTCTGAATTCCTTAGGGCTAATTCCATAAGTTTTCTTGAAAATATAGCTAAAGTAATGTGGGTCCTTATAGCCCACCTTTTCCGCAACTGCAGAGGTCTTCTCCTTTGTATTTAAAAGCAATTCCTTGGCATGCTCCATGCGCTTTGATGTAATGTATTCAACAAAGGTAGTTTTATTTTCTCTTGAGAACATTGCAGACAGGTAGCTAGGTGAAATATTTATTTCCTTTGCCACCTCATTTAAGCTCAAGCTTGAATCGCAATAATGCTCGTTCACATAATTGATTGCTGCAGAAAGCTGTGACTTTGACTGGTTTCCTACCAAATCCTTTCTCTTTGCAATGGCAGCTCTAAACATATCTGAAACAACATTCAAAACTGAGTCGCTTGTAACCTTTTCCAAGTTTCCTCTTGTGCTGGAATCCAAAACATTATCTGAATCCACACCAAGCTTTTTCAGATAATCACAGACACACATATACATGGTCATTGCAAAATATTTGCAGAATATGCTAGAGCTCAATGCACTTTTCGTCTGCTGATTTACTATGTTATCAAGGAAATCATCTATCTCTGACTCACCTGCATTTTCCAAAAAAAGCATAACAAGACGCTGGTCAATTGTATTAGCACTATCCTCACCAAATGTGCGCATAGCTTCCACATCCTGCTCTGTGAAAATATGACCATCCGGATTGATAAAGCGACAGCTGAGTCTTTTGTTTGCCTGCTGACAGGCCTTTGCAAACTCTGACAGTCTGGTTATCACACCACTTTGTGCCAAATACCAATGTATCTCATCATCGTAGACCATACATCTACGATTGATATTTTCTATTAAATTAGTAGTATTGCTTTCGATTGTGGATTCATCGCCCTTAACAATGATTGCATAGGTATCCATATTCCAATGGAACACAATGTATTCTGGACAGCATTTTAGATACTGCATCAGCTGTTCTGACAAACGAGCCATGTGCTTTGAATACACTGGTGCTGTATGCATTCCTGTCATTGGGGTAAAATCCAAAAGAACAAGGTTGTAATGAGTAGTATCTAGAGAAAGACCAAGCTCCTCTGACTTCTCATAAACCTCAGATACGGACATAGTTCCACTAACCAGCTGATTAAAAAATCTGACTCTGGCGAACTGTTCGTATTCCTGACTTTCTGCTTTGAATTGATCTAGATATTTGTCTCGTTCATTTTCCTTATCAAGCTTTGATTTGGCATCATTCATTACATCCCCAAGCTTATCCTTTGTGATAGGCTTTAAAAGATAATTATCTACGCCAATGCTGATTGCCTCCTGGGCATAAGAAAAATCATCGAAACCACTGATGATAATGATTCTTGTATTAGGAAGTTCCTTTTTGATCATTTTGGACAGAGAGATTCCGTCCATGAAAGGCATCCTGATGTCTGTGATTAACACATCAGGCTTTGTCTGTCTAATAAGAGGTAATGCCACCTCCCCATCGGCGGCATCACCAACATATGCAAAGCCATATTGCTCCCATGGGAAGCTGGCCTTTAATCCGTCTCGAATGACAATCTCATCCTCAACTAAAAAAACACTATACATTATTCCCCATATCCCCTAAACTTTACTGCTCTGCTTTATTCTTTAAATACTCTGAAATCATTGCGTATAAGGCGTCCGCAGTTGCCTCTACACCCATAAGCGAGCTGTTAACACAGAAATCATATCCTCTACTGTCGCCCCATTTCATTTTTGAATAGTAGTTGTGATATGCCTTACGTTTTTTATCATGTCTGAACATCTTTGCTTTGGCTTCAAGCTTATTTAATTTGTACAATCGACAGATACGTTCTGTCTTTGCCTCTTCTTCGCCTCTAACGAAAATAGATATAAGACCTGGATGGTCTCTCAAAACATTTTCTGAGCAACGTCCAACTACAACAAAGCTTTCTCCGCTTTCTGCCTTGTTTCTGATGAAGTCGAACTGAAGCTGTGCGATTTGATCCTGCACGCTTGAAGAATGTCCTCTGACTGTCCTGGTTAATCCCTGACGCTTGGTCTCCTCGTGCTTGTGCAACTCCTCAGCATCTATACCATTTCTTTCCGCCAAATGATCAAGCATGTTGCGGTCGTAAAGTGGTACATTAAACTTTTCCGCCAATCTGGAAGCAATTTCGTGTCCACCGCTTCCATACTCTCTACCTACTGAAATAATAAACTGCCCCATAAGTTTCCCCCTTCAGTATTGTTTTATACTTATATTCTAATTGATTCAAGCAAAGAAGTCGAGTTTATAAACCTTAGAAATATCTTACAAAAATGCTAATCATAGATACTGCAAGAACGATGATTGTTCCTGGAACTAATTCCTTACAGTATGTAGCCCAGCTGATAGGATAACCTTCCTTACCAGCTGTAGAGATACCAACAACATTTGCGCTGGCACCGATTGGTGTCATGCTTCCACCGATATCTGTTCCGATTGCAAGTGTCCATGCCATTGTAGACAAATCAACACCTGTAGTTGCAGCCAATGTTCTGATAACAGGAATCATTGTTGCTGAGAATGGAATGTTGTCGATGAATGCTGATGCAAAAGCACTTACCCAAAGGATAATTGCAATCATTAGGTAAGCATTTCCACCTGATACCTTTGCAATAAATTCTGCTATGACAACAAGTACACCAGTCTCCTCAAGACCACCTACTACAATAAACAATCCAATGAAGAATAATAATGTGTGGTAGTCAACTCTCTTAAGAAGAGTCAATGCCTTGCGACCTGAAGTTGCAAGTGTGATGATTGCAATAAATGTACCGATGAATGCTACTGTAAGTCCTGTTGTAGCATGTGTTACAAGCAATACAACTGCTGTTGCAAAAATGATTGTGCTTGTTAAGAACTCTTTCATGTTATCGATTTTAATTTCAACATCGATAGTTGCTGGATCAACTTTGTCTGCTGGATCCTGTAATCTATTTCTCATTGTGAAATAGAAATAGAGAATGATGATAACAAGTGAAACTGCACCAATTGCACCTGTGTTCATTACGAAATCTGAAAATGAAAATCCCAATGATGTACCAATGATAATGTTTGGTGGATCTCCACACATAGTGGCACTTCCGCCTAGGTTGGCACAAAAGATTTCTGCCATGATAACTGGAATTGGGTTGAACTTAAGTGTTCTCGCCAATCTGATAGTAACTGCTGCAAGGAACAAAATTACTGTAATTGAATCGATGAACATTGCAAGTACAGATGAAAGAACCATAAATGCAACGAATATTCTAATTGGCTCAAAGTGGGCAAGCTTTGCAATCTTGAGACAAAGCCAATCAAAGAATCCTGCTTCTGCCATTCCTTCAACCATGATCATCATTCCCCAAAGGAAAATGATTGTAGCCCAGTTGACGCCTGAAGTCTGCTCCGCAGATTCTCCTGCTTCATACCAAAAAGATGGTTTGAAAATACCTCCTATCGCCAGAGTGTTAACAAATGCTTCTACGCTTCTCATTCCAACACCGAAAACAAAAATGCTGGTCAAGGCACCGCAGCCAAGAGTAACGTAATGCTTAGGAAATCTATCCCAAACAATAAGCACAAACATAGAAATAAAAATTACTATAGCTAGTATTTCTGCTAACATATAATACTCCCTTTCTTTAATTAAAATAAATAAAACTCGTGGACAATATATAATTGCCCACGACATTTTTTATTTTATATTAGGCTGTATTTTTTTTAAAGTAAAAAATGCTAATTTATAGCGTTTTCCATCAACTTTTTCATTGATGCAGAATTCTTTATAGTACCCAAAATATTAATAACGGCCTGTTGTAATTCTCCAAGTGCAAGATATGCACCTCTATCAATGCCTTTATAGGTAATCAGTCTACTTCCGTCATCCTGTGTTTTTATACTGCAGAGACCTTGCTTCTCAAGTGATAATACCTTTTCACTTATCTGAGCATCAGCAGCGACTACTGTTGATACTTGCGCATCGCCACTCTTGTCCAAAAGGAATGACCCCCATTTTTCGTATGTAATCATTGGCTCATTATAAACATAATTCTTGTTTACAACAGTTACATATCCATCTGCCTCAAATGTAGGAGCTGTTTTAATCATTGCTTCAAGAATATGATCTGGATCGAAGCCTGGCATAATCAAATCACAACCTGCATGCAAATCATAAGCCTTTTCTGATTTAGAAGCCCAATCGGAAAGCACCATGCCTGTTGAACCCCAGTCGCTTTTAATAATATCTGTATTCAATCCTCTTTGGGATGAAGAATAAAGTCCATTAATCTTGTTACCAGAATTTAACAGACCTGCTGGTGCAGCTACCATTTGGCAAGCAGAGAATGGGCGAAGATAAAGCTCGCCAAAAGCCTGTCTTGATACATTAATATTTACATCCGAAGTACCACTTTCCTGATTATAAGTGGCCACATTCTTCATAATGACATCTCGGCCTTCATATCTCTTAACGCCAATAACAAATCCCGCGCCAAGTATTCCTGCAAGCGAAGGGTCCTCAGAATAAAATTCATAGGCTCTATTTCTCATAGGATTTCTGTGAATGTTAAGAGCTGGAGCTATACAGTAATCTATGCCATAGTATTCCATCTCTCTTCCATACACTCGACCCATACGAACCATTGCAGACATATCCCAGGTCTGGGCCATATTCATAGGTGAAGGAAAACATGTGCATGCCACCCCTTCGATTCTTAAACCTGATGGCCCATCAGCAAATGTTACCCCTGGAATACCAAGTGTAGTTGCAAACTGTGATGTGGTTCTTGCGGATATTCCAAGCTTATTCTTTTCATGAATAATATCAAAATTGAGGCGTTTCTCGCTTTCTACTTTTGACTCGCCACATTCGCCAGCCACTATGCGGGCTAATACTTCCGGTGATAATGAAGAAACAAATTCCTCCATTGATACTTTATTTTTAATAACATCAAACAATGTTGTTGAGCCACACGGTTTGAAATACTCCAGATTTTCATGAACCCTGGTAGGCATACTGTATGGATTCTCATTTACATAGGAAGCATACTTGCTACCTTCTGTAAGATAGGTTGTAACCTCCTGTTTTACCGGAACATATTTATTTTCTGAATTGTAATCGTCCCCTGATAATGAAGCTACCTTTATATAGCCTGTATCTTCCTCTGCTCTAGGAGATGGTGATAGGAATTTCAATTCCTTTGTAGGTTCCATAACATTTGTAACTCTTTTGATAATAGTCATCCTATCTAGAACAACCTTAGCACAAAGCTTTGTATCTCTTGAATTTGAACCTAGTCTAAAGAGGTAGTCACCCTTTTCCATGACCCATGCAGTGCTTTCCTCGTCAAATGAGCACAATGGCATGATTGGAATCTTTATAGTCATCTCCTCTGATTCACCTGGCTTAAGCTTTCCAGTCTTACCAAATCCTGCCAAAATCTGATACGGCTTTTCAATATTTCCCTGAGGCTGGCTGCAATACAATTGAACAACCTGTCGGCCGGCGCAGTCACCAGTGTTGGTAACCTTCACACGCATCACAACAGCCATCCAGCTTGCTTCCAAATATTCCAATTCCATGTCAAAGGATGTGTAGCTTAGACCAAAGCCAAAAGGAAATAGAGGCGTCACATCAAATGCATCAAAATAACGATATCCCACAAAGATACCTTCTTTATAATCGATTTCATTTGATTTTGCCGATTTGTTTAAAACTGATGGGCTATAGCAAGTCGAATAATCCTTGTACTTTTTAGCCCAGGTTGCAGTAAGGCGACCGCTCGGATTTACTGCGCCCGTCAATACATCAGCTAATGAGTTGCCTGCTTCCATGCCAGGCACACCCATATAAATAATCGCCTTAACGCTTTTCATCCTTGCAACAGATGAAAGCTCCAGCATGCAGGAATTAATTACTAGAATTACATTTTTGAAAGAGCTGGCAATCAATCCGATATTGCTAAGCTCGGTTTCTGTGAGTTGGTATTGATTCTCTCCACCTTCCTCACCTTCACTTATAATTCCATGTCGTACTACATATATACATGTATCAGTACCTAAAATTGCTTCTGCCATATCTGCGACAGAAATAGGTACTTCAGGAGTACGGCAGCGCTTCCCCTCGAAGGCCAATCCCTTCTTCGCTACCTGCTTCTCCTTTTTCTCGTTAAGCTTTACCGCCTTTTCCATTTTACTCAGCCAGCTATCGGTAGTTAACGTAAATCCGTTATTTAGCAAACCTTCTTTAACGTTTACAGTGGAATCCGTAAATACGTAGTTGAAGTATAGACCACAAATAACTGTGTCTACTGCACCTGCTCCAAACAGCGCAACATTACCCTTATTCATTGGTAAAATCCCGCTATTTTTAAGCAACACCATACCGTCTGCGCCTAATCCACGAACTACATCTCTGTGTTCAGGAAATTGCATTTTGCTGGTTTTAGAAAACACTCCCCTTAAACGTTTGATGTCCATAATGTAATACTCCCAAAATCAACAATTTTTCCCTTATTATCCCCACAAAAAGCTTTTTTTTCGTTAGTGAATATGATACTATCTTTTTATTTAAAAAATGTGTCTAAATTGTTAACTTTGGCTAGTTTATAGGAGATTTTTATGTTTAAAGATATGTTTGCTAATGATTCATCTCTATCTTTTGAAGTATTTCCTCCAAAGAAGGACGATGAATTCGAAAATTGTTACAAGGTACTAGACTCACTTTCTGAATTAAAGCCAGACTTCATAAGCGTTACTTATGGTGCCGGTGGAAGCCGTTCAAAGAAGACTGTTGAAATAGCTTCTTATATTCAGAACGAATTACACACAGACGCTATGGCTCATATGACTTGTGTCGGTTCCTCTTCAGAAGACATTCTTGCAGTGACCCGTGACTTGGAGGCAGTTGGCGTCAATCACGTGCTTGCTCTGCGCGGTGACAAACCTCGCGACATGTCAGACGAACAGTTCAATAAAAGGGTATTCCCTCATGCTACCGATTTGATTCGTTTCTTAAACGAAAACACAAAGCTTGATATCTCCGCTTCCTGCTATCCTGAAAAACATCCAGAAGCAATGTCTATGGATTCTGATTTAGCTTTCATGAAGATGAAGCAGGATATGGGCGCCAAAATGTTTATCTCCCAGTTATTCTTTGATAACGCAGATTTCTATCGCTTTACAGAGCGCGCCGACAAGGCAGGCATCACTATTCCTATCGTAGCAGGAATCATGCCTATCACATCTGCAAAACAGATTGGATCTACAGTCACACTTGCAGGCTCATCTGTACCAAAGAAATTAGCTGACATCTGTGCAAGATATGGAGAGTCACCAGATGACATGCGCAAGGCCGGAATCGAATACGCTATCGATTAGATTAGAGACCTTCGTAAATGCGGAGTTGGTCACATCCACATCTATTGCATGAACAAACCTAAGATGACAGCAGAAATCTGTAAGTCTATCTAGTTAGCTACATGCTATTGAATGTGATACAATAGATTTACATTTTACGATACCACGGGGGTACTATTATGGATGGAAAAAAGATAGAGCAGGAAATGCTCGAAATTACAAAAGAGCTCATGAAGGATTACAAATCCGACAGAGCAATAGATAAACTTGATACATATCATCAGCCAAACAAAGATAGCATCATCGACATCACTATGAAGCTTCTTCGTGTTGTTTATCCTGGCTATTATCGTGATCACGTATACAAGGTCTACAACGTAGAAACCAACATCAACACTCTTATGGAGGATGTTGTTTACAATCTTAACAAACAAATTTCACTTGTACTTTGCTACAACTCTGTATTTGACGGTTGTGGTGATGAGATTTGCACTACAAAGGCTGAGGAGCTTTCACTGGCATTCCTCAAGAGAATACCTCACGTTCGTGCTCTTCTGGACACAGATTTGCAGGCTGCCTTCGATGGCGACCCTGCCGCTACAAGCATCGACGAAATCATCTTTGCTTACCCAGGCATTTTAGCAATCACAATCTATCGTCTTGCACACGAGCTATACTTACTTGGAGTACCTATCATTCCACGTATTATGACTGAGTACGCTCACTCAAATACAGGTATCGACATTCACCCAGGTGCAACCATCGGCGAATACTTCTTCATCGACCACGGCACCGGCATCGTAATCGGTGAAACCACAGTCATCGGCAACAACGTAAAAGTATACCAGGGTGTTACACTTGGTGCCCTTTCTACTCGCGGTGGCCAATGCCTTCGCGGTGTCCGCAGACACCCAACCATCGAAGACAACGTAACAATCTACTCCAACGCATCAATCCTCGGTGGCGACACCGTAATCGGACACGATTCCATCATCGGAGGCTCAACCTTCATCACCGAATCCGTACCACCCGAATCCCGCATCTACTACGACGTAAAGTAGCGGCATCATCGGGGTTGTATAGTAAATAGGACACCTCCCCGGCCCCTTGGCCCGCGCTATGGAGCTGTAGGGGTGTCGATTTCGCGAATATTATAGTTTTTCTTAGCACAATAGGAGAGCATACTGCAGGTGTCTTATTGCGGGATGAACTTTTCCCAGATTTGTTTATCTAAGACGGACACATGAAATTATTTATATGTATTTCCAAAGTCATGGTTCCTTGGGTTCATATTACATTCGCTAAGTAGAATTAAAAAAGAGATATTTGTATGTATGAGCATCGTGGCACATTCAACGTCCTGTTTCAAGTGACCACTGCTGCCGCCGTCCTAGCGGCAGCTGCTCATTCATATCAAATATCTCTTTTTATTCTACTAAGCTTATTCCAAAATCACCCAAGGTAACCATGATTTTTGAAATACATTTTAATCTAAGTATAAGAATGTCCGTCAATAGATAAACAAATCTGGAAAATGTACAGACCTGCAAAAGACAACTGTAAATAAAGTATGCTCTCCTTGTGCTTTAGAAAAACATAATATTCATGCGATGACACCCCTACAGCTCCATAGCGCGGGCCAGGGCAGGGGAGGTGTCCCATAATTTAGATTACCCCGATGATGCCGCATGCTAGTACGATGATGCCTAGCGCGATTCGGTACCATCCGAAGACTTTGAAGTCGTGCTTCTTGATGTAGTCCATCAGGAATTTGATTACGAACATTGATACGGCGAAGGCTACTACCATGCCTACGATAAGGATGGCTGCTTCCATGGCTGTGAAGCTGAGGCCAAACTTTAGGATTTTGAGAAGGCTGGCGCCAAGCATTACAGGGATAGCAAGGTAGAATGTGTACTCTGCGGCTGTAGTTCTAGCGACACCGATTAACAGTGCACCTACGATTGTGGCGCCTGAACGAGATGTGCCAGGGAAGATAGCAGCGATGAGCTGGAACATACCAATTAAAAATGCTGTAGTGTATGTGATGTCGGCTACGGCATTAATCTTTGCCTTGTGGCCTGACTTCATGTTTTCAACCAAGATAAATGCTACACCAAAGATGATAAGCATGATTGCTACTGTAGTGTAGTTGTAGAAAAGCTCTTCGAATAAATCGTCCCATAATACTCCAACGATTGCAGCTGGAACGCATGATACTAAAATGTGGAACCATAAAACAAAGATATCTTTTTTGATCCATGCACCAATTCCGCTTTCTGATAATGGTGCTTTGTTGTTTTTCTTGCCAAATGGCCAAATGCTGTTCCAGAAAATCAAAACTACAGCAAGGATTGCACCGAGCTGAATTACTACCTGGAACATGCTGTAAAACTCTTCTGATACATTGAGCTTTACGATTTCATCTAAAAGAATCATGTGGCCTGTGCTACTGATAGGTAACCATTCTGTGATTCCTTCAACTATACCGAATAATATGGCTTTTAAAATTTCAATCATAATTATCCTCCATTAATTAAAAAGAACTGCTGCATACACAGCAGTTCTCATTATATACTTTTATATATTTTCCTTCCAGCTATTCCTAAGAAGTCGCTCCTCTCGTTTCTTTTCTTCCTCTTCCTGCTTTGTCTGCATGATTGCATTGTTAAGCTGAAGCATCTTGGTATCCATCATTGAAACGATTTCAGAACACTCACGAAGGTCGCGGCTGATGTACTCAGGAGCATTACCTTCGAACTTGTAGTAGATTTTGTGCTCCAAGCTTGCCCAGAAGTCCATTCCGATTGTACGAATCTGGATTTCTACCTTTGTATCAACTGTCTTGTCTGAAAGATAGATAGGAATTGTTACAAGCATATGATAACTCTTGTAGCCAGATTCCTTTGGATTCTTGATGTAGTCCTTTATAGAAACGACTGTAACATCTGTCTGACGTCCAATCATTTCTGCAATCTGATAAATATCTGATGTAAAGGAACAAACTATTCTTACACCTGCAATATCGTTACAGTGTTCAATCATGTTTGGAATGGAAATTTCGTATCCATTCTTTTTTAATTTCTTAACGATACTCTCTGGTGTCTTTACTCTTGTTTTAATGTATTCAATTGGATTATATTGATGTACCTGCTGAAATTCGTCGTTGAGAATTTCTACCTTAGTACGAAACTTTTTAATGGCTGACTCATATAGCAGCATAACGGTGTTCCAAGAATTTACTCCGTCATCTGGAAACATACCTAAATCCACAATGAATCACCTCCCCATATTTATTACTACTATATAATAGCATACTTTCTCTGATAAATTATTAACAAATTCTAAAATTTGAAATTGTATAAAAAGGGGAGTCTAATCTTCTTCTAATACATGAATTTCCAAATAATCAAATGGGATTTCGTCTACGAAATTATCCTGTGTAAAACGGGCTTTTCCGTGACGTTTGAATTCTCTGATTGTAGATTCCAACCATACCGGTTTGCTTGTATCAAATTCATAGCTAGCTTTATCCACTGCAGCAAATATTTTATGTGTACGTGTCTCTTCTGATTCATCCTCCACAACATAGTCATGAAGCATGTGATTGTCTTTCCATGATTTAAACCAAATTCGCATTATTCTAATCCCTTTTATAAAACATATATAGCGTTACTTTGGTAGGTGCTTTATATGTTCCGCTTTTTCTATAATTTTTTCTTTCCAGTTGTCATCCTCAGCTTCTAGCTTGTAGGTGGTGTAACCATACTGAGGCCCCAAAGAGCATACCACAGTTTCATCATCTACGTGAAGAGAAATTCTGTATTTGCTTGGAAGTTTTTGAGGAAGTATATCTTTGTTTCCCTGCTGAACTTCCTTCAGATGACGCTGAGCATTTACTATACCATCAAAATGAACGTTATAGTGTTTAAATAGTCTTTTGATATATTTTTCCGGTCTAAAAGAAGACGTGTAAATCCAAACTTCGTACCCCAGCCGCTGTAATTCCTTTACTAAATCCGGAGTGCCAAGTCTTAGTCTTTCTTTATAAATGATATTGAGAGGAAACTTGAGCTGAGGCTCTGCCTTTATATAATTTGGATTAACAAATAGTACCTCATCCAAATCAAAGGAGACCCTCATCTTTTCCTCGTGATTTTTCTTTTTATTCATCCCTTTGCCCTCATTTAGGCATCAATTTCCTTAATGATATCCATAACCGATTTCGACCAGTTTACACCTTCATCGATAGTGAAATCTTGGAAATCTTTACGCACATTATCTATCATTAAAACCGCATCATTATCTATATGCAAAGTAAACAAATACTTACTAGCATACAGGTTCTGCATTTCATTTTTTTCCTCTTCAGACTGCTTTCTCTTCGATGTACCAGTTACAATACCTGTTACATGAACATGATACTTTTTAAATAATGCTCTTAAATACTCCTTTGAATAAAACTTTGAGCTGTATAACCAAATGTCATATCCATCTTTGTTCAGCATATTGAAAAGAGCAGGTATTCCCAGTCTCAACTTATCTTTATAAAGCTTATTGAGTGGGAATGGTAAATCTTTTTCTGCTGGTCCATTGTTTTGATTATAAAAAACAACCTCATCCAAATCCAGCGTTACTCGCTTGTCATGCTTTGAATTATTAATAATATCTTTGATTTCCTGATTGTGAGTCACATTTATGACTTGCACAGGAATCTTTGCGTAGCCTAGTTTAAGTGCAGCAGCCCACCTATGGTGACCATTTAAAATCATATATCCATCTGGTCTGATTTTTTCCACCATGATAGGATCTTCACCATCAAAATAATCCATACTGTGATTTGAATTATAGATATATTTCTTTTCATATTCAGAAATAATTCGATAGCTTGGTCCCACGGTCGGAATAGAAAACTCGTCATCTGGATTAGGATGAAGAATTGTACATGGAGCCTTCTTCACCAAAACTCGATTTAAAAATCCAGCCTTAACAGGCATTGCTACTCCAGCGTATTTCGCTATATCATCAGCAATATACTGATCAAATGCTACACTAATATTTTTGCTCATAGGTCCCCTCACACTTTCGTCTGATTCTCCCTATGGATGTATAATATCACACTCTAAAACGAAAATAGTGAAGAAATGGTAAAAGCTAACAAACCAAATAAAAAAATTGGGATGTTAGCTTTTAATGCAATAATTATTTAATTAGTTCTGCTATGGCGGTGACTAAATCACCCTGATTCGAAATTGATATTTTTATATCTGAAGCTCCAATTTGAGGTAGAATCTTTAGGACATTCTCATTACCGTTAAACCTTGGAGCCCCATTGGATATTCTTATGGTTTCTACATTTCTAAAATCAAAATTAATTTCTGGATAATTTCCACATATGGCTTTATAAACAGCCTCTTTTACAGCAAACCTTCCAGCAAGGAACTGATAATAGTCAATTGAGGAGTCTGCATCTTTCAGTTCCCTGTCTGTAAATGTTTGTCGGACGAAATTCCCGTTTAGTCTTTCGTCCAGATTATGTATTTCACTTATCGAAACTAGGTCTATTCCGACCCCTAAGACATTTGACATAATTACTTCTTCTGTCCCATGGCACGTACTGCAGAAATAACAACATTACCCTTGATTTCTGAAACAGGTGCCCCTCTTGAGCAATCACATACAATACTGTTGAATCCCTGTAGCATTGGGCCATAAGCATCTGCATGACCAAACTGCTGAATAAGTTTTACAGCTGTATTTCCTACGTTAAGGTCTGGCCAAATAAGTACATTAGCCTTACCTGCAACCTTGCTTTCGCGGTTAACCTTCTTTGCAGCTACTGCTGGAACAATTGCTGCATCAAGCTGGAACTCTCCATCAATATCAAGGTCTGGACGCTTTTCATTTGCAATTGCAAGAGCTTCCTTTACCTTATCAATAAGCTCACCCTGACCAGAACCAAGTGTTGAGTAGCAAATCATTGCACATCTTGGCTCCCAATCAAGAAGTCCCTTAACTGTATCACATGCAGAGATAGCAATATCAGCAAGCTGCTCAGCTGATGGATTTGTACATACAGCACTATCACCAACTGCAAGAAGCTGGCCTTCGCTTCCTTCAAATCCAGGAATATCGCAAAGTCCAATAGATGAAACTGTGCTGATGCCTTCCTTAAGACCGATAATCATCTGACCAGCGAGAAGAACATCTCCTGTTGTATTATCGATACCTGCAAATGTAACATCTGCCTCACCAACAGCCTGCATAGCCATTGCATAATAAAGAGGATTTTCCATACGACGTCCAAGAGCTTTCTCCTTAAGACGTGTGTTAGGAAGGGCTACATACTTTGCAATAACCTCATTCTTGTAATTCTCTTCCGCGATATCTACTATCGTAAATACGGATTCATCATAGCCTCTTTCAGCTATAAGTTCTTTAATCTTTGCAGAGTTACCAACAAGTATAGGAACAATATAGCCTTCCTGTCCACACTCATAAGCAGCCTGCATCATCTTTTCATTTTCAGCCTCTGGAAAGGCTACCTTTTGAGGGTTAGCCTTGGCCTTGTCATAGATTTTATCAAGTACGCTCATATTAAAGTTCCTCTTCAACCTTATCAACAAGATCTCCGATTGTCTTGCAAGCAGCAGCATCTGAAAGCTGAATCATTGCATCTAACTCATTTTCAATCTCAGAAACAAGACCAACCATCATTACAGATGTTCCGCTAATATCCTTTCCAAATTCTGAATCTACTGAAAGTGTAGCCTCATCTGCGTTGTAGCACTGTGCTACCATCTTAATAATCTGTGCCTCAAGTTCTTTTCTTTCCATTTTTCTAATCCTCCTAGTCCGGCAGTTACGCACACAAGCCTTAGTATTTCTTCGCTCGACAACACCTCTCGCTTAAGAAATCTAAGAGCTTGTGCACTACTGCCTCATCTAAATAATAAAATTACTGTTCGTCTAATTCGTAGACTACGGTTTTGAATCCACCATCTCTGTCAATAATTTTTGCATGTACTGGAAGTGGAAGCTTATCCAAAAGCTCTGGACGAGTCTTCTTGCTAATCCCTACAACTACGCCATTAAACTCAGCGCCTTCTTCTGTTTCGATAACGCCGTAAGCGTATTTGCCCATTCTCTCCTTATACTCAGGCTTTGATGAAAGTGGTGCAGGAAGAACGATAGACTTCATTACAGCCTTACCGCTAAGCTCAATCCACTCTGTGTCATCGCAACCGCAAGTATTACAAGCATATACTGGTGGAAACTCTACAGCTCCACATCTCTTACACTTTCTACCAAGTAACTTGCCCTGCTCTAAGCCTTCGTAATATGTCTGTACAACCTTTTCAAGCTTAAGATTTGACTCCTTAGCTGGCTCCTTAGATGGCTCAAAATCATCTACTGTCTCAAGCATGATAGCTGCAACGTTCTGAGAACCGCCGTAACCTCTAAGCATTGCTGTCTTAGGAAGCTTCTTAACCTGGTGCTCACCGCACTCACCACGCATCTGCATACAGCACTCATAAACGTCTGCAAGACCTGAAGCTGCATGTGCATGTCCGAATGATGTACGTCCACCGTTTGTGTTGATTGGCTTGTCACCATCAAATGCTGTTCTTCCATCACAAATGTATTTCCAGCCCTCACCGTATGGTAAGTATCCAGCGATTTCAGCTGCATAAAGATGTGATGTAATAATAAAATCGTTTGCGAAGAAGATATCAAGATCATCTCCTGACTTTCCTGTAAGCTCATATACCTGGCGAACAGCTTCCTTAGTTGCGTTGATTTCAAAGTGAGGTGTTGATGCTTCACAAGCAGCACTACCAATACCAATGATTTCAATTGGCTTATGTCTCAAGTTTTTGCAAAGCTCTGGAATCTTCTCTGTTGCAATTACGATACAAGCTGCTGCACCGTCACACTTACGCTCGATTCCTTCCATTCTAAGGAAATCACCAGACTTTGGATTGTATGGGCTTCTCATATAATCCATTACATTGTCGAAGCCTTTCTCCTTTGCAATGTCCTCAAACTCCTCATGTGTGATTGCAAGTGGGTTGTGAACTGCATTGTGTCTGTTGTTGATTGCCATGTGGTTAAGAGTATCGTCCATCTGCTCTGGAGTGATACCTCGAGTTCTAACATAATCCTCTGCGCAATCATCATAGATAAGTTCCATTGGAGCCATAAGTGGTCTTGCATATGTCTTGTCATAAATCCATGCAGTTGTCTTAAGGAATTTCTCCATTGTCATCTTATCTCTCTTGAATGGATGCTTTGGATCCTCTACGCTCTCGCTTGGTGAAGGAACAGCGTCACCAAATTCTACTGCACCTGTAAGTACGCAATCATACTTACCTGATGCGACTGCGTTTGCTGCGATTTCAAGTGCAAGATAACCTGTACAGCAAGCCTCAGAATGATGCATAGAGCCTTTGCCCTTCATACCAAACCAGTTTGCCACCTGGACATTAGGTGTAATATAGTTTGAACCATTAAGTGGATTTGCCTGACCATGGAAATAATAATCAACATCCTTTGGTTCAACACCAGCATCTTCCATTGCTTTTAGAGCTGCATATCCAAACATTTCACCCTCTGTTAAACCAGCTGTCTCTGGATTGTCAAGAGTATTCATAAATGGAGTACAACTAACGCCTACAATAGAAACGCTTCTTGAATACTTATTAATCTTAGTCTGATTCATCTCTTATTCTCCTTTAAATAATCTACTCCGCAGGTACCCAGCAAGGCTCACCTGTGTACACCTTCGCTTCCTCTTCGCCGTCGAGAACACGAATTGCTCCAGCAGCCATAGCTTCTAGCTCAAACTCACCTGGATATGCAGTTACTGGTGCAATCCAAGAGCATGCTTCTGTAATATCAGCTACGAGCTTTTTGTTATGAACCATTCCACCACCAAGAAGAATTCCATCTACCTGGCCATGAAGAACTGCTGCCATAGAGCCAATATATCTAATAATCTGGTATGTCATTGTATCCCAGATTAGCTTAGCTTCTTTATCTCCCGCTTCTGCTCTGTTAAATACATCGAGAGCATCTGAAGTATTCAAATGGCTTACAAAGCCACCTGTTTTAGTAGTAAGTGATAATGTTTCCTTTTTATCTGGATGCTCATATGCATATCTAATCATCTGAGCAGCTGGTACTGAGCCACAACGGGTTGGTGCCATTGGGCCATCTCCAGCAACAATATCATTTCCATCAATCATCTTGCCCTTACGGTGAGCAGAAATTGAAACTCCTCCACCGATATGACAAACTACATAATTTTTATCTTCGTATTTAACACCATTTAAATTACTGTGTCTGATAGCTGTCTCTTTAAGATTTAAGGCATGTAAGTGTGACTGTCTGTACACACCTTTGATTCCTGTCATTCTTGCTTCGATAATAAATTCATCTGTATCAGGTGGATTTACTACGAATGCTGGCTTTGAATACTGATTTGCGAATTCTGCTGCAAGCTGAGAACCTAACTGAGCTGGATGTTGGATTCCATTTGCTCCTCTTCTTGCATGATCAAGAATTGTTTCATCTACTTTGTATGTGCCACCTTCTACCGAAAGAAGTCCGCCACCACGGCCAACGAATGCATCGACCTGTGAAAGATCAATACCTGCTTTTTTTATTTCTTCTAAAATCAAATCTCTTCTGTAAGGAAGCTGATCACTAATGCCGGCAAATTCTGCCAGCTTTGCTGCGTCATGTGATACATTCACCGAGAACTCTAATTTATCTCCATCAAAGTAACCTACCTTTGTAGATGTAGAGCCTGGGTTAATTGTTAAAATCTTATAACTCATTCTATTCTCCTAAAACTCATCTCAGGATTTATGATTATTTATGTTGTGCATTATCTCTTTAATACTTTTATAAGCATCTTCTGAAATAAATCTCCCACAACTCCTACATACCAAACACCGGCTAGCATTGCTGCTGCAATCTGTAGTGGCATACTTCCTACAGCTGCAATATCCATTGGTCCCATGATAGTAAGTCCAATAGCCCAACCTGCAAGCCATGCTGGTACAAATATTGCTTTTTCTCCAATTGTGCCAAGGATGACTGCGAGCCCACCCATGACAAAAAGTGTGAGATAAAGTGTAAGATTAGGATTTAGAGTGCTGTGAGCCATTATTGTAAGAGCAATAAAAGCCCACACATCTCCTAATAAGAATCCTAGGGAAACTGGAATTGCTTTTTTGATATTATTTCCAAGACATGCGAAAAGTCCTGCACAAATAAGTGCTACCGCACCTACTGTCACACCAATGTAGGGCGATAAAACCGCCCATATTGGTGGAAGTAAGGCAACGGTAAATGCCAATGTTAAGGCATTAATCCATTTTTCCTTCATTTTGTAATCCTTTATTTATCGATAATTCCTCTGTACTCGTGATCTACAAAGTTTTCAGGCTTTGCAATATCAACACCTGCAAGATATGCAGAACGTGTACACTGGTCTACCTGACCTGGTCTGATTGAATCACCTACAACAAATACCTCTGCATCACCTGCAGCTGCCTTTAACTCATCGTAAGGAACTGTCTTCATACCAAGTGCAAAAAGGATTGTATCTGCTTCAAGTGTCTGCTCACCGTCAGCGTTCTCTACTTTTACTCCATCTGGTAAGATTTCAAGACATTTTGTCTTTGGCATTGTCTTCATGCCATTATTTTCCATCTCCCAAACAAGAGCTTCACGGTAGCTACCGAATGCCTCATTTGCAACACGGTCAAGCATTTCAACAACTGTTACTTCATGACCTAACTTTGTAAGGTGTAATCCAGTTTCGCAACCAACAAGTCCTCCACCAATCATTACAACCTTCTTGCCAACCTTAAGCTCTCCATCATAAACTTCCATAGCCTGATGAGCATTCTCAATACCCTTGATAGGTGGACATGATGGAAGTGAACCTGTGGCAATAATTACTGTGTCTGCACCAAACTCCTTAATGAAATCTGGTGTAGCTTCTGTATTAAGACGAACATCAATATCACGCTTTTCAACTTCGCGAATGAGTACATTCTTGAAGTTACGTAAGTCTGGCTTATCAACATCAATATCTGTGAAGTAAAGAAGTCCTCCAAGATTTTCCTTCTTCTCAACAAGAGTTACCTTATGGCCTCTATCAAATGCTGTGATTGCTGCCTGAAGACCTGCAGGACCACCACCAATTACAAGAACCTTGTTGCTCTTTGTTGCAGCTGGAAGTGTAGCTGGGTCAAATGGTAAATGTGCAAGAGGATTGATTCTACAATGACCTACATAAAGAGCAAGCTCTTCACTTGTAAATGGTAAGTCTGTGTATCCTTCCTCAGGTGAACCTGGGAAGCAAAGGTAGCAGCGTAAGCATCTTCTGATGCAATCCTCTTCGCCACACTTGCACTTGTTTGCAAATTCTGGATCTGCAAGCATCTGGCGACCAAGAATGATGAAATCTATCTTGCCTTCAGCAATTGCCTTTTCACCCATCTCTGGTGAGTTGATTCCACCAACTGCACCGACTGGAAGCTTTGTATACTTCTTGATAATAGAAGCTGGCTCAATGTTAAGACCATGCTCATGGAACATAGAACTTTCTGTACCAGACTTAACTGAATCTTCATAAATACCACATGTTACATGAACAGATGTAATGTAATCCTCAACCCAGCTGATAAACTCACCTGTCTCCTCTGGTGTAATACCGTTTGGCTGGTGATCAGTTCCATCAATACGAAGCTCGATAAGGAAGTCAGGGCCTACTGCTTCACGCATAGCCTTGATAATCTGGATTGGGAACTTAGCACGATTTTCAAGTGATCCACCGTACTCATCTGTTCTTGTGTTCATAAGTGGGCTTAAGAACTGTGTAAATAAGAATCCGTGACCGCCATGGATAAGTACACCGTCAAAGCCTGCCTTCTGCATATAAGTTGCAGCAACTGCAAAGTCATTTGCGATACGAGCCATATCATCTTCATTCATAGCACGTACATGTACACCAGCTAAGTTTGTGCATTCAACTGGTCCGATTGCTTCTTCCTCTGGTCTAAAAGGAACCTTCTCCTTACCACAGTGAACAAGCTCTGCAAGAGCGATACAATCATGGCTCTTGATTCTTTTTGCATACTCTGCAACGGCATTGAAAGTTTCCATGTCTTCCTCTGGCTTAGCAAAGTCGAATGGTCTGAAGCCTGGAATACGAACAGCATCTTTAAAGTTAACATCTGTCTCACCAACGATAACGCATGCGTTACCACCGATTGCTCCACTTTCAAGCTTACGATAAGTAAAATCTCTTGCCTCTGGATTCTGTACGATTAATCCGAATGCCATAGGCGCACTTACAATACGGTTTTTGTAAGTTACATTTCCAACTTTCATTGGACTCATTAAGTGTTCAAATTTCATGGTTTTTCTCCTTTTACACTTCTCCAGTAATTTTTCTGGCCAACATTTCTGCTGGTCTGTTCCATAAGAATGAAACAACATATCCTACTAAGTAGATAGGAATAAATGTAGAAATCATTGCGAAGAAATATGCAATGACTGGAGCGTGGCTCAAAATAACAACATTAAAGTAAGTAAGGAAAATACAGTTGACTACTACATACACAAGATTGACAATTACATTCACTAAAAGTCCGAATGGTAATGTATCCTGCTTTGCCTTACAAGCGCTTGCAAATTTTAATCCCCAAGGTACTGCTGGTAAAAACATTCCAACAAAGAATGAGATTACATATGCAAGTGTAAAATTGATTAATAAAAGTTTAGGTACAACGGTACGTGTTGCGATAAGCTGTGCAGCTAAAGAAATAGCAAACGCTATAGGAATATTTGTTATCAATACGTTTAAAACTTTACATTTTTTGCTCATGTTCATTATCGTACATCTCCCTGTTATTTAATTTTTAGATACCCTTAAACTGCTTATTTTTGTAGCGACCAATTTTGCTTGCTACAATTTCTCTGTTTTCTGGATTTGCAAAGAATCCACCCTGTGTGTGAGCAATCTCTTCAAGATGCTTTGCACGACCTGCTACAGTTGTTCTGTCCTTGAGAAGACCATCCTTCTGAATAACAAATTTCCACTTGCCATCAGCTGTCTGCTCAAGATTTCCACCTGCTCCACAAACCTGGCACTCGATTGGATAATGAAGTCCATCCCACTGCATCTCGCCAAGAACAAGTGCATTACTGTGGCAGTTTGGACACCATCCCATGTCCTCATCACCAAGCCAGCCTCTTTCTTCAACTGGTGTCTGAACTGCTTTGATGATGTTCTCGCCCATCTTGTGAGCTCTTTCAATGAGATCATCCTTGAGAAGTACCTGAGAAGGGCCTGGAACCTGAGTTGCAAGAAGCATATCAACAACCTTGAAGTCTGTAGTGAACATTGTTGCCTGCATACCTTCAAGAGCCATTGCCTGCCATGCTCTTGTAGAACCACCCACTGAGATAAGACCTGCTACACGATCTTTGTGCTCAATAGCACCGATTGTTTCAAGAAATGCTGTCTCGTAGCTAAGACTGCGCTGTGCGAATGTAAGATAGTTTGATGCTGGCATCAAATCATATGTTGGTGCTGCAAAAATTACAGCGTCCTGATTAAGCATGACATCCATAATCTTTTTCTTGTCATCCTTCTTGTCGAGGATACATCCAACATGCTTACCCTGAGACATTCCAATAGTACAAGAAGTACATCCTGTACAATCCATAATGTTATAGTCTCTGAGGTTAATCATAGTGACTTCTGCACCAGCCTCCTCACAGGCGATAAGCGCCTCCTTCAACAAAATTTCGCTGTTGCTGTCCTTTCTTCCGGCAGCAACACCCATTACTTTAATAGCCATCATTATTCTCCTTTTACTTTTGTTTGACAAAAATATAACAATCTTTTCCTATATATTCATCAGACAGAAATTCAATTAAATCTATAAAAAGGAGATTACTTTTCCGACGTTTGTCTGATATACTCAGTAAGTATTCTTTGGAGGTTATTATGGAAGAATTGAACAACGAATTAAAAGAAATGAACGACTTTATTAAAAACTATCAACAATTACAACAGAAAAAAGAGTCGCTTTTCACCGTACTACGTCACGGACATGAATTAAACCTCATCCTACAAAAGGCGTATGGTTATATAAACAATCCTATAAACATCTGCGATAGCAGCTTTTCTATTTTGGACTCCTTTCCAACAGTTGATGATTCCCGCACCCTGGAAGTGCGTAATGATCGTTTATCTATAAAAAATGTGTTTTCAAACGATATGAAGGAATCAAATTTAACCGACCATATATTTCACAGTATCTATCCTTTTATTACAAAGGTAGATGACTTTGAATATGATTGGGCTTTTGAAAGTATCCGCATCAATCGTTCAGTTGTAGGATATGTGTGTGTACGGGGAATCAATCGAGATTTTACAGATGATGATTTGGAAATAATCCACCATCTCAGTCATATTATTTCAGTTTATCTACAAAAAAATAATCTATATATGAATCCTCGTGGAATTACTACTGATAGATTTCTAAAACAATTACTGCTTGGACATTTTGAAAACGAAGACACCATTAAATCTCAAATTTCTTCACTTGGTTACAAACCAAGTGCAAGCTACTATCTGATGTCCTATGACTTTGTAGATTCTAATCCAAAACTACTTGCAACTGACTATTTCTGTCAACAGCTACAATCTATTTTTCCAAATGCCATTACAGGTACCTATGAAGGACAGCTGGTTACACTTTTACCAGCAAATCACACTACTCCATTCAACGGTGCAACAGAGGACAGACTACAAACATTTCTACTAATGAACAGAATGATATGTACCATCAGCTTCGTATTTACGAATCTGACAGAAGCCCCTACATATTATGAACAGTGTAAATGTATCTTTGGAATGATTGACTTAGAGGATAATATCGGAAATACATTAAGATATGGTGACTACTGCTTGCGCCATATCACCACCCTATTAGATGACCCTTCGCTATTTTTAGCTACTATACATCCAGCAATAAAATTTATGCAGTCATATGATTTAGAGAATTCAACAGATTATCTAAACACTCTTGAAACCTACATTCAAAAAAATAGGAGCGCCCCAGCAGCAGCTGAAGCACTCCATATACATAAATCAACTTTTTTCTATAGACTCGAAAAAATGAAGTCGCTTTTTAATATTGATGTATCTAATCCTGATAACATGTTTGCCTATGAAATATCTCTTAAGATTTTGTATATTTCAAAAAAGTATCGATACTAGTCTATTTTCTTTTTGCTAAGAATCTGTATAGGAATGTAAATATAATTCCAGCTACAGAAAAGCTCAATGCAATAATAAATGCATTTTGATATGCTCCTGTAGAAGCATAAACACCTCGCATGATTTGTGGTCCGAAGTATCCAGCCAATGCAAAACCGATAAACATGATTCCATAGTTTACGCTGTTGTTCTTTGGGCCAAACTGATCTGCAGTGAAGCCTGGATAAACCCCCATAAATGAGCCAAAGCTCATTCCTACAATTGCAAGTCCTACATAGAATAGTCCAGCTGCCCCTGTTCCACAGTTGTAAAGAATAAAGCCGCCGATGCATCCCAGCATACATGCAATCATGAGGGTGTTGATTCTGCCAAGCTTATCAGAAATATAGCCAGCAAGAATTCTTCCAAAGGCATTGAATAATGCGAGTAATGATACTGCAAGAGATGCCTGAACAGCTGTCATACCAATCATGTTTTGAGCCACTGATGATGCCTGAGATATAATCATCATTCCCGAGAAAGCTCCGCATGTTAAAAGCAGAAGCATAACATAGAATACTGGTGTCTTAAGCATTTCTTTCCAGTTTTTGTTTTCAATCTTTGCACCAGAGCCTGTTGTACTCACCACATATCCTGATGGAACGTAATCTTCTGGGCACTGTTCCAAAAACATACACGAAACGGCAATAAGAACAATAAAAATAATACCAACAAGCTTGAATGCAAAGCTTGCATCTGTTCTTGAAACGATTGCTGTTACTATTGGTGGTAAAATTACCGAACTTGCACCGTATACCGCTGTTGTTATTCCACCAATTAATCCTCTTTTATCTGGGAAGAATTTGACGCATGTAGAAATAACACTTCCATAGGCCATTCCAAGACCAAGTCCACCGATGATACCGTAAGTTGCAATTAAATATCCTACACTGGTAGCAAATCCTGATAAAAACATGCCAAGGCCCCACATAATTCCACCAACAAGAATTACTTTCTTAGGACCGAATTTGTCATTGAACCATCCACCTGAAATCATTGTGATTGGCCCAACAGAATTTGCAATCGTATATACGATAGCTAAATCACCGGGTGTGATATTGCTTCCCATTGTAGCATTGAAATAATCTGCCATAGCAGCAGAGAAAACGCTCCATGCATAGATAGAGCCAAGGCAGAGATTAATAAAACATCCCGCCAATAAAATAATCCATCTTTTTTTGTCTAAATTCATTCTATTCTCCTTCTAATCCTTAGGTTGCGGATTGGAGAATAAATATAAGTTATAAGATTTCGCAGTAATTGCATTCTAGCGATAAAAAAAATAAATGTCAATTTTCATCGACATTTATTTCTATTAATATCTTATTTTATTTTCTCTGTCTGTGTGTTTCATACATAAGAAGGCTCGCTGCTACAGATGCATTTAATGATTCTAGCTGACCTTCCATTGGAATCTTTAGGTAGCTTGTAGCCAATGCTGACATTTCGTCTGTCAGACCATTTCCCTCGTTTCCAATCATGAAAGCTGTAGGACCGGTGAAGTCCAATTCATCGTAGAACTTCTCACCCTTTAAGTGTGCTGCATAAACTGATAAACCATGCTTTTCTTCCAGTTCCTTTATGGTTGCACCAAGGTCTGAAACTATCATGTGTGGGACCCTAAAAATGCTTCCCATGGTAGAACGTACAACCTTTGGTGAATAGATGTCCACAGTGGTGTTGTTCATGATAATGCCGGTAGCTCCCGCCCCCTCTGCAGTACGGACTATTGTGCCCATATTGCCAGGGTCCTGTAGAGATTCAAGAATAACCACATGTGCAGGCTTGCCAGATGCAGCGCCTAGAACATCATCCATAGTGAAATCCTGCATCTTTACAAGCGCAAGAACTCCCTGTGGAGTGACAGTGTCGCACATGGTTTTGAATACATTTGTAGCCACTTCTTCCACATGAACCTGTGGTGCCTTTTCCTTTATCTGTGCAAGGAAAGCCTTTCCCTCAGCTGTAGCTTCAAAGCCCTCTATGATATATACACTATCTAAAAGATTGGCTGGGACCTCTGCAACGGCACGAATCCCTTCAATCACAAAAAGCCTTTGAGCTTTACGCTCTCTGGCTTTTTTGTTAAGTGCAATAATATTTTTGATTTGATTGTTATTAGTACTTGTAATCATTGTTCAAAGATTGGCAAAGCTGATATTGATACTCGTCAACGTCCTTCTTCATTGCAAGAGCTTCGTCGATATCGAAATCAACGAACTCACCATGTCTGTAACCAACTACGCGGTTTGTCTTTCCTTCGCAAAGAAGGTCAACTGCCATAGCTCCCATAGTAGATGCATATACACGATCCTTACATGTAGGTGAACCACCACGCTGCATGTGACCAAGGATAGTAGCACGTGTCTCGATACCTGTAGCAGCTTCGATACGCTTAGCCATTGATGTTGAGTGGCCGATACCCTCTGCATTGATGATGATGTGGTGCTGCTTGCCTTTCTTACGTCCTTCGATGATGTGGTTTACAAGTCTCTGCTCATCATAATCATAACGCTCTGGAAGAAGTACGTCCTCAGCACCGTTTGCAATACCGCACCAAAGAGCGATATAACCAGCGCCACGTCCCATAACCTCGATGATTGAGCAACGCTCATGAGATGTAGATGTATCACGAACCTTATCGATAGCTTCCATAGCTGTGTTTACAGCTGTATCGAAACCGATTGTGTACTCTGTACATGCAATATCAAGATCGATTGTACCTGGAAGACCGATTGTGTTAATTCCGAACTTAGAAATCTTCTGAGCACCCTTGAATGAACCGTCACCACCGATAACAACAAGGCCATCGATACCTGCAGCGATTGCATTCTTAGCAGCCTTCTCCTGATACTCAGGATCAAGCATCTCTAAACAACGTGCTGTCTGAAGAATAGTACCACCACGCTGGATAGTCTCTGAAACGCTATGAGCGTCCATATCTATAATTTCGCCTGAAAGTAATCCGGCGTAACCTCTTCTAATACCCTTTACCTTCTTGCCTCTAGCGATTGCCTGACGAACAACTGCACGAATAGCGGCATTCATGCCAGGAGCGTCACCACCTGAGGTAAGGACACCAATTGTGTTTACTTTATCTGCCATTTTGATAAATCCTCCTAAAATATCCCTCTGAAAACAATTCCAATCTATTTTATCCTCTTTTGTAGGCGATTTCAATAAAAAATCACTCTTTTTCATTGAAATTAATACCTTCTAGAGGCAAATTGAACCTTTTTGTTTACAACCTTTACGTTTGCTTCTCCAAATTTCTCGTAAAGGATTTCGAGATTCTCTGCTGTTGCACCTATTCCCCAGTTGTCTGGCATACGCTTTACAGCCTTTTCCTCGGTTAAATAGATAACCATATTATCGTTGCCATCCATGCTGCGAATTGTGTCAGAAAGAAGCTGTTCCTTGGAATCATACTCAGCCTTATTGCTAAACTGAATCCAGATTTCTCGCTTGCAATCGTCAAAGCTCTTTATATCCTGGCAAATGATTTTAGCATCCTTTTCTTCCTCCGCCTGAACTCGGCCACTTATAAAGACTTTATTATTCTCTGCGATTAGTGAACGAGCTGGCTCGAAGCTGTTAGGGAATACAATTACTTCCACCTGACCTGTAAGGTCTTCCAAAGTAATAAATGCCATAGCTTTATTGTTCTTAGTGTACTTAATCGTTACATCTGTAATCATTCCACCTACGACAACAGTTTTATTGTCCTCTACCTTTGCCATTCCTGTTTCGTCATCAATCAGGAACTCACTGGCATGGGCTGTAACATTTTTCTCAAGAAGTGAAATGTAATCATCAAGTGGATGACCACTTACATATACACCCATCAGCTCTTTCTCAAAGGCTAGCAGCATTTCCTTATCGAATTCCTCAACAGGTGGTAATGAGATTTTCAAATCTTCCTTTTGCTCTTCACTGGCAAAATCAAAAAGAGACATCTGACCATCAATCTCATTTTTCTTTTTGCTATTCATGGAATCCAAAATGCTTGGGAAAATCATGCATTTTTGTCTTCGGTTTCCATCAAGAGAATCAAGTGCTCCTGATTTGATAAGATTTTCAATGGTTCGTTTGTTGGCATCATATTTGCTAACACGATCTATAAAGTTTTCCAAATCATGGTATGGTCCATTCTTTTCACGCTCATATTTGATTGCGTCAATTGTAGGACGACCAACTGATTTAATTGCATATAAGCCATATCGAATGCTCTTGCCATCAACAGAGAAACGTCCATCTCCATAATTAACATCTGGAGGAAGAACTTCGATTCCTGAAGAACGGCATACGCCAATGTATTCTGCAACCTTTCCACTGGCATCAATAACAGATGTCATAAGGGCTGCCATAAATTCGATTGGATAATACTTTTTCAAATACGCTGTCTGCAAGGCAACTACAGCATAGGCAGCAGCATGTGATTTGTTGAAGGCATACTTAGCGAAATCAACCATGTGGTCGTAAATTCCATTGGCCACCTGGCTCGATATGCCATTTGCACCACATCCTGGAATCTTTGTGATTTTACCAGTGATATGGTTCTCAATTTGACCACCATTAACGAAAATCTCGCGATTCTCTTCGATGACATACTGCTTCTTTTTACTCATGGCACGACGGATTTCATCGGCACCACCAAGTGAATATCCAGCCAAAGACTGAACGATTTGCATAACCTGCTCCTGATATACGATACAGCCGTAGGTAGGAGCAAGGATTGGCTCTAATTCTGGGCATTCATACACAATACCCTCCTGATTATTCTTACCCTTGATGTAATTAGGGATGAAATCCATAGGGCCTGGTCGATAAAGTGAAATACCGGCTATAACATCTTCGATTGAATGAGGCTTAAGCTCCTTCATGAAGTTCTTCATACCGGTAGATTCAAGCTGGAAAACACCCTCGCATTTACCAGCAGAAATCATTTCCATAACGCCCTGGTCATTATAATCAATGTTATCAATATCAAGCTTAATGCCATGGTTCTTTTCTACTAGCTTCACCGCATCATTAATAACTGTAAGAGTACGAAGGCCAAGGAAATCCATCTTTAGAAGACCAAGCTCTTCGATAGTGGTCATGACAAACTGTGTAACGATAGTGCCGTCACCACCTCTTGAAAGAGGAACATATTCGTCCATTGGCTTGCCGGCAATAACTACACCTGCTGCATGCATACCAGTGTTTCGTGGAAGACCTTCAAGAGTACGAGCAACATCAATAAGATTTTTGATTTGATCATCTGCATCATACATAGCCTTAAGGTCACGATTCATTTCAAGTGCCTTGTCCAAAGTGATACCCAAATCCATAGGAATCATTTTGGCAATGGAATCCACATATCCATATGGCAAATCCATTACACGTCCTACGTCACGGATAACACCACGAGCCTTTAATGTACCGAAGGTAACAATCTGGGTTACACAGTCCTTACCATATTTTTCAATAACGTAATCGATAACTTCTGAACGACGCTCGTAGCAGAAGTCAATATCTATATCGGGCATGGATACACGCTCTGGGTTAAGGAAACGCTCAAACACCAGGCTGTATTTGATTGGGTCGATATTAGTGATTCCTGTGGTGTAGCTGACAAGTGAACCTGCAGCAGATCCACGTCCTGGACCTACAGGAATACCATGAGTTCTGGCATAGTTGATAAAATCCCACACGATAAGGAAATAATCAACATATCCCATATTTTTAATAACATTTAATTCGTATTCAAGACGAGACTTAAGGCTTTCTGCCTTGTCACCATAACGACGATCCAATCCCTCATAGCAAAGCTTGTTCAAATATGTCCATGAATCGTAGCCTTCCGGAACTTCGAAATGAGGAAGCTTTGTCTCACCGAAAACGATTTCCACATGACATCTATCTGCAATTTCCTGTGTACGATAAACCGCTTCCTTTGCATAAGGGAAAAGCTCTAGCATTTCTTCTTCTGATTTGACATAGAACTCGTCTGTCTCGAAACGCATTCTGTCTACATCCTGAAGCTTTTTACCTGTTTGGATACAAAGAAGCACGTCATGGCTGGCTGCATCTTCTTTATTTGTGTAGTGGCAGTCGTTTGTGGCAACTAAAGGGATGCCTGTCTCCTTTGAAAGACGAAGTAATCCCTGATTAACAGTTTTCTGTTCATCAATACCATGGTCCTGAAGCTCAAGGAAATAATTATCCTTTCCGAAGGTGTCACGGTATTTAATAGCTACAGCCTTTGCATCATCGTATAATCCACGGACAAGAAGCCTAGCTACCTCGCCTGCAAGACAGGCAGATAAGCAAATAATACCCTCGTGATATTTCTGGAGAGTCTCAAAATCCACACGTGGCTTGTAGTAGTATCCATCTACAAAACCTGCAGAAACGATTTTTATGAGATTTTGATAGCCTTCGTTATTTTCTGCAAGCAAAATAAGATGGTAGTATCTATCCTCCCCCTGAACTCGCTCTCTGTCGAAACGAGAACCAGGAGCAACATAGACCTCACATCCTAATACAGGATTTATTCCTGCCGCTTTACACTCTTTATAAAAATCGATAACACCATACATTACTCCGTGGTCTGTGATGGCTGCCGCAGTCATACCCATGTCTACGCATTTCTTAACATATGACTTTATCTTATTCGAGCCATCCAACAGTGAATACTCTGTATGTGTATGTAGATGAACAAAACTCATAAAAACCTCTAGTCCGTCTGTTACGTTTACAAGCATGCTATTACTCCGCTCGATAACACATCTCGCTTGAGTAACAGCATAGCTTGTTAACTACAGACTCCTCTATATTTTTTTATTCGACGAGCAACGATAGCTCCTCCACGATTTCGCCCATCTTTGCTAAGGCAGCTTCGATTGGGGCTGGTGTGGTGAGGTCAACGCCTGCTATTTTAAGAAGCTCAACTGGTGCATCGGTGCAACCTGATGATAAGAACTTCTTGTAGCGAGCCACAGCTGGCTCACCTTCTGTAAGAATCATTTCTGCAATAGCTACTGCTGCACAGAAAGATGTGGCATACTGATATACATAGAAATTGTAGTAAAAGTGAGGTATGCGAGCCCACTCGTAAGCTATCTCTGGGTCAGAAATCATATCCGGACCATAATAACGCTCATTTATGTCCTTATATATGGTCGACAAATTTTCCGCATTCAAACTGTCTCCATTTTCTACCATTTCGTTTGTGATTTTTTCAAACTCTGCAAACTGAGTCTGACGATAAACAGTACCCTTAAAGCTATCCAGATAATGATTTAAAAGATATGCTCTTTCCTTTTTATCTGTACAGTTTTTAAGCAAATACTCTAAAAGCAAAATCTCATTACAGGTTGAAGCTACCTCTGCAACAAAGATTTTGTAGTTTGAATAAATATAAGGCTGTGCACTATTTGAATAGTGGCTGTGCATTGAATGTCCCATTTCATGAGCTGTTGTAAACATATCATCAAATGTATCGTTGTAATTTAAAAGCATGTATGGATGGCAACCATAAGCTGTTGCAGAATAAGCACCACCCTGCTTTCCTTTATTTTCATACACATCAATCCAACGATTTGCAAAACCTTCTTTTAGAAGTTCTACATAATCATCTCCAAGAACTGCAAGTGCTTTGCAGATAGTCTCCTGAGCCTCTTTATAAGTAACCTTTTTAGCAACGTCTGAAATCATTGGTGTGTAGATATCATACATATGAAGCTCATCAACACCAAGGCACTTCTTTCGAAGCGATACATACGCATGAAGCTTGTCTAGATTAGCGTTTACTGTCTTAACCAGATTTTCATAAACTTCTGGTGAAACATTATTTGCATCTACTGCCGCTTCAAGATTTGAAGAATATCCCCTTACTCTGGAATGAAATACTCTCTGTTTAACCTCTCCACTGTATGAAGATGCCAATGTATTTATGTAATCCTTCATTGTGTCATAGTATGCCTTAAATGCATCTTCTCTGACACGTCTATTTGCTGACATCAAAAATGGAACAAATCGTCCGTGTGTAAGCTCTACCTCTTCCCCATCCTCGTCTTTGATGGTAGGGAATTTCATATCAACATTTGTAAATGCTTCGTACACCTCTGATGCAGTGTTAGACATCTCCGCTGTCATAGCTACAACTTTTTCCATTTCTGCCGAAAGTGTGTGAGCCTTTAATCTTTGAACTTCTTTTATTTGCTTCTTATATAAATCGAGCTTTGGCTCTTTGCTATAGAACTCTTCCAGCTTTGATTCATCACAGGCTAAAATCTCTGGATCGATGAACGAAACATCGGAACTGATTTTGGCCATAATGCTGAAAACCTTCTGATTCATGCTTTGATGAAGAGTGTTTCCCTGGTCCTCATCAAAAAGTCGAGCTGCATAGTTGTATGCGAACTCAAGCTTTTCAGAAATGAAGGCTGAAAGCTCAAGAACCTGCAAAAGAGTATCTGCACTTTCGCAAACTCTACCTTCAAACTTAACAAGTTCCTCTGTTTTACCAAGAATAACCTTTATATCTTCTTCCCAGTCGCTGTCGCTGGAATACATATCCTTAAGATTCCATGTATCTTCAACATTAACCTGATCTCTTGTAAGTAACTCCTTTGCCATTCCATTATCCTCCGTCTAAACCCACTGAATCTTTCACTATTCTATCACAGATTATTCAAAGATACATTGTATTATAAAAATGTTCCCACCGGGAAATGACGATAAAAATTATCATAATTTATAGGAGGATTCCATGGATAGCCGCGAGGATTTAATCAAGGGACTAAGCCAAGCAATGAATGGCAACAAAGAAGACGAACTAGGTCGTCAGTTTTTTGCAGATACAAACACATTACGAACAGGTGCTGCTGGTGGAAACGTAGAAGTCAGTGTCCTTGTTTCAAAAGCTGAATTTGGAAGAATTGCAAGTGGCGTTTCGAAATATCACGTAACAGACCGCCGTGGAATTGAAGACGGTAACGACATCACATTTAATGAAGTAGAAGCTGATGGCTTTACTCAAACAGGCCACAAGCTTACAAAACGTGTACTTGATGTAAAATCATATTTACAGATTAGTGGTCTTAAGGAAGGCTATTATATCGTAGCTTTTTAATCAAGTGCATTTGCTACTTGAAGCTAAGAGCTTCAGGTAACTTATTATAAAAGGGCTCTGGAGACCTCCCAGTTTAGTTGGAATCCAGAGCCCGATTTTTAAATTTTTTCGTATGTGTCGCCGAAAATACTTCTTTCTATTATATATACATCTGATTTATCTGTAGCGGAAACAGCCATGTAGTCCCCAGGCTTACCAAGATAATAATGCTCTGGGTCCCATTTGGTGAATACCTTTGTGCGGACATTTACTTCCTTTGCATATATCTCACTTGTGCCCACTGAAATACAACTGTGTGCACATGGCAATAGCTCTCTGCTTATGCCTCTGTCTACATCTTTTATTGTAGGCTGATAATTTCCAGGATAAACATATTCTTCATCAGAAATTTCATATTTCTTTACAAATGTATCCCATGTCATAGGATAAACCTCACCCTTAATGCCAATGGCAATAACTGTGTCTTCCTGGATTTCAAGCTCCACATCACCCTCTAATGTACGAATGACACATCTGCTTGATGCTGGAAGAATATCTGTAGCCTTAACATATCCTACATGGAGACGCTTCTTTTTATATTTAGCCATACCTTTAGTATTGGCAATATAATTATCTGTATAGATTATTTCGTTGTCCTTGAAGTATTCCTTCATGCGCTCTCTGAAAAACTGCTGAATAGCTGGCGCTGTGTACTCCATCTCCTGGAGTTCCAAAAGAGAACGACGAATCTGTCCACCGGCTTTTATCAGATGACCACCGCCATCACCGACACCTGCACAGATGAATCTGGCAAGCTCATCAGCCTTTACTTCTTTTATGCAGCTTCGTACGGAAATCTTTACACCACCTTCGTGGATAGAATATACGAGGCAGCAGTGAACATCCTCTACTTCCAGAAGCATATCTGAAATAATACCTAGAACGTTTGGATCACATGGATCCGATTTTACGATTGAGTAATGATTATCACTGTAATATTCTGAACCAAGCAGAGCAATTCCTGCAATTCGAAGCTCAGCCTGAGAAATATTTGAATTTCTAAACTTTGTGATGATAGACGCACTGTACTTTAACTCATCTCGCATATCCATATCTAATGGATGGTGAAGCTCCGAGAAATTGTTACTGTCTGTCATCAAGCCATAATAAAGGGCAGTTGCAAGCTTAACATCGTCGTTAGCATCGTAGCCTGCTTCTCTAAGCATATCCCATACAACTGTAGCACAGCTGGCCTGATATGAACGGACTTCAGCCAACTCTGGAAGCTCATTTGCAACCTGATGATGGTCTATTATTGCAATATTCTTAGCCTTAAACTGCTGAATATTACCTTCACCATACTGGCTGTCAACTGTAACAAGCACATCTGGCAATCCTTCCTTATCTATTCCAAGGAGTTCATTTAACTGCTCCTGATAGCGTACATGATGAATTCGAATATCCAAATCTTCGATCATAAGTCTCAGATTACTCTTAGATATTTCAAAATTACCACCATAAACAAATCGAGCATGTTTGCCATTTGACTTTAAATATTTCATGACAGCAAAACCAGATGCAAGAGCGTCTGCATCGGGATTATTGTGGCATTGCACTATGATATTATCGAATTTTAATAATTGTTCTAGCTTCATAGAAACTATTATATAGTTTTAATTATTAAAATAAAAGAACTATCTCCTCAATAGTCTAATAATTGTCTTTTTTCTCAATTATGAAAACTGTACACTTCAAGCTCAGTTTCCTAACAACTTATTGCAATTTTGTACAAACATTGAATTTTCAAGGTTTATGGCAACTTTTTTCGTTGACAGTTCCAATACGTGACATTATAATCTGATTTTGTCTCTATTAATCTTTTTATAACGTTTCAAGAAAAAATGGATAATCAAATACTATTAGAAAATATTATTGCAGCAATCGAAAACGGTGAGCTTCAAGCATATTATCAGCCACAGTACAATGCTAAAAAAGGAGTTGTCGGAGGGGCAGAAGCCCTTGTCAGATGGGTAAAGCCAGACGGCACTATTGTCTTACCAAAAGATTTCATTCCTATTTTAGAAGAAAACGGCCAGCTTTCTGTTGTAGATTGGTTTATTGCTGAGGAAGCTTGTAAAACCATCAAGCTACTAAAAAGCAGAGCTGTTAGAATAAGTGTTAATTTCGGAAGAGAACATGCTCATGATTCTCAGTTCATAGAAAAGCTAGACAAACTTGTAGAAACCTACGGTATAAATAAGGAATTCTTAGGAATTGAAATCACTGAATCTGACGTAGCAACAGACAAACAGGATGTTATCGAATGGGTTAACAAAATCGTTGCTGCTGGTTACGCAGTTTCAATCGATGATTTTGGTTCTGGAATGTCATCTCTTTCATTTGTAAAAGATGTACCAGCCAAAATCCTTAAAATAGATAGATCCTTCCTGGCTGACAACTGTCAAACCGAAAGAGGAAAAATGACTCTTGAATCTGTATTCTATTTTGCACATCGCCTTAAGCTTATAACTGTAGTCGAAGGTGTAGAAACAGAATCACAGCTACAATTCATTAATACTTGCGATTGTGATTATATTCAAGGATTCATTTTTTCTAAGCCGCTTGAAAAAAGCGAGTTTATTCGCATGTGTATAGAAGAAGCACCTGTAGAAATCGGTACAATGGAACCATTTGAAGAAGGTGCTGTTTTTGAGCAAGTTAAAATTCTAATTGATTCAGTATATAAAAAGTTTCAAATTATAAAGTTTGCCAACATAAGTAAAAACTCATATACATTTATGAGACATGAAAACTTTATAAATACAACTATCCCTGAAACAGGTTCTTACGATGAATGCCTAAGACGAATTGTGGCTGTCACCGTACCTGAATCACAAAAGGATGTTTTAAATGCTTTCAACAGAAAAAGCCTTCTTGAAGCATATAAGAATGGTGAAAAAAGGGTAATGCGAATTGTCAATCAAATAGACGAAAACAATGAAATCCACAAAATCGCCATTGAAGACTACTTCATGGAAAACGAAAGAAACAGCGATGTATATGTAGTGTCATTCATTCAGAATCTTGATTTTGAAGACGGAACATATGTATAAAAAAGGCAGGACTTAATGTCCTGCCTCATTTACTAAATGGGAATATAAGTAGGTCAATGACCACTTTTTATTTATAGGTGTCACCATAGCTTTATAAACTATGGCTGGCGCCTTAGTTTGTTTATATGCATCTAAAAACACATCTAAACTATCGCTTGTGAAACCATCAAAAATCATCAGCTCTGTAATCACATCACTTGAATCCTTCATTGGCTTTGGATTCTTAGCTTCTCCAATAATATGCTCTACCGATTTATGAATATCATCCTTTGAAATTGTCACAAGCTCTGCACCAACTGCACTACAGGCTTTGGTGGCTGCTGCTATTTTGTTGAACATCAAATTATAAACGTATACTTTCATAATTATGATTGTAAACAATTTATTGGGAGAAAGCTATATATTAACTATTTTTCTGTGATATTACTGTGATAATTTATTTGATGCCCCGTTCTCATGTTATGATGATTTTAGAATCAATCGTAACTCATTATTCGCGAGGTTATATATGGCTGTAAAGTTTAAGTATTGTAGAATTCAAGGAAAAGAATTAGCTGCCAACACCAAAACAGGAAAAGGCATTTTCAGTATGTTTAATCAGATGCTAACTGACGGTGTTATGGATGAAGAAGATGTTGGCCTCTTCAAGGAAATAGATGCATGGTTTGCGGAAGAACTTCCTTGGCCTCCACAGTGCAAGCGCCAAGAAAAAGTCATCTGCTATTTCAAGATGGAAAATTCTGAAATGATGATGAAGATGATTAATCCACTTCTATGGCTACTTGAAAGATATAAGCATCCATACTATGTTGTATATACGAATTTTCCAGGTGAAATTGTTTACGAGGACGAATACCAAATCGTTGTAAAGGTAGACGAAAATGTAGTAATCGAGGATGTTCAGGCAAGCTGGTCTCCTGAGGACTAAGTTATGTCTAACCTGCTTATATTAAAAAAGCGGCCACAATTGGCCGCCTAAGCATTACTTAGCTTTTATCTTACATATTCCCTGAGTCATTGTTCCCATAGGGCAGAATGAACACCAGGTTCTTTCCTTGTATAAAACCATCACAATTAGCCCGATTAATGTGGATGTTAGCATTAGACTATAAAATCCAAAGCCGAACTGAGCAACCCAATCAGGGAAAATGCTTCCATTGTATGCCCATTTCCAAGGCACCTTGAAGGTCCAGAATAACTTGATAGCTTTTCTAAGAGTTCCTGCTCCTGAAAATACTAGGTATGTCTGGAATATCATTGTTCCAAACATAGTCATGAAGAATGTCAAGAAGCCGTATCTAAACCATTTTGATGAAATCCACTTTGGTGCTGTCTTCTGTCTAGAAAATTTTAAATTTCTTCCCAACACCCAGAACAACTGACCTCTTCCGCACATATTGTTGCAGAACCATTTATTTCCACCTACTATTGCAAAAATAAGTGGAAGAATAAAATCTATTAATCCTAACCACGCAAATAGGATATTAAAAAATCCAAGTGCAAAATAAATAATCGACCATATCCAAAGGTAGCTATACCAAGGATTCTTCTTTGTCTTAGCCATTTGCCACCTCCGAATCTACGTCTTCTAATTTAATTGCGTCTGCTGGACATGCCTTCTTGCATAGCCCACATCCTACGCATTTGATTGCATCGACAACTGCATAGCAACCTTTATAAATACTAATCGCATCCCTTGGACACTGTAGTGCACAAACACCGCAGGCCACGCAGATGCTTTTAACCGGGTTCGCCTTCCTTTTTGCCATTTCCTATAACTCTCTTTTCTTTATCAAAACCTAATATAGTCCTATCTGCTTAATATTTACATACAAATTCCTGGCTAAATTCATCAGGATTTCTATGTGTGGACATGTACATTCTTGTTCCTGCTGGATAAACCTTTACGTTTTCAAATCCGTTGTTTTTAAGGATTCTTGCTGCATTGTAAGCTCGCACTCCGATTGCGCATACTACAATGTATTTCTTATTCTTATCTAGCTCATCGAGTCTGCCTCTAAGCTGTCCAAGAGGAATATTGATTGCGTTTTCATATGAATACATTGCAAGCTCGCCTGGCTCTCTTACATCAAGGATTGTAGCTTCCTTGTCTGTGTCTGGTTCGTTCCATTCTGCAATTTCTACTAATCCGGCTAAAACATTTTCAGCTACAAAGCCAAGCATATTTACAGGATCCTTTGCAGAAGAATATGGTGGTGCATATGCAAGTTCCATTTCAGTTAAGTCATACACAGAACCACCAAATCTGATAGCTGTTCCTAGTGTATCAATTCTCTTGTCTACACCTTCTTTTCCAACGATTTGAGCTCCGTAGATTTTGCTTCCATCCATTGAGAATACAAGCTTTAAAATCATTGGCTTTGCGCCTGGGTAATACCCTGCATGCGAATTCTGTGTTACGATAATTGACTTGTAATCCTTGTCTTTTACCATGCCACGTCTATTGAGAGTCTTTTCATTTGCACCTGTTGCTGCAGCTGTTAAATCGAATACCTTAACAACAGAAGAACCCTGAGTTCCCTTATATGTTGAAAAAATGCCCGCAATATTATCTGCAACAATTCTTCCCTGCTTATTAGCTGGCCCTGCAAGTGGCACCATTGTCTTGTCGCCAAATACAAAGTCTGTTACCTCAACCACATCACCTGCTGCATAAATATGTGAATCAGATGTACGCATGTGATCGTCTACTACGATTCCGCCACGCTCGTTAAGTTCAATTCCTGCCTCTTTTGCCAAAGCACTGTTTGGACGAACACCAATAGAAAGGATAACTAAATCAGCTGTTACGCTCTTTCCACTTGAAAGACTTACTGTTACTGCATTTCCCTGGTCCTCAAACTTTGCTACACCATCTCCAAGGATAAGGTCAACATTGTTAGCTCTAATGTTTTCATTTAAAAGTAATGCCATTTCATAATCGATTGGAGCCATGACCTGATTTGCAGCTTCTACAATAGTAACCTTCAAACCTAAAGCATGAAGGTTTTCTGCCATTTCAAGACCAATAAATCCTCCACCAACTACAACAGCTGTTTTAGCATTGTTGTCCTTGATATATGCTTTGATTTCATCTGTATCTGGAACTGTCCACAATGTTTTAACCTTATCTGAATCAATTCCTTCGATTCTAGGTCTGATTGGTGATGAGCCTGTAGCAATCACAAGATTATCGTATCTTTCATGATACTCCTCACCATCATTCTTGCGAATAGCAATAGTCTGATTAGCTCTATCAATAGAGATAACTTCATTGTTTTCTCTTACATCTATTTTAAAACGATTCTGCATTACCTGTTTTTTAGTAACAAGCAAATCTTCTCTATTTTGAATTACATCACCTACATGATAAGGTAATCCACAGTTTGCGTATGAAATGTACGCTCCTCTTTCAAGCAGAATAATTTCTTCATCTTCTTTTAATCTTCTAAGTCTTGCAGCTGCACTTGCACCAGCAGCAACACCGCCAATAATGACTGTTTTACCCATAATTATTTGTTCCAACCTCCTTGGACTTTCTTTATCATAAAACTAATTAATTGCAATTCTCAGCTGATAGGTTTATTATATGTGGTACGAAAAATATATCAAGTACGCAGAAATTATTAACCTAGTAAAAAAAAACTGACCATGGAGGTAGATAAATGAGTAAGAAAGAACCACTTTGTGATAACATTGCCGGAGAAGATTGCGGCTTAAAAAAAGTATTAAATATAGTTGGCGGAAAATGGAAAATCATGATTCTCTGTGTGATTGATAAAGAGGAAGTCGTTCGTTACGGAGATTTGAGACGTTCTGTTTTTGGAATAACAAATACCATGCTCGCTACTTCGCTCAAGGAGCTAGAAGAAGCAAACATGGTAATAAGAACACAATATGATGAAATGCCAGTCAGAGTTGAATATTCCCTGACTGACAAAGCTAAAAGTATTATCCCTATTTTACTAGAGCTTAAAAGATGGGGTGAAAAGAATCTTTAATTTTCGAACGTTTTATATTTTCTCTTTTTTCCTAAGAATCATATATGCCACTACACATATGATTAGCTGAATGACGCCTCCAAGTGGTGCTGCAAGGCCCATTGGAAACAGAGTATCTGGATAATAAATTGATGCCAAATATGCTCCTGGTACTCTCATCAAAATAATTGATGCTACATTGTGAATAAAAGAAATGTATGAGTAGTTTGATGCCACAAAAAATCCGCTAAAGCAGAAGTGGAATGAGGCAACAGTACAATCAAATACATATGATTTGATATAGGATACGCCAAGTGCAACTACCACCATATCATCAGTAAACATACCGATTACAGGACTTGCTATAAACTGGAATGCTATGGCAAAAACAAGACCAATTGATACCGCAATAGTCATGCCATAGAAGAGTGTTTTCCTTGCCAGAGGCTTGTCCCCTGCACCGATTGCCTGGGATGATATTGTTGAAATAGTTGATAGCATTGATGAAGGTACTAAGAATAGGAATGAAATAATCTTTTCTACGATACCAACTGCTGCAGATATTTCAACGCCTCGTGTATTTGCAATAATAGTGATAATTAAAAATGAAACCTGGATGAAACCATCCTGAAGACATACTGGAACGCCCACTCTTAGAATGCTTCCCAAAGTAGATTTATCAATTCGTAAATCCGTTTTAGAAATAGACACCAACTTCATTTTATAAATAGCGATAATGGAAATCAGGACGCTGAAAGCCTGAGCTATAATTGTAGCCCATGCTGCGCCAACAGCCTTCATTCCAAAGCCACCGATAAACAAATAATCCAAAGTAATGTTGAAAACACAAGCAATTGCTATGAAAATCATTGGACTCTTTGAATCCCCAAGACCTCTGAAAATCGCCGCAATTACGTTATATGCAACAATAAATGGAATTCCTGCAAAACAAACAATAAGATATGCTGTAGTTTCATCAACAGCTTCCACTGGAGTACTCATAACAGAAACAATTGGATTCACTAAAGCCAGCAAAAGTGCTGCTAATAATACAGCAACTATAGCAAATAAAACTATCGTATTTCCGATAGTCTTGGATATTTTAGCTCGGTCCTTAGCTCCTACATTTCTTGCAATCATAACAACAGAACCCATAGCAAGTCCCACGATCATAACCGTAATCATGTGCATTACCTGGGAACCGATTGATACACCTGATATAGATGCTGCTCCATTATACTGACCAACTATGAACAAATCAGCCATTCCATAGAGAGTCTGCAAAAAATAAGAGAGTAGAAAAGGCCCCGAGAAAATCATAATGTTTTTTAGTAAGCTTCCTTGTGTAAGATTCTTCTCCATTAGTTTATTCTCCTAACTAAATTTGGGCTCTATTCTACTCTAAATATCCTTTAAAATTCAACTATTTTATGATTCAACCAATATACCTGTGCGATATGCTTCAAGCAATTCTTCAAGCTCCATAATATTCTGCTTTAATGCTTGTCCATTGTCTGTGTCTGCCACAGTCTTTCGTCTGTCCACGTGTTGAACAAGCACTGTGTCAGAATGAATATCGCTTCCGGTTTCCACTGCTTTTTCTACAGATTCAAAAGGCTCATGTGCCGCAAGTAAGAAACCATATGAATTATATGTAAGTGTGTATCCTGCGATACCAGTCTTTGGCTGATAAGCTTTTGAAAATCCTCCGTCGATTACTATTAATCTTCCACCACACTTGATAGGCAACTCACCCTTTTTTGCTTCCACTGGAACATGCCCATTAATAATATGGCTCTCAGGTGAGTTAAGACCAAACTCATTGAGAATCATAGTTACAGTTTCGTCCTTGTCGTACCAAGTGTAATATGGATTCTTCTTCTCCACATGTGTCTCTTTGTCTGCTACAAAATAACGCTCGAATGTGGCCATTTTGTCTTTGCCGAATACAGGAGAATTTGCGTGGCACCATGTATACCAAAGCATGTCCATGCCCTTTTGTTTCTCCTCAGGGTCGATTGCATAGTATCCCTTTCTGAGAAGCTGTTCTAGTGCATCATATAAAGCTTTTCCTTTATAGTGTTTGCCACACAATTCCACATCCTTGAATTGGCCCTTGTCATCAAGAGGGACACAACCATGAAAAAGAAGGTTGTTATTGTAAGTCTTATATAATCCGCCTTTACGATATAAAAATCCTACATGCTCCTGTAGCTTCTCACATTTCATAAAAGCTACTCGAAGCTTATCCATTACATCCTTTTCTTCTTTGGATAAAGCATAAGGGTCTTCTGGATTAACTGTTGGAAAATTGCAATCTAAAAGCTCATACTCTTTACCATCTATAAGGACAACTCCCCTTGTTAGATCCATCTTATCTAGAAGAAGTCTGTCATCCATATTAAACTCAGGATGTTCCTTTATGAGCTGCCCCTCGATTTTGAACTGAATGATTGCTATGGCCTTATGCATCTTCCTGTCAATTTCCGCATTTGCCAAATCATACTCGCCCTCACGATAGTGTAAAGCAAACTGGTCGCAAGGATCCTCCTTGTAGGTCTCCATAGCAAATTTGAACAGTGGAAGAAGATTTATGCCATAGCCATCTTCAAGAATATCAAGGTTTCCATATCTAGCAGAAAATCTGAGCACTGTGGCGATACAAGCAAGCTGTCCTGTTGCAGCTCCCATCCAAACTACATCATGATTTCCCCATTGAATGTCCACACTATGATACTTCATAAGAATATCCATGCAGATATGTGGACCTGGCCCTCTGTCGTAAATATCTCCTACAATATGAAGATGATCCACCACAAAACGACTGATTGCATTCGATAGCGCCACAATAAGCTCTGGCGCTTTTCCAATACGAATTACCGTGTGGATAATTTCGTTAAAGTATGCTTCCTGGTCACTGTGGTCTCGTCTGCCAGTAATAAGCTCCTCAATAACGTATGCAAAATCCTTTGGCAAAGCTTTTCGCACCTTTGACCTGGTGTATTTGCTAGCAGCTGCCTTGCATACTTGAATCAGGCGGTTAATCATCACAACATACCAGTCGTCCATTGAATTACCCCAGCCTGATTCTTTAATCATTCTGATTCGCTCTTCTGGATAATAAATAAGGGTGGCTAAATCTCTCTTTTCTTTCTCCGAAAGCATGTTGCCAAACTCTTCATCGATTTTGCGCTTCACCGCTCCCGAGCCATTTCTTAAAACATGAGCGAATTGCTCATATTCACCGTGAATATCCGAAAGAAAGTGCTCTGTGCCTTTTGGAAGGCTAAGAATCGACTGCAAGTTAATAATTTCTGTAGCAGTGGATGCTACATTAGGAAATTGCTTGGACAAAATCCTTAAATACTGCTTTTCCATTTCATTCTGTTGCATCTTCTCTCCTTTTGTATTCCCGTTTTCCTACATCTTTGTTTAAACTTTACACTATTAAAGGAGCGAAAGAAACAACAATTTATTTCTACCAGCGTTTCAAAGCAAAAATCTTTTCTGTAACTGGAAGCACAGTTTCTGGTGTACCTCCTAAATAGAACAAATATGGTAGTTCAGCAAGTGTATGATTTGCCATTTCCTTATCGTGAGAAACAATTATGCCATATGAAGCAGGAAGCTTTTCTTTTAAAAGCTCCATTACCTCTGCGTCACCCTCAAGCTCAGCAAGTCTTGTCTGTGGGCTATAAATGCTTCTGTAGTCCTGCGCTGGCATATATGAGATTTCATAATGTCCTGCTGCTAAAGTGATACAGCCTTCTTCTGAAATATCTGATGCTACACAGCCCTTGCAATTTAACTGTTCATTTGAAAATCTAGGTAATGCTACATTCGCTTTGCCATTAAATGGTACTTCAACTTCGACTGTCAAAATACCATCTTCTGCAATTGCCCAGTTTGAAACATATTTGCCTGAAACAGTTGTTATGGCTGAATTGAAATATCTAAATCTCATGGATGGCATTGGTGCAATATTTGCCACTTTAAATCCTGGCTCAGCAGGCTTAATTCCGCCAATATATTCATACATAAATTGGACAACAGTTCCATATGAATAATGGTTAAGGGAATTCATACCCTCCTTTGAAATTGTTCCATCCTCAAAAACTGAATTCCATCTCTCCCAAATAGTTGTTGCACCCAAGTTTACGCAGTGTAACCAGCTTGGGAATCCCTCATTAAACAGGAAGTGATATGCCAAATCTGCCCTGCCACACTTAGCAAGTGTGGTACACAAAAGTGGCGCACCTACGAATCCACATTTAATCTGGAAACAGTCTCTATTTAATCTATCAATAAATTGTTCAATAAGCTTTTCTCTATCAACATAAATATCAAATGCTAACGCAACAATGTATGCTGCCTGTGTGTCGCAAGCAAGTCTTCCTGTTGGTGTGAAGAACTCATTTAAAATGGCAGATTTTATTTTTTCAGCAAGCTTTGCATATTTTTTAGCGTCTTCACTTTTGCCAAGTCTAATTGCCATCTCGCAAGTGATAACAGTAGAACGATAGTAATAAACTGCGGCTAAATAATCATCGTTTGTTCCACCTTTAAAACTCTGTTCAGTGATTCCATCTAAACCAAGCCAATCTCCAAACTGGAAAGGAAGAACAAAGAAGCCTTCGTCTCCGTGTTCCACATCATTACGATGCATGTATTCCACCCAGTTTTTCATCATTTCGTAGTGTTCTTCTACATCATCTGCGGAGCCAAATGTGTTGAAAAGTACATTCGGTACAAAGGTGCCAACATCTCCCCAAATGCTACCTGTATTTGCCAGGTCTTCCCCTGCCGCAGATGGAATGTAGCTTGCCACTGCTCCCCCATGACGCTTTGCATCATAGCCTAAGTCTCTCAAGAATTTTTTATAGAATGCTCTAGTGTCCATGTTGTAGCTGGCTGTCTGTGAGAATACTTGAGCATCTCCCGTCCACCCTAGTCTCTCATCTCTTTGTGGACAGTCTGTTGGCATATCCAAAAAGTTAGATTTCTGTCCCCAGATACAGTTTTCATAAAGTCTATTGATTTTTTCGTTGCTAGTGCTAATGTAGCCAGTACGCTCCATATCTGAATAGATAACATTAGAGCGAACTTTATCCAAGGTAAGCTCTCCTACCCAGCCTTGAATCCTCAAATATCTGTAACCAAAGAAAGTAAATCTAGGGTGAACAGTTTCTTTTCTTCCATCAGAGGTATATACAAATCTAGAACGAGCAGATCTGTAATTTTCATTATAGAAATTGCCCTGCTGCAAAATCTCGCCGCAATCAATTGTGATTACAGTACCTGCTGGGAAATCTGCATCAAACTCCATAACACCTGCATGATTCTGTCCGAAATCAATTACAGTTTCTCCTGCTGGTGTAGTGATAATCTCTTTTGCCTGAAGCACCTCTTTTACCACAACTGGAATACTATATCTATCTAAAAGATTTCTTTCTGCCGGCACTTCCACTGCTTTTCCCTTTGGGATAATTCCTGCTGTTCTATCTAAATCTTCACCATAGTATATGCCCGATTCAATGACATCCGATGCACTAACATCCCAGCTTGAGTCCGTTCCAATTACTTCTGATGCGCCATCTTCATAGATAACGTGTAGCTCAGCAATAGCTTCCATTCTGTCGCCATAGTTATAGCCACCTTCCAAGCCAAAGTTTGACATATACCATCCCTTGGCCACCTGAATGCTGATTGTGCTATCCTGCTTTAACTGTTCAGCAACATCAAAGGCAATAGTCTGCATACCTGTCTCGTAATCATTGATGTAAGGTGTGAGGATTTCATTTCCAACCTTTTTATCATCAATATAAGCTTCAAATACTCCTAGGCAGCTTACGTATAGTCTTGCATCCTTTACATTTTTAGCAAGGTCAAGCTTTTTAGAAAACAATGGATGGAAAGATTTATCTTCTGCTGCAATCCATTTTCCGGTCCATGGCTCATCCATTTTGCCAGTTTCAAAATACTGAACATCAGAAGTTGCACTATCACCATTATCTCCTGTGATAGTAACTCTCCAGAAATATCTAGTTCTTGGGCGAAGTTCAATTTCAATCACCTCACCAGTCTGATCGATTTCTGCCGACTCCTTTTTATAAATAATATTCGTAAATGCGATATCATCAGCCACCTCAAGTACGCCATTTTTTATAGTTTTAGCATCAGTATCTTCCACGTTCCATGATGCAATTATTTTCTTAAAATCAAATCCTATAGGATTAACTATTCCGTTTAATTTTGCCCTTGTAATTATCATTTAATACCGTCTCCTTTATTATCGATATAGGTCACTATAGCATTATTTATTAGTATAATCACGTAGGCAAATACGACATCTTTTCTGCTATATGCGACATTTAATAAGGGAGGCAATCTGCCTCCCACTAAAGTTCTTTATCCCTGCAATTTATTCAGCCATTTTCATAGCATCTATCTCTGTTTTATAAATTATTGCTGGGTCTTTACTCAAACAGAATATTTGTATTACTGCAAAAATAACAGGTATTCCAAATCTCATAGCATTAATAGCAAACATAGCACTTGTTGGTTCAGCTCCAATGGCATTTGGAATATATCCTGATACTGCAAGAATTGCTAACATTCCTGAGCTTGTAATAGTATTACCACATTTCTGCGCAAATCCTTTAATTGATGCAACAATACCATTAGCACTGTGTCCAGTTTTCCACTGTGTATAATCAATAGCATCATTTATAAGAACTTGAATTAGTGCAAATTGAAGTGTTGTAAATAAGTTTACAAATCCAGACAATGCAAACATTAATGGTACACTCTTACTACCGAATATAAATAAAATCACATAACATATAATGCTAACTAAAAGTGTAATTTTAAATACATTATGGGGTCCCCTAAAGAGCTTCATAAAGATTGGAAAAAGGATACCAATTGAAATAAAACCTGTTACAGTATTCATCAAGAAAAATGGAGTTATTAAACCAGGGTTCCCCATATAGTATGTAAGATAATAAACAGCAGAAGAAAAATTGAGCCCATATCCTATAAAAAATGTTAACCAAATTATTACTAATGGCCAAATTGCTTTGTCTCCTAAAACCTTAAATACTTCTTTTGCAGAAACCTTTTTCTCAGTTTCAACCACATATTTTTCTTTAGAACATCCAAACAATCCCCAAAAAGTTACCATTGATAAAACGCCATAAATCAACATCATAGGCACATAGCCATTCCTAACACCAAGTGTATTTTCAAAAAAAGCAGTAATCTGTGTTGTGAACGAAGATGCAAATGAAAAAGCTAATGTGCTGAAAATTGCACCTAAATGAATAACTCTATTTCTATCCTCATCTTTTTGTACACATGCTGGAAGTAAAGCTACATGAGGCATAGTATACATAGTAGTTGTCATTCCATACCCAATATATACAATTAAGAAAAATACTGCTTTACCTGTTGTTGGCAAATCTGGATTTAGCCACATTAAAACCGAGAAAAGCGTAAGTAATATAGGTGCTGGTATTAACCATGGACGGTACTTTCCCCATTTAGTACTAGTTCGATCAGCTATTACGCCCATAATTGGATCATTAATTGCATCCCATGCTGTTGAAATAAGCATGATTAATGAACACAGAGCTGCTGGTATCAACATAACATCTGTCATAAAAGCCGACACGAAAGTTGCTACTGTAGCACTCATTAATTGGGCTGTACCATTAGCAGAAGCAGCCCAAAAGAAGGTAAATTTGAAACTTCCTTCTTTTTGACTTCTAACCAAATTAGTTTTTTCTTCATTTTTAGTAAAAACAGAATTCCTATCCCCAACAAAATCCGACATTATATATCCCTCCTTATATTTTTGTTTTGAATTGATCTGTTCAAATAATATCATTATGCCAACCTTTCCAGAGAGATATATAAGTGTCTCTGATGGTATCATTTACGACATGATATATCTGTGATATATTCTATTTAAGATTTCATAAGGAGATATGCAAACAATGTCGGTTCTTCCACTTACAAAAACTGAAATTACGTTAAAAAAACAATATTTGACCAATTTAGAGTTTCAAAATAATGTCTTCACAATTAAAGAGATTCAGCCTATATTATATAAAGCTTTTAGCTCAAATGATTCATCAAACACCAATACCACCATCTCCAATGCATTTAAAGAAGATATCTTCATTGCGGATAACTTAGACTGTTCTTTTGTGAGACACCTTCGATATCTTCCCGCATTTCTACATAGCCATGATTTTTTTGAAATCGTCTATGTAAAAAATGGCAGCTGCTATAACTATATTAATAACGATACTCTTCTACTTACTACCGGAGATTTCTGCTTTCATTCTCCCGGAACAGTTCATGCTATAAAAGCCTGTTCAGAGGATGATATAGTATTTAATATCGTCATTCGCCAAAGTACTTTTGAACAATATTTTTTAGGTCTGTTTAGCGAAACAGATATACTTTCCCAGTTTTTCCAACATGTTATTTATAATGTTAAGGATTTTCCTTATTTAATATTCCATACTGAAGAAGACAAGGAATTAACTGACATTATTTCTAAAGCCTCCGATGTGTATACATCTGATGGTAGATTTAAAAAACAGTTACTAAACGCCCTTCTTGCCGAATTATTCGCAACCCTCCTACGTAATCACGAAAAAGATGTTTGTCTTCCATTATCATCACAACAAACAAACGACAACCTTGTATTCATCCTTCATTACATGGAAGAACACTCTGAATCGATATCATTGACTGAGCTTTCTGAATTTTTTGGTTATAGTGAGCGACAACTTCAGCGAATAATAAAAAAAGCGACTGGAAAAACATTTACTGAAAACATTCAGAACAATAGAATCAAACATGCTGAAATATTACTAAAAAAAAGCGACTTGCCAATTGAACAAATCGCTTTTGAAGTAGGATATTCATCATGTAATAATTTCAGAAGAATATTTAAGAAGATTACAGGTTATTTGCCTAATGAATACCGAGAATTATTATTGTGACTTCCTGTTTTTTTAACTTTCCAAAAACATGGGCGTTCCATGTATTTGTCATTAGGTGAATGGAGTGTAAATACTAAATTGCCCTGCAAATCCTTAAAGAACATACCATGGCCTCCATTTTCTGGATATAATGGTTCATCCTGTAAAATCCATGGACCATTTATAGTTCTAGACTCTGATACTGCAATACCTACCGCATAACCGTTAATACTCCAGCTTGAGAAAATCATATAAAGATTTCCATCATCCAGCTTCATAAAAAAAGGTCCATCACTAAAGTAGCAGTCTCCATCCAAACCAAACTCTGCCTTTGCAAATGGAACTGGCTTCGCCCAAGACGCTTCTTTAGGTGAGAATAGGAGCTTTGGTGTAGAAATTGCTTCCTTTAAATCACTTGATAATTCCACAACGCAAAAATCTCCATCAGCATTTCCCGTACCATCCAATGCATCTTCAAAGGAATGGGAAAATACTAAATAAATTTTTTCATTTTCAAAATGTAAGGTTCCATCGATACAAGTCCAATTATCTGGTGTAAGTCTTTTTGAGTAGAGTGTAAATGGCCCGGTTGGTTCATCTGCTTGAAGAACATAAATACCCTTTTTAATATCTTTTCCACCAAATGTGGTTACAAGATAGTACTTATCCCCAATTTTATAACACTCAGGCGCCCAATAGTTTTCCGTTGCAAAAAATCCATCTGGTCTTTTGAAAATCTCAATTGGTCCTTCAAAATTTTCCAAATCATCACTCACATAGCAATCAAAGCCAAAGGCTTCTTCCCAGCAAGTTTCGCTTCGTGTTCCATATAAATAATATTTTCCATCATCCACCAACACATATGGATCTCGAATATTTATATCTTCTCTTTTCATACTGGTACACCTCTAAATACAAATCTCCAACAAATCTTTAAAGCTCCCCAATTTGTATGTCACACTTGGATGTTCTGTAGCTTCTCCTAAGCCTGCGCTCTTAAAGCCTCCTGCAGTTGCTGCCTCAATTCCAGCTTTGGCATCTTCTACAACTAGACAATCAGCTGGATTTTCACCAATGAACTCAGCAGCCTTTAGAAATACCTCTGGGTCAGGCTTAGACTTTGTGATGTTGGTTCCATCTGAAACTGCATCAAAAAACTCACCCAGTCCTATCTGCTTTAAAATCATTTTTGTGTTCTTGCTTGATGAACCAATAGCTAACTTATATCCTCTGTTTCTAAGTTCATCCAATGTATTCTTTACTTCATCTGATAAATCAGCTGGACTCATTTCTTTTAGAAGCTCAACATAACTAGCATTCTTCTCAGCAGCCATTGCCTCTTTTTCTTCAGCAGTATATGTTCTATCGGCTCGCTCTAATATTATCTCCAGGCTATCCATTCTAGATACACCACGTAGTCTATTATTTATTTCTTCATCAAAATATATTCCATTCTTATCTGCAAGCTTCTTCCATGCTATATAGTGATATTTATCTGTAAAACAGATTACTCCATCTAAATCAAAAATTACAGCCTTCATCACGACAAACTACCTCCATAAACCGACATCAATAACTCTTTGTTTATGAAAATACTAGCTTTACCATAACGTACACGGCAAAGAGTTGGAGCTTTTGGATCCATCTCTATGTATTTATGGTTTAACTTATCTTCAATTTTTGCCGTTCCTGCAAATACGCTATCTACCAATCCAATAAAATCATCCAAATAGCTTGAAGCAATTGGTGTTCCATTATGGTTAGGGAAGATGTATCTTGGTTTGAGAGCCTTTATTCTTTCACAGTTTTCCCGCATGCAATTAAGTCTGTCTCTAACATCATATGGAGCTTCAGGATTACATGAATTATCAAACATATTTACCTGTGCAGCCTCCACTTCATCACCAACAAATATCATCCCCTGCTCTTCATCATAAAAAAACAAACTAGAATTGCAGTGGGCCGGCTTTACATCCATGACCTTTATCTTTCGATTGCCAAGATCAATTACATCCCCCTCACCTATGATTACCTTTTTGTAATTTGGATAAGGCAACTTTGAAATATCAAAGGGAATCTGTCCCGGCATATTTACAGAAGGTGCATCAATTTCCCATCCTGCTGCAACCATTACTTCTTCAAACTCTCCATTTCCTGCAGAGTGATCTGGATGAAAGTGTGTGTTTACAACTAATACAGGCTTGTCAGTAAGTCCCTGTACAAAAGCCTTCAGATTTCCAGCACCATATCCTGTATCAATTAAAAGAGCTTTCTCACTTCCCTCTAGAAGATACATATACTCTGTTCCATTCATGAAACTAATAACCCATGTATCCTCTGTCACTTTGTAAGCCATATAGCTTCCAAAAATTTCTTCTAAAGATGGTTCCATTCCCATAATACTTTCTCCTTCTATCTCCTTTAGTCCGATTCCGAACAATTCAATGCCTATATTATAAGTAGAGAGGCCTATAATGTATCCGACATTTTTTAAGGCGTATCCTTTATTATTTAATCTGTGGTTTCGTTATTTTCATAATCTGGTATATAATGAATCTACAAATTTTATCGAATACACTACATTTTTTTAATCAAAATGAACACATGAGGTTATAGTATGAACTTATATACAACTTATGGAAAATTTCAAAATGAAATGAATGCCTACTACAAACGCACCGGTCTTAAACTTCAGTTCACAGAGATGATGCGACGTATGCAGGAAAAAGATTTACTCGATAGCACACCTACCAGACTCAATATATCCGAAGATTCATTATATGTAGATGATTACGAATTTGATAAGCTGGTAGATACTATCCCTATTTATTTTTCTGTACAAAGTGAACTAAATAAGGAAGTACGAGAGGAACGTATGATTCCAAAATTTCAGGATGTTTTTACTATCCGTCATCCTAGGTTTACACGCAGATATTCTCATATTCACAATTATTTCGAGTTGAACTTTGTGGTAAAAGGTAGTGCGACATTTTATTTTGAAGAAGAACCACATGTTATGAACGAAGGTGAAATATGCATCGTTGCTCCAGGTTCTAATCATGATTTTTTGATTGATGACGAAACTTCTATCGTATATACGATATGTATTAGACGAAGTACCTTCGATAGCACATTCTCATCAATCATGAGCCATCAAGATTTACTATCCGGCTTCTTCCGTCAAATCTTAAAAGATGATGGCAAGGCAAACTACCTGATGCTATTTACCGGTAACAATATGGAATGCCGCGTATTACTTAGAAAGCTTTTGATAGAGTCTGCAAAAAAAGATGAATACAGCAATGGATGTTGTGTAAGCATTATCAATTTGCTTTTCTGCAACATGCTAAGAAACTACAGCAAGACAATTGCATTTTATAACTATGAAATTGGTTCTGATTTCTCTTTGGTTTTACAGTATATCCAACACAACTATCAGAATATTACGCTCTCATCTTTAGCAGAATTTTTCCACTACAGTGAACCACACCTATGCACTCTTATAAAGCAAAATACCGGTGAAAACTTTACTGAATTGATAAAGAAATTGCGTATGAAGGATGCAGTGAACTACCTGCTGAACACAGATTTAAAAATAAATGAGATTGCAGAGCAGGTAGGATATAATTCGGCGGATCATTTTTCAAGAGTGTTCCGTCAAACTTACAAATGCTCTCCTGCAGAATATAGAAAGCAGAACAAAAAAGAAAGCCCATTCATTCCATTCTCAGTGGAACAGAACGAAGGAGCTTAACTTATTTAAAATCTGCTTCCCCAGATATTACAGAATGGGTCGATTGGGCTTTTACCTTTAAAGCTTGAACGGCCCATTATTTTTTCTACTACCTGCTGGCATACCTCTTTTGTAGGTGTGTAAGCATTGATAAATGTCTTTACCATTGGGACATCCACAAGATGATATGGATTTGCTACAGATATAAACATTGTAGGAATTTCATCAACAAACCATGGTGCATCTGCCGCCATCAAATGTACCCAGTCAATTCTTCGAACTGATTGGTTACTTGCAGTATCAATACAAGCTACATATATTGCTAAATCAAATTTATCCTTGGCATATGATACTCCTGCTTCAAACATTTCATAAAAATCAGGCTTAGAATAGTCGTAAACACTAACTTCGAATCCTTCTTTTTCTAATAAATCCTTGAATACAGAAATTTGGCTATCACCGTCTTTGAAGCCGCCTCCCACTCTATCTTCGATGTAATACAATCTAATCTTCTTATACTTTTCAGCAGAAAGAGGTAGAAGATTTTGTGTGTCCTTTACGAGGGTGACTGCTTCATCAGCGCATTTCACAGTCCACTCTTTATGCTCATTGCAGCCCACGTCTGAAAGAGCAGCTGTCTCCGGCACCAATGTTCCTTCCGCTTTCTTTTCTGGAAGCTTCATGGCCACCTTCATTGCAAGTATTCTGAGAACCGCTTCATCCAAACGATCTCTTGTCAGCCTGCCATCCTTTAATGCATCTCTAATAAATTGATAATCTTCTCTTATATCTTTGTTGAAAAGAATCATATCACATCCGGCCATGATACAAGCTGGTAAAGCCTCGCTTCGAGCCATTGATGCTGTAAATCCTACCATTGGTGTCGCGTCGGTAACTATTACTCCATTAAATCCAAGCTTTTCACGGAGCAATCCTTGTAATAATTCCTTTGATAAAGTAGCTGGTAAAATATCTTCATCCTTCAATTCCGGATTAAAATATCTGCTATAAGCTGGCTGTAAAATATGTCCTACCATTACTGAAAGGATTCCAGTATCTACAACCTCTTTCCAAATCTTGCCATATGAAGCATCGTATTCTTCAACAGACAAGCTATTTACAGAAGCTACTAAATGTTGATCTCTGAAATCTACTCCATCACCAGGGAAATGCTTTGCTGCTGCAGCAACACCATTCTCATCAAGGCCCCTAAGCTGTTCCTTCACAAAATCAGTTACCGTATTTACGTTATCTCCGAATGTACGAACATTCATGATAGGATTCATATAGTTTTTATCCAAATCACAGATTGGAGCAAAGGACCAGTTGCATCCTACAGCTTTTGCTTCCTTGCCAGAAATATATCCTAATCGATATGCGTTTTCTTTATCGGCTGTTGCTGCCACTCCCATAGGTCGTGAAAAATAAGTGCCATCACTGGCAATACCAACACCACCGGATTCAAGGTTTGCAGCCAAAAGCATTGGAATATCTGAATTATCCTGAAATGCTCTGTGGCAATTTTGAATAGTCTCAGCAGGCATTGGTCTATACAATACTCCGCCTGGATGAAACTCATCAATAAATGCCTTTATTTTTTCTGGCTCAACTTCCCCATTTATAGGACAGAAAATTTGTCCAATCTTCTGCTCCTCTGTCATATTTTCAATTGTCTCTTTAACCCAATTTACCTGGGCAGTGCCCAGGCAAAAAGGTGTTTCCTTTAAAATTTCAAAGTTCAACATTTATATAAATCCCCATTAATTCTCGTGCATTTTAGCTTTCATTTCTTCGATTTCGTTTTTATATTTATTAATTGGTCCAAATACTACACAAAGAATTACGATGATTCCTGTTAAAGATGGTGCACCAAACTTAATAAAGTTAAGAGCGAACATAGCTGATTCTGGCTGCTGGCCAATTGCTCCTGCAATGTAACCAGAAACAGCAAGGATTGCTAAAATACCAGATGAAGTAACTGTGTTACCACACTTCTGAGCAAAGCCCTTGATTGCTGATACAAGTCCATTTGCTGTCTTGCCTTCTTTAAGCATAATAAAGTCAATTGTATCGTTAACAAGAATATTAACTAATGCATTCTGCATAGCACTTGTTATAGATGATAAGAATGTAAGTACGCAAAGTAATGTAAAGCTCTGTTTTCCAAAGAAGAACAAAATCACATACATTACAATCGAAGTAATCTGTGATACACAAAGTGCTTTCTGTCCTGTCTTGAATACTTTAAGGAAAATAGGCATTGCAACAACCATTGATACAAGAGCTCCGATTGAAATAATACCCATGTAAATTCCAATTAAATCTGGTCTCTCATAGTAGTACATCATGTAATAAACAGAAGATGCAAACATAAGACCATAGCCCATTGAAGCACCTACCCAAGCAATGATGTTTGGATATACTTCCTTGTGGCGAAGAACCATTCCAAGTCCCTTAAATGGATTCTTTTCAGGCTCTGTCAAATATCTTTCCTGTCCCTTTGATGCCTTAAACAATCCCCAGAATGATACAAATGAAAGTGCTCCGCAAATAAGCATGTATGGAACATATCCATTTGAGATTCCATGGCTCTCAAAGAAAGCTGTAATATTTGGTGTAAATGTATTACCAATTGTAAATGCAGTTGCACACGCTCCTGCACCCATAGTAATAATCTTGTTTCTTTCCTGATCTTTCTTAACAGCTGCTGGAAGAATTGCCATCTGTGGCATTGTGTACATTGTAACTGTCATTCCCCATCCAATGTACATAATCAATATATAAGCAGCCTTTGCAGTGGTACTAGCGAATCCCCAGTCAACCCATACCATTGTTCCAAAGAATGTTAATAAGATTGGTGCGAAAATGAAGTAAGGTCGATAACGTCCCCATTTTGAATGAGTATTATCTGCAATAACACCCATCATTGGATCATTAATAGCATCCCAAAGAGTTGCTATAAACATGATAAGTGAACATGTTGCTGCAGGTATCTGAAGTGTATCTGTCATGTAGACTGAAAGATAACTTGCAAGTACTGCAGCAATAGTCATTGCTCCTCCGTTTACTGATGTCGCATGAAACCATTTAAAGGCTGTGCCAACCTCAGAATTGGATTTTTTTGTAGTTGCTCTTTTTACCCCACTGTTTGCCTGAGATGTTTGATAGCTTTCAAAAGCCTCACCTATCCCAGCTTGCCTTGCTACTGAATTATTCTCCATTTTTCTTCTCCTTTACCGTAAATGGTTTTCTTGATGAAAAAATGATACAAGAATAATTCAGCAGCCTCCATGTAATAAATTTTATGAAAACCGACATTTTTTAATTACTAGATTGTTATCTCTGTACCATATCCGTTGTCTCCAGATATTTTTAATACAGCTTTCCCCTTGCCCTTTCTTACGATAGCAAGAGCACGACCATTCCATGTTTTGGTTGTATTTCCTAGATATGAGTCCTGAGCTTTTGGATTACCTGAACCAACTCCTAGGAGTTCTGCATCTCCTTCTATTTCAACTGTTAGCTTACATTCAACACCACTATTAACTGTGTAATTGCTTTCTCCTACTGCAATATTTACATATGCAAGTTCAGAGTCTATTGGTGTATTTGTGTCAAAGCTTGCATTTAGTTTTTCAGCTTCAACAGTTTTCAATACATACTCGCCTACGACCTGGTTATCCTTGTAGGCTATAGCCTTTAGAGTTCCCTTAGCATATTTTGTTTCAAACAAAACTCTATAGTTATCGTTTTCTTCTATTGACTTTCTTCCAAGTGACTCATCATTTAAGAGTAACTCTACTTCATCTCCGGCTGCATATACTTCCACAACAACAGGCTTGTCTTCGTATCCTGCAAAAGTCCAGCTTGAGATAGCATCACTCATTACCCATGGAGTCTTTATCAGATTTTCTCCATAGTGGGCAGGATTTTGCACAGCAATGTATGGCTCTTTTCTAAGACCAAATACAATCTGACGATAGTATGACAATGGTCTTCTATATCCAGTAATATCAATATCTCCTGTGTACGCAAGCTTTGCAGGGAAGTGTGCACCGAATCCGCCTTCTCCCCAGTTATATGCAGGAATACCTACTCCGGCTTCTCCAAGATAATCCCAGCCTGTCCATGTGAAATCACCTATTACCTGTGGATATTTGTTAATTTCTCTCCAGTTAACTGCTATCTCAGGTGGATAAGTTTCTGAACCTACCATAATTCTGTTTGGTTCTTCCTTTGCATCAAGCGCATATCTGGCAGTCATGTAGTTGTAACCTGCAATATCTGTTGCCACACAAGCCTTTTTCAATACCTTTGTTATTTCAGGATGAACCACAATTCTATCCATGTATTTATCCATAATAGTCATGAAGTCATTAACATTGACAGAATCATCCTGATCCTTTACCTCTCCTGCTACATCTGCAGTGATTTTGCCTACAGCATCTCCTGCTGCAAACACACCGTTGATGGATGCAAGGGTATATCTTGTGCTGTCCAATTCATGACATAAATCACTTATTTCAGCAGCAAGACTGCTTCCTTCATTTGTGCCAATTTCCGGTATCTCATTTCCGATTGAATAAAGAACTACAGAAGGATGATTAAAGTCCTTTGCTACCATAGCTTCCACATCTTTCTTCCACCAGTCGTTAAAGAATAAATTATAATCGTAGTCAGACTTCGCCCTTGTCCACATATCGAAAGTTTCATCCATCACATATACACCAAGCTCATCGCAGGCTCTTAAAAGTGCAGGTGATGCAGGATGATGAGACATTCTTATTGCATTAAACCCTGAATCTTTTAGAATCTTTACCCTTCTGTATTCAGCCTCATAATATGTTTTTGCACCAAGTAAGCCATTATCATGATGAATACAAGCTCCACGAAGTTTTACTTCTTTTCCGTTTACTCTTAATCCATGAGCAGCATCCAGCGAAAGCTTTCTGATTCCAAATACAGCTTCGTCTGAATCTACACTCTCTCCATTTTCCTCTAATGAAACACTAACCTTGTATAAGGCAGGAGTATCTTCTGACCATAGTCTTGGAGCATTAATACATAAACGTGAGGAAAATGTCTTTTCTTCATTTCCACGAACATAGACTACCCCTGTTTCTTTATTAACCAAACCATCATTTTCATCATAAATTTCAACTAAAAAACTTAGTTCTTTTCCCGAAAAATCCTTATTAACAATTTTTGTTTCTACCTTAATAGTTGCAACTTTATCATCACAATCTTCAGTAACCACTTTAGGACCTTCCTGGCTGATATAGGTTGTGCCTGAAGTGAGCATATAAACGTCTCTATAGATTCCACTTCCTGAATACCATCTGCTATTTGCCATAGCACCATTTCTTACTTGAACGCGGATTTCGTTTTCTCCTTCTTCTTTTAATAAGTGAGAAATAGGTACGTAAAACTGAGAATATCCATATGGTCTATTTGCCGCCAGCTGTCCGTTTACATATACAAATGTATTCATGTAAACACCATCAAATCGAAGCATGATATTCCTTTGTCTATCCCCTGGCTTTGATTCATACATTTTCACATAGGTATATGAACCACCATCATAAAACCCTGTATTTCCACCATTTAAAGAATCCTCATGCGCTTCATTCTCAAGCATGGCATCATGAGGCAACTGTATTTTTTTTGCACACTCAGGTATATCCCAAACTAATGCAAATGCATCCTTACTATTCCAAAATAACCAATTGTCATTCCATAGTTTTTTATCCATAAATACCTCCAAATCAAAACTTCAAAAGATACTGATATTATCAAGAAAAAATTTTTCTTATTCAATAAAATAAGTCGCCATATTTTAGGGCAAATACGACATATTTTCTTTGGGCTGTCAGTTATACTTCCAAAACTACCAGTTATCCTATATAAATAACATTCGAAAAAAATGATGGTATATTTTTTCTAGCAAAATGGGATAATGGAGGATTTTGTATATGAAAAAGTCAATTAAACTTCGAATTTTAACAACGCTAGTAGTACTGCTGATTTTGTTTTCAGTAAATGCTGGAATGAGCGGTGTTACCAACGATCAGGTACAGCTGTCTACAACTCTATTGGCAGATTATACTGTGGAATTAAAATCTCTTCAGAATGATTTGAAGCAGAACATGGCCATGCTTGAAATCGGTGCACTTACAAAAATGAACGGCCAAGATTGGGCAGTGGTGAGTGATTACAATGTTTTAGTTGATGGCGTACTTGAAACCGCCGAGTCAATAAAGACTGATGTAGATGCGTTTTCAGAAGCTGAAATGAATGATTCGCTAAAAGATTCTTATGCAGATTATTATGATTCAATCCAATCTTATGCAACTCAGGCATATAAGGTCGCTTCTGCAATAAAAGCCGGCAATCCTGACACTTTAAAATCTGAGTATCAAACATTATCAGTTATCGTGGCAAATATGCAAACCCCTGAAACCGAATATTTAGACAACCTTGATTCTTTGGTTGAGCACGAAACAAGCCTTGTGAAAGTCCGTGTTAATCGTGCTACTGCAATCACTATCGTGATGGGTGTTATCTTTATTATCTCTATGGGAATTGCAATTTTCATTACCCTAAGAACTGTACTTAAACCTCTTGAAAATATGCAGGCAAAGATGAATCAAATGATTGATGAGCTTCAGTCTGGCCAGGGCGATTTGACAATGCGAATGGATTACCTATATGAAGATGAAGTTGGCAGAATCGCCATTGGAATCAATACATTTTTAGATGAATTGCAGCAGGTAATAAAATCTATTCAAAATGGCTCTAGCAACATTCAATCTGCCACTTTCAATATGAATAACAACATTAACAATTGCGAAACCACTTCCGCTTCCATCTTTGAAAGCCTAAGTGAGCTTTCTGCAAACATGGAAGAAATAAATGCTACTCTTCAAACTATCGACGAATCTTCAATGAATATTCTTACTGCTGCAAAAGAAATCAAAGACGGTTCTGTAGAGAACACTGCTCAAGTTCAGGAATTACTTGCACATGCTGAAATTGCTAAAAACAATTCTGAAACAAGCAAGGCACAAACCATGAACATGATTGAAGATATTAGTTCTCGCATGGAAGAATCAATTGAGAAAAGTAGTTCTGTGGAAAACATAAGAGAACTCACTGACAACATTCTTTCCATTTCAGACCAGACTAATTTGTTAGCCCTTAACGCTTCAATTGAAGCAGCCCGAGCCGGAGAAGCAGGCCGTGGATTTGCTGTTGTTGCTACAGAAATTCAAAGCTTATCTGAAAACACAAAGGCCATAGCAAACCGAATTCAAGAAACTAATGTCATTGTGCTTGACTCAGTCCACGAGCTTGTAGCCAATGCCAATGAATTGCTTGAATATCTCACATCAAGCATACTTGTCGACTATGATAAATTCGTAGAGAATGCTGTTGAAAACCAAAACGGAATTACGGAGATTAACAACCTCTTGATGAAGTTTTCAGAACATGCTAAAACCATGGAAGAGCTCACCGAATCACTTTCTGCTGGCATCAGCGAAATCAGTGTAGCATCCGAAAACAGCGTTGCCGCACTTATCAAATCCACAGAAGAAATGAACACACTCCATCAATCAGTTGAGGATATTCAAAGTGAGTCCGAAAATAATAGTGAAACTATAAGAACCTTAAATGTAGAGGTTGAGAAATTTAAAGAAATTAGCTAGAGAATTTCTTGATTGAAAAAAAGGGCTGCTATGCGCAGCCCTTTTTCTATTATTTAATATCCTTTACAGGGTTGTGAATCTCCTTCAGTAAATCTACTTCCAGTTGGTCACCCTTTTCCCAATCCTTAGCCATTTTTTCAGCTATTTCAGCTGTTGAAACAAACTGGCCGTTATCCTTGTCTGATTTCATTTGTTCATTTAACATACTCATTTTCCTCTCCTTTCAATATCTGCCTACATCTTACAGTACTATTATAATAAAAAATGTGCATTTTCAAAATTGAATCACTTTCTAATCATATCCAAAAATGCTTAAATCAAAAGAGTCCAAATGCCATTACATTTGAACTCTTTTGCTTAAGTTTGAACTTACCAAATAGATTCACTCTTTTGTACATAGAATGACCCTTTTCCTTCACCGTGTTTATCTATAAAGCCATCTTCATTTAGCTTTTTTAACGCATTAAACACCGATGTACGACCTACACCAGGACAATTGGCTAAAACATCCGCTGGGGTAAATTTTCCAATTTTAGTTTCTACATACGCTTTAACAACATCATATGAAGAACTTTTTACACCTGTATCATCCATCACACCAACACGCTCCTCAAATTCTAAATATGATGCAAGTACTATCTGTAACATATATTTTATAAATGGTGTTGGATCATTTTTCTCTTCATGCCAGCCGTAATCAATTTCCTGAAGAACGTCATAATACACATCTTTTGTTTTTTCAATCTGCTTTTCTATACTGATATATTTTCCAACAGCATATCCATTTTTATAAAGCAACAGCAATGTTAATAATCTACTCATTCTACCATTACCATCGTTAAATGGATGTATACATAGAAAATCGCAGATAAAGGCAGGTACTAATATCAACGGATCTACAATCTCTAGAGCAGCAGTTTCTGCATAACTCCTACAAATATCTTCTATTGCTTTAGGCGTCTCATATGGTGGAACTGGTGTAAATCTGATTACTTCGCTTCCATCTGGTCGTGTTTCTTTGATATAGTTCTGAGTATTTTTGAAACTGCCCCCATATGTAAAACCTGCATATTTTAGCAAATCTCTGTGCAGCTGTAAAATGTGGTTAGGAGATATATCTATATATTCATAACTTTCGTGTATGGTGTTCAAAACATCTCTATAACCAAGAATTTCTTTCTCATCCCTGTTCTTGGGTGTTGTTTTATCGTTTACTAGCTGTTTAATTCTTGTACTAGTTGTAACAATTCCTTCAATGCTATTAGATGCTTCTGTACTTTGAATCCTGGCAATTTCAATTAGACGATTTAATTGAGCAGGCTTCTGACGAACAAATAAATCCTGTCTTCCCTTACATTCATGAATTTTTGAGCACAAAAGCAAGATATCATTATCCCACGTTTGCTGGCTCAGTTTTTTATAATCAAAATTCCTCATAATGAAATCTCCTACGATTTATTCATTCACTATTATTTGAGTTCAATTATAGCATGAATTGAACTCAAATAAAATAACTTGAACTTAAATCTATCGATAATAAACACTGGTGCTTTTTCATAGAGGTAATTTTTGCCAAAAATTCTATCATTCTTCTTTAAATGAGCTTGCAAATATCATCTTCTACATTTGTAATTCCTGCTATACCAAAGTTCTGCACAAGAACGTTTGCAACATTTGGTGAAAGAAATGCTGGAAGTGTTGGGCCAAGGTGAATGTTCTTTACTCCAAGGTAAAGTAGTGCAAGAAGAACTATTACAGCCTTCTGCTCATACCATGAAATGTTGTAAACGATTGGAAGTTCATTTACATCATCAAGTTCAAATACTTCTTTTAGCTTTAATGCGATAAGCGCAAGTGAATATGAGTCGTTACACTGTCCTGCATCCAAAACTCTTGGAATTCCATTGATATCACCAAGGTTTAGCTTATTGTATTTGTACTTTGCGCAGCCTGCCGTAAGAATCACTGTGTCTTTTGGAAGCGCCTTAGCAAATTCTGTGTAATACTCACGAGATTTTGCTCTTCCATCGCAACCAGCCATTACTACAAACTTTTTGATTGCTCCTGTTTTTACTGCTTCTACTACACTATCTGCAAGTGCAAATACCTGCTCGTGAGCAAATCCGCCGATAATTTCACCACGTTCAATTTCCGTAGGTGCATCACATTTCTTTGCCATTTCAATGATTTCTGAGAAATCCTTTGTTTCACCATAAGGTGCATCAATATGCTTACATCCAGGATATCCTGCAGCACCTGTTGTAAACATTCTATCTTTGTAAGAATCTGCAGGTGGCACGATACAGTTTGTTGTCATCAGAATTGGGCCATTGAAGCTTGCAAATTCTTCCTTTTGCTTCCACCATGCATTACCATAGTTTCCAGCAAAGTTATCGTACTTTTTAAAGAATGGATAGTAATGAGCTGGTAACATTTCTGAATGAGTATATACATCTACTCCTGTACCCTTAGTCTGCTCTAATAGCATCTCTAAGTCCTTCAAATCATGACCTGAAATAAGAATACCAGGATTATTTCTAACGCCTATATCTACTTTTGTGATTTCAGGATTTCCATAAGCTGATGTATTGGCTTCATCAAGAAGTGCCATACCATCCACTCCATATTTTCCTGTTTCAAGAGTTAATGCAACCAAATCATCCACAGAAAGACTATCATCTAAAGTAGCTGCAAGCGCTTTTTGAAGGAATGCATCAACATCCTTATTATCCTTTAAAAGAGCATTTGCATGCTTCGAATAAGCTGCAAGTCCCTTGAGACCATATGTTATCAGCTCTCTCAATGAGCGAATGTCTTCATCCTCAGTTGAAAGAACACCTACTGTCTTAGCTTTTTCATCATACTGTGATTTATCTCCATCCCAGATAGCCGCATCTGGAAGATTACTCATATCTGTAAGCTTTTCTAATAACTGTTCCTTAGCATTAATAGTATCTTCGATCTTCTGGGCTATTGAATCATAATCAAAATTTGCATTTGTAATTGTTGTAAAAAGATTTACGGAAATCATATGATTAATATCTTCTGAAACCTCTTTCCCCTCTGCTCTAAGTTTTGTTGTTACAAATGAAATTCCTTTGGTAACGTATACCAATAAATCCTGAAGATTTGCTACCTCTGGCTTCTTTCCACAAACACCTGACATTGTGCAGCCAGTGCAGCCTGCTGTTTCCTGACACTGATAACAAAACATTTTATTTTCCATTGTTTACCTCCATTTTCTAACCGGATTTCTTTGATGCTCATAATATACAGCTAGAACGGGAGTCAGTTTGTTGCAATTGCAACAGTTTGATTTTATAATAAGCTCATGAAAGAAATAGATTACAATGATATTCCCCTATTCGAGGGAATTCACCCGGACAATTTGAATAAACTACTGATATGTATCAACTCCTTTGAAAAGGATTTTGAAAAAGGGGAAACCATCATTATGGAAAAGGACAAAGTCCCTTATATCGGAATTGTTCTTTTTGGAAATGTGCACCTTTTGAAAGAAGATATATGGGGTAACTCATCACTTCTATCCTATGTTGGACCTGGAGAATTATTTGGAGAAAACTTTGCTGTCAGTGTTGAGCAGGAATCTTCCGTTACTTTTGTTGCCGTAGAAAAAACAAGAGTATTATTTCTTGCTGCTTCAAAAATCATCCACACATGCGAAAACGCTTGTAGCTTCCATGCCAGAATTGCAGAAAACATGTTTCATCTATTAGGACAAAAAAGTATTTCCTATATGAATAAACTGGAAATCATGTCGAAAGAATCCATCCGCGGAAAGCTTATGGCATACATTTCAACCCTTGCTCAACAACAAAAATCAAAATATATAAAAGCTCCCCTGTCACGAACACAACTGGCTGATTACTTATCCATCAACCGCAGCGCCATGACAAGAGAGCTTGGTAAAATGCGTGACGAAGGAATTATCGACTTCGATAGAAATACCTTTGTCATCAAATAATTTTATTTTTCAAAATGCTTTTTTGCTTCATCCATTTTTTGAACGCATTCCATTGTGCCGATATATTGTCCATTGTCATCTCGAACTGCAATGTACTCTACAAGCACTGGGATGCCTTCTTTTTCCATCCAAACTGACACCTTATCCCTAGCGCCAGATTTGAAGTCCCCAATTATAGACCTAACCATCATCTCAATCTTTGGTGGATGACAACTATACACATCACGTCCTATGGCCATGCCAGCACGTTTAAATAGCTTTGGTCCTTCGTTAAAGAAACAGTTAACATCATTTTCATCTATAAATGATATTTCTACTGGAAGAGTATTGAGTACTGCTCTAAGTTGAGCAGGTGTGAAATGTCCACCTGGCAGATTAATTATATCATCTGTTGCATTGCTAGTAGCGTTTTCTTTGGACAGTGCTGCCTCTGCCTCAGGCCATTTTATGAAATCAACCAAGCAAGAAGCATAGTCCTTTGAGTCCTGATAAATCTTATACCATTCTTCATCAGTGAAAAACTTAGTACAAATAGGGAAGAGAATATTCTGCTCCTTATAAATCATTTCCTCCATGCGTGTAATGGCATGTTCTAATCTTCCCAAGTATTCAGCATTTCTAAAATCAGAGTCAGCTATAAATTTCAGCTCATCTCTTATCTCATCATCAACAGACCACATAACATCTGAAGGTCCCGAAATGTCATATTTGGCCTTCATATGAGGATAAAGTAAATCCCCCTTCTTAGCATAGTGGATAGCTACTTTTCTGAGATTATCTATAATTTCAATTATTTTTCTATTGTTATCATCAGATGGATCAATCTTAATGTCTTCAATCAAACTCTTGGTTTTATTAATCTCTTCCGTAAGAGCTTCATTTTCCTTAGTAAAAAGATGAAGTGGATGTCCCACTATTTCAGCCTGCTTTTTTGCAGCTTCTCTTTTTTCTATAGTGATATTGGATGTAACTCTTGCAGCTGATGCTTCAACTTCTTTTTCCGCATTAGCTATTTTTTCTTCTCTAGTTTTGCCATGGAACAATGCCGAATGAACATCGCAAAGCTTTTGCACCTCTGTAAAAGGCACACCTTCTTTCATCAGCTGTTGCTCAGCCTGCATGATATTAAACGCCTCAACATCAGAAAAATTATCTACAAAATCTGCACGAACAGATTCAAGACTTTCTCCATTGCTAAGGCGCTTTATATAATCTTTTAATAATTCAATATTCTTCTCTTCCATGACTAACCTCCAATTCAAACAATTTTTATTCACACGTATAATATAGCAATTTGTCAAAACTGGGGTTGTTGCAATTGCAACAGTTTTCCTAGCACCCTCAAAACACAGTTTTTAGGCTTTAATATTCAAAAATTGCTTGATAGTACGAATTATACTCTTCCTCAGTAATCACCTGGTCATTAAAATAATATGTCTTCGGACTATCCTCGTTATAATCTTCTGTTTCCCAGTAAAGATTAATGGAATCTACAATCTGTAAATCACCATTATACTTATCAAGGAAATACATGCATCTTCCAGCATGTGTTGTATCTTTATGGACAATCCATGTAGCGCCATCGTAGGTTGTACATGAGCATATTGCGGCTGTGCCTTCCCCCTGAGCTATAAGAGTTACCTTTCCATCCTTACAGTCAAAAAACATGCTTCCGTACATTGGCGAAATTAATTCATATTCAAGCTCACCATCATTGTCTACATCAACAGGCTCTCCAACAGTAAGTGAATTATTTACGTCATAACCATCAATTTCATATCCATCTAGGTTGTATGGATATGAATCGCCATCTTCATCAATGTATTGACCTTCAACATCACCATTGCAAAATGCCTCAAACAACTCATCCGGAGACATTGCTTTAATATCCTCATCCGAATAACTGACCTCAATTTCATCCACATCATTTTCAGAAAGAAAAGCCTCTATTTCATCCTCCGATGTAATCATATAGCCGTTATAATAAGTTAAATCTTTTAAATCGTCGCCAATGTAGTCATACCAATATTTTTGATAAAGCTCATTATATTCACTCTCTGAAATTTCTTTATCATGGTAAGAAAAGACGTCTGCAATACTGTCATCATAATAGAAAACTCGCTCTAGAGAACATAGATTTTCAACCTTTCCATCCTTTAGACTAAAAGCAAAGAACATGAAATCTCCACCATCGTCCACGCTTGCTCCATCGTAATCATAGGAAAAATATCCTGAATTTGGAACATAGTTCAGCTGACCATAACTACCATAAAATGGAAAACCATCAGTTGCCAGGTCAATCGCCTCGCCATCCTTATAAGTGTAGAGATAAGCACCGTCTGCTTTAGCATCGCCATCAAACATCGCAAGCTCATAATAATCGTCATCGTCAATATTAATAAGTGTTGCTGAAAATCCATCTTTAGTATCTTTTAAGTGTTCAGATAACACTTCACTATAGGCATCAAGCTCTTCATGAGCATACCTACTTTCTTTTTCTACAGCATCTTCATTAGCTTCAGTCACAACCTCTTCTTTCATTTCTATAGGTTCTGACTCTTCCTTTTTACATCCCATCAACATCATTGCTGCCAATGCAAGTACTATTATTTTTTTCATTTTATTCTCCCATTATTATTTTTGATTATCCTCTAGAATTTTATCATACCAACTCCACCCGGTGTACCTGTCGCAATAATAGTTCCCGCCTTCAATGTGTTCCCTATAATTAACACCTTGAGTTAGTTGTTGCTAACAAGATAATAATTTACTATCTTTTTGTTAGATGAGTACAATAGTCAATTCCTTGTAGACCAGATAACTCACTATATAATCTGGTAATATCTCCAAAACCACTATCATCGATGGACGCAAGTTTCTTCTCATCGTGCCCCCATATAACATATTTACCGTACAATGAACCATTTTTACCAATCCAATGATCTATTCTTTTGACGTCTTCTTTTTTGAAATATTTCTTTTTTCCAAACCAAGTAATAAAGCAATATTCTTTTCGTGCTTTAATGATTACCAGTTTATTTCTAAAGAAATCTTGGATATAGTAATCATACTCATCTATCCCGAAAGCTTCCTGCCTTCCCCATTTTATAAATTTATATAATCCTAAGTATTTATTAAAAAGATAAGTATCCTTTTCTTCACTAGGCCAAAAAAATATGGTCATTAGTAGGCCTGCTAATGCAAGGAGTGCAAATAACACTCCAATAAGTATTAATAAGAAATAGCCATCAGATATGTAGAGACATAATGTAGATAAAGGTGTAAATATAATAAATCCAGGTAGCATCATAAAAGCAGGGATATAGGCTTCCCCCAATACTCTGGTTAAAAATCTTATATATGTATTTATAAAGAAAAATACTAAAGGTATAGCAATTACAATTGTTATGATATCTGTAAATAAATCACTTAATATATTCATATATTTTGCCTTATTCAATTTAGTTAATTTACTTTGTTGACTTTTCCCCTATAAAAAAAGGATGCCCTTGAAAGCATCCTATATTATTCGTAATGTCCTTTACATGAAATAATTCTTATGTTTCCATCTTCAAAATCGTAAACTAAGCGATCCACATCATTAATTCTTCGGCTCCAAAAGCCACCAAGATTTTCCTTTAGGGGTTCAGGCTTTCCAATGCCGTTATATGGATCACGTTGAGCATCTTTTATTAATGCATTTATTCTTTTTAATGTCTTTTTATCCTGTGTTTGCCAATAGAGATAATCATCCCAACCACGATCTTCCCAAAGAAGCCCCATTATTCTTCATCCTCCAGTAAATCGTGTTGTTCAAAATGAGCCTTTCCAGTTTTAATATCGTTGGCAATTCCTTCAAGATATTTTATATTGGCCTCTGAATAAAAAGGATCTACAGAGACTTCAAATGGTATTTTGTGTTCTCTAGTCATTTTCTTTGCAAAAATTGTAAAAGCAGTAGTCATAGACATACCAAGTTCATCACAAAGAGCTTCCATACTCTTCTTTAAATCTGCATCCATTCTAAAATTAACATTTACTGCATCAGCCATAATATATTCCTCCGTAGTAAAAGTTTTCTTACTATGATTATATCATGACATAAAAAAATTGCAAGAGATGTCATTACATTGTAATGATGCTTTTAAGTAGAATGAATAAGATTATTTTATGATTCATTCACTAGTTTACCAGTTATGTGCTCTGGTATAAGCTCAAGACATTGTACATTACGAAATGAATTTTGAATTTCCTGCTTTAGATATTCGTCATCATCAGTAAATTTTTTGGTGAGTTCAGAGCAGATTTTAAGAGCTGTAGCTTCATCCTCTACCAAATGGATTCTTCCAAAAGTAATTACGCTTGTAATGTTAAGAGCCCAATCCCCTTCTTTGCGGTAACCATCGTTATATACACAGAAACTTGCTTTATCACATGATTTTATTGCATCAATTCTGTGTCCTGCTTTTGCCCCGTGGAAGTATATTTTTCCGTCATCTTCACAATAATAATGATTAATAGGCAAACCATATGGATAACCATCATCACCAATAACAGATAGTACACCTCGCTTGGTTGTCTTTAATATCTCGATACATTCCTCATCTGATACCTGTTGCTTAAATCTTCTCATTTTTCTAAACATAATTAACACCTCTCTATTTTGATAATATTTTTAATCCAGCTATTCCAATAATAATAAAAATCGCCACCCCCTCACCTGCTAGGACCTAACGGCAAAGGAATGACGTGAATCCCATTACTCGGTAGCAATGGGCGTCCGTATTATTTCATTGATGAGATGATAACTCAATATAACTTGATTCGTCAATAATTATGTCGGTAGAAACTAAGACAAAAAAGTTCGGGCTGCCCCTTAAATTGAGGCAGCCCAAGTATAAATATTTTTCTTATATTAATACCTTCCATAACGCTCTTTACCGAGATCACGCTGAAAGGGATTAACAAGCAACAGTATCAAATAATCCCAACTTCTCGCAGGCATTATAAATTCCATCTTTATCAACATCAGAAGTCACATAGTCTGCAAGCTTCTTCAGTTCAGGAATAGCATTTCCCATGGCAACCTTTGTCCAATCATCTGTAAACATTGAAATATCATTGCCAGAATCACCAAAAACAACAGCATCATTATAATCAGCTTTAAAATAATCCATTATCTTTTTTATACCTACAGATTTGTAGCTTGGCTCAATAAACAAATAACGTTCATGAAATCTACAACAAGGAAGATTCTCAAGTGCTTTTAGATTTTTCTCCTCTTCTGCTCTGCAGGCTACATATGCTTTATATATATTTTCATAATCTTCAGGATTCAATCCCTTAACTATCTTTTGGTCCATATATGTATCCTTTGCAATTTCATTAAATCGCTCATCTGGCACATATCTTACAGATGAATTTTCAGGCTGAATCCCCCATGGATATCCTTTTTCCTGACATTCTCTTATTAAAGCAACCACGTTTTCTTTTGGAAGTGGCTTAATTCCTAATAGAGCTTTATTAATGGTAATACCATAACCACCATCACTCACCATATTTTCAAAACCTAACTCATTCATTATATCAACTGCAAGAGCTTGCGCTCTGCCTGTTGCAATACATAGAAAATGACCAGCCTTTTTAAGCTTTTGCAACGCTACAACAGTTGAGTCAGGAATATAGAAATTTTCATATCCTCCTGCGGCTAGTGTGCCATCAATATCAAAAAACAAATACTTTTTCTTACACATTGCTATCTCCTAACAATATTTTATATTTCCGATTGCAAAAAGATAATAGCACACATATCAACACTATTTAATGTTCGATAATGTTTTATTTGTAAATTTTAGTGGTATAATTATGTTTAATAGAACATTATATTCTCTGAAGGAGCTTTCTATGAAACAGGTAAATGAAAATAATGGAATAAGCCGCCGTGAATCTATATACGAATTATTAAAAGAACAGACTACCGTATATGTAAAGGATTTATCACAAAAATTTGGTGTGTCTGACATGACAATCAGAAGAGACTTACACATAATGGAGGAACAGGGAATACTTGTTACTCATTATGGTGGTGCTACTATCAGGCATCCAAGCTCAGTTATACACACTTTTGACATGCGAAAAGAAAGCTTTTTCGAGGCTAAAGCCGCAATTGCCCGCCGCGCTGTAGAATTTATCAAAGAAAATGATGTAATTTATCTAGATCCAAGTACCACAGTATTGCTTATGACTAGATATCTCCCACCTTTGCATCACACCGTTGTAACAAGCTCATTGGCTGTAATGCATGAGTGTTCTCACAATCCATATGTCACATTATACATAGCTCCTGGTAAATATCAGGACTCAAACGGCGGTCCTATGGATATGGATACTTTGACTTATCTTTCAAATTTTCATTTTAACGCAGCCTTTCTAGGAACAGGCTTTATAGATACTGTCTATGGTGTTACCAGCACAGAAATGGATTGTTCAATAAAACAAGCGGTAATGAGAAATTCGGAGCAAAATATTCTTCTGGTTGACCACTCAAAATTCGGGCAACATACCATGAAAAAGTTCGGAGATATCAAAGACTTTAATACTATTATCACAGACTCTGATATCTCCGATGAGGATCAATATAATATTTTAAAAGAAAAGGTAAATCTAAACATAACACATTGTTAAGGTACCCTACACAATACAGCTTTTCGCTTCTGACTTTTTCATTTTCTAAAAACCATTAATATCGTTCTCCTTGTTATAAAGCATAGCAATATTAATATCCTTAAAGTACCAACAATAAGGTTCCAGCACCAATTAGTGCGCATCCTGCAAGTGATTTTATAGTAAAGTCTTCATGTAAAAATACAAAAGCTAAAACTAGAGTGATAACAACACTTAGCTTATCAATCGGAACAACTTTAGATGCATCACCAAGCTGTAAAGCCTTGTAGTAGCATAACCAGGATGCACCTGTGGCCAAGCCTGATAATATTAGGAAAATCCAGCTCTTTTTGCTTATAGCAAATACGCCACTTTGAGTATTGGTGATAAACACCATTATCCAGGCCATACCAACCACAACGACAGTTCGAATAGCTGTAGCTAAGTTTGAGTTTACACCTTCAATACCAATCTTAGCTAATATTGAAGTTAAGGCAGCGAATATAGCTGATAGTAAAGCAAATACAAACCACATAATAGTCCTCCCATTATTTTGTATGTTTATTTTCTTCCAATTCTTTTTCAATCCATGTCATGATTACATCCACTAAATATTCTTGCTGAATCTGACTAAGCTCTTTACCAGGCGCCATCTTATGCCACTTTCTAATGCACTCTCTACAACAGGTAGCTGTTGCATGCTGCGCAATGAATACAGGATGGCCCTTTGTCGGAGTTTGTTTGCCATCATTAGGGATAACAGCAGGAGCTTCTCTTTTAGCAATGAAATCTGCAGCGTGAGCTCTTATAGTATCTAGCCCTTTCTCATGTATATATTCTATATCTTTTTGCTTTAATTTAAAACTTGTTCTAAATTTAGAATTGCCCAGCCGCGTAAACAGCTGAGCAAACCATTCTTCTCTATTCATTAAAAGTTACTTCCATTCTTATTCATTGTCATTCCACCCTTTGCAGATATCAACCCAGCCTTCGGCGCCAGAAGCAAGCTCAAGCTCGTCTGGTGTAATCTTTACAGATGTAAACTCATTTCCACCTGCAGGATGAACGTATTCAAATCTTTGCATTGAAACATCAAGCCAAATCGGAATGTCCTCAGGTACAGCAAAAGGACAAACACCACCTGGCTGAAATCCAGTGATTTCTTTCACTTGATCACGTGGAATCATATGAGGCTTTGTGTGAAAATAAGATTTAAACTTGGAGCTGTTTACTTTTCCATCTCCAGCCATTACTACAATAACTGGCTTATCTTCTACCACAAAAGAAAGCGTTTTCGCAATCTCTGGCTCAGTGCATCCAATTTGCTGGGCGGCGTGCTCAACTGTATCAATTGTTTCTGTATGGACTGTCAGTCTATCCCCAAGTGATTTTTCATCGAGGAAGGCCTTAACTTTTTCATTAATCATGGCATATACCTCCTAATACTTGTAATTATAGACTACCTGAAACAAATATATGCTATAGCTATTTTCTATAAGCAGTTATCAATTTACATTGTAGAATAATTATTCCTCGATATTATCAAATATTCCAGCCTGTCTATAATTATTCCAAGCTGCATTATAGCTTTCTGCAGCCTTTTTATCCATGATTTGCTTTCTATCACTTAATATAGCAAGCATCTCGTCCGCAATTTCTACTTCTGGAAGATGGTCATAATGAGCAAGATATCCTAGCATTCGCCCAGCTGTGAAATCCGTGTTTAGATTATCTGTTATCAACGTTGCAAACTGGTGCCCGTAGCCATCCTGCACTAGCGTATTATAAAGTTCTATACTAAGTGGTGATTTATTTCTCATATCTAATATTTCTTTAATTTAGCCTCTTTATGTTTTTTATAAATTTATCTGTCGGTAAAAAACTCTTATAGAATTTCTCATATAATATGACATTGATATCAAAGGCGAGGGAAACCCTCGCCTTTATTAATTATATAGTTAGCACATTAATTTACCACTCAATAGTACCGACAACCTCTTTAAGAGTTTTGGCAGATTCCTGAAGTGCCTTTATCTCATCTTCATCAAGAGAAATTGGAACCTTTGTCTCCAATCCATCAGCACCAACAACAGCTGGCATTGAAAGGCAAACACCATCAATATCGTACTCACCGTGCATCATAGATGATACTGGAAGGATTGATTTCTCATCACGGATGATAACTTCACAGATACGTCTGACCGCAACAGCTACGCCATAATATGTAGCATGTTTCCTCTTTATAATCTCGTAAGCAGCATTTTTTACACGTTCTGCAATTGCCTTTTCAGATGCCTCATGATTAAAGTGACCTCTCATTTCACAGAAATCATTAAGAGGAATACCAGAAACATTAGCACTTGAAAATGCAGCAATTTCGCTATCCCCATGCTCACCAATAATAAAAGCATGTACTGAACGGCTATCAATGCCAAGGTGCTCACCAAGCTCAGTCTTAAGACGAGCAGAATCGAGAACTGTACCTGAGCCGATTACTCTATTTTCTGGAAGACCAGAAAGCTTTAAAGCTGCAAGAGTAAGAACATCAACAGGATTTGCTACGATAAGCAAAATTCCGCCAAAATCTCTCTTAGAAATTTCTGGAATGATTGATTTAAAGATACCAACATTCTTGTGTACAAGATCAAGTCTTGTCTCACCTGGCTTTTGTCCTGCACCAGCTGTAACTACACAGATAGCTGCATCTGCAACATCATCATAATCTCCCGCATAAATCTTAATAGGCTTTGTAAATGGTGCGCCATGGGAAATATCCATCGCCTCACCTTCTGCCTTTTCATGGTCTGCATCAATTAAAACCATCTCTGAAAACAGACCGCTCTGAGAAAGAGCAAAAGCTGTAGCTGAGCCTACAAATCCCGCTCCTATAATCGCTACTTTTCTATGGTTTACTTCTACTGCCATACGCACCTCCTATTTTCCGCAAGTCACGTCCACAAGCCTGATGAATTCTCCGTTCGGCAACACGCCTCACTTGAGAATTATCAGAGCTTGTGTACTACTTGCTCACTTAAAAATTTTTATTACTTTAATGCTACTACCAAATCATCTAACACCGATGAATCCTGTAGTGTTGATTTAATAGAAACCACTGGCTCCACAAATTCCATATTTTTCATTGGCTCAAGAATTGCCTTCATGCACTTAGCTGCCTGAGGCGCCCATGTGCCATTTTCAACAAATGCAACCTTACGATTCTGATAAGCCTTTGCTGTAAGATGATGTAAGAAATCCTGCATTGGTGGGAATAATCCTCCATCATAAGTACAAGCGCAGCACACCATCTTATCCCAATAAAATGCTCTGGCAACAGCCTCTGACAAGCTTTCTCTTGTAAGGTCGATAAACTGCACCTTTGTGCCATTTGCCTTTAGCTTATCAACAAGCTCAAGGGCAGCTTTCTTAGTGTTACCGTGGATAGAAGCGCATGCAACAAGCACGCCCTCTTCCTCTGGCTTATAACTGCTCCATGTATCATAAAGATTAATATAGTAACCTAAATTTTCTGTCAAAACTGGTCCATGCAATGGGCAGATTGTCTGGATATCAAGATTTGCTGCCTTTTTCAACAATCCCTGCACAGATGCGCCATACTTACCCACAATATTAAGATAATATCTACGGGCCTCGTCAATCCATGGCTCATCCACATCCAGCGCACCAAACTTTCCAAATCCATCTGCCGAGAAAAGAACCTTCTCTGTAGATTCGTACTCAACCATTACCTCTGGCCAGTGAACCATTGGTGCCATGATAAATGTAAGCTCATGGCTTCCAAGTGAAAGTTTATCCCCTTCAGCCACCACATGCTTTCTATTCTCAAATATGCTGGCATTCATAAACTGCGCCATCATTGTAAATGTCTTGGCATTTCCAACTACTATGGTATCAGGATATTTTTCCAGGAATACCTTGATTGAACCAGAGTGATCTGGCTCCATGTGCGAAACCACAAGATAATCCGGTGTACGTCCAGCCAGCTCCTTATCAAGATTTGCCAACCACTGGTCTGTCACTCTAGGATCTGCTGTATCCATAACAGCGACCTTTTCATCCAAAATCACATATGAATTGTATGATACTCCGTTAGGAACTGGATACTGACTTTCGAACAAATCGATAGTCTTATCATCGCAGCCTATATATTTAATAGCTTCTGAAATTGTCATTACCAAATCCTCCTTTTACATATCTCTATCTTACCAAATAGCAATATAACTATCTATGATTTCATCTTTATCGATAAAAAGTTCTCAAATAGAAATTACTAAACTATTTGGTCAAATTCTGCACCCATTTGTACTTTCTAAAGCGAATCATTACCCATGGAATTTTTCCAACCTCGTCCAAGCATGTGCATGAATATACCAGCAACACTGGCCAGTGGAATACAAAAGCTCCCAACAGCGCCAGAGGAATTGCTATTCCCCACATGCACACAGCCAGGCTATACATATCGAATATGGTATCTCCGCCGCCATCTAGCACACCGTTTATTGTGACAGTGTTTACACATCGCCCTATCATGTAAACAGCCATTATACACATCATACCTGTAAGATATTTTCTGGCTTCGTCAGTAAGAAGTACCATATGAACTGTCAGCGGAGTTACCGCAAATACGATAAGCATAGATGCAATGCCGATTACGTAAGAAATCTTCATAAGCTTGATTCCATAAGCTTTTCCCATTTCTAGATTACCAGCACCAAGTTCATTTCCAACAATAATTCCAGCCGCACTTCCAATACCATTACAAACGCAGCAAATCAAATCTCTTACAACTGCTGCAATAGAATTTGCTGCAGCTGCATCTACACCCATGTGTCCCATTATTGCAGTGTATGAAGTAAATCCAACGCCCCAAAATAATGAGCCTCCCATCAGTGGCAAACACTGTCGCCAAAAATCCTTAGTAAGTTGCTTACTTATAGAAAACATCTTGCTAAAGGCTGGCCTAATGTAACCTGCTCTTCCTGAAATTGCAAGACAAATAACAAGCTCTATTATACGTGCGATAGTTGTTGCCAGGGCTGCACCCTTTGCCTCCATTCTTGGAGCTCCCAGAAAACCAAAGATAAATATCAGGTTAAACACTACGTTGAGCACCACAGCACAGCTACTAATCCACGCACTTTCATTGACATGATCTGTAACCTTCATAATAGCTAGATAACTTTGTGACACACCCGTTATCAAATATGAGATTCCTGCAATACGGAGATAAGCAGCACCAAGCTCAATCAAAGTCTGGTCGCTTGCAAACACATGCATCAAGGCCTCTGGAAAAACCTCACATCCGATAAAGAAGGCTATGCAAATAGCCCCTGCATACTTCAGCATCATATCAAAAAGCTTCTGTATAGTTTCTTTATCACCTTTGCCCCAGTACTGAGCTCCAAGGATTGCTCCCGCTCCCGTAATAGCCATAATCAGCATATTCTGAACGAACTGTATCTGCGTAGCCAGGGAAACCGCCGTCATCTGCTCCTGTGCCACTCTCCCCAGCATCAACGCATCACAGGCAGCCACCAGCGCCAGCATCAAACTCTGAAACGCTATCGGCCCCGCTATGGTCGCCAACCTACTGTAAAAATGCTTACTGTCTATTCTAATCTCGTTATCCTTTGTCATTACGCCCTTCTCCAATTACATCATTTTCTCCAATGGTACTGTATTGCCCCGTTTTACACAATAGGTTAACAACATAAAAAAGGACCCTAGGTAATCCTAAGGTCCTTGATTTGCATTATTTAGAGAGACGCTCAACTATCCTGTCTAGGGTATCGCGAGGTACTGTGCCATCACGATAAAGTTGGTTGATTGTGCTTTCGCTTCCAAGTAGAGCTGTGGCATCCAGCCAAGTGCCCTTTTGAAATTCTTCGTCAAATACGGCAAATATTTTTCGATTTTTTAAAAGCTCCGAAAGCGGGTATTCTCTATAATCCATAATTAAACTCTTGATAAATACTCTCCAGTTCTAGTATCAATCTTGATTGTCTCACCATTCTCAACGAAAAGTGGAACGTATACAACAGCACCTGTCTCAACTGTAGCAGGCTTTGTAGCACCTGTAGCTGTATCGCCCTTGAAACCTGGCTCTGTGTCTGTAATCTGAAGCTCAACAAACATAGGTGGCTCAACTGAGAAGATTGAACCGTTGTGTGAAAGCATCTTTACGATTTCATTTTCCTTAACGAACTTAAGAGCGTCACCAATCTGATCTGCTGTAAGAGCAACCTGATCGTATGTCTCAACATCCATGAAGTTGTAAAGGTCACCATCGTTGTAGAGATACTGCATATCCTTACGATCGATACGTGCTGCTGGGAACTTCTCTGTTGGACGGAAAGATGTTTCTGTAACACCACCGTTCTTTATGTTCTTAAGCTTAGTACGAACGAAAGCTGCACCCTTACCTGGCTTTACGTGCTGAAATTCAATTACCTGATAAACCTGATTATCCATTTCGATAGTCATACCGTTTCTAAAATCACCGGCTGTAATCATTATAAATTCCTCCTTAAAAGCTATACCTATACCGAGCCCTACCACATCGCCCGGATATATTAGCACTCGTAATGGTAATTCTACCGCAAATTTCAGTTTTTTTCAATATATTTTCATTTCTCTCTTTATTTGCTACTATAAATCCATGGAAATTGAAAGAAAATTTTTAATCAAAGAATTGCCTGATTTAGGCCAATATAAGTATGTTGAAATTGAACAGGGATACCTTTCTACAAGTCCTGTCGTTAGAATTCGTCGAAAAGATGACGCATATATTCTGACATATAAAGGAAGTGGATTGATGGCTCGCGAGGAAATCGAAGCTCCTCTCACCAAGGAAGCCTACGAACATCTTCTTGAAAAGATTGATGGCTATCCTATCACAAAGCGCCGCTATCTTATTCCACTCGATCCATACACAATCGAACTTGATGTGTTCTCTGGTCACATGGAAGGCCTCATTATGGCTGAGGTAGAGTTTCCAAATGAGGAAGCCGCCAACTCCTTCACCCCACCAGAATGGTTTGGGGAAGACGTCACAAGCGACCGCCGTTACCACAACTCAAACATGATATTCGGCAACCCGCTCTCGTAAATTACCTAGAAAGATTTTACATAGTGTAGATTATACTCAAAAAAACAGAAGCCAGTATGTAGGCATCAAGCTCTACTATTTCTTAAGCGAGACATTCGTCGAGCGAAGAAATCAGTAGGCTTGTAGCCGTAACATGCTGGCTTCGTCATTATTTAATTTGGTACTCTAGGCTTTCAAAATCTGCCTCTAGAGTAATGGTGTCATTATCCTTTGTCCATGTAAAGGAAACAACTGAACCATTGGTATTGATTGAAAGTTTACTATCAAAACCAAATGCAGGATGTGACTTACGAAGCTGTAAAAGCTCAATCTGCTTTTTAACAACGTCCTTCTTAAGTCCTTCCTCAATTTGCTCCATTGTAAGATTTGTTCTGTTGATTTCTTTGTGACCACCTGCGCCTGCACGAGCAACAGCTTCGTGATCATTTTTTCCTGCGAACAAATCTAAGTACCATACCTGTGGCTTACCTGGCATGAACATCTGAATTGCTCTGGCAAAGAGCATCTTCTTATCGTCATCACCTAATGCACTGTAGTATGTGGCATTTACCTGGTAGTACATGTTCTTTGCTCCGTGAAGATCCTTTACAAATCCTCCTCTAGAAACAAGTACATCTATCATCTTCTGGATTTCGTCTTCTGGAAGAAGTCCCTTTAAATCAAGAAGTGGTATACCATCGTGGCAACCAAGCATGTTTACAACTCTGATATCCTTTTCAACAAGCTCTTTTGCCCAGTTGATAAGAACATCTGGATTGTGATTTTCGATTGCGTATATAAGAAGTCCTGGTAAGAAGAAATCATATGTCATATAGCCTTTGCCTGCTACTAACTCATAAATCTTCTCGCCGTAGCTTGCGTGAATCTCTGGAAGTAATGTTACTCCGTTTTTGTCTGCAAGCTCTCTAACCTTCTGTAGTAAATCCCAAGTACCAGGATCATTCAAGAAATTCTTTTCTCCTGGCTCCTTAGGAGCATATGCGAATGCATCAAGTCTGACGATTTTAGCACCGTATGATGAAAGTGTCTTAAGAGTGTTTTCATAGAATTCCCAAACAAGTGGAGACTTGATATTCAAATCCATCTGTCCTAAGTATCTACGACTGCTCTCAAGTAAATCAACTACCTCATCACGATACTGTTCGTATTTTCCAAGCTTCAATTCTGCTACGCTTGTTCCCTGGCTGATTTGGGAATTAACACACTGTGCTAAACGTGTAGCAGCCACATACTGGATATCCATCTTTTCCATGAGGTCTTCTGCTTCAAGATTCTTGTAGCGAACCTCCTGGTAGAATGTGTTCCAATATGGTACGTTTCTTCCATCTGGGAATCTTACCATAAGAATTGGTAAACCTGGCTTGCGGAAAAACATATCCTTGATATATTTTTCATCTGGCTGAATGTAACCCTCTTTTGTGAGAGTACCGCAACCTTCCCAGAATTTGTTCCAGTCAATGAAGAAATCCTTGTACTTAGAATTCTCACCATTTTTGATGATATCCTGGAACTCCTTTGATAATACAGATGCGTGGTTAAGGATGAAATCAAGCTTAAGGTCGATGCCCATATCCTTGATAGCCTCAATGGCTTCCTTGCTACCAAGCTCCTCATTGATTCCATAATCAATTACTGAGAAGCCTCTGTCTAAGTCTGTATTAAAAATACTTGGAAGGATGTAGAATGACTCGAATACGTCCTTCAATTCATCCTTGCTAAGAACCTTTACAATATCATCTAATGTGCCACCCATAGAATCTGGATAGGCATTTAACATTGGTCCATTGCTCATCACTAATCCCTCCTACTTCATAAGACTTTCATATTCACTATATGAAAGTAACTCACCTGATTTAGAAAGAATAATTTTTGCCTTGTGAGCCTGTGACTTTAAAAGGTTCTGCTCGAGTTCCAACACAAGCATAGTGAATGCACTATCAGTCTTGCCATCACGATTTCTAGCTCTGCGGTGAGCCAGTGTCTCTTCTGGTGTGCTGTTGAGAAGGATTGGAATATCCACGCCTTCATAGTTATCACTATTACCATGTGTCCATTCAATAACTAGAACTTTTTTGTTTGTAAAATCAACTTCATCATACCAAAGTTCAGAGTCGGTTCTACCCATTCTCTTAAGGTAGATCTTATCCTGGCCGGATTTGAAAGCCTTAACAATACCAGTTACTTCATCGAAATCAATTTCGTTTGTAGTGCCAAGATAGCCTACGAGTCCTTCTCTACCAGCATCAAGGTAAGCCTTCATCCATGGATCAGTTGAAACATGGTCAGCTGAAGCATCTGTCTCCTCCTGTTGCCAAGCTCTAAGCTTGTCGAAGTGTTCAGGTGTTGCTTCATTAGCCTTTACAAGGCCTCTTACACCGCTAGTTCTAAAGATGCGAAGTCTCTCAGCATCGTTGTACATAGGAATTCTTCTAGGATAGTTGTCTCCTGACATTGTATAAGCACCAATGCCCTTCTCATTTAAGAAATAAGAAATGAGAGACGCTGTCTCAGACTTTCCTACTCCTGAGCCACCGCAAACAGCTATGACAGCTCTGCCATCCTTTGCGATAACCTCATCAAGCATGCCCTCAAGTTTCTCCATAATAAGAGTTGCCTTTTTAACATGCTCCTCACCTATTTCTACCTTGTCACCTGGCATATCGCCATGTGGAAGTGCCTCGTATTGTTTAAGATCAATAGCCATAATAATATCCTCCTGCTCACTATAGATATGACATAAACAACACGCAATAAGTATACCAAAATATATTTAACGTTAAACCGCTTTACCCCAATTTTATTTAATTTACCGAAAAATCTGTCTGAATGCACAAACAAAAAAGCTGCCACACCCTTAAAGTGTGGCAGCCTAATTAAAAGCTAATGATTAAAGAGAATCTTCGAATTCATCAATTCCTTCGTCACTGATGTAATCGTCGTACTCATCAATATATTCATTTGTGTTATCAATCAAATCGTCGATTGAATATGAGCCTTCGAAAAGAACCTCATCTGCGTAGTGAGTGTAATCTGTACAAACGATATCAACATCGTAATCTGCACTATCCAACTCATATCCTAAGATAATTGGAATAGACTCACCTGGCTTGATTTCTGCATAGTTAAGCTTTGATGTACCAGAAATATATGCTCTATCAAGAGAAATACCATCCTGCTTTACTTCAACATTAACTACGCTTGCAAAATCCATTACCTCATCAGAGTTGTTTGTAAACTCACCAACAAGGTAAACAATAACTACATCATCATAATACTCATCTGTTCCAAGTAATGCTGTATCAACATTAAATGCATACTTGCTTGAAGTATCGATTGTGCCTGCTACGATAACATCGTCATCATCCTCGTCATCCTCTGACTTCTTCTTTGAATCCTTGTCATCGTCCTCGTCTTCATCCTCATCTTCTTCGTCATCTGCTGACTGCTCGATTTTATCCTTGATAGATGAAGATTTACCACATCCTGTTACACCAAATACAAGTGCAAAAGAAACAAGAAGAGCTGCTAATAATCTCTTTTTCATATTGGCCTCCCTTATTTAACCTGGATTTCCTTTTCCAAGATTACTGCCTGATCAAAGCTCTGTCTATCTGTAAGCTTAATTTCTACATTTGAATCGCTAGTAAGCTCGAATACTTCACGAACCTGAATGCTTGCACCAGACTTGATGTCTGTGTATACATTGTCATCATCCATATCCTCACGTAATGGGTGATTGTATGGAAGGTATCCACGCTGAAGAGCTACACCATCCTGGAAGAGTTCCTCTGTAACTGCAGAACCAAAGCTTGTAGCCTCATCAGAATCATTTGTAAATGTGTAATCAATAACTACGATGTTTGTTCCTTCTCCATCATCTGTAACTGTTACATTGTCAATTGAAACATCAAATTCACTTTCAGAAACCTTTGCCTCAACATCAGCCATTGAAATAGTCTCATCAAGAACGCCTACAGTTTTGTAATCCTTGATTGTGTAAGATGTTAATTCAAGCTGAAGTTCAGAATCCTCATCGTAATCAATACCTGAGATATCAAATGCTGCCTGAACCATTCCTGACTCTTCGCTCTTAATCTTTGAATCAGCAATAGCGTATGGGTTGTCAGATCCCAAATAAGATGTGCTAAGTGTTGTACCATCAAGAGTAGCTACAAGACTATACGCAACTGTATAACTATCTATGTATGAGTCTGTGTTGTTTGTAGCATCAAGATTTACAACCAATGCTGTTCCGTCGTAAGTGCCACATGTAAAAACCTCGTCAACTGTTGCCTCGTACTGTGGAGTAGAGCTTTTACCACATGCTGTGAAAAGTGAGCCTGCCATAACAACTGTGGCAGCTAATAGCGTTACTTTTTTCATAATCATCCTCCTAAACGCTTTTTTTCTAATTTTATAGCTAGTTAATTTTATCTCATCTTTGAACTTATTTCAATAAATTAAGACAAAATAAAAAAAATCGATGAGTATTATTACTCATCGATTTTATCTAGTCTATTATTGAACTTCTGACACATTTGAAGCGTCAACTGGAACAAATGGAACCAGCACGTATTTCAAATCATCTGTAGCCCCTTCAATTGATGAAATTGACTGGCCTTTGGACAATACTGCACATGCATTTACCGCTGCAACTCCCTGGCCCTGGGCATCCTGCAAAACTGTCATATACATATCTCCCGCCTTAATTGATGCGCATCCGTCAGCTGTGGCATCTACACCAGCTACAAGATACTTTGATGGATCATAACCATTATCCTTAAGCCACTTAACTGCGCCAAGCGCCATTGTGTCATTGTTACAGAAGATTGCATCGAAGCTCTGATTTGTAAGCTTAAACACATCTAGTTTTTCATATGCCTCAGTATCTGACCAGTTTGCATGGTCCATAAATACTATGTTTGCATCTACTCCATTATCACGGTAAAAATACTTGATAGCATTTGTTCTACCAATAGCTCCTGCGTGGCCCTTCTCGCCCTCAAGAATCACAATATTCATGGATGATGGATTGCCTAGCTTATTCCATACGTATTCAGCCTGGAATGCTCCAGCATCCTGTTCAAAAGATCCTGCATAAATATATTTGTCTGCCTTTAAATACTCTGAACTAGGCTCATTGTTTACAAATACAATAGGTAAATCTCCTGCTGCAATTTCCATCTGCAGAGCAGTAGAAATATCTACAATACGGCAAATGATAGCGTTGTACTTTCCAGATGCCGCTGCTGCTTCAATCATATGGAGCTGTTCATCTGTACTGTTACCACAATACTCAGTTGTTACTGTTGCTCCTGCTTCAGCTGCCGCCTCATTTATAGCATCGCTAAGTGCTGCTCTAAAAGTATCATCAACATCCGGTATTGAAAAATAGATATTAGTGCCCTTTCCTGAAACATTTCCGGCAGACGAACTGGTACTTCCACATCCAACCATAGAAGCTACAGCCAGCACGCCTATCATAGTCATACATAATAGTTTTTTTATCTTTGATTTCATGCCATAGCCCCCTCTATATCTTGAATTGCTGAACATAAGCTGAAAGTGTATCTGATGTGCTTGCAAGCTCATGTGAATTATCTGCAACATCCTGGCTGCTGGCTGTGATACTATTTGCCTGCTCAACCATGTGGTGACTTGTTTCAAGGATTTCATCAGCACTAGCTGCCTGCTCCTCTGAAATGGCTGCAACGTTACCTGCAACATCATCAACCTTTTCCACATCCTGAATCATTAAATCAAGCAATTCGTTTGACTTTTCAATATTCTGGTAAATCTGATCAAATGTATCAACCGCTGTATCAATAAGCTGGCTGTTTGCGTCGATGTTTTCTGCGCTTGCCTCAGCCTGTTCAACTACAGAATTGATAGCCTTTTGAACATCATTTATAAGCCTTGATATATTATCTGCACTGGCTGCCGAATTCTGTGCAAGCTTTCCAATCTCACTTGCTACTACCGCAAATCCCTTGCCAGCCTCGCCTGCTCTTGCAGCTTCAATTGAAGCATTGAGCGAAAGAAGATTTGTCTCGTCTGCAATTTCTGCAATTAAGCCAACGATCTTTGTAATCTCCTCTGATGCTTTGCCAACATCATTAATCTTGTTAACAAGCTCATCGTTGCTATTTTTGATTCCCTGCATAGCAACAGAAAGCTGTTCCATATCATCTCGGCCCTTCTTGCTGATTTCAACTGTTTCCTTCATGCTTTCGTTAGCCTGGTTAGAATTCTCCCTAGTGTCAGAAACAACCATGGCAAGAGTTGTAGCATTTTCTGCAATCTCATTAACTGCCACTGCTAACTGATCAACAGTGCTATTTAAGTTCTGCATTGCATCTGCCTGTGAACGAGATGCCTCAAACATATCTTTTGATACTCTATCTGAGTTGTCCGACTGCTCTTTAAGCTTTTCAGACTCCTCATTAATTGTAGAAAGCATGGTTCGCATTGATTCCACAAACTCGCTAACCTTACTTCCCATCAAGCCGATTTCATCATCGCTCTCCTGCTTAACTTCGATTGTGAAATCACCTGCTGACATATCTGTAATGTTCTTTGTGATATGTCCAAGTGGAGCAATAACTTTAGATACCAGGAGGTTGATCATAATTACTATAACAATTACTGCAATAATTCCTACTATAATGAGGAGATTTGTCAGCTTCATAACATCCTTAAGGATAACTGAATCTGCAATATATGAAATAAGTACCCAGTCTGTTCCCTGAATCTCCCTAAATGCAATTTCGTATCCATTCAATGCAACTGTATCGTAATCTCTAGTCTCAAGCTTCTCTGCGATGGCTGCCATCAGCTTATCGCTATCTGAAGTTGTAAGAGTAGTAGATATACGCTCTGGATCTCTATGAGCAAGAATAGTGTTGTCTGATGCATCGATAAGAAATGATGCTGCAGAATCCATCTTTACTCCTGAATTTACAATGATACTGATTTGGTCAAGGGATAAATCTGCAGCAATTACTTTAAGTTCGCCACTGCCATCATTTAAAATACCAGATGCACTAATTACAGATGTCCCCTCATCATTTGTATAAGCCGTTCCGTAGTTCATATTTACACTAGTAATACCCTGCTTGAAGAATGTTTCTCCTGTAGGATTTGTTACCTTTAAGCCAGAACCGCTTGCTGCATAGAAGCGTCCGTCTGCTGTAGCAACGTATGGACCTTCAGTGCAATACTTATTAAATCCATAGAATGAATCCAGGATTTTCTGCAGCCCCTCTTCATCTGGCTGTGTCTGTTCAATTACTTGTTTTACTGTTGAGAAATTTTCAAGATTTTCGTCAAGCCAGGCTTCGATATTGTCTGCCTGATTAGAAATTGATGAATCCAACTGTGCTGTGGCCATTTCTGTCATACTATTTCTAGAAAGAACAGTTGCTATTCCAACTAACACGAGAATAGTGACTATTACCACTGGTAGAAGCAAAAAAATTAATTTGTTTTTAATCTTTTTGCGCTTTGTTTTTATTTTTGTGTTTGCCATTTCTATCTCCTAAATCTTTCAGTCTCGTATTTGGCTCTAGTACGTACACAAACTTTTAAGTCCTGTAGTCTTGATTCGATATCTCCGTCATCAATTACAACATCAATGGATGACGCCATGTTGTCAATAAGAAGGTCGTCAAAATCCATTGTTGGCGTTGCAACCAAAAGCTTATACTTATCCTCGAAGGAATCCGCATCAAGGAACTCCAATAGGATTGGATTTACCTCTTCATTCTCTAGCTTTTCCATGTACTTTCCTCCTATGTTATTTTTTATCTAAATGACTTAGTATTTAAAACTGATTTGTATAATATATATGTCTTGCTAAGTCCTTATTACCAAAATCTACAATAATAATTCCATAGCTAGTATCATCTTTTAATTGATACTCCATTAAAAGTTCATTTAATGTATTTGCATATCCACGTGGATGGCCAATTTTTCCATCTCCACTTGTACTAACAAAATTAAGGAACAGTGTATTTTCGTCAGCCTCGCAGTTTTCAAGGCCATCTACGATTGCTTCATACTTATCCTCAACGTTGTATTTATATCTGTCCTGTATCCACACTCTGAAATTGTTATACACATAAAGCTCATAAGGGATATCGATTGGTGTATTGTTGTCCTGCTCAGTCCACTGCATATTAAGGCCCATCATATCTGTTGCAGCTGCATCTGAAAATCTTGTTGCAAGAACAATACGACCTCTTGCATCACTAAGCAAAGGTATCTCATCCTCAGTGTACCAATAATCTTTATTAGCACTTATCTGTTCAGTTAATAAATTTTGGATATCGCTAACCGAATGGTCATCATCTTCTATCTTAATGTTTACAATGACTGTCTCTGTAGGATACTGCTGCAAAAAGCTATATACATCAGCGCACACATCATCAAAATAGAGATAATCCGAAAATAGATTGCCATCTTCATGACAGCTGGCAAAGTTATGAACCATCTTTACTTTATTTGTCTTTTCGTCTAAGGCAACGCGAAAATCCAAATATCTATATCCGTTCTCCAACTGCTCTGAGACATCGGTGTCCTGGCATCTCATCACATAACCAAGCATAACATTTCTAGCACAACTATCATGGGTACCAGGAATTGTAATCTCTGATAAATAAAGGTCGTCAGATAGGTTGCCCATCCAACTAGTTGTATCGGCATAAGGAACAGATTCATCAATACTTACGCTTGAATAAGTATCGTCATCACTTACAAAAAGTACCACAAGAATGACTACGATAATCGCAATCATTATCCCGCACACAATTCTAAAAAGTCGTCCTTTTCCCATATGTCGCATCCCCCTATCTCCAGTTATTTTCTTAAGCTCATTTTACCATTTATTAGTGACAAAGTCTTATAGTTTCTTTAAAATATAGCTTATGATAGAACGAAAGAGACTCCTTTCATTAGGATATTACAAAAAAGCTCCCTCATTTACAGGGAGCGACGGCAAGAAATGCTATAAAATTGAAAAAGTAAGTGAAGAAGGTGCTGACGACAAATTCCAAGCCACCCTATGGCCTGGCCCCTTCAGCTCCGAAAACACACCAGACGAAAAGAAGCTCACAAACACCGCCCCATTCACCGAGGACGGCCTCCAAGAGCTGATAGACTGGATGAATTCCACCGCAGTAGAGTAACCCCCACGGCTTGCTTGTACCTGGGGCTTCGGACTCCCCTGCCTGCCCGGCACAATCACAGATTTAGGATTATCTAAATGTGTAGTCTCCCATATTTATTAGTAGGTGTTCTTACAAAGTTTTACAATTCTATCGTTAAGGTATGGGTGGAATTCAGCCAGTTAGGATATGGCGGCCTTGAGCTCACGTTTGTTTTCGTACATGTGAGCATCGGCACGTTTGACGAGGGCTCGGAAGTCAGGATCAAGCTCTGAGTCATAGCGAGCATGTCCGACGGCTACGCCGATGTCGAAGACGTGGTCACCTTCAAGGTTGGCTGTATATACCTTTGACATGAATAGCTTTTTAAGGCGATCCATATTAACGTGACGATTTGCAGGAATAATACAGCAGAACTCATCTCCACCAGTTCTATAACAGTTTCCATATTTACCATAGACACTATTGAATATGTTGGCAACTATTGTAATGTATTCATCGCCTGCCTCATGGCCGTATGTATCATTGCATTTCTTTAATCCATTAGCATCGGCTACAACTGCAACCAAACCTTCAAGACTTCCACCGGCTTTAACATGGCTCTCAAATGCATTTCTGTTAAACAAGCCTGTCATACTATCAGTAATGGCAAATACTTCAAGCTGTTTTGCACGACGACCCTTTTCAATAATTTCATTTGCATCCTTAATCATATCGAACGCAAGCAAGAATGCGAATATCAAGAATAAGTATCTACCAACTTTATCAGCATCACCAAGATCCAAATAATACTGTCCCAAATCAATAATCAAAGTAAGTATGAACAATGAAAGCCCCATCGCGCATATTTCAAGACGTCTAGAAAAATTACGCTTAATGAGCATGCTAATCATTCCAACCAGGAGATAGAAGCCCGCTACAACAAGTAAAATCTGCATGAAAATCAGTGTTTCTCTAAACTCCGCAATCTTTGTGAAGTGTAATATGGTAAGTACAATAGCCTGCCCTACTGAATACGAAAGAATTATTTTTCTACAAGTAATACATCGTATTCCCAAATATGCATCAAAAAACATAATCATTGATGGAACGATAAGCATTAAGCATATATATGGAACAAGTGAATCAACAATTTTGTTGCTCATCATAAGTGATGATACATCTGTCTCATTTAATGACCACAGACCAGCAAAAAATGAAAAATATCCAAGATATAATAATTCTCTACCGAGCTGCTGTTTTTCGCGCATTATTGCATAATATAAAAACAGTAAAACGCTAAGGAATATAATCAATATACTAACGAAGAATCTTGGCATTGAGTTTGTCATAAGCCCATCATACATTCCATATGTACTACCTATGTAGAATGTAAGCTTTTGATTTGCCACGATATCATATACAGGCTTTACAATAACTGCAATCTGTACCATTTTTTCATTAATTTCAATAAAGTGATAAGAAGACCCCGGACTTGATGTCCAGAAACCACCTGTTGTGTTGAAAGAATAAATCTCTCTACCCATATTATAGGCAGTGACTAACTGATGTGATGTATAGAATGATATTCCAGAATAGTGATAGTCATAATCTACCAACTTAAAGAAATATTCCTTAGAGCCATCTGATAACACTGCTACCGAGTATGGCTCTATTTCTTCTGTTATTACATTATCTACCGTGTCTGTAGTAGAGAAGTAACACAAAGCGAGAATTATAGCTGCCGCCATAACTATCGCTATGTTTATTTGGGCTAGAAGCCCCATTTTTTTACCCTTATTTTCCTGTACCATAACTACCCCTGTTTGTTATCTAGCTGAACGTTATATTTAATAACATTTAGTTTCTTTTTCACAATTTTATAACAATATTATCATGGATAGTTCATAAACACAAGGAATACTTCTACCTCAAAAAGCCTGAAATGTACTTAAATAAGCGGTTTGTACCAACTATGTAGCTATCATGATTCTCGTCAGGCAGGATATGTAATTCTGCCTCTGGAATGTTAGCTGCAATTTTTTCAGACTCTTTTTCTTTAATGCAGTCATCTTCTCCTGCAAATATCATTGCAGGCACGGATATACGACGTAAGTCTGATGGCGAAATATCAGGCTCTTCAAGCATCATAAGAATCTTAGGGTCATTTGTTCTCTTATATTCTTTTTTCATTTCACGAAGGACTCTGTGATGTATTCCAGATGGTGAAAGATTTGCGCCACAGCATACAATTCCAGAAAGTAATTTGCTAGCTTTGATTGCAACTAAAAGGGCTATTATGCCACCATCTGAGTATCCAATAAGATATGGCTTTTCGATTTCCAATGCTCTAATAAGGTTAATCACATCATCAGCCATATCTCTATAATGATATTCCTTTGGAGTTGCACTCTCTCCATGGCCTCTTGAATCCATAGCGTAAACTGTATGATACATGCTCATAGTCTCTGCTAAAGCATCAAAATCATGAAGATTTCCGTTATTTCCGTGTATAAGAATAACCGGCGTACCCTCGCCGGTCTTCTCATAGCATATTACCTGTGAATTGAGTTGAATATACATAATTCGCCCTCTATATCTTTCCTCTTATTTCTCAGCAATAACCTGCTTCATGTCGTAAAGCCCTGCTGGCTTTCCTGCTAAGAATTTGGCTGCTTCAACAGCTCCCTTAGCAAATACGCTCTTAGAATATGCTGTGTGCTTGATAGTGATAACTTCATCAAGTCCTGCGAAAATAACCTCATGTTCGCCAACAATATTTCCGCCTCTAACTGCAGAAATACCGATTTCGTTCTTAGGTCTCTTTTCTCTTCTATCTGCTCGTCCATAGCAGTACTCATACTTTTCATCTAATGCTTCATTGCAAGCATCTGCAAGTGCAAGTGCTGTTCCACTTGGAGCATCTAATTTTTGATTGTGATGCTTCTCTACGATTTCGATATCATATCCTGCATCTGCAAATACCTGAGTTGCCTTTTTGCAAAGATCAAATAATGTGTTGATTCCAAGTGACATGTTAGCTGAACGAAGAACTGCTACCTTCTTGCTAGCTGAATCAACATGATTAATCATATCATCTGTAAGTCCTGTTGTGCAAAGAACAACTGGCTTGCCATTTGATTCGCAATATGTCAAAAGGTCATCTACAGCTGCAGCATTTGAAAAATCAATAATCACATCAAAGTCTACATCTACATCTGAAATAGAATCAAATACTGGGTATTCATTTTCAATTCCCTTGAACTTATCTACACCAGCAACAATTGATACTTCGCTGTCAGCTTTACACAAATCAGTAATAACTCTTCCCATGTGGCCGTTGCAGCCGTGCATAACTACTTTTGTCATTTTGTCACCTCAATCTAAAAAACTTATATTACTAGTAAACATCCTAAGTGATTCGTCGTATTCCTCATCTTTTGAAGGATTAGCTTTGATTTTCATTTCCTTGTACATTCGTTTGTCCTCGTACATAGCCTGATCAGCTTTAACTACAACATCATCAAAATCATCGGATGGATTATACATATTTATTCCAAAGGAGCATGTGTATGGTGTTTCTTGAAGCTTTAATCTTATATCATGTATAAGCGTTTCAGCTTCATCCTTTGTGGCTTTTATTCCAAGCATCATGAATTCATCTCCACCTGTTCGGTAAAGAATAAATTTGCTAGGCTTTACAGAACGACATACTTCAGCAAAAGTAAGCAAAGCTATATCTCCTGCCTTATGTCCAAAATTGTCATTGATATACTTTAGGTCATTTAAATCCATTGATATAATGGCCATTTTATTCTTTGAATGTCTTTCTGCGTCTGCATAAAAGCATCTGCGTTTGTAGCACCTGGATACAGAATCTATGTTATATCTAGCTGCATACATATACATATACAAAAATAGGATTCCAATAGCCAAAAATGGCAGAATATAAGAAAGAACAGTAACTATTATATAGCCTGATGTTGAATAAATTATTGTTCCAAACATGGCAATTAATAGAGCTGTTGCTCCATAGATAAACCTGAATTTGACCTTGTGATCAAAAGCTCTCATTGTAAAAATGAACACAATCAAAGCAATACATGAAAACATGCCAAAAAACAGTCCGCTGCTATTTCCGATTATCCACCCTCTAACCATAGCTTCTCCTCGTAAAAACCATACAATTGAGAATATAACAGTAGCCAGAGATTATTTCTCTGGCTTAATGTTTAATACACTGTCTGCTATTTCAAACAATCCAGGCGTCATGTTAAGACCTGTCAATATCACATTAGTGAAAACTGACTTGCCTTCTAATACTTCCATTATATCCTGTTCTGAAACGATGCCCTCGTCAACAACGCCGAGGATTTCATCAAGAATGAGTAAATCACATTCTCCTGTGCCAAGAACCTTTTTTGCATAGTTTAAGCCATTGAGAATGTTGATTTTTTCTTCCTGCTTTTGCTCTTCTGTAAGATTTTGAAAACCTTCTTTTGAACGCTCAAATCTGAAAAGCTTGATTTCTGGTTCAAGCTTTTCAAGATAGTCTGAATCGTTTTCTGATTTTAAGAACTGGATTATGATTGTACTTCTACCTTCCGAAGCAAAGCGCAGAGCATATCCAAGCGCTGCCGCTGATTTGCCCTGTCCGCTTCCGTAGTAAGCCTGTATAGTTCCCTTTTCCATAAATCTCCTACTTTCTAATGCTAGCTCTCTTTCTCATAAGAGGATCAAGGATTCTCTTTCTGATACGTAAAGACTCTGGAGTTACTTCCAAAAGCTCATCTACATCGATGAAATCAAGAGCCTGCTCAAGACTAAGAACTCTAGGTGGTACAAGAGTAAGTGCCTCATCTGCTGATGATGAACGAGTATTTGTAAGATGCTTCTTCTTACATACGTTAAGCTCGATATCTTCAGCACGTGAGCTCTGTCCAATTACCATACCAGAATATACTTTTTCGCCTGGTCCAATGAAAAGTGTACCACGCTCCTGAGCTGAGAAAAGTCCGTATGTAACAGACTCACCTGTCTCGAATGCAATAAGTGAACCCTGCTTACGATAAGCAATGTCACCCTTATAAATCTCATAACCGTCGAAAATTGTATTGATTATACCATTTCCTTTTGTATCTGTCATGAACTCTCCACGATATCCAATAAGTCCACGTGCAGGAATCTTAAACTCAATACGTGTATAACCACCTGTGATAGGTGTCATGTTCTGAAGCTCACCCTTTCTCTGAGAAAGCTTTTCGATAACTGCACCAGTAAACTCATCTGGTACATCTACATATGCACGCTCCATTGGCTCAAGCTTGTGACCCTTTTCATCTGTCTTGTAAAGAACCTCTGCCTTTGATACAGCAAACTCGAAACCTTCACGACGCATGTTTTCAATAAGAACTGAAAGATGGAGCTCACCACGTCCTGAAACCTTAAGTGCATCAGGTGAATCTGTGTCTTCAACACGAAGCGAAACGTCTGTGTTAAGCTCCTTCATAAGGCGCTCTCTGATGTGACGTGATGTAACGTACTTTCCTTCCTGACCAGCAAGCGGGCTATCATTTACAATGAAGTTCATTGAAATGGTAGGCTCAGAAATCTTCTGGAATGGGATAGGATTTGGTGCATCAACTGCACAAATTGTATCTCCAATGTGGATATCTGAAATACCTGAGATAGCTACGATTGAACCAATCTCAGCTGAATCTACATCTACTTTATTAAGTCCATCGTACTCAAAAAGCTTTGAAATACGAACCTTGTTGTTCTTCTCTGGGTCGTGTGCATTAACAACGATAGCATCCTGGTTAACCTTGATTGAACCATTCTCTACCTTACCGATACCAATTCTACCAACGTACTCGTTGTAATCGATTGTAGAGATAAGAACCTGTGTAGGAGCCTCTGGATCACCAGTTGGAGCTGGAATGTAATCAACGATTGTCTCGAAGAGAGCTGTCATATCCTTATGCTCTTCATCAAGGCTTCTGATTGCGAAACCTTCCTTAGCTGAAGCATAGATGAATGGGCAATCAAGCTGCTCATCAGACGCATCAAGATCCATGAAAAGCTCAAGAACTTCATCGATAACCTCATCAGGACGAGCCTCTGGTCTATCGATTTTGTTGATACATACAATAACTGGTAAATCAAGATCAAGTGCCTTCATAAGAACGAACTTTGTCTGTGGCATTGCACCTTCAAATGCATCTACTACAAGAACAACACCATTTACCATCTTAAGAACACGCTCAACCTCGCCACCAAAGTCAGCATGACCTGGTGTATCAATAATGTTAATCTTTGTATCTTTATAATATACTGCTGTGTTTTTTGAAAGAATTGTGATACCACGCTCACGCTCGATGTCATTTGAATCCATGACACGCTCAGCTACTTCCTGATTCTCACGGAATACACCAGACTGCTTCAAAAGCTCATCTACAAGTGTAGTTTTACCGTGATCTACGTGTGCGATAATCGCAATATTTCTAATATCTTCTCTACTCTGAATTGCCATAAAACTTCCTTTTCTACTGCAAACCTATAGTTACAGTAAAAACCCCAAAAAGTGCAAGTAGCACTTAAGTTTTTCATGCTCCCGGAGGCCACCTTCCACACTTCGCTAGGCAACCTCCCCCTTCGGGGTTCCTTCCTAGCTTGTATGGAGCCTTCCTCCTCGCGCTTACCGAGACTTTGATGCTACTTGCCATTAAATACTATATTAGATTTCTTCCCGATGAATAATAATATGATTCGAATATATTGTCAAATACGATTATTTTACGGGTACGAGAACTTCTTTACCACCCATGTAAGGCTGGAGTGCCTTAGGGATAGCTACGCTGCCATCCTCGCGAAGGTTGTTCTCCAAGAATGCGATAAGCATACGTGGCGGAGCAACAACTGTGTTGTTAAGAGTGTGAGCAAAGTACTTTGTACCATCCTCAGCCTTAACACGAATCTTAAGACGGCGTGCCTGTGCATCACCAAGATTTGAGCAGCTACCAACTTCGAAGTACTTCTTCTGACGTGGTGACCATGCCTCAACGTCGCAAGACTTAACCTTAAGATCAGCTAAATCTCCTGAACAGCACTCAAGTGTACGTACAGGAATATCTAAGCTACGGAATAAATCAACTGTGTTCTGCCAAAGCTTGTCATAGTACATCTTTGAATCTTCTGGCTTACAAACAACGATCATCTCCTGCTTCTCGAACTGGTGGATACGATATACACCACGCTCCTCGATACCATGAGCACCCTTTTCCTTACGGAAGCATGGGCTGTAGCTTGTAAGTGTGTATGGTAAGTTTGCTTCATCATTAAGTGTATCGATGAACTTACCGATCATTGAATGCTCTGATGTACCGATAAGGTAAAGATCCTCACCTTCGATTTTGTACATCATAGCGTCCATCTCTTCGAATGACATAACGCCTGTAACAACGTTTGAACGAATCATGAAAGGTGAGATGCAATATGTAAATCCTCTATCAATCATGAAATCACGTGCATATGAGATAACTGCTGAATGAAGACGAGCAATATCTCCCATTAAGTAATAGAAACCATTACCTGCAACCTTACCAGCTGCATCCATATCGATACCATTGAATCTCTCCATGATATCTGTGTGATATGGGATTTCGAAATCAGGAACCACTGGCTCACCGAACTTTTCGATTTCAACGTTGCAAGAATCGTCTGGACCAATTGGAACTGATGGATCAATGATGTTAGGAATCTTCATCATGATTTCTTCAACCTTGTCTGAAAGTTCCTTCTCTACTGGCTCAAGGTCCTTGATACGCTGCTTAAGCTCTGCAACTTCTTTCTTTGCAGCCTCAGCCTCATCCTTTTTGCCCTGTCCCATTAATGCACCAATCTGCTTAGATGCTTTGTTCATCTCAGCACGGAGGTCATCTGCCTCCTGCTGAGCAGCACGTCTCTTGTCATCAAGCTCAATTACTTCATCAACAAGACCAAGCTTGTGCTCCTGGAACTTCTTTTTAATATTCTCTTTAACTGCGTCTGGATTTTCGCGTAAAAATTTAATGTCGATCATACTATATCTCCTAATCTATACTAAATACTTTAATAACTATTTGATGAGTGATAATTAATTCGACTTCTTACCACTAACTCTAAATATGTACCAAAGCTGTGTTGCGATAAAGATAGATGAATATGTACCAGCAATTACACCAGCAAGAAGTGGTAATGCGAACTCTCTGATTGATGAAACACCAAGGATGAGAAGCATAAGTACCATGATTGCTGTTGTGATTGATGTTGAAATACTACGAGACAATGTCTGTGACAATGAGTTATTTGCAAGCTCCTTAAGAGTCTCAGCTGTCTCTGTTCTGATTGCCTTATGGTTTTCTCTGATACGGTCAAATACAACGATTGTATCGTTAACAGAGTAACCGATAACTGTAAGCATACATGCAATGAATGCTGAACCAACTGATATACGTGCAAATGCATAAAGTGATAATACAATAAGTACATCGTGGATAAGAGCAATGATTGCTGATGATGCAAATCTGATGTCCTTAAATCTGAACCAAATATATACAAGCATGCAAAGTACTGCAACGATAACTGCGATTGTTGACTGGCTGCGCATCTCGCCTGAGATTGTAGAACCAATACTCTGTGAAGTAATTGAATCCTCTGCAACTGAGTACTTTGACTCGAACATTTCATTTAAAGCTGTACGCTCATCAAGTGTAAGTGTACGTGTCTTGAAGATTGCCTGGTTGCTTCCATCAACTGTTGTTGTCTGGATGCTTCCCTCGCTAATATCAAGTGTAGAAGCGATGTCTGGAACAACAATGCTATCTAACTGCTCAAGTGTGTATGTTTCGTTGAAATCAACTGTTGTTGATGTACCACCAAGGAACTCGAGAGAGTAGTTAAGTCCTGCTCCATCCTTTGCCTTGAATACACCCATTGTTACAAAGCCTGCTGCGATGATTGCAACTGAAATTGTAATGAAGATTGCCTTCTTTCCAACGAAATCGAACTTTGTAGGTTCCTTAGCCTTACCGTATGCCTTTGGAGAACGAACGCCAAGTGCATAGAAAGAGTTCATAAGGATACGTGTAATAACAAGTGCTGTAAACATTGATAAAACAACACCGAGTGCAAGTGTAATTGCGAATCCCTTTACAGTACCTGAACCGAGGATTCCAAGAACTGCTGCTGCAATAAGTGTTGTGATGTTTCCATCAATGATAGCTGAAAGAGCCTTTGAGAATCCTGTCTCAATTGCTGAGATAACAGGACGTCCATTCTTAATCTCCTCACGGATACGCGCGAAGCAAATAACATTGGCATCAACCGCCATACCGATTGAAAGAATCATACCAGCGATACCTGGTAATGTAAGTGTAATATCAAATGCCTTTAAGATTCCGATAAGCATTGCTGTGTAAAGAGCAAGTGCAAGTGAAGCAACAACACCTGGTACAAAGTACATAGCAATAAGGAATAGCATAACGATTACAAGACCTACGCCTGCAGCGATAAGTGATGTTCTAAGAGCGTCAGAACCAAGCTGAGCACCTACTACCTGAGACTCAAGCTCTGTAAGCTCGATATCAAGACCACCGATACGGATGTATGAAGCAAGCTTCTGAGCCTGCTCGTATGAATCCATTCCCTCGATGACGCAATTACCATCTGAAATTGCATTCTTTACTGTAGGAACTGAAACAAACTTACCATCATAGTAGATTGCAATTGAATCACCTGTTAATGAAGCTGCTGTTGTTGCTGCTGAAAATGCTGTTGTTCCCTCATCGTCGAAACGAAGCTGAACAACATACTCTGTAGCGTTTGTTGTCTGGTTTGTCTGAGTAGCTGCCTGTGCGCTAGTAACATTTGTACCAGTTGCAATAACTGAGCCATTATCAATCAATGTATCGATGTCGTAGTTGAGTGTGCCATCGATGTTGCCATCTGCATCATAACCGTTGATTGTGTAGTTTGGATTTCCCTCAATATCGTACTGAGTAATGAAGTAAAGTGTACCTGGTGTACCAAGCTCTTCCAAAAGAGCATTAGCATCAGAAACACCTGGAATTTCAACTGTGATACGCTTATCGCCTACACGATAAACATTAGCTTCTGTTGTTGAGCTTTCTTCGCCCAAGTCGTTTTCAATACGCTGCTGAAGCTTAAGGATTGTATCCTCCATCTGCTCGTCAGTAGGTGTATCTCCAACTGCTTCGTATGTAATGCTGACACCACCGTCAAGATCAAGTCCTAACTTAAGGCTGTCGTCAGTCTTATTGATTGTGCCTGTAAGAACAAGTGCTGCATAGTAACCAAGTAAACCAAGGATTACTACGAACGCAACAAGCCAGGCAATACCCTGTCCCTTTTTTAAACGTCTCATTTTTATTCTCCTATTCTATTTATTGTGCCTCAGCCTCTAGCTCGCTTGCGTGAACCTTTAATGCAATAGCACATTCAATACGTTTTTTCTGTAACTCGCAGCCAACGTGATAGTTCCCCAAAATGCTGCCAGTGAAGTTGTATGCATTAGCTGCACAACCGCCGCTACAGTAAAATCTTGCGAAGCAATTCTTACATTCTTCCTTAGCATATACATTGCAGTGCTTGAACTGATTAACAACATCAGTCTTTTTAACTCCGTTATATACATCGCCAAGGCAGAAGTCTGTGTTTCCAACAAACTGATGACATGGATAAAGCTCACCAGTAGGTGTAACTGCCATGTACTCAGTTCCTGAACCACATCCTGAAAGACGCTTGTAAACACATGGGCCACCTTCCAAATCAATCATGAAGTGGAAGAAATTGAAATCCTCATCTGTGCCCTGACGTCTCATCATCTCTGCAGCAAGATTATCGTATTCTTCAAAGAGCTTTGGTAAGTCTTCCTCACGGATAGCGTAATCATCTGTATCCTGAGCGACTACCGGCTCAACTGAAATCTGCTTGAAGCCTTCGTTTGCCAAGTGGATAACATCCTTTGAGAAATCAAGATTGTTTCTAGTGAATGTACCTCTGATGTAGTACTTGTCCTGATTTCTTGATTCTGCCAACTTTTTAAACTTTGGCATAACGATTTCGTAACTTGGTGCGCCTTTTCTGAATGGACGCATAAGATTATGAATTTCTGGACGACCGTCGCAGCTAAGTACTACATTGGCCATCTCCTTGTTTGCAAATTCCTGAATCTCATCATTTAAAAGAACGCCGTTTGTCGTAAGAGTGAATCGGAAGTTCTTTCCGTGTTCCTTTTCAATTGAACGACCATACTTAACAAGATCCTTTACAACCTGCCAGTTCATAAGTGGCTCGCCACCGAAGAAATCAACCTCGAGATTTCGACGGCTACCTGAATTAGCAACTAAGAAATCAAGTGCTTGCTTACCAACTTCGTAGCTCATGAGCTCGCGCTTACCTGTATGGTATTCGCCTTCCTCTGCGAAGCAGTATTTACATGCCAAGTTGCAATCGTGTGTTATATGTAAGCAAAGAGCCTTTACCACTGTAGGGCGTGCTGTAAAATCAGCAATGTGAGGCTCGTAGTTATCCTCTGTAAATAATGAGCCATCGTCAATAAGCTGCTGAATTTCGGATTTGATAGCGTTAAGCTCCTCCTCTGAAACTTCTGAATGGCTCTCTTTCATCTTTGTAAAAGCGACCTCTGCGCCATGCTCCTGCCAGAGAGCAAGGTAATCGTATGTGACATCATCAACTACGTGAATCGCGCCACTGTTAATATCTATGACAACGTTATAACCGTTGTTTTTAAACTGGTGTATCACTAAAAATAAAGTCCTTTCATAAACGCACAATAGACCGTTCCCCTAATTTACATTAGACAGGACCGGCCTTCGCGTTAAATATAAATAATCTTTGTAAGATTAGTTCTTGTGCTCACAGCTCTGGTTACCAACTGTGCAAGATGTCTTGCAAGCTGACTGGCATGATGTCTGGCACTCGCCACATCCGCCTTCTTTAACTGTGTTCTGTAATCTCTTTGTGTTAAGTGTCTTAATGTGTTCCATCTTATTTCTCCTTTTATATTAATTGCTCCTAAGAGCCAAAAAGCTAGAGTAAATTATACTACAGCTAGGTAAAAATAGAAAGTATTTCCTACTGTTCATCAGCTTCTACTTCTACCTCAGATTCCAATTCTTCGTCTGTTACAACTTCTGAATCTTCCTCTGTATCAGCATCTGCATTAAGAACGTTTGTAGAATTAACTACAGCATTCTCTACACAGAAATCTGTTGCCTTTTCTGTACGATATGCAAGCTCAAAATATTTCTGTCCGCCATATCCATCTACAGTGAAATCAGCATAGAATGTATCAAGGTCTGTGTAACCCATATTCTGATAAATTGGTGTGATGAACTCTGTGTAACCCTCTTCATCAACCTCTATACCTTCCTTATTAGCAATTGCCTCAAGGATAAGCTCTGTCTTAGTTGATTCCTTAACATTTTCTGTGAGAGTGTTGATTACTTCTTCATAATCATATCCCATAGATGTAAGGTATGCTTCCATTGTTGTGCCGTATGCTTCATACTGCTTGCTCTGAATAGAGAGGATAAGATCTACTCTTGCCTGAAGAAGTCCCTCTGGTACCTCTGAAACAGTGCAGTTGTTAATGAGAGCATTTAATACAGCAGTCTCTGTATCATTCTCAAGATTGTCCTCTAATGAAGCTGTATATTCTTCCTTAAGAGCAGCGATATATTCATCTACTGTATCGTATCCAAAATTAGCTGATACTACATCATCTGTTAAGTCATCCTCAGACTCAATAGCCTTTGCAATGTAATTAATCTGAAATGTAAACACTACTGTCTGGCCAGCTAAATCTGTATTGCCATATGACTCAGGGAAAGTAACATCATATGCAACCTCATCGCCAACACTGTGTCCCACAAGGCCTGCTGTAAATCCATCAATAAAACCTGTAGTACCACCAGCCATGCAATTGCCTGCCACATCAATCATCTGGTCCTCTGCTGAACCACCATCAAAAGGCACTCCATCCTGTGAACCAACATAATCAACATTTACAATTGAATCTTCCTGAACCTCTGTCTGGCTATCATCCTCTGCGTAAACAGCAGCAGATTCGATTGTATCTGCTACATACTGCGCAAATCCTTCGTCAGTATACTCATACTCACCTTCGATTGTAACTTCAATCCCCTTGTAATCCCCAAGTGTAACGTAGTCGTCAACATTGTACTCTATCTCTGCTACCTGTGTTGTCTCCTCTGTAGCTTCATCAGATGAACTTCCACAAGCCACCATAGAAGCAGCCATAGCTGTAGCTAAAGCTAATGCTAAAACTCTATTTTTCATCACAAAACCTCCGTCAAATATGCGAATCTTGCGCTATTGTACCACATATACCCCTCGAAATCAAAACCGTACCACCATCCAACTCCTACTCGCACGCCCCATAAAAGTACAATAAACTGGCTGCCCTCCGGGGCCCTGCACTCTTGCCTGCCATGCTAGTCGATTTCGCGAATATTATAGTTTTTCTTAGCGCAATAGGGGCGCATACTGCAGGTGTCTTATTGCGGGATGAACTTTTTCTGAATCTGTATAGGTTAGGACGGACACTTTTGTATTTTATAATATGGATTTCAAAAGCTATGGTACCTTGGGTTCATATTACATTCGCTAAGTAGAACTTAAAAAGAGATATTTGTATGTATGAGCACCGTGGCACATTCAACGTCGTGTTTCAAGTGACCACTGCTGCCGCCGTCCTAGCGGCAGCTACTCATCCATATCAAATATCTCTTTTTGTTCTACTAAGCTTATTCCAAAATCACCCAAAGGTATCCATAGTTTTCGAAATCCATATATTATCTAGAAACAATGTGTCCGTCCATAGACATACAGATTCAGAAAATGTACAGACCTGCAAAAGACATCTGCTAATAAGTATGCGCAACTTGCGTTTTAGAAAAACATAATATTCATGCGATGACTAGCATGGCAGGCAAGAGTGCAGGGCCCCCGGAGGGCAGCCAGTTATACATACACTAGGGGTGCGAGTAGGAGTATGGGTTATTTTTTAGCCTTAGTTTTTGCAGGCTTTTTAGGGGTTTCTTTTTTCTTGGTGCGGTCGTACATGACAGACATTTTGTAGATTTTTTCTGCAAGGTCGTCTGTGATTTCGTCCTCGATGAGGCGCCACTGCCAATTGCCTGAGTCTGTGCCTGGGACGTTGATACGATTGTATTTACCAAGGCCAAGGAAGTCTTGCATCTGTGCTACGAAGAGTGTGGCCACCGAACTCATGCCACCACGAATCATGCCCCAGTTAAAGCCCTCTGATTTGGAGATACCAAGATACTTGCTAGCATATTCTTTGTCTTTTTTGTTGGCCTCCTGGTACCATTCCATGACGGTTGCATTGTCGTGAGTGCCAGTGTAGCATACACAGTTTTTGTCGTATGTGTGTGGCTGGTAGTTGTTTGGTTCTCCTGAATCGAATGCAAACTCAAGAACCTTCATACCTGGCCACTTGCTGTCATGTAGAAGCTCCACAACAGTTGGAGATGGTTCTCCTAAATCCTCTGCTATGAATTCGATATTTGGGAATTTTTCTGATAGAAGGCCTACCAAATCCATTCCAGGGCCTTTCTTCCATTTGCCCTTCTTTGCTGTCTTCTGCCCTGCTGGAACTGCCCAGTATTCATCAAAGCCTCTGAAGTGATCAATACGTAATACATCATAGAGCTTTGCAGCACCTTCGATTCTACGAATCCACCAACGGTATCCATCCTTCTTTAGAGCCTTCCAGTTATAGCATGGATTACCCCAAAGCTGACCGTCTTCACTAAAATAATCTGGTGGAACACCGGCCACCTCTACTGGATAGTTTTCCTCATCCAGACTGAAGAATTCTGGCTCAGCCCAAACATCACATGAATCCAATGCTACATAGATTGGTAAATCTCCAATGATTTCTATTCCTAAATCATTGATATACTTTTTAAGCTTGGTCCACTGCTTGAAGAATAAATATTGAATGTATACAAAGAATTCAATATCTTCTTCTAACTGTTTTTTGTATTTTTCTACGGCCTCTGGCTTGTGAAGACGGATATCTTCCTCTGGCCATTCCTGCCAACTAAGCTGTCCAAAATGTTTTTTAATGGACATAAATAGAGCATAGTTCTCTACCCATGGATTGTTTTTCTTAAAGTGAGAAATATCCCCTAACGCAGCCTTGTAGCCTCTTTCCTTTGCCTTTTCAAGAATCTTGAATCTGCTGCTATAAATCTGTCCATAATCCACGTATCTTGGATTTGTTCCCCAGTTTTCAGCCTCTACTTCCTTTTTTGTAAGAAGCTTTTCCTCAATCAGCATTTCAAGATCTATGAAATAAGGGTTTCCGGCAAAAGTAGAAAAGCTTTGGTATGGGCTGTCGCCATAGCTTGTTGGGCCCAGTGGTAAAACCTGCCAATACTTCTGACCTGAAGCTTTCAAAAAATCTGCAAATTTGTACGCTGCCTTTCCAAATGTGCCAATGCCATATGCAGATGGCAATGAAGATATAGGCAGTAAAATACCGCTACTTCTTTTCATATTCTCTCTCCTAGCCTTTTACAGCTCCAGCAATTACGCCTTTGATAATATATTTCTGAAGGCAAATATACATGATGATGATTGGTAAAACTGTCATCATGATGCATGCCATCATTGGTCCCATTTCAACATGTCCATAGCTGCCGCGGAAATACTGAATAAGAATTGGAATAGTCATGTATTTCTTACGGTCTAGAACAAGATATGGTAATAAGTAATCGTTCCAAAGCCACATTGTTTCAAGGATAGCTACTGAAATAAGTGTAGGCTTCAGTATAGGTAATACAATCTGGAAAAATGTCTGGATTGGATTACAGCCGTCAATCATTGCTGCTTCCTCAATTTCCAGAGGAATTGATTTCATAAATCCTGTAAACATAAACACTGCCAATCCAGCGCCAAAACCTAAATATATTATACATATATTGAATGGTGTATCCAAATCCAATCTATCAGCTGTAGATGAAAGTGTGAACATAAGCATTTGGAATGGAACTACCATTGAGAACACGAAAAGAGCATAACATACTTTTGAGAGCATTCCGTGAACTCGTGTTATGTACCAAGCGCACATTGATGTACCAATCAAAATAAGCACATCTGATGTGACTGTGATAACTAAGCTGTATCCAAAAGCTGCTGCAAATCCCTTTGAAGAAAGAGCATCCTTATAGTTTTCAAGACCTATAAAGCTCTTCGCATCTGGCAGTTGAAAAACTGTGTTTGTACTAATAAATGTATCACCCTTAAGCGAGTTGATTAATATCATAAAAACTGGATAAATCCAAAGTACAGCCAAAATGCATAAAACAATAAATACAATACCCTTGGCAATTTTCTCTTTTGCTTTCATTACTGCTGCACCTCCTTTGATTTAGTAAACTTCAACTGAATCATGGAGATAATGATTACCATAATACAGAAGATAACAGCCTTTGCCTGACCATAGCCTTTCCACTGAGGGCCTGTACGGCTGTAGAAGGTGTTGTAAATATTAAGAGCAAGCATCTCTGATGCATGAGCAGGTTCGCCGCCTGTCAATGCTAAGTTCTGATCAAATAGCTTGAATCCATTAGTGATTGTAAGGAAAGTACAAATTGTAATTGATGGCATTACATTTGGAATCTTAACTCTGAAAAGTATCTGACTTGTAGTAGCGCCGTCAATCTTTGCAGCTTCAATATAATCATCAGGAATAGATTGAAGTCCTGCGATATATATAATCATCATGTAACCAATCTGCTGCCAGCACATAAGAATTGTCAAACCGATAAATCCATATGTTGCATTAAGAGCAAGAAGTGGCTTTTCCAAAAGTGAAAGGACGCAGTTTAAAAGAATCTGCCAAATGTAACCAAGAACAATACCACCGATAAGGTTTGGCATAAAGAAAACTGTTCTAAAAAAGTTAGATGCTTTTATTTTGTTTGTAAGTGCCAAGGCAATAGCAAATGCTATTACATTTATTAACACTGTGGATACCACAGTAAAAAGCGCTGTAAACCAGAATGAATGCCAAAACTCACTATCTAGTATTGCATACGCGTAATTGTCTACTCCAATAAATGTTGCTTTTTTTATAGTTGTAAATTTACAGAATGATAAATACAAACCTTGTACAAATGGATAAATAAAACCAACGCAAAAAGCTGCTAAGGTAGGTAGTACAAAAATGGGCCAGTATTTTCTAATAGCTTTCTCCATAGCAATCTCCAATCCCAAAAAATTTGGAGGGCGTTAGGCCTCGCCCTCCTAAGAATAAAAGAAGAAAAAATACTCTAAAAAGAGTCTTTCTTTAGTTATTAGCTGCAGCGTATTCTGATGCCCAGCCATCAACGAATGCTGAAACAACATCGTCCCATGAACCTGTGCCTGCTGCATATGCTGTAAGAGCACTACCTACGCCATTCTTCCATTCTTCTGAAGGCATAGTTGTGAAGTTCCAAGAAACTGGTGTCTTACCTGCTTCTGTGTATGCTCTATCGTTAAGTACGAAAAGGTTAGTTGTATCTGCTGCATTCTTGAAAGGAATTACACCGATGTTTTCAGAAAGCATCTGTGTACCTGCCTCAGATGTAACCATCCATGTAAGGAAATCAATTGTTGCCTGAATATCTTCTTCTGATGCTTCAGAGTTTACACACCAGTAGTTCTCTGTACCTGTGCAAAGTCCCTGATTAGCCTCATCGCCTGCGCCAATGTAAATTGGAATCATTGCAAGCTGATCATCTGTCATACCCTTATCTGTAAGGTTCTTATATTCCCATGAACCATTCTGATAGAATACTGCCTGGCCCTCTGCAAATTCATTTTCTGCATCATCACCAGTCTTACCAGCTAACTCAGAAGGATCACATGTTGCATTGTTGATATAGAGATCCCACATTGCCTTGTAGTTATCAAGGTATGTACCTTCGATTGCGTCTGTAGAATCGATGCCCTTGTCCTGATACTCGAAGTAAATAGGAAGGTTTGCAAGGTGTGTCTTGAATCTCCAATCAGAAGAACCATCCATACCTGCTGATGTAAATGCTGAGAATCCAAGCTCTCCTGAACGAGCTGTAATATCCTCTGCAACTGTCTTTAAGTCATCGAAACTTGCGATGTCATCAAGTGTGTATCCAGCCTGCTCAAGTAATTCTGTGTTTACGATAAGTCCATAAGACTCGATTACGTATGCAATACCTGCAACAGCATCTCCATCGTAAAGTGCAAATGAATCACTTGTTAACTCATCATAGAGAGATGAACCCTTAAGGTCATAGCAATAGTCCTTCCAGTTAGCGAGACCTACTGGACCATTTACCTGGAATAATGTAGGAGCTTCGTCTTTAATAATCTCAGATGACAATGTCTCCTCGTATGTACCAGAAGCTGCTGTAATAACTGTTACAGGAACACCTGTCTCTTCTGTGTACTGTGCAGCGATTTCCTGCCAAGCCTCATCTGCCTCTGGCTTGAAGTTAAGATAATAAACCTGTCCGCTTGCACTATCGCCTGTGCTTGCAGAACCACCATCACTGCTTTCGCTTGAACCACAGCCTGCAAATGCAGCTGTCGACATCATCGCGATCAACCCTAATGCCAATACTTTCTTCATCTTCATTTCTTACACTCTCCTTTTTGTGTATGATAATTTCTATGTTTCAACAAAGGACTCTATACCTCCTTTGTAAAAACCAAGAGAATTACCTACTTAAGAGTCTCACCTTCTCTTAAAGTAGTTGGAAGAATCACATGTCTGTATGTGCGTTTCCCATTAATGATATCTACCAACAATTTCACTGCTTCACTGCCCATTTTTTCCATCGGCTGACATAGAGTTGATAACACAGGGTTCATGTATTCAGAAGCTTCGATTCCATCTATCGCAATAACTGCAACGTCCTCTGGCATCTTTTTACCAGCTTCCCTCAAAGCTTTCATTGCTCCCATTGCCATATTATCTGAGATAGCAAACACCGCTGTGAATTCTCTATTCTTTTTTAACCAATCTTTCATGCCTGTATAGGCATCTGCAATATTGAAACTATTGATCTCTATTATCAGATTTTCATCTAGTTGTATTCCAAAATCTTTTAATGCTCGTTTATAGCCGGCAAATCTCACCTGGCTGACTGAGCCATCCTCCACTCCCGATAGCAAAACAACTATCTTTCTGTGGCCTTCATTAACCAAATATTCCACTGCATCATATGCAGCCTGGTTATCATCTATACATACACTCGAATAATCAGATTTATCTAATGTTCCATACTGATTATTGAATGTACAACATACATAAGGAACATTTATGCTAGTCATTCGTTCCTTTGTATAATCCAAATTTCCTCCAAGAAAAATCAGACCCTGGAGCTTCTTATCCCTTTCCATTTTGGCTGCGGTCATAATCTCATCTTCGCCTGCTGCGATTTGCTGCATCACCATGGTGTAACCAGCCTTTTCAATTCCGCTTCCAATCTCTGTAATAATCTTTGTGTAGAATGGGTTAGATAATCCTCTTACAACAACACCTATGTTGTCTGATGAAGTCTTACCAAGCTCCCTTGCGCTAGTGTTAGGTATATAGTTGTACTCTTGGACAACAGCTAATACCTTTTCCTTAGCTTCCTCGCTTACATCAGGATGGTCATTAAGCACCCTTGATACGGTACTGACACTTACACCTGATAAACGTGCAATGTCTTTAATTGTCATGATTTTTCCTTCCTTTATTAAAACTACATAGCCTTTTTATTTAACATTCAGGGGCCTAATCCATCCTGTTATCAGCTATGTTTAGTTTTTCTGGAACCGTTACTGGTAACGTTTCCAGTACATGTAAATAATATCCTTTATACCCCACTACGTCAATATCTCTAAGGTCATTTCGTCCTTTCTCACAAATCGACTATGAAAATTTTGTGAAAAAGATTTATGTTTTTTCTATGTTATTTTTTTGTATTTTTTATAGATTCTATGCATTTTGATAATAATCATGATATATTTTTAGATGACTCCGCTATCGGAGAAGATTCATCAGCTGAAAGGAGCTATGATATATGAAGATTTCTAAAAGAATTGCTAGCATTGCATTTGCATTAGTTTTTTCACTTAGTGCATTCCTAGCAGTACCTAGCCTTAGCGCAGAGGCTAAAACAAAATCAGCAGCCAGTGGTGTTACAATCGCCGCAGCTTTGATTCAGGGCACAGATGTTGTTGTTACAACTTCTGGTGCAGCATCATCTGAGGATGGTTTATTCCACCTTGTAGCATCTGATGCAAACCAGACAGCACCAGCAGGTGTTGATGTAGCACAGGCTACAGCAGCTTCTGGCGCAACATTCTCTGTTCCACTTGGAAAAGGAACTGCAAGCACAATGCTTTTCAAGAAGTTTACAGTTTGCGTTATGAAGGGCGGTGCTCTTTCACCAGTTTCAAACAGCATGTACATTACAAATCCTGAAGGATGTGCTACATATGCATGTGCGAGAATGGATTATGGAAAGAAGGGTATTCTTCCAGCACTTGATGTTGCAACATTCAATAAGAACCAGCCAAGAGACCTTGGTTGCCAGCAGGTTCAGTTAACTCTTCCACTTTCATGGATTTCAAATGGTGGTGGTTCATATAGCTACAACGGAAAGATTTATCACTTTGAGACAGCTAGACTTTCTGGATATGATAACGCTATTAGAAAATACAATGGAATGGGATGCCAGGTTACATTAATTATTGTTGTAGATCAGGCAGCTCAGACAGAATTTATTAATCCATATTCTTACGATGGATTAGGACTTCACAATTACTATGGATTAAATGCTTCTACAACTGAAGGTGTTGATATCCTCAGTGCTGCAGCAGCATTCCTTGGAAACAGATACTCAGGCCACGGATTTGGTCAGGTCGATAACTATATCATCGGTAACGAAGTAAACGCTTGGGGCGATTGGAACTACATGAACTGTGGTTCATTAGAAGCCTTTACTCAGCAGTATACAAATGCATTCCGCGTTATGTACAACGGAATCAAATCTGAAAACGCAACAGCTAACGTATACGTTTGTACAGATCAGCAGTGGGCTAGAGCAGGCGCTGCAAATTACTATGCTGGTAAGTCTTTCTTAACTCAGTTCAACTCAATGATTAAGGCTGAAGGAAATGTTGACTGGAGACTTGCAACACACGCATACATGACACCACTTACAAGTGCAACACCATGGGCAGCTTCTAGTAGCTTAACACACAGCCAGAGCTCGCCATACATTTCACTTCAAAATATCGATGTAGTAACAGACTTTATGTGCCAGAGCGATATGCTTTCACCAACAGGTGCAGTTAGAACTGTAAAGCTTTCTGAGCAGGGATACACATCACTTTCAGGTGAAGACCTTCAGGCTGCAGCTGTTGTATACGCATACCTAGTTGCAATGAATAACAGTCACATTGATGGAATGATTCTTTCACGTGAGAAGGATGATCCAGGTGAAATCGCACAAGGCCTCGCTAATGGACTTTGCAACGTAGACGGTTCAAAGAAGATGTCCTACACCTTCTACCAGAACTGTGCAGACCCTAATGTAGTGGCGCAGGCCAGCGCAATCGCAGGGGTAGATCTCAACACACGTATAACACCTAGATAAACCACTATACTAAGAGAGCCATGCTGTTACGGCTACAAGCCTACTGATTTCTCCGCTCGACAACACGTCTCGCTTGAGAAATAGTAGAGCTTGATGCCTACAGCATGGCTCATATAATTTAAGGCTAGCCAAGTTATTCTGGCTAGCCTTTTTTATATACGGGTAGTTTATTGTACCGCGTCAACCTTATGTGTGAGGGTTACTTCTACGGTTTCTTCTTCGTAGTTATTTGATGCCTTAGCGACAGTGACCTCAACGGTTGTGCCGGCTGGAAGATACTTCATAATGTTGTTGAGTGTGTTTACAGATGTAACTGTACGTCCGTTGAATGATGTGATTACGTCATCAACTTCGATACCTGCTTCTTCAGCACCTGAACCTGCAACTACCTGAGCTACGTATACACCAACTGGAACATCATACTGCTCAGACATTTCTGATGTAATATCCTTACCAGCGATACCAAGATAAGAAGCATCAAGCTCTGATACAACATCGTTATCAATCATCTGCTGGATAATATCCCATGCATAAGAGATAGGAATTGCATATCCCATACCTTCTACAGACTCATCTGCAAGCTTTGCAGATACAATACCGATTACCTCGCCTGTGGCGTTGAGTAATGCACCACCTGAGTTACCTGGGTTAACTGCTGCGTCTGTCTGGATAAGGCTGTTAGTAACTATATTTCCGTCATCGTCTGTGATTGAAACCTCACGGTCCTTAGCAGAAATAATACCAGTTGTAACAGATGTACCATAACCAAGTGCGTTACCGATTACGATAGCAGCCTCACCTACAACTGTTGAATCTGAATCGCCAAGTGTAGCAACCTTGATAACTGAAAGTGTATCTGAAGGGATATCTGCTACTGCAACTGCTACTACAGCAAGGTCACATGATGAATCAGTTCCTTTGATTGTTCCTTCAACAGCTTCGCCGTCGTTGAAAGTAATTGTAAGTGTTTCAGCACCTGAAACTACGTGGTTGTTTGTTGCAATGTAAATGTAGTCATCATCCTGTGAGATGATAATTCCGGAACCAGCTGATGTTGTCTCCTGCTGCATTGTTCCGAAGAATGTCTGGTATTCTGTAAGACCTACATTTGTAACCTGTACGATTGCTGGAAGAACATTTTCAGCAATTTCTGATACATCTGAAGTAACTGTTGTAGATACTTTGTTTGATGTAGTAGAAAGAGCTGTGCCACTTGCGCTATCAGATGTGTCTTCTGTCTCTGTAGATTCAATTGTTGTTTCTGCTGATGCAGACATTGGTAAGAATCTGTTTGAAACATATACTACTGACTGGAATGCTGTACCTGCAATCAAGCCAAATACTAAAGCGATTGCCGCTGCACGTCCAAGCTTTGCACCAAAGCCTGTGGTCTTCTTTGGCTTTTTGTTCTTATTGCCATTGTCGTAAGGTGACCATTGGTAATAAGACTCACCTTGGTTTATCTCGTCCTTCTTGTAGGAATATGAACCGTTGTTGTTTTCTGACCCATTGTTTGAGCCACCATTGTTGTATAAATCACTCATAAACTCGCCTCCATTTAAACTTTTAGTAAGAATAACCCAGTAATGTGATAGTCAGGTGACGGTTTATTCAACAGTAACTGACTTTGCAAGGTTTCTTGGATGATCCACATCAAAACCTTTACCCACTGAAACATAATATCCAAACAACTGAAGTGGAATAATAGCCAATGAGTTTGTAAAGTATCTGTTTGTCTGTGGAACATACATTACATAATCTGCCACTTCTTCAATGTCTTCATGTCCAACTGTTGTAACAGCAAGAATGAAAGCGCCACGTGTCTTGCATTCTACGATATTTGAAACAGTCTTTGCATAAACGTTTTCCTGAGTTGCAACTGCTCCTACTAATGTGCCCTCTTCAATAAGAGAGATTGTTCCGTGCTTTAATTCGCCAGCTGCATATGCTTCTGAATGAATATATGAAATCTCCTTAAGCTTAAGAGAACCTTCCATAGCAATTGCATAATCAATTCCACGACCAATAAAGAATACATCCTTTGCAGCAACAAATCTGTTAGCAAATTTCTGGATACGTTCCTTATTTCCAAGGAGCATTTCTATCTGCTCTGGAAGCTTCTTTAAATCTGTGATAAGAGACTTCATTTCATCTGCTGAAAGAAGACCTCTAACATCAGCAAACTTCATAGCAAGTAAGTATAACGCTATAAGCTGTGCTGAGTATGCCTTTGTTGTAGCAACTGAAATTTCAGGACCAGCCCATGTGTACATAACCTTTTCAGCCTCACGAGCAATTGAAGAACCTACTACGTTTACGATAGCAAGTGTCATGTTGCCCATTGCACGAGCCATACGAACTGCTTCCTTTGTATCTGCTGTCTCACCAGACTGGCTGATAGCAATAACAAGCTCGTTCTCCTGAAGGATAGGGTTTCTGTATCTGAACTCTGAAGCTATATCAACCTCAACAGGGATACGTGCCATTTCCTCGAAAACATATTTAGCTGTAACACCTGTGTGATATGCACTACCGCAGGCAACGATACGAATACGTGAAATAGATTTGATTTCATCATCGCTCATGCCAAGCTCTTCGATATCAACAGTGTCATTTTTAATTCTAGGATTAAGTGTATCGCGAACTGTCTTTGGCTCTTCGTGAATCTCCTTAATCATGAAGTGGTCATAACCGCCCTTTTCTGCTGCGTCAACATCCCAATCGATTGTCTTAGCTTCCTTTTCGATTGGCTGTCCATCAACATCGAAGAATTCAATTGTATCCTCTGTAAGACGTGCGATTTCCTCGTTCTCGATAAAGTAAACATTTCTAGTGTATTTAAGAACAGCTGGTACATCAGATGCAATTAAGTTGCCATCTTTTCCAAGACCAACAATAAGTGGGCTGTCCTTTCTTACTGAATAAATCTGATCTGGATAATCAGCAAAAATAATACCAAGAGCATAAGCACCCTCAACACGGTGCATAACCTTTGTTACGCATGTAAGAGGATCATTGCCCTGCTTATAATAGTAATCAAGTAAGTGAGCAACAACCTCTGTATCTGTCTCAGACTTGAAGTTGTATCCACGCTTGATAAGCTTTTCCTTAAGCTTTGCATAGTTCTCAATAATACCATTGTGAACTACTGCGATTGTTTCTTCCTCATTAAGATGTGGATGAGCGTTTGCCTCGCTTGGTTCACCATGAGTAGCCCAACGTGTGTGACCAATACCGATTGTACCCTGCATTGTCTCACCATCGTGAGTTTTCTCGCTAAGAAGACGAAGACGTCCCTTTGCCTTTTCATATTCGATTTTGGTGCCATCATAAACAGCCATACCAGCTGAGTCATAACCTCTGTACTCAAGCTTGCTAAGTCCATCCAAAAGGATTGGTGCTGCCTGTGACTTACCAACATATCCTACTATTCCACACATATATTTATTCCTTTCATAATACGCTTTATTAATAACATACAAGCCCTTTGATTTTACTACTATTTGCTCTAAAAGTAAAACAGGGACCAGCCATAAGGCCAGTCCCTGTGAATGAACTTTATCGATATATTAATCCGTCGTTTGTGTGATTGTCGCACTATCTTCCGTGAATCCTGTTTCATTAACAATGTGGTCGCTAATAACATCAACCATATCGTCAGTAGGATCGTAATCAGTCTGGTCATACAAGAACTCATGTAACTGCGAAACATTTGATGAAAGTGTACATGGTACCAATACTGAACCAGTAGTCTTGCTAATTGTAGTAGAGTTGAGTGCAAATGGGAATCCTGTTGAATCAGAAATCTCATAATCACCAACTGATGCTGCCATTGAAAGCACCTGTGAAAGTGACAAGCTTGTTGAAATGCTAGGGAAAACATCATTTGCAATATCATTTAATGTTGCCACATTAGCTTTCTTTGCTTTTTCAATAATCTGCTTGATAACAGCACGCTGATTCTCAGCACGACCGTAATCGTTATCTACTGCGTATCTGTTACGGCAGTAACCAACAACCTGTGCACCATTAAGTGTGTATGTTCCTGGGCTGTCGAAGTAGCAGTCTGAATACTTCCATCCATCCTCTTCGTTTGGATAGTAATTAAGTACGTTTTCAACCTCAGCAATGTAACCTGCAAGAGCATTCTGATGTGTCTCTGGGTTGTCTGTGTCAATCATCTTCTGAGTGATTTCAAGCTCCAAACCACCTAAGTCATCGACGATAGTAGCAAGTGCGTAGAAGTCAACTGATACGTAACCAGAAATCTTAAGGTCGAGGTTAGTATTAAGCATGCTGATAGCAGTCTCAACACCACCATGGTTGTATGCGTAGTTACATTTTCTGTATGTACCCTCTGTAATCTGGAGATATGTATCACGCTGTACAGAAACCATCTTAACTTCTTTTGTATCGTTATTGATAGAAACAAGAATGATTGTATCTGAGTTACCACTATCAAGGTTACCATTAGAACGGTTATCAACACCGAACAATGCAAGTGTGGTGTAGTTACTTAACAACTCTTCTGTCTCTGTATCAAGGTTGTTAACTTCGATTTCATCCATGTTGATGTTGTCCCAGTTAACCTTGCCGAATTTGTTCCAGAAGAAGAAGATAAGTAAAAGAAGTAACAATACTACGATTTCAACAACAATAATTGTTCTTCTTGTCTTCTTTTTCTTGCCGTTTCTTCCTGAACCCTTGCGTCCACTAGGAACATTTCTTCCTCTAGATGAAGATGTGTTTCTAGTTGGTCTGCTGCTTGAGTGAGAAGAAGAAGGCTTCTTTTTTCTTTTAGCAGAAGATGAATGAGCAGCAGCTGCTGAAGTTCTGTGCGAGCTTGCTGAGCTACGTGGTCTGCTTCCACTTGCACTGTGGCTACCACTAGGTCTGCGAGCGCTCATTGATTCACTCTGTAAGTCATAATCATATAAATCGATTTCATCGTCCAATGAAAGATCTGGAGAAATATCAGCATCTCTACCGTATGATCTAGATACTAGTCTTCCTGTTGCTGGTCTACCAGATGCTCTATTGGCAGAAGTTCTGTTTGTAGGTCTTGCGCTTCTAGTTGAACCCGAACTTCTTCTTAAATCGTAATCTTCAAAATTACTCATCGGATAATTACTCCCATCTTAAATTAAATTTAACTATGCTAGTCTACTCTATGGCTTAATTAATTGTCAAGAAATCTGAATTATTTCTGTCACATTCTATAAAAAACGAGGTAAAAATTTATCATTTTTACTCTTGTGTTCCCGGCAATATATAATTTTCCATACCTATAGGTAAGTTCTTATTGTAAAATGTGTCACCATTCTTAATGATTTCACCATGTTTTTCCATCAATATTTCATGAGAATCGGTGGATGTTATTGTCACCCTGTTCTTTTTTCTAGCAATAACTTTTGGAATGACTATTGTTCTAAATCCTCTGGCTTTTGCCCTGAGACAGAAATCAAACATTGCATCCTGACCAGAAAGTCTGGTATCGAAACCGTGAAGCATTCGATACACCTTTGCATCAATCATGCAACAGCCAGCATCAACCATTGATACGTCTCTTGGCATGCTAGCCAAATTCTCGTAGGTATCTCTGAAAATACGCTGGCCATGAAATGCTGGATACCATGCCCCATCTGTATCAAATACATATCCCACATTGTCGTAGGTGAAGCCTCTATCTATAAAGCGAGCACCTACCACTGCCACATCAGGCTGATTCAGATATGCATACATTTTCTTAGCATTATTTCTTGTATAAAGCTTTACATCTTCCTCTTTAAAGAACATGTAATCTTTGGAGAAACGCCTAAAAGATGTTTCATCGTAATCCAAATGCCATTTCTTTAAAGATGCATCGATACGTCCCTCTGCAATAACTCCTGTTTGGTGAAGGTATGAAATAGCAAGTGCCATATGCTCTTTGCAATAAAAATTAGCTTCGGCTCTTTGCTCCTTAGTAAGAAGCTTGTCTGAAGTACGTTTGTGATACAAAAGGGATGGAATATGCTCTATAGATTCTTTTTTGAATGCTGCCCGAAGAAGATATTCATAGATATAGGCAGTCTGAGCCTTTTCATTGAATTCTCCCAATCGGTTATAAACATTTCTTGCTATAGCGACAAACTCACCGATATAGTTTGTCTGCAATAAAAGTTCTTTGTTGAAATCACATTTAAAATGAGGATTCATCCTATCCTGTCCAACGATTTCATCGTTATCCGTATATACGATACTATCATTGTCCAGCTGTGAAATCTTTTCATTTAAAAATGATAAAGTCTTAAGACTTAATCGATCATGCTGTCCTAAATAAACTAGATAATCCCCTTCTGCAAAATGGGCGCCTATGTTATAAGCATAGGCACCTCCAGATTTCTTTTTCAGTCGACGATAATGAACCTTATCTACAATGTCAGGGAAGAATTCCTTAATGGTAACTTCGATGGCATTAGAAGGATTATTATCTAGTATATAAAGTTCAAAATTACGGTACTCCTGCTCATCAATAGACTCTAGACAATCTTTGAAATAATCCATATCTGTATCTATAGTCCAGATGACCAAAGAAAAATATGTATCCGCCACTATTTCGAGCCCTTTCCGCCAAAAACAACAGCTATAGTCTTAAATATTATCTTGATATCTAATCCAAGAGACCAATTAGATATATATTCTGTATCAAGAGCAACTACCTGCTCAAAATCCTTTATGTCGCTACGTCCGCTAACCTGCCACATTCCTGTAAGGCCTGGCTTGATAGACAATCTAGCCTTGTGATGAAGAGCATAGTTTTCGTATTCCTCTTCAAGTGGTGGTCTTGTTCCAACAAGAGACATCTCTCCTATAAGAACGTTCCAGAACTGAGGTAACTCATCGATAGAATACTTTCTAAGGAAATGTCCGATTGGTGTGACACGTGGGTCATTTTCCATCTTGAACATATTTCCCTTCATCTCGTTCTGAGACATAAGCTCTTTTTTGCGCTCTTCAGCATCAATGTACATAGTTCTGAATTTGTAAAATTTAAATCTACGACCATTTTTTCCGATTCGTGTCTGAGTAAAAAAAACTGGTCCTGGAGACTGAAGCTTTATAACTGGTGCAAAAATAACAAAAGCAATAAATGCTAAAACCAATCCTACGATTGCACCGCAGATATCCATCAATCTCTTTAAGAATGCCTGTCTATTGTTGGCAATGTGCATACTAGTTGTAAGTACAACATAGTCGCCATATGTCTCCATAATACGGTTTGGCATAAGATTGTTTGTGTGAATCAAGGACATGTGAACGGTAAGTCCCTGCTCAACCAAACGTCCTGCCAAGCTTTCCTCGCTAGCTCTAGTGTTTCCATCGAGGAAAATTTCATCTACTACATTTGTCCTGAGATATTCAAAAAGGCTATCCGCATTTGCAACTACTGGGATTCCCTGAATCTCCTGACCTGTCATATCTTTATCAACAACCACAACACCCTCAACCTTAAACTCTGTGTATGGGCTGTGAGCAATTTCTGAAAGACAATGATCCACTGTGGTGGACTCTGCAACAACCACCATTGATGTTTTGTTGACATCTAACAGCTTTCTTCTGCGAATGATTCTCTTCCAGAAAACTCTGACAATGTATGTAACAACAATCATCGCTACACCGAAAGCGCCTAAAGCAAATCGTGAGTAGTAGTATGATGTCTGGTTGGCATACATGTAAAGTAATACGCCAAGGAAGTTTATCAAGCTGTGCCATACAGTGGAAGTAATTTCTTGATATTTTGTTCTTCTTAATATTCCTGTGTAAGTCTCGGTAAAAAGTACACCTGTCAAATCTATGAATGGCAATATTTTCGCCAAACTCTGATAGAGGTTATACCATTCAAAACGGTCCAAAAAGATTACGCTGTGGAACTTGATATAAACACCAATAAAAAGTGCCAGCTCCGCAGCAATCATATCAAGGATTATAAAATCCAAATGTTTTACCCAGGAACGCTTCTTTTTTTTGTACAAGTCTTTCTCCTTTAACCTAGGCAGCTAAGCCACCTTTAGTTAGAGTATAACTCCATTTTTCTTAAGCAATTCTTTTGCGCTGTCTACTGAATCTACACCGTGAAGATTTTTGATTGGTGCAAATTCGTGTACTCTGTCTACCTCGAATGCAAGATTTGAATCCATCATATGAACCATATCAAGAACTAAAAGTTCGAACTTGTAGCCGTTTGGTTCTTCTGGTGAAACGTGATTTCCATCAGCATCAATATGTGGAATCTTTTTCTCAACAACGTGTACAAGCATGTTGTTGTTAACGATTTCATCAAGCTTCTCAAGTGAGAATAAGTAGTTGAGGATAACACCGTATTTGTAAAGAAGACTACCATCCTCAGCTCTTGCTTCTGCCATCTCATCTGACATTTCGTAGTACTCAACGATTGATGGCTTGCCATCCTCAAGGCAAAGAAGACCCATTTTTTCCTGTGGATCAACCTTACGAACAACCTTTGAGCCTGCTTCGTATCCGCCTGCAATTGTAGCTCCAACAAATACTGGATCTGCAATTCGCTGACATACATTATCTACTGCAAAGATGTTAATCCACTTAACACCCTTTGCCTTCATTTCTTTATCAAGGCCTGCCTTTACCATTGATGCATACCAACCACCATTTCCGTTTGGTGATGTAGCAAGACGGCCCTTCTCCTCAAGAAGAAGCTTGCCATTGTAATCAACAGCACAAGCCATATCCTGAATGAAGTACTTAACGTACTCAGGATTGTATCCAAAATAATCATGCTCAGCGAAGAAGTCACGTGTAGCCTGATCATTCTTTTCACTTGTCATAATATAAAGAGGGACAAAACAACCTGCCTGATTAACAACATCCATAAGATTGTTGATAAGGCACTGGAAAATGTAGAGCTCTTTTGTTTCGCCAACATTGAAGCATCCCTTTGGTAAATCAAATCCAAGACGAGTGCCCATTCCACCTGCAAGAAGAACTGCTGCTACTTCGCCTTTTTTGATTGCCTCTAATCCGATTGCTTCGAACTCATCGTGCTTCTTTGCAATTTCAGAAATACTTACTGCTGGAGGAACGCTAAACTCTCCTCTTGCTGCAGCTTCGTTTGAGCCGATAAGCTTGAAGTCTGGCCAATTAATATTTTCAATCTGATTAAGAAACTCTGTCTTGTTTTCCTCAGGAAGCTGGTCGAAGAAATTCATTACGTGTTCCTGATTATTCTCCCTCAGTATCTCGAGTGCTTTTTCCTTATTTAACATTATAAGTTATTCTCCTTTTTATATCCATCTTTATTATTCACCCCATCGTAATCCATCTTTCTTGTATGGTACTCAATATCTTCTAGAATCTTGCGGTTCTTAGCAAGAAGATCACCAATGAGCGCAATCATTAAGGAAATGAATCCCATGATTAAAAGAGTACAGCCAAGTATAAGTGACTGAACATGTCCCGCTGAATTACCCATTGAAACATATACCAAATATCTGATGATAACCCCTAATCCAACAATAAATGGTATTATAGCCAAAAGACTAAATGTCTTCAAAGGCTGATACATTAAATAAGCCCTAAGAATTGTAACCATGGACTTTTTAACATAGCCCATCATGCTGTTGAACAGTCTTGATGGTCTAAGCTCGCCGTTGGTACGGATTGGTACACTGGTCTGAGCGATTTTATTGCGCCCCGCTTGCACAATAGTCTCAAGTGTATATGTATAATCGTTTGTAACGTTGAGCCTCATGGCTGCATCCCTTGAATATGCTCTAAATCCACTCGGAGCATCAGGGATATCTGTGTTGCTGGCCTTTTGAACCACCCAGCTTCCGAAGTGCTGTAACTTCTTTTTCAGTGGTGAGAAATGCTCTGTCTCATCGATTGGTCTTGCACCAATAACAATGTCTGAGCGTCCCTCTAAAATTGGTCTAACTAAAAGTTCTATATCGTCTGCAACATATTGATTGTCTGCATCCGTATTTACGATAATGTCTGCTCCATGGCGAAGGCAAGCATCAATACCCGCCATAAATCCATAAGCAAGACCTTTGTTACGACGGAGATTAACGATGTGATGTACACCCCAACGTTTTGCAACCTCAACAGTGTTGTCTGCACTTCCGTCATTTATAATTAAATATTCAATTTCATCGATTCCATCAATATGCTTAGGCAAATCATTTAAGGCTATCTCAAGTGTCTCTGCCTCGTTGTAGCATGGAATCTGAATGATTAATTTCATAGCTACTCCTTACTTCTAAATGAATAGTCGAATTTGGTGAGAGATAGATTTGGGTTGTAGTATGGATCTCCCTTATCAAGCACTGACTGCCACTTTGACATAAAGTACTCTGTCTCTGATTCCATACGAGCCTTTTTACCATCATCCTCAAGGTCCAGTCCTCGGCTCACCGACTCTAAATGATACCACTCTGAAAATGGAGTGTAAACGCACAGTAAATTCTTGGCACGAAGTTTCAAGCAAAAATCTACGTCGTTGAAGGCAACTGCAAGGCTTTCATCAAATCCGCCTACTGATTCAAAATCTGACTTGCTAGTTAGCATGCATGCTCCTGTAAGAGCTGATAAATCCTGAACGCAAGTGCTTCTGTAAAAATATCCAACCTGCTCCCTGCCACTTCCTAAGAACTGTGAGTTGGCAACTCCGCCAAGGCCAAGTACAAGTCCAGCATGCTGTACAGTGTTGTTTCCAAAATAGAGTCTTGCACCAACAGCACCTACATCACTTCTGCGAACGAATCCCATCATCTCTGAAATGCTGTCTGCATTAATCATGCGAGTGTCGTTGTTGAGCATCAGGATGTACTCACCATCAGCGTGAGCAACTCCATAATTCATAAGAGCAGAATAATTGAATACTCCCATGGTGTCTGGATGTTCTTTTGTAAAATCAACAACCTTCGCTTTAATATCTGTTCTATTTTCAAGCTGTGTGTAGTAGTTTCTGATTGATTCTTCTGTAGAATTATTCTCTACAATTACAAACTCCACATTTGGATAATCGTTTTTCTCCACAATGCTATCAATGCAAGCCTTTAAATCTTCTACGTGATTCATGTTTGGAATCACAATTGAAAGAAGTGGTGAATCTGGCCACTGATAGATTGTACGGTAATATCCAAGGTGTGTATCAAGCTCTACGCGAGCTGGTATTCCAAGGCGCTTGTAGTGATTTTCCACTGCTCGACGACCATTTTCATAGGCATACATTTTTGCCTCTGGATGATCTGCAGTTGAATCTGGATGACATCTCCAGTGATAAAGCACCCTAGGAATGTGATATATATTGGTGCATTTTTCCAAAACCCTAAGGTCGAAATCGTGGTCCTGTGCACCGTCAAACTCAGAGAGAATTCCGCCGCTCTCTTTTACGATGTCTGCTCTAACTACAAAAAGATGTGTGATGTAGTTGTGAGAGCAAAGCAAATCAATATTGAAATCTGACTTGAAGTGAGGAAGGAAGTATTCTTTGCCCTCCATGTCGATTTTATCTTCGTCAGAATAAATAGCTTCGATTGTATTGTCTTCATTTAAAGCTTTTGCAATATAGTACATTGCATCTGGAGTGATAAGATCATCGTGGTCCGTAAATCCGATATAGTCTCCAGTAGCAAGCTCCATTGCTGCGTTTGTATTGCCTGCAATACCTGTATTATCACTTAGTTTTTTATAGATGATTCTTTCATCCCAAGTGCCATCGGTAGCCTTGAGAATGATATCCTTTAACCCCTCTTCTGGACTGCCATCCCCAAGGCAAAGCTGCCAGTGTGGATATGTCTGAGCTGTGAAGGACTGAATTAATTCTATAAGGAATTCTTCCTTTGTGTTATATAACGGAATTACGATACTGATAACTGGATTGTATTTAAAAACAGTATGCTTTTGCTTGTCTAATTCTTCTTTTGTGATTGGATTTTCTTTCAGGAACTGTCTGTAGCTGTAGTGCTCCTGGTCGTGTTTCATTAGCTTTCTGACTGTCTTTGCTACAGTCTTTTTAAAGCCATAATGTTGCAGATAAAGTAATCCTTTTTCTATTTTGTTAGTAGGTTGCTTATATTCTTTTATTTCACTCATAATCGAAAAAATCTTTTATTGCTTCAGCTAACGCTGTAGAATCTCCCATTTTTACAAAAATATGGTTGCTGTCCGCAGTAAACAGCTCGTGATTGGCTGGGCCATCTCCAAGTATCATTGGCCTGCCCATAGCCTGATATATATAGGCCTTTCCAGGAATTGTCCTTTTTGCTTTATCGATGGTTCCTGAAAAATGGCCTGCCAGACATAAATCTGCCTGAGCGATATGCTCGGCCAACTCCTGCTGACTGAGCCAGTTTATATAAGATATATTATTCTGGATTGGTTTGTCCATAGCCGCTGGAACTGGACCAATTATTTCAAATGAAATATCTGTATCATCCTTGAAGTGCTTCAAGGCATCTAAAATCACATCCACTCCCTGAAGGTTTAAAATAGATCCAAAATACAGGACCTTTTTCTGTGAATCCGATGGCTTTTTATCCCTTGGATAATAGATGCTTGCATCAGCCTGTAGGTATAAAACCCTAAGCTTCTCCTGACAAGCACCAAGCTCATCTGCAAAAAACTCACCATGCGCCTTTGTATCGCAGACTATGTAATCGGTCTTTTTAAGTGTACTTTCATCAAGGCGATGGCAGAACTTCGAAAGGAAGCCGCCATCCTTGAACTTCTTTCTATCAAGCACCATGGTGTCATATACAGAAATAAAGAAGTCGATGATGACAGTCTTTGTTTTAAACTTCCAAGAGAAAAAAGGCATAATAAGCTGAGGAGCAAATCCCACAAATACAATATCAATGTCTTTCATGGATTGCTTGAGCAAGCTAGCAAACACAAATGCAAGGCGCTTTGGATAGCTAGAGGATTTGCTTCCGATTATCTCCACCTGAGATGCCAAATGCGATAGATAATTAATCTCTTGGGAAACTCTGATGTAATCTAAATTTTTAGTTGTTATATAAAGAACCTTCTTCCCTTTGATGAGGGAATCCAGTTGACTAAATTGTTCCATATTATAATCCCTGACAACACAGTTTGTATAAGTATACCACACTTGCACATTCCTTGCATTGCCTAGGGTATTGTTTTAGAATAGTTTATATTTAATTACATGTGAAAGGCGCGCTTTTATGGCAACCATTTCAGTTTTATTGTCCACCTACAATGGGCAAAAATATATTACCGAACAAATACAAAGCATACTGAAACAGACTTTTTCAGACTTTGTTTTATATATTCGAGATGACGGTTCTAGTGATGACACTTTAAACATCATTCATAATTTAGCTTCTACAGATTCACGAATTGTTGTCATCAACGATGTTTCAGAAGATACAAATAAAAACTTAGGCTTTGGAGAAAGCTTTAGCACCATCGCCAAATATGCTCTTACAAATAGTGACGCTTCTTATTTTGCTTTTTGCGATCAGGATGATTATTGGGAAGAAGATAAATTAGAAGTAGCTTTGTCTTATTTTGAAAAGGCAAACTCAGATACACCTACTCTTTTTGCTTCTAATTACTATATTTGTGATGACACCTTAAATGTGACGGGGACTTTCAACGAAACTAATCCTATGACAGGAGTCACCTTTGAGAATCTTTTCTTTGAAGGAGTCTTTCCTGGTTTCACAATGATGATAAACAGAAAGCTTGCTGAGCTTTCATTTGATAACAATTACTCCAAAGATATTTATTATCATGATAAGTGGGTCACTTTAATTGCCCTTGGATTAAACGGACAAATCATTTACAGTGAAAAGCCTTTAGCCAAATATAGACGCCATAGCGACGCAGTATCATCCACAAATCTAGGCATCATCAAAAAGATTAAATGGAGAGTGGATAAGGTTTTAAATGGTGATTTCTGTCCTCGAACAAGGCAGATGTTAAAATGCTTTTCAGAAATGTTTTATGGCGATGTGGATTCTTCAATAAAACATTTTTTGGATACTTTCAATTCAAGTAAGATTTTCAAAAAGACATTTTACCCAAAGCATCTTCGCAGAAGTTTTTCAGGAGAAGTTATGCTTCGACTAATTCTACTACTTGGAAAACTATAATACCTTTAGGACTATATTTTAATGAAAGAAAAAAACGTAAAAAAGAATTATATATATAATGTAGCATATCAGTTACTAGTTATTATCACACCTCTTCTGACTGCCCCTTACATTTCCAGAGTGCTGGGCGTAGATGGCATCGGTGTTTTTTCTTACGTAACCGCCATTGCTGCATTTTTCATTATTTTTGCCACCCTTGGTACATCTACTTATGGTCAGCGTGAGATTTCATATGTGCAGGCTGATGCCCACAGACGCTCGGTGGTATTTTGGAACACAGTAATTTTCAGATGTACCTCTACTGCAATATTCCTATTAATCTACGGCATCTTTGTTTTTGCCCTAAGACCAGAATGGATGATTATTTACATCATTCAGTTCATCGAAATAATCAATGTTGCCTGTGATACATCATGGTTCTTCCAAGGCTTGGAGGAATTCGGCAAAATCGTTGGACGTAATGCCATTTTCAGATTAATAAACCTGGCAATGGTTTTTACTCTTATCAAAGATGAAAACGACCTGGCCCTCTATACTGCAGCCACTGCCATCATCACCATGGCCGGACACGTTTCACTTTGGGCGTACCTTCCAAAATATCTTACAAGGATTTCAAAATCCGAGCTTACACCATTTGCTGATACTCACGTGATTCTAGGATTGTTTTTGCCAACTATTGCTGTTCAAATATATCAGTATCTAGACAAGATTATGATTCGCCTCATCAACGGTGGCAGTACTGAAAACGGATACTATGAACAGGCTATGCGAATCACAAAAATGGTGCTGGTACTTGTCACATCAATGTCCACAGTTATGGTTCCTCGCATTGGCAGATACTTTGAAGAAGGCAACAAGGATGCCATTAGAAATGCCATGTACAAGGCCTACAGATTTGCATGGTTTTTAGGCCTGCCTCTTATGTTTGGATTATTTGGAATTGCGGACAATTTCATTCCTTGGTTCTACGGCCCAGGCTATGAAAAAGTAATCGTGCTTTTAAAGATTGTTTCAGCTATCACAGTGGCCATCTCAATCAACAATGTAACAGGCATCCAATATTTAGTTCCCACAAAAAGGGAAAACTTATACACAAAGACAGTGCTTTACGGAGCAGTTATCAACTTCTGCTTCAACCTGATGTTAATACCAAAGCTTAGCTCTTATGGAGCTGCAATCGCTTCTGTCATCGCCGAAGCATCAATCGCTATCATCCAGCTATTCGTCATTAGAAAAGAGCTGGAAATCAAGCACATCATAGCGCCAATACCAAAGTATTTATTCTCTGCAGCTATGATGTTACTATTACTTATAGTAGAAAGTCGTCTCCTGCCAAACACAATCATCGCAACATTTATCATGATTGTCAGCGGAGCCGCAGTATATTTTATTCTTTTGCTTATACTTGCTGATTCATTCTTCATTGAGAATGCTAAGTCAGTTATTAATAAGATTTCAAGTAAATTGAGTGGAGTTAAAAAATAATGAAATTAGTAGCTTACATTTTAATTGCAGTGTTTTTTATATTAGCTATTGCTGCCTTTTATTTTGCAATCAACGTAAAAGGCAGAAAGGCATTTATAGCTTTTATATACCTGTTTTGTTTAGTATTCACTGCAAGTGCAGGCGTCTTTTACGCCAACTATGTGCCTGACACATCACCAGATGAATCAGCTCACATTGCATATGTTTATTACCTGGAAAGCACAGGTGAGATAATTCCTCATTTCGAAGACATGCACATCTTTAGCAGTGTTGTTATGAAGTGGTCGGAAACTCCAAACTATGCTTACATGGAAGATCTTGTTAACTATCTATGCCACCCACCTCTTTATTATCACATCATGCGTCTTGCTGGTGGCTTTTCTCCTACAGAATCAGATGTAGTTATTACCATCCAAAAAATGCAGCTTAGATACTTCAGCTTAGGCATCAGCATCATTGGACTTTTGTTATTTTTCTACATCGGCTACTCCAGATTATCAAAGGATATGCCATGGCTTCATCTTGTCTACGCAATGACAGTATCATCAATACCAATGCTTTCCTACGAGCTTTGTGCTGTAACAAATGATGCACTTACACTTACAACTGCAGCACTTTGCATCCTTGGATTGATAAGATTCAGCGAAGGCAAACGCAACATACTAACTTATGTTTTAGTAGCACTTGGCATCACAGCATCACTTTTGACAAAGCTCACAGCTGCCATCCTTTGCATTGTAATGGCGCTTATCGTACTTATCGCAACTATGATAAAAGAAAAAAGCCTCGCACCACTTATCTGCAAGGCCTTCTTCATATCATTACCTATATACGCCATAGCTTTCGCATACTACGGAATCATTTACTCTCGCTATGGAACTTTACATCCTTCACTGGAGCTTATCTCCTCAAAGGAATACTTCGAAAATACGATATACTACGTTGCCGAATCAGAGCGTCGCACCTACGACTTCGCCCAATACATTTCCTACTACATGGAGCGATTCTTCCTATCATGGTCCGGCATTGAATCTGTATACCGTTTCACAAAAACCTACATATACAGCCTCACAGCCATACCATACGAAATCCTCTGGGTAATCCCAGCACTTGTATTCACACCTGCTGTAAAGAAATGTGCTGGCAAGCTCAGCCTACCAGTTATCGCAGGATGGATTTCACTAATAGTAACATTCCTCTACCAGTTTAAAAGCGCCTACGGCTCATTCCAAAGCCGCGGCTACCTTGGAGGCTTCGCATCACGCTACTACATGCCATTCATGCCAATCTTCGCACTGGCCGTAGCCCTACTATTCCTTGGCATGCACGCAGACAACGGATTTGAACCAAGCACCGGCGTCACCACAATTTCCGGCGACTTCCCAACCTACCGACGCCGCCTCCTGTACAACACGCTAATCTACATCCTGGCCCTTGCCTTTGCCTTCCTCATGTACTACGGAAGCCTACCATTCTTCCTGCTGCACTACGCAGCCTAGTCTGCTTTTTCGAAGTGCTGGTAGTCTTTGGAGGAGGTCCAGGCGCCGCCCCATGTGAAGCCGTGGGCTGTGAAGAGCTGGTAGGCCAGGTCCGTTTCGTCGATTTTATATGGGAAGTCGGCGCTGCGATCTACGTATGGTGCTCCGTTGGCTGGTTCGATGCTGAGGGCGCCGTCCACGGTTTTGACGTATGGGTTGTACAAAGGGTTGATGTCGATAGCTAGGCCTGCACCATGGTTTGAGACCTTGGTGGTGTGGCTGATGAATCTGAAGTTGAAGCATGAGGAGTTGTTGTCAGCCATTGAGGCTTCATCCTCTGCGTTGTATTCGTCTACTAGCTTTATTTTTTCGATTGGATATTCCGCCTCATATAAAGCTTCGAAGATTTCAAGGAGGTCTTCTGCTATAGATTTGTTGCAGATGATTTCGCCCTCGTGAGTCTGTCCATCAAAGCCTACGTGAAGCACGTGAAGGTATCGTAAATCCGATACTGGAATTGTGCAGTCATCCTTGTAGGATTTTCCTTTGATTCGCGCAAAGATCTCGCTATCCTCTGTGAATTCTATTCCATAAAAGTTCTCTGTGTCTTTTACATTTGTGGTAGTCATTTTTGTTTCTCCCTGATTAGTAACCTCATCATCTTCTTCGTCTGTTTCATCCGTTGAAGCAACATCATCTTCTATTATTTCGTCTTCTGATAGTATTGTTTCAACACTTTCCGTTTCTTTTGCCTGTTCTTGGGAGACTGTTTCATTTTGCTTACAACTCACCATACAAACCATTGCCCCGCAAAGTAACAAACCAACAACTGCAATCACAATCTTTTTTGCCATATCAGCCTCTTTAATATAAAACTTTTGCTTACTCTTCCATCCACAAATGTATCTGAACTCCACCAGGAATATCCGATATCGTTCCGGTTATGTCAGCAGTCTCCAAAAAACCTAAATCGGCGCTATCCGTAAGAATAGTTGGATGAGTAACAATATTTCCATTTTCATCAAATGAGCCATTGTTCTCTACAAAGATTTTACATGCATTACCCTTGAAATCTTTTCCTTCAAGAATATATCTAGCTGATAAAACTCTGGGACTACCTTTCATTTCCCTTTGGGTGTCCACACCGCCTGGAAGAATAATTCCGTTGAAGTATTCTCCGGTAGCATCTCCATCAAAGTGAATCATCAGTGCTTCTCCACTTTGCCCTTTCACTTCATCAAACTTTGTAAGTTTTACGTTAACTGTTAATATTTCTTTCTTCATAACAAGAGTCCCTTTTACTCTTTATTTCTCGTCAACAACCTGGAACACTAAGAACTTGAGGTAGTAGCTTTCGTCAGCGGCCCAGAGGATTGGATGGTCTGGAGCCTGTGTGCGGAATTCTACCTGGCGTAGGCGCTTGTGAGCAGCCTGTGCAGCCTGGCCAATTACCTTTACGAAGAGTTCCTGAGTCATGAAATGAGAGCAAGAACATGTAGCAAGGTAGCCACCGTCCTTAACAAGCTTAAGGCCTTTCATGTTGATTTCACGGTAGCCCTTCATTGCATTCTTTGTAGCCTCGCGTGACTTTGTGAAGGCAGGTGGGTCGAGGATTACAACGTCGTACTTTTCTCCAGCTTCTGCAAGCTTTGGAAGCTCATCTAAAACATTAGCCTGACGGAATTTAACAGTTGAATCCAAGCCGTTGAGCTTTGCGTTTGCTGTAGCCTGAGATACTGCGAACTCTGAAATATCAAGACCTGTTACATCTGCTGCTCCTGCGATTCCAGCATTAAGAGCAAATGTACCCATGTGTGTAAAGCAGTCTAATACTTTCTTGCCCTTGCAAAGGCGCTGAATAGCTAGACGATTATATTTCTGATCAAGGAAGAAACCTGTCTTCTGGCCATTTACTACATCTACCATGTAGTGAACACCATTCTCGACGATTTCCACATTTGTATCGAACTCATCTCCGATGAATCCCTTATATGGCGCTAAGCCCTCTTTCTTGCGGACTGCTGCATCGCTACGCTCATAAACGCCGCGCACGCTAAATCCGTCTGCAGCCATAGCTTCTTTAAGGTAATCTACAATCTGCAGCTTAAACTTATCTATGCCAAGTGCAAGTGATTCCACAACAAGCACATCATCGTACTTATCGATAACAAGCCCTGGAAGGAAATCTGCCTCTCCGAAGATTACTCTACAGCAGTTCAAATCCTTTTCCAGTAATACGTTTTTACGATAATTCCAGGCATTCTGCACTCTCATTTTGATGAATTCATCATCAATTATCTGGTCCTTTTTACGTGTCATCATGCGAACACGAATCTTGGAATTAGTGTTGATGAAACCACGGCCCATCATGTATCCATCGAAATCATGGACAACAACTATATCTCCATTCTCAAATGAACCCATAACTGAGTCTATCTCATTATCAAATATCCAGGCACCGCCAGCCTTAATTGTACGGCCCTCGCCTTTTTTTAATGTAACAATTGCTTCGTTCATAATAACCTTTCTTTAATCACTAAATATTTATATATTTTATCATCATCAGAGTGCTTTATCAAAAATAAAAGGAGGCTGATTAATCAGCCTCCCTATATCCTATAATTCAATTAATTCATATTCAAGACTTCCTACGCCAAGCTTTGCAGCTGTAGCAGGTGTGTGCTCGCCATTTCTGGATGTAACTCGCTCAAGGAAGTGGTCACGTCCAACATCCTTTGAAGCGTATACCAAATCCAGACAAGCTCTATCGATTGCAACAGGATCCAAGCTTGCAAGGATACCGATATCCTTAAGGCATGGGTCCTCAGCTACTGCACAACAATCACAGTCTACAGACATATTTGCCATAACATTGATAAATGCAATGTTCTTGCCAAAGTGGTCTACTACTGCTGATGCAGCCTCTGCCATACTTTCAAGGAAAGCATTCTGCTCTGGCAAGTCGTTCCAAACAATATCCTGCTCACTGGCTTTATTGTATTTGCCAGCTGAGTGGATTTGTACCTTGCCTGCACATGATGCACAACCAATTGAAAGCTGCTTTAATGCTCCGCCGTAGCCTCCCATTGGATGTCCTTTAAAATGAGAAAGTACAAGCATAGAATCGTAGTTAAGGAAGTTCTTTCCCATTATATCAGTCTTAAGATGGGTACCGTTTTTGATTGGAATTTCGATATCTGGTCCTTCAGCATCCATCAAATCAACATCAAAAAACTCATTCCAGCCATGTCTCTTTAATAATTTGATATGCTTATCTGTGTAGTTTCTTTCACCTTCGTAGGCTGTGTTGCACTCTACAATGGTGCCGTTCACATGCTCTACCATTGGCTTCCAGAATTCAGGCTTTAGATAATTCTGATTACCTTCCTCACCAGAATGTACCTTTACGGCAACCTTACCTGGTAATGTAATCCCAAGCTTATCGTACATTTTTACTACAGCCTCAGCTGTAACATCCTTAATAAAATAAACTTTTGATGCCATAGATACCCCCCTATAATTCATTTTATATTTTTTTTAGTTTATTATTTATTCAAAAATCAATTTCAAAAATTCGTATGACATGTTGTAGATGGTAGTCTTTGCATATGACAGCTTTACCTGATCCATAGCCTCCATCTGCTTGTCCGTAGGGTAAACATAAGGATAGATGCCATACATGTAAGGGAAGAATGCATATCTAATCTGCTCGCATTTTTTCTTATCAATCCCCTCTAAATTCTTTGCCAGGCACTCTTCGAAAATATCTACAGATTCCTTGAAAGCACTTTTGAACTCTGCCAATAATTCCAGTCTGCTGTTATCCTCAATCTCGTAGAGGTTCATTGCAGATATCTTTAGAAGTGTTTTTCTATCCTCCATTGTCTTTGCAATGGCCTTAGCCAAATTATCTGCATCAAGCTTCTTGCCGCCATCAATAATTTTCCTCAAGGCTTCGTTCCACTTTAAATATTCTCTAGTAAGAATGCCCAGGAATATTTCCTCTTTTGTTTGGAAATAATTATAGATAGATGGACGAGAAAAGCTGGTTTCTGTGCTGATATCCTTTATTGTGATACTATGAAAGCCTTTTGTTTCATAAAGCTTTTCGCAAGCATCCATTATTTCTTCTCTACGTTTATCAATAGTTTCTTTTAATTCAACTGCCATTTGGCCACCACTACTTTCTTATAAATGACTGATCCTGCTCAGGAAGCGCATCTGAAGTAAAACGCTCCACTGTCATGTGCAAATCATATTTCTCTCTAAGCTCTGCAATTTTTGCCATCATAGGCGATGCATGATGTACATCAATTGCTTCCTGGTTCTCCCAGCAATCTATCAATAATACTGTTTCAGGGTCATCAAAGGAAGTGTAATATTCATAGCGAAGATTACCTGCTTCTTCCCTGATTTTTTGAACAGTACCACTGCTTATCATTTCCTCAGCAAATTTCTTCGCTGCTCCGTTTTCACCTTTATATCTAAGATTTACTGCTATACTCATACTAAATCCTCCAATCCGATGACACCATGTCAATTATCTATACTATACCATCTTGCTGACACAATGTCAATTCCAACAACCAAAAGCCTTGCATTTTCCTGACATCCTTTAAATTAATAATCTTTTTAGACTTTTTAATTAGTAAAAATCAGTGGATAGATTTATACTAATAAAAAGATTATTTATAGGAGGAATAATAATGTACTACGGATATGGATACGGTTATGGCATAGATCCAACACTTATTCTTGTATTGATAGGTGCTGCTATCAGTGCGCTTGCATCTATGAATGTTCAGGGCACATTTAGCAAGTACAATAGAATTAGAAATTATCGAGGACTTACATCTAATCAAGTGGCAGAACATATACTTCACTCCGCTGGTATCTATGATGTAAAAATAGAACGGATAAGAGGAAATCTGACTGATCATTATTCACCAAATGAAAAGGTACTTCGTCTTTCTGATGCCACCTATGGACAGACAAGTGTCGCTGCAATCGGTGTAGCCGCTCACGAATGCGGTCATGCCATTCAACATAAAGAGTCATACGCACCACTTAAACTTCGCGCTCTTTCTGTACCTCTAGCGAATATTGGTTCAAAAGTTTCATGGCCAATTATTCTCATCGGTCTTTTACTAGGATACTCTACAATCGCAGAGCTTGGTGTTTACCTTTTTTCATTTGTAGTTATTTTTCAGTTGATTACTCTTCCAGTGGAATTTGATGCTAGTGCGCGTGCACTTAGAATTCTCGATGAGGATAGATTATTAGAAGAGGATGAGCATAGAGGTGCAAAAAAAGTGTTGAAGGCAGCAGCGCTTACCTATGTGGCAGCTTTATTTACTACTATCCTTCAACTACTTAGATTAGTTTTGATTGTAAGCAGGGTAAGTCGCAATGACGACTAAAACACCCTTTCCGGCATACTTTTTGATTGATATTGCATATCGCTAACTTTATAAACAGTAACGAATGCTTTTGGGTCTACCTTATCTATATAGGCCATGAGCTTTTGGAATTCGCCTTTATCAACAATAGTGATAATCTCATTGTGCTCTTCCATTCTGTAAGCTCCTGTCACCTTGTAAACGCTGGCACCACTGTGAAGCTCATTTAGAATGTAATCTCTAATTTGAGCTTCATATGGTGAAACTATACATACACGTCTTTTTAATTTCTGGTCAAATATAAAATGATCAAGCACCATTCCATTCAAATATGTTCCAAGTATACTTAAAACAACTGTCTTTGAATCATAAGCAAGTGCCGAAGACAATGCTATGCATAGTCCCGCAATAGACATAGCTTTTCCAATATCGATACGGAAATACTTATTTAAAATCTTTCCAATAATATCAAGTCCACCTGATGACGCATTTCTATTAAACAAAATCGCGCTACCGATACTAACTACAAAGATGTAGCAAACAACATCGAGAGTAGCATCATCTGTAAGAGATGTGTAGCCTGGAAGCAATTTTTCAAATACACCAATTACAACAGGAAGCAAAATTGATGTATAGACTGTCTTATAACCAAATTCTGGACCGCAAGTGATAAAGCCAATTATGAGCAATACCACATTCAAAACCATGGTGATTTGCGAAACTGAAAATGGTATGAAATTGGTTAACACTATGGCAAAGCCTGAAATACTACTAACTGCTGCATGGCTTGGCATAAGGAAAAAGAATACCGCCGCACCTATAATTATTATGGCAATTGTAAGAATGAAAAGTTCTTTGATTACGGATTTAACATTCATATTTTTTACCTACCCTATAAATATGATATGAGAGTCAAAAGTACCTTTTGCCTCTCATTGTGATAAAAACATCCTTTCGTTTCACTCTCAGGATGTTTTAAACAATATTCGGAATCACTTGATTTTTTAACAAAAATCAATCTTCCTCATATTGTTTGGAGTCCTAAGCCAAAATGAGATTTTAACAAGTTAAAACTCATTTTTGACTTTTGACTCTTTTATCATAATATTATTAATCCTTGTTTTAATTAACTAGGCGACTAATAGAGTACGGCTTGTATTCCCAAATGTCAATATATTATTTGTTCATTTTAGCGCAGTCTCCAACCTTATCGCCGGTAACAAAATACTCGTATGTTGGGAATTCAAATAATACTGGCTTGAATACGTGGTAATCAATCTTTCCTGCTTCATTAAGTACTGACTCGTCTGCATAAGTTGCAAGAATCTTTCCAATGAAATTATCAAAGTTTTCAAGCTCGTAGTTGTAGTCCATTTCGCACTCGATAGAAATCTTTGCTGCATCGATAAGAGGTGCACCATTTTCTCCTACTGTATATTCAAAGGCACCTGACTTATCTTCCTTATTACCACTGACAATACCCATTCTGTCAGCTTCCTTGAGCCATGACTCATCAACTACATTGATAGAGAACATCTTGTTTTCTCTTATGCCCTTGTTTGTGTAGTGAGCCTGAACCATAGAAACCATCAAATGACTGTGGGCAACTGTGCCTGCATGTGCTACTAATGTCCAATTTGGCTTTCCATCAACCATAGCTCCTACTACGATAACTGGTGCTGGATATAATGCTAACTGTGCTCCGATATTCTTCTTCATTTTCTTTACTCCTTTCTAATTGACACTGTGTCAATCGATGTGCTAACTATAACACCGTGTTGACACGGTGTCAATAGTCTTTTTATTATTACTTCAAATTTTTCTCAAAGAAGCTCTGTAACTTATCGAATGGAATATAATTGCTATCGCCACCATCGTAAAGATCTGCATGGCTTGCGTTTGGAATAATCATAAGTTCCTTATTTGATGTGTACTTGCTATCCTTTACCATATTTTCATAAGCGTCTTTTCCAAAATAAAGGGAATGAGCCTTTTCTCCATGGATAATTAGTACAGCGCTTCTGATTTCGTTTGTATACTTTAATATTGGCTGATTCATGAATGATTCACATCCAATCACATTCCAGCCACCATTAGAATTAAGGCTACGCTTATGGTATCCTCTGTCAGTCTTGTAGTAATCATAGTAATCCTTAACAAAGAATGGGGCATCCTCTGGAAGTGGATCAACAACTCCTCCGCCAAGCTTGTACTCTCCTGCCTTTAAATCTTCCAAACGCTGTGCGCACATAGCAGCTTTCTTCTGATATCTAGCTTCTTCATTATCCTCAGAATCGAAGTAGCCATTTGCATTAACTCTTGTCATGTCGTACATAGTAGCGGCTACAGTTGCTTTGATTCTGGTATCGAGAGCTGCTGTATTAAGTGCCATTCCGCCCCAACCACAGATACCTATGATGCCGATTCTATCAGGATCTACCTTTTCATTCAATGAAAGGAAATCTACTGCAGCCATGAAATCTTCTGTATTAATGTCAGGAGATGCCATGTATCTAACATTTCCACCAGACTCACCTGTGAATGATGGATCAAATGCAATTGTAAGAAATCCTCTTTCTGCCATAGTCTGAGCATACAAGCCTGAGCACTGCTCTTTTACTGCGCCAAATGGGCCAGATACTGCAATTGCAGGAAGCTTGCCCTCAGCATTCTTAGGTACATACATATCTGCCGCAAGAGTGATGCCATAGCGGTTTACGAATGTAACCTTCTCATGGTCAACCTTATCGCTCTTTGGAAAAGTTTTGTCCCACTCTGTTACTAAATTTAAACTCTCAACCTTAATCATTTTAAATACCTCCATTTGCTATTATAAATTGAATTTATTTCAAAATCGTGATACGATGATTGTATGTTAGTACCTAAAGTTAACTTTAGGTCAAGCTTTAATTTTAAAAAATTTCGGAGGAATATCTATGTACTCAATTGGACAAGTTTCAGAAATGTTTAATATACCTGTATCAACCCTTAGATACTATGACAAAGAAGGCTTCTTTCCAAACATGGAACGCCAATCTGGAATCAGGAAATTCTCAGATAGAGAAATCGGAGCTCTCCACATCATCGAATGCCTAAAAAGCTCCGGCTTAGAAATAAAAGAAATCAAGCAGTTTATGGATATGACCACCAAGGGTGCCGAAACCTACGCCGACAGAAAAGCTCTTTTTGAAGCCCGCCGTGACGCAGTGGAAGCCGAAATAGCCAACCTTCAAAAGACCCTAGACATGCTAAAATACAAATGCTGGTACTACGACCAAGCCATCGCAGACGGCAGCGAAGACCGCATCAACGCCATGCTCCCCGACAAGCTCCCACCAGAAATCCAAAAACTCTACGATAGCGGAAACGGACGCCACTAGGCGTCCGTTTCTTCATATTAATACTCTGTATTAAATAGTTCAGTTCTTTGCTTCTCCCCTTCTTCTAGAATAGCATCAGCAAAATCTTGGTCTAACATCCACTGAAATTCTTCTGGGCCACCACCCATAAACTGTGTCATTTCACCTGCTGCTAGGTCTGCTTCTGTATATGTTGGCTTGAGAACCGTTGTAGAATACACCTGAATATTCTTTTCAGCCCAATAATCTGGATAAGCAAGTGGATGTCTATCAATCAATAGATACTGGTCTGAATTTGTAAAATCATTCATATATGTGTCTACGACATACCACTGACCATCTACGTATACCTGATTCCAATCAGAATCCCATACACCATCTTGTGGGTCTGTTATTTCGTAGCTATTCTCCACAAAGCATGGAATTCCAAGCTGACGCATAACCTCATAAAATGCATGAGCATATCCTACTGCATAAGATGGTTGTTGGCCTGTTGCATCTCTACCAGATTCATCTAAAATAGTTGCATCAGTTTGTTGCTCTATAGGAAACATTTGTGTTCGAAGATAATTATCTACAAATACAACCTTCTCTCTATCGGACATTTCTGGAGTCCATACTTGATAAAGCTCCATCATTACATCGAATCCGCAGAGATATCCCTCAGTTGTGTGTGCTACTTTTCCTTCATAGACACCTTTTGTTCTATAATGATTCCATAAATCTGTGAACTTATTTCCATACTGTTCTTTAACCTCTGGGTACATGGCTGCATATGTCGCAGCATCAAAATTTTCACCTTCATTATCCAAGTATTGAGACCAACCAAAAAACTGATAGTTGCACAAAAAATCTTGTGCAGGAATTTTTACAAATGGGTAACCAGTTTTATCTGCTTCTGCCATTAATGCATTAGCCTCTGCTTTTTGTATTGCCTCACTTCTGGCTCTATTCAAGTTGTCTATATATGGATGTACTGTTGCCTCCCAATCTGTATCATAATGCTCGAACTCATACCATCCCGTTCTTGGATCCTGAGGTCTGTAATAATCTAAGTATTCAACGATTTCAGCATGTGCAGTCATTGTATACACAGGTACTATCATTGAAACTGCCATCATTGAAACTGCTAACTTTTTAAAAAACTTCTTCATATTTCACAACTCCTTTACTCTGCAAACATTATGACCTGTCCGTCTGGAAGAGTCATTCCATTTACCATCTCTCCATAGCCTGCAAAGCCGCCCATGCCATCAGCAAATCCAATCTGTCCGTCCATTTCAACTACACACCACTGATGCTTGTTTTCATTTTCATTTACGTGGTACCAATTGTAGCCCATGTAATCAAGGATTCTGCCAAGAGCCCTTGTGGAGCCTGCGCATGTGTATACTCCATAAACGAATGGACCAGCTGGCGACTTGTAAGCTTTTAAATCATCTGAACCATACTGTGACTCTGCACAATGGAGACTTACTATGTATGCTGCCATGTTTACTCTATCAAGGTCTGTCTGTAATGTAGGCTCAGCCATAATCGCATCTGCATAGTATTTTGCATTTAATTCTGCAAGTGTTACAGCCTCCTGAGGAAGCTTATTACCATAATACGAGTGGGCTACATTAGCTGCATTTAATGTATCCTGAGTTACATTGGCATAACCTATATTGGCTGCCTTTGCACTTGTGCTATAGCCTACAAGTAAAGTTCCTACTACTGCAAACATCATCATTCTTTTTACAAACTTTTTCATACTCAATTCCTTTCTATAAATAAATGCTTTCTGGTGCTGCATCTACCAATCAGGCATTACACTATCGAGTAATTTCACAACTCATTCTCTATATGTAATATTTTCAGATTATTTATTGGTTAGTTTAATATACACCCTTGCCACCCCCTTGTCAATACCGCCAAGTCCAGTATTTTCAACGGTTTAATCACTTTTTTACATTTTTTTGAAAAAAAAATAGGCTGATGAGAGGTTCTAGGTTGAGAACCTTCATCAGTCCACTTATTTATAGCATTGTTTGTTTATTAATCTCTAGAGAATACGTCTCTGGTGTATACTTTGTCTTTTACGTCGTCTAGGCATGTGTCGTAGCGGTTTGCAATAATTGCGTCGCTCATGGCCTTGAACTTTGAGAGGTCGTTAACGACCTTGGAGCCAAAGAATGTTGTGCCGTCTTCGAGGGTTGGCTCGTAGATGACTACTGTAGCACCCTTGGCTTTAACACGCTTCATAACACCCTGGATTGAAGACTGACGGAAGTTGTCTGAGTTAGACTTCATTGTAAGGCGGTAAACGCCGATTGTAACTTCCTTCTCTGCTTCCTTGCTGTACTGGTTGGCCTCTTCGTAGCCGTAGTAGCCAGCCTTTTTGAGAACCTGGTCAGCAATGAAATCCTTACGTGTGCGGTTTGATTCTACGATTGCACGGATAAGCTCCTGTGGAACATCGTTGTAGTTTGCGAGAAGCTGCTTTGTATCCTTTGGTAAGCAGTATCCGCCGTAACCAAATGATGGGTTGTTGTACTGGTCTGTGATACGAGGGTCAAGGCAAACGCCCTTGATGATAGCCTGTGTATCAAGGCCCTTTGTCTCTGCGTATGTATCAAGCTCGTTGAAGTAGCTAACACGAAGAGCAAGGTATGTGTTGGCAAAAAGCTTTACAGCCTCTGCTTCTGTAAATCCCATAACGAGTGTGTCGATGTTTTCTTTGATTGCACCTTCCTGAAGAAGTGATGCAAACTCATGAGCAGCCTTTGTAAGCTCAGCATCATTTTCATCTGTACCAACGATGATACGGCTTGGATAAAGGTTGTCGTATAAAGCGCGAGACTCGCGAAGGAACTCAGGGCTGAATAAGATTTTGTCTGAGTACATCTTTTCACGGATACGCTTTGTGTAACCTACAGGAATTGTAGATTTGATAACCATGAATGCATTAGGATTTACTTTTTTAACAAGCTCGATAACTGCTTCTACTGCAGATGTATCGAAGTAATCCTTTGTGCTGTCGTAGTTTGTAGGTGTTGCGATAACTACGAATTCAGCATCCTTGTATGCAGCCTCTCCATCGAGAGTAGCTGTTAAATCAAGCTCCTTATTTGCAAGATAATCTTCAATCTCTGGATCAACGATTGGAGACTTTCTGTTGTTAATTAATTCAACCTTTTCTGGAATAACATCAACTGCTGTTACGTGATTGTGCTGCGCCAAAAGTGTAGCTATTGAAAGTCCAACATAACCTGTACCAGCTACTGCAATTTTTCTATTCATCACTTTCTCCTATTCTTCCTTCAAACGATACCAACCGTCGAGAATCGACAAGTTAGGATTGTAATATGGATCGCCTTTTTCTAATATATCAGGCCAAAGCTTTTCAAGCTTTTCTACTTCTGAATTGAAACGAGCAACCTTCTCGCCTGTATCTTCGTAGCCACGAGATTTTGACTCGTAGTGATAAAGCTCTGCGTGAGGATTGTAAACTACTAAGTATCCTTTATCGCGAACCTTCATACAGAAGTCTACATCATTAAAGGCAACTGCCAATTCTTCAGTAAGTCCGCCTACCTCTTCAAATACATCCTTGCGTACCATCAGGCAGGCTGCTGTAACTGCAGATAAATCCTGAGTAGTTACCGCACGGAACATGTATCCTGGCTCGCTTCTTTCAAGGCCAACAAATGTGTGACCAGCGATACCGCCGATTCCCATAACAACACCGGCATGCTGCACTGTGTTGTCTGGATAATAAAGGAGTGAACCACATATACCAACATCAGGACGAAGACAAACATCTACCATTTCCTTGATGCAGTTTTCATTGATTATTTCAGTATCATTATTTAAAAGCAAATACATCTCACCGCTGGCTGCCTTGGCACCGCAGTTGTTGATTGCAGAGAAGTTGAAGCCTGGTGTTGCGTAACGAACGATTTTCACATCAGGACGATTCTCGATGCTCTTGTAATATTCGAAAGTTTCTGGCTCTGTAGAATTGTTTTCTACAATGATGAACTCGATGTTTTTGTATGAGCTGCGGGCGTCGATTGATTTGATGCACTTGTCCAAATCATCTGTGTGATCCTTGTTTGGAATGATGATAGAAACAAGTGGCTCCTTGCCCCAGTTGTATACTGTACGGTATGTGCCGTAGAAAGTATCCTGCTCAACCTTTGCTGGGATACCCATTCTGTCGTAGTGAGCCTGCACAGCCTTGCAACCAGCATCGAAAGCGTAAAGCTTGCTCTCTGCGCTCATGGCTGTAGACGCTGCATGACTACGCCAGTGATAAAGTGCCTTTGGCACATGATGGATGTTCTTTGCAGCCTCGCAATATCTCAAAATCAAATCGTGATCCTGAGCTCCATCGTACTCTTTATTGAATCCGCCAACTGTGTCATACAAGCTACGCTTGAAGATGAAAAGATGGCAGATGTAATTAACTGAACAAAGTAAGTCGAGATTGAAATCCGGCTTGAAGACTGGCTCAAAGTATTCCTTAGAATCCATTGAGATTTTATCCTCGTCAGTGTAGATAACATCTATGCTGCGGTCCTTGTTGATTGCAGCAACACACTCGTACATTGCATTTGGTGCAAGTGTATCATCGTGATCAGAAAGAACGATGTAGTCACCAGTTGCAAGTGCAATGGCTGCATTAGTATTTTCTGAAATACCAAGATTGTCATCCAGGTGAGTGTATTTAATTCTGCTGTCAGAACCGTATTTTTTATTAATAAACTGTCCCAATGTTTCATCAGGACTTCCATCTGCAAGACAAAGCTCCCAGTTTGGATATGTCTGTGCAACGATGGAATCGATGAGCTCCACAAGGAATTTCTCAGGAGTCTGATACATTGGAATAACAATGCTCATCAGTGGATTGTATTCGAACTTTTCATCACGCTGACGCTGAAGCTCTACCTCTGTAGGACCAAAGCTTGTAAGGAAATCCATGTATGTGTACTTTGGAGCCTCTGCATCCTTCAGCTTATCGATGGCATGCTTGATTGTAGCTCCAAGACCATTGTCCTGACGGTAAAGCTCGATACGCTCCCAGAGAGTTTTCTTTGGAAGAAGGTTGCCTCCAGTAAGAACGTGCTCTGTATCAACCTTACAATCGTAAACCTGACCATTTGCAGTAATTGTCATACGAAGCTTTTTATAATCGCCCTTGTCAAAAACAATCTCAAGACCAGAATCACATTTCTCAGTAAGCTCTGGATAAACTCCGTAAACATCTTTTCTGAACATACGCTTAACTGAGATTGGGATTTCTTTGTCGCCATCATATAAATGGAACTCCTCTGGAACATTTCCGATTGCCCAACCAAGAATCTGAATCTTGTCGTCTGTGACTGCTGCACGCTCAAGATTGTATTCGTACTCTTTTTTAAGCTTAATCAAATCCTTGCCAGTGGCCTTGTAAACCACTGAACGAACCTGATTTTTATCTCCTGCTTCCCCAAGAACACAGATAAGCTTCAGGCTCTTTACCTGGTGCAAATCCTCTGGCAAATTAATCTCACCAACGTATTCCTTTGAAACACTTTTGTGAGCAGCAATGTATCTACGACGAACTTCATTGCCTTCGTTGATGGTCAAATCCAAATCATATGGCTTGCCATTCATCTCACAAACAAGGCTGTATCCCTTTGGATTATCAAATGGATAAAAGCCCTGGAATAATAATGTATTTTTCTTTAATAGGTGATATCTGATGAATACCACATTAAAAGTATCTCTCAAAATATATATCCTTCTAAGTAAATTATTTGGCACTTGAATTATTTAACAACCCAACTGCCAGTTTTTACATCAAATTTTTGGACGCCACCACGGCTGTATCCATCCTCAACTGTAAGTGTGGATACAATCTCATCTGTTAACGTACCGTCTGCAATTATATCATAGAATAAATCTTCTACAAGTTTTGCATCAGCTAAAAGACCATCTGACAGATTTCTGCTGGCGCTTGCGTACTGTTTTACATAATCCAAAATACCGGACTGAAGCATTTTCACATCATCGCTGACGTAATCATCATCCTTGAAATGAGGTGTAGGTACGCCATTTTCCATGGTGAAATTAATAAGCTGGCCAAATGGTGCTGACAAAGCACTCTCCAAAAACAGCTGATATTTAAGAAGCTTGCTATTTGGAATCTCCTTTGGATCAGTGATGGTGTAGATAGCATCTGCTCTTCCACCGATTCGCTCAGGCTTGTTTGAATGTAGTGCCAAGTAATGGCCTGCGATATCTCTGCCTGTAAGCTTCATCAAGAAGTACTGAATTGTACCTGAGAATCCCACATCCACGACAGCTAAATCCGAAGATGTTGCAAGGAATTCACTGGCATAGTTCATGTATGCATTCTTTTCAATTTTGCTTCTTTCAAAGATTTCCTCTTTGTATGGCTGAATAGCCTTCATAAGCTCGTCTGTGTCTGTCTCGTAATCGAACTGCTTATCCTCATCATCCTCATGAAGTTCAATGCCAAATCTTTCATTCAAAAGATTGCTGAAGCTTCCCTGATATTTCTGAGAAAGAAGCTCTCGAATATCCTCATCATTTTCAAGAGCAGGCACTGCACAAGCTCTTCTGGATGTAAGGAAGTAATGGATGTCTGGCAAAGCCTCACCCTTTTGATTGCAGTACTCTTTGATAAGCTGCTCAAGCATGTATCCCTCGCGAGACAACAGAAGAAGGCTTTCTTTTTCGCTGGCATTTTTATTAACCAGCCACTGAACAAATCCTGCCATCAATGGCCCCATTGTAGAATACCCAAAGTCGTAGTTATTCTTGAAATGGAAACCACCCTTTTCATCAAAGGCAAATGGAGAATTGAAAATTCCTCCGTTGATAACCTGTCCTAGCACAAGTGAGTTTGCAATACTCTTGCTTGCGTATTCTTTCAAATAATCGAAGTCTGATAGCTCAAGCATAGCCATTGGATTGAGAACGATATGGCTTGCCACTCCCTTATCCATAAGGATTTGTGAATCAGAACAGAAGTTGTCTCCAACGTGGATAAAGCTTGAAGGGTTTATTCCTGTCAGAAGCATATTCCACATTGAACCATCATCTTTTCTTGCTCCAACTTCGCACGAGATGAAAAGCTCATCGTATCCACCAATTCCGCACTTGTGAAGAAGTCCAACAACCTGTGCACGGTTGAGATACATATCGCTGACAAGGATGACATGACGTCCCATGGATTTTACTGCATTGAACACATCCACCATATCCTTACGAGGAACGCAAAGGCGTGTTTCGATGTCCACCTCAAGCTTTTTGATATCCATAGCGAAATCGCCAAGTGTTCTATCCTTTGCTACTTCCACATAAATCTTGTCCAGAGTGGTCATTGGGCCAAACTGAGCTGTTGCAGCTGCCTCAGCATTTTTTCGAATCTTAAGGAAATCAACTTTCTTGCCGTATTTTTCAAGAATGATCCGGCTTATAAGATTGAACACATCATCCGGCTTGAAGATAGTGCGTGTAATCAGTGTGTCGAAAATATCGAAGGACACCACATCATATCCACCAAGCTTCATTGCGAGAAGCTCTTTATCCACCTTGAAGGTGTTGAAAAATGGACGAAGACTCTTATTCTTAACAGTATCTTCTGAATCAAGATAAAGGATGAAATCGTCGTATCCCTGCTTTCTTGAAACGAATGGAAGAATACGCTCCAAGGCATGAGCAAATGTGCCATCTGTCTGACCCTGCTCCCTTGGGAAATCTTCGTATGTGTATTCCTTCTCAAATAGTGGACGAAGTGCATCTGTTCTAGCCCAGAAGAAAGAACCTGCTGGGTAGTTGAATACTGAAGGCATCTCGCCTAAATCAAACTCATCGAAAAGTTCCTTTGCAATGCCTGCATTTTTCAACCATGAATAAGCGATGGTTGGAACCTCCTCCTGAATATCAGGATAGATAAGACCTGCATTGCTATTTTTAAATAAGTCAAAAATCTGATTAATCTTGTCTGGCGAACCAAGAAGTAACTCAAGAGAGAATCGTCTCCATCCGCCCTTTTCCTCACCTGAATACAAAGATTTCTTTGAATGGATGTGAAGGAAATAGTCGTGATTTAAAATCTCCGGACCAAACTTTACATAAAGGGGTGCAAGATCACGACCTCTGTTTGGAAGGTTGCGGACATCGATTTTCTGAACCTGCTTAAGTTCCTTTAAACCTGCCTTGATTGCATTTACATCTGCATCCTCCTGGCAGGATATATATAAATCAAACTTGAATGGGATGTTTGCAAAATAGCTAACAAACTCTGGCAACAAATCTACATAGAAAAGATGAAGATGAACTGCCACCGATGGCTGTGGCTCTCCCTGGGCAGCGCGGCGCTTTGCTTCCTTGGCAGCTGCCTTGACACGCTTTGCCTCTTCTTTGGCTGCACGCTTTGCCTGTCGAGCAGGAGTATCCTTGCCTGTCAAAAATGATTTGAATGCGCGGATATTTTCCAGGGTCTTGTAGCCTCTAGTATTAACTGTGTTCTCGTAAATTGTACGAAGCTCAGCATTTACAGCCTCGATGTTTCTGATGTGCACATCCTTTGCTTCTATTAATTCCTGGAGCTGCTTAATCTGATAATCGCGGCTGGCAATAGCAAAATCTGCGCCTGTCTTGCTACGACTGTTTGCATGCTCTCTAAGCTCGTGAAGGTTTTTAACATCCTTGAAAATATATTTTGACTGGAAGTGATCTTCCATCTTTTGATATGCTTCTCTTTCAGCATCTGGAATGTCTACCAAATGTTCTGGCAAATCGCTGAACTTACTAGCTCTGAAGAACACATAGTTGATTGGTACCAAAAAGTCGAAAGTCCACTCGTAATCGATAATCTCCCAGCCTTTTGCTGTCTTGATAACATTGTCAAAAATCAAATCAACATCAAGGTAATTTGCTGCAAGAACACCTCTTGGCAAATCAACATCTCCGAAGACCTCTCTGAAGCCATCTGAAATAGCAAATTCCTTTGCATTTTTCATGTAGGCATTTTTGACAGCCTCAATAAACTGCTGAGCATCGGCTGATGTGAGATGCTCACCTTCAAGGAATTCACTTTCGATTCTGTCATCAACTAAACTACTTTCGTTAACGCAAAAATCAGAGCCTTGCAATGCGTCCTGCAAGCCTCTGTAACTATCAAAAACTCTTTTTATATGTGCTATTCCTTGTTCATCGTAAGGGCGTTTAATTACTACCTTTCGTCCATCCCTTTCCACGATATCAGTGATGATATTGTACTTTGGGTTACGCTCGTTCGAAAGCTTTTCATATAGTAGTCTATCCATTATTTTGCAATGAGCAGATAGTCGCCTGCTCCTCCCCCTATATAATCCTCAGCATAAATCTCTGTTGTAAACAAATAATCTGGGCTGACGCGATATGTGGTGATTTCACTGAAGCCTGCTTCCTTTAAAAGGCGCTTTGTGAAATCTGCAATTCGATCCTTTTCTGGCAGGGCATATACCAATCTGCCATCCGCTGAAAGCATCTTTTTAAGAGTGGCTGGTGTTTCGTTTAAATGGCCAAGGCTGATAATAATATTAAATGTGCCTTTAATATCTGAAAGCATTTCTGCAGCAACTTCAGTAACCTGTGTTGCCTGTTCCTTTAGCCATTCAACCAAAGCTTCGCTATCTGGATCAATGATGAGCACATTGTCCCCATCGCCTATTCCTACTGGCGACAAAACATTGCTTCTCAGGTGAGAAAGCCTAAGGATGGCATCCTCTGTTCCTTCATCAAAAATCCTTCTATTGTACTTTTCCTGAATCATAGCCGCTCCCCTTTACTTAACCTGGCTTACGCTAACTTTTGAATTCATATCATAAAAACCAACAGTGTTTTTAGTGCTAACAACTGTGATATTCATTACATCGTACAATCTATGATAAGCAACAAAATCAACACCATCAAAACCTGTACAGCTAATAGACATTAGGTACTCGCCACCCTGCATATCCATTTTCTGAGTAAATGTAGCAACGTATTCGCTGCCTTCCTTACAAAGACCCACATCGCACTTTTCGTACATGGTGTTCGTACCAGTAACATCGATACCCTTGAGTGTCTTGAATGTAAGTGTGAAGATAGGATTTTCAATATCTGTATTGAAGTGCACCTTTGACTTAACAGTGAAAGTGCTGCCCTTCATAATTGCATTTGTATAATTACCGCTATCATCGATAACAGCAAAATCTACGATAGTAGCACGGCCATCGCCATACTCATTAACATTAGGATTGAGCTGATAATTAGACTTCCAATTATCACCAGAGTTATCATCCGCACCGCTGAATGAATCCAGTGCATCTACCTTGCTATTAAGCACAGGCTCCTGACCAACCAATATCTTTTTATAGATATCAATCATATCCTTTGGAGCACCCTCGGCAACCTTATCGCCCTTATTGATAAGCACTGCTCTATCGCAATACTTGCTGATGGCACCCAAATCGTGGGAAACGAAAAGAATTGTCTTTCCGGCTGCCTTGAACTCTTCGAACTTTTTATAGCACTTTGCCTGGAAGAAAACATCACCAACAGAAAGTGCCTCATCAACGATGAGAATCTCTGGGTCGATGTTGATAGCCACGGCAAATGCAAGTCTTACGAACATACCGCTTGAATATGTCTTCACTGGCTGGAAAACGAAATCTCCGATATCAGCAAATGACAAAATATCATCAAGCTTCTCATCAATTTCCTCTTTGGTATAGCCAAGCATGGTACCATTCAAGTAGATATTCTCCATACCTGTATATTCCATATTAAAACCAGCACCAAGCTCCAGCAAAGCCGAGATACGGCCGTCCACTGTAACCTCACCTCTAGTAGGTGAAAGCACACCAGTAATAATCTTTAAAATAGTGGACTTTCCCGAACCATTAGTACCGATAAGCCCAACACACTCGCCCTGCTTCACTGCAAAGCTCATATCCTTCAAAGCATAATGCTCTCTATAATTCTTCTTTCTAGTAAGGCCCAGTGTATCAGCCACCCTAGCCTTATTGCTATCGTAGAGCTTATAGACCTTGTCCACATGCTCCACATTTATAACGTAATCGCTCATAACGTCTCCTAAAAAATCTTGCCTTTTATCCCAACATTTTACCATAAAACCCTGCATCCGCAAAGTCCGAAGGGGATGGTGGCGACATAAAAAAAGCACCGCGGATGCGGTGCTTTATGGACTGTGTTAGATTGCGGATAGGTCGGCGAAGTCGGTTATGACGCCGTCCACGCCTAGGCGCTGGAGCGAAAGCATTTGGCCCTTGGTGTCTGGAGTGTAGCAGTAAACCATGGCTCCTGCTTCGTGGATAGCCCTGACGGTTTTTGGTGTAAGGGTCTTCATGTTGACTCCGTAGTATTCGGCTGGGTATCTGGTAGGTAAGGTTGATTTACCGAAGGATGCCAGCATCATGATTGGTTGATCAGGTGCGATTTCCTTGATTTGTGAGAGGTAATCGTACTTGAATGAAAGGAATACTACGCGGTCTAGAAGATTATATTCTGCGCATTTTTCATAGACTTCGTTGGCGAAATCAGGGTCCTCACCGATGTCTTTGAGTTCGCAAAAAATCCGCATGTTAGTAGCTTGCAAAAGAGCTAGGGTTTGATCCAGGGTTGGAATGCGCTCGAGGCGGTATTCTCTGCCGAACCATTCTCCTGCGTCAACTTGCAATAGTTCTTCGTATGTATAGTCAGCGACTGATTTATCGTCGCCTGTTAATCGTTCAAGAGTGTCGTCGTGGTAGATAACCAGCTCTCCGTCTTTGGTTTTTCTGACGTCAAATTCAACTGTTTTGGCGCCACATGCGTAGGCTCCAGCGAAGGCACTAAGGGTATTTTCGGGGTACATACCTGAGTAGCCTCTGTGAGCTACTACCTGCACCACAATATCCTCATCAGCATTTGCTGGTAAATAATAGAATTCGTTTAAGAAAACCAGAGACAATAGCAAGGTCACCATGCTGACAGCGACGGCTCTTCTTGCTTTGAAAAAACGTGGTATTTTCATATTCAGGCCCCCTTTATCAAGTTACTAATATTTTACCACTAATTCAATTGTCTGACAGCAAGCCTTGAACAAAAATATTGTCCGAAATCTGCCATTATAATTTATACAATTTGTAGTCTTTACAAAGCGTCTGCAAACTGAGGCTGGAGCTTCTTAAATACGTGTGTTCCAAGAAGGAAAATAACGATTGTAAAGCACCAGAAATAAAGTGTTAAGCCTGGCTTCTCCCAAAATCCTATCTGACCAATAAAGCTGTCACGATAGCCACTTGTGATGTAGTACATTGGGTTGAGCTGGAGAACAATGCTTAACCAGTTTGGAATCTTGTCAACCATGGCATCAAAGTTCCACATGATTGGCGTTGCCCAGATGCCTACCTGTAAAAGAATATTTACAAGCTGAGCCATATCCTTGAAGAATACGCAAAGTGAGCTTGTAAGATAGATTAGTCCGATTGTAAGTACCATCATGGCACATGAATAATAAAGGGCCTGTAAAATATATGGTGTAATTGGAAATCTGTATAACAGATAAACAAGCAAAGTAAATAATACAAAGAAGCCGTGCACAAAAAGGGATGACACTGCTTTTACAACAGGTAAAACGTTGATAGGGAATACAACCTTCTTAACAAGATAATTGTACTCATGTAGAACAACGGTACCTGCTGAGAGTACCTCGCTAAAATAGAACCATGGAACGATACCAGCTGAAAGCCACAGTACGAATGGAGCGCTGATGCCAGCCTTTGTGCCCTGTGTTCCCTGATTAAGAGCCTTATCAAAAACAATCCAGTATACAAGGATTGTAATGATTGGCTGAACGAAGGCCCAAATAACACCAAGTGTTGAGCCAGCAAACTTCTGCTTGAAATCGTTCTTAGCAAGTTTCTGTATTAATTTTTTGTTTGTTAAAATGTTTTTAATCATAATATTCCTAATTCATTTTTATGTGCTTATTCTGATTCTCGTATCCACTTAAATCAAGAGTCCAGTCTGATGAGCCATCTTCCTTTTCTTCCACAAGGGTAAATCCCATATCTCCGTAGAAGTTCTTAACCATTTTGTTTTTAGCTGTTGGAAGATAATGACCTCGAAGCTCCTTAACTCCACGAGCCTTAAGGCGTGCCACCAATTCGTCCATCATAGCAAATTCCATATCGCGCTTGAGTACACGACAGCTCATAAGCCAAAGATCGATGTCACATGTCTCGCCATCAACGTGTCCAATTGCGACAGTAACAACACCATTGTCACCAAACTTATCAATAAGCTTTCCGTAAAGAGTGACATAGTTTGAATCAGCTGCAGTCTCCTCGATTTCTGTTTGAGTGAAACGCTTTGTTGTAAGGTTAAACTGATTTGACTTATTTGTAAGCTGTGCAATGCGGGCCATGTAAACTGGTGCAAAGCTATCTATTTCTGCCTGCATCTCTAACGAGTCGAGATACTGGCCATAATCAGTGAAGCTGCTCTGAAGCTTAGCTCTTGCAGCGTTCTCCTGATACATTTCATTTCTCTTTAAATCGTCTGCGGAAATGTTTGTTGCTTCAAAGAAGCCTGAGCGGTCGATTGTCTGGATATAGTGAACCACATTATCAAGCTCTGGTGCACATACACCCTTAAGCTGTTCTGTTACAATGTGACGCTCTGCTGGATTGTCATCAACAAATACCAAGCTTTCTGGAAGAAGGGTAAGCTCTGACGCAATGTCTGCAAAGTTTTTATCCTTTGGATCCCAGTTGGCCTTGATTGAAATGAAATCCTTTTCCTGGAATTCGCTGTCAGGATGGTTAATACCTGCAATAGCGTTTTCCATGTCGTTTTTTGAATCTACATTTAATATTATGCCAAGCTGCTGATGTGCTTTAAGGTAACGCTGGAACTCTGTATATGCCTGCCCCTCAGCTTCCTCTGGGCCAAGGACAATGCCATCAACACCATCGTCACCGATAACGCCGCCCCAAAGAGTGTTATCCAAATCAAGAACAAATCCCTTTTTATTCTTTCCAAGAAGTGACTTGATAATGTTGGCCACATTGAAAGAAAGCGATGGGATTGCTGGAACGCACATAGCGTATTTGTACATGTACCAGTAGAATGGATCAGACCATTCCTTCAAACCGTAATCTGCTGAGATGTAATTGATATCGCAGATATAATAATTCTCAGTAGCCATGGCATAGTCATACATGCGCTGATTTAGGCGTGTGATGAAGTTCATGGAACCACGGTAATCGTATGCATCTCTGTTGCCAAGAAGTCTGAATAAAGGCATCTCGAAATTGTTCTGGATGATTGGGCAATTGTACTTTTCAGCAAGTGTCTTCCAGATTGTTTCGAACTTTGCGTATTGTGCATCTAAAAGCTCATCAACTGCTACCCTATCCATTGCGAGATTTGGGTAGCTTGTGATGTTGCGATTGCTAGTGCACACATAAATGATGTCAGGTGCAAACTCTTCCAATTCAGGATTAGGAAAAACAGCATCCTCATAATACTTGTTGTATTCACTCTCGTAAAACTCTGGACGAATGCCATTGTTAAGCAAGAACAATTCAAGCATAAGAATAATATTGGCAGTAGTGCCTCCGCCAAGAACTGCAATCTTCTTGTCTATAAACTTTGTGTCTGTAGCAAGAAGCTCTTTTTTAATTCTCTTTTTCTTTGATAGTAAATAATCGCTATCAAATGGATACTCTAATTCCTTCATAAGCACCTCTCATAATTAATTGTTAACAGCAGACATGCCGCCGTCAGAATAATATCTATAAATGCTAACATCATCGTTTGTAAAAACTAGTTTTAACTTTGGGCTGTTTTCCCAATAGTCCGGATGATTTAATTCGGTAACAACCAGATAATCAACACCACTCATTTCCATAGCCGCTTCTGCAACTGCAGTATCCTCGCTATAGAATTTTTCATTGATGGAAAGCATGGCCTCAACCTGCTTTTCTGTGATGTCAGAATAGTCGTAGCCTTCTATATATACCTGACGCTCAGAAAAAGCGCTACAGTAGAAATAGATGCTTCTGTAATCTAAATCCTCAGTGAATCTATCTACAGCAACCACTGCGTCCTCAGCCGTGTTGTCTCTAAGCCATAAATAAGCTTCCATTGTATCAGCGGAAACAAGATCCTGGCGGTCGCCAGCCTCTGATTCATAAACAGCCTCTTGCTTGATATCGTCGTAGCAAAAATATCCAATATCAATTATTAAAAAGGCTGTTCCAATGCCAAAGAAAAGGTATGTGACATATGAAATCAATGTCTTTTTGTTCTCAATAAGATATTTCATTGCACCGTAGAAGATAAAGGCTGCATTTGTGATAACGAAATATCCCTGAGACAATCCTGGCACGCTAACTGAACAAAAGGCAGCAACGCCAATAATCACTGAACCAATTACGAACCAGTCAAATATATCTCCAATAACTTTTTCTTTGATAAGTGTTTTGAACTTGCTGTATGCAAAAGCTGCAAACGCTAAAATGCAAGGACCAACAATACATACAATGCAAAGAAGAACAGCAATGATCACCCATGGGAAAGCCATGTAATCAAGACCAAGCTTTGAGAAAACCTGACCTACACGGCTGGCATCAAGTGTACCTGCTGGTGTAACTTCCATGGCTCTGTTGTTTGCGCCAGATGGATTTAATCCAACGGTAACTATCATGTATGTAAGTACGAATCCTAATGATGCACAAAATACATAGAAGAATCTAGGCATGTGAATCTTTTTAACCAGGATCGACTCAATAATAAATACTGACCAGGAAATTGTCACAAGAACAATTCCTGTAGTTCCCTTGAAACCAGTGGCAGTAGCTGCTAAAAGATAGATTGCTATCATCACTCTGACAGAGAACTTATCGTACCAAACATCTACTAAAACATCTACCAAAAGAACTGTGATAGATAAAGCAAGCCCCATAGCATTGCCGTTTCCAAACAAGTGATTATTCAACCAAGATGTTGGAAGCTTAGCTCCAACAACATTTACAGGAAGCAAGCAAATGCATGAAACAAGCATTCCTGCATAGTAAGAATAGTATCTAACGCCACGAATACTTCTGCCACCGCGAAGTCTCTCGCCTATAATCATCATGGCAAGAGTGAGTGGCCACGCACAAATCAAAGCATTGCCATTCATGTATAGTCTGAAGGCATCCATGCCAAAGATGTGCTTGCACATGGCAAAAATAAGCTCATAAAAATAATGATAATAAAATGTTAGCCCAGAGATTCTGATATCTCCATTTGGGAAAGAACGGCTCAAGGATACAATGTTTCCTGTATGGAAAAGGAAATCATGGTAAACCTGAGTAGTCTGTCCTGATAAGGCGCCAGCATATTTAAGCTGGAAATTAATAGTAGAAACTATAAAAATAAATCCAAATATAATTATTCCGAGCCATTTAAAATGCTCATAAGCATTGTAAACTGATGGGCGTCCTTTTTTGAAATAGCGGATAAGAGCTATCGAAGAAAGGATTGGGCCCGCAATGGTGATTAGGCCATTAACGCCGATTATTGACTCGATAAAATAAATGGTAGCTAGACAGATGAAGCCTAGGAAAAATCCAGATAAAAGTCTGGTGTATGCCTTTAATCGTCTAGGCAAAAGGAACTCCACAAGGAGCATTCCTGGCACCTGTATCCAAAAAATAACATATAACCAAAATATTACTGTAATTGCAAAGCTAAAAGTCATTAACTCTCCTCTTTCTCATCTGGGGCAAGCTGTCCCAGTTTAAAGTGCTTGCGGCAAAGTGCCACATAAGAGTCGTTTGCTCCAAGCATAACCTGTGGGCCTGAGCGTACAACTCCGCCTTCATTATATCTAGTGTTGCATGTGGCCTTGCGTCCACACCAGCACACAGTTTTGACTTCGTGAATAACATCAGCAATTGTGATAAGTCGTTCTGAACCTGGGAAAAGCTTATTTCTAAAATCTGCTCTAAGTCCATAAGCAACCACAGGCACATCCATAAAATCAACAATATCAGATAGAAAATCTACCTGCTCTGGTGTTGCAAACTGTACCTCATCAACAATGATGCAATCATATTTTTTAATTTCCTCCTCAGGCATTTTTATTAAATCCTCGAGGAAGACGCATTCGTTCTCCAAGCCGATTCTAGAGCGAACAACTCTCTCGCCGAATCTGGTATCCATTTCTGGCTTAACCAAAAGCGCATTCTGACCAACTTCCTGATAGTTGAAATGAGTCATAAGGGCATTAGCTGTCTTTGAAGAACCCATAGCTCCATAATAATAGTACAATTTTGCCATACAAAAAACCCCTTTACATAAATTGACAGAAGACCGAGCTTAGCCTTCTGTCTGGTTATAAATATTTTAATAATTACTTGTTTAAAAGTCAAAAAACTTTGTCCCATGCAAGAGTCTCTAATTCTGTGGCTCTGTGAATAATTCGAGCATTTGCCTTGCCATGGTTCTTAACAAAATACAATGCTAAATCAGCAGCATTCATATAATCCCACGCTCTATTGAGTGGTCTAGGGATGTGATTTACGATTCCCTGGGAAACTGTGACCTTTCCTATACCAAGGGCCTCGCCAGCAATTTCCATTGATTTTTGTATGTGACGAGCAACTTCTTTTATTTGCTCATCAGTCATGTCGTAGTAGTAAATGATGAATTCATCACCACCGTATCTAGCAACGAAAATCTTATCATCTTCGACACTCTTTAAAATTTTAGCAAGCATCACCAAAAGCTCATCGCCCTTGGCATGACCGTATGTGTCGTTTACTTCCTTGAAGAAATCGATATCCATCATTTCAACAGCAAGTGTTTTGCCTTCGTTATTAGCTAACACAAAAAGCTCATCAATAACTGTATTGAGCTTCAGTCTGTTGGCAATACCTGTGAGAGGATCTGTCTCTGCGGCAGCCGAAAGGAACAGATTCTTTGTGCGCTGCTGAGCAAGCTCTGAACGAAGACGAAGAGTGGTCAAAAATGAACGCTTATTATCAACTGTTTTGATAGTGTTATATCTATAGTAGTTGCTGTAACTAGCCATGAGGCGTTCTTTATCGCCCAATGCTTCGTACATCTTAATCTTGTACTCCTCAAGGAATACTCTTAGATTTATTAAATCGTCTTTTGATAAAACCTGTTCAGTCCTATCATACATCTTTTGAAGTTCCTGATAGTCTTTTTCTTCTGTGAGTATTTCAATAAGCTGCTTAGCCTCATCGAAATAAACAATATATTCCTGGCAAGCATAGAATGACTCCAGGCAAAGAGCCTTCATTTCCTGAATCTTTGCTGTGTTATTTTTAAACTTGTAATATACGTATCTGGCAATTCTAATATCGAAAAGATCATTTATCTCTGGGTACTTCGCAATGATTTTTTCCATCTCTGCAAGTGCCTGATCTGCACTTTCTTCATCCTTAAGGATTACATATAGCTTTACAATAAAAGCGTAATCCCCTGCCATAAGGCTAAGCTTGAAATCTTCGTCATCTATGAAACTGCAACATTCAATGGAACGATAATGATATTCTAGTGCTCTCTCGATAGCATCCATTTCCTCGCAAAGAGAAGCAAAATTAGAACACGCCATAGCTTCAATGGCGTACAATCTGTGTGCCCTGGCGATTTCCATGGCATTAATGAAATAATCTTCGCTAGTAATGAAATGACCTTCACTTCTGAAAATAATACCTAGCTCATTGTAGCATCTACATAAGAGCTCGTATTCGTCTGTTTTGGCGAGGCCTCGAACGCCTGCCGACATGTAATATAAAGCTTGCGAATAGTCCTGATTTTGGCAACATGCATCGCCAAGAGCACAACTTGCGTAATCCTTTAAATCTTGATTTCCGCATTCTTGTGCTAAATCAAACAAATCGCAAGCAAAGCTAAGGTGTTTTTCGTTATCCACCTTTCGATACTTGTTTACGTTTTTGATAAGTTCCTGTACTTCCGGAGCTTGCTTACTCAACAATTCTTCCACTTATTATTCCCCTTGGTCAAAATCCATTTTGCAGCCCTAAGCTGTGCAGGGGAATCCTTTCCCCTACTGGTAAAATCCGAATTTTACCCTGTTGGGGCGTATTATAACATGATTCTTAGACCGTGACTACAATTAATTGTGCGAAAAATTTTAATTTTGCAAATAAAGTGCCGCTGTAAGATGTCCCTCATCTGCAAAAACAAATACTACTATATTTGAATCGTATGTATTCACAAACTTAAGATCTAATGAGCCCCATGAAATTGTGGCATCCCAGCCCTCTGGCAGATAGTAAACTGGAAGAGAATGAGGATGTCTTTCAGTTGCTTTAATTCCTGCAGTCTTCATGGCTGCATATATGGTTGAAGAAACCTGACAAACGCCTCCGCCGATTCCTGTTGCATGTTGCTTATTGATAAATACTGGCGCCTCAACAAAACCATTTGCCGATGTACGCTTACCAATTGAATTTGATGCTGAGAAAGTTGTACCTGGTGCCACCACTGTACCATCTACCTTTTCTGCAGCTACTTCGATATTGTGGCCTCTAGCTGCATTTGGATCGTACTCTGTTGTATAGGCTCCAAGCAAAGTGTAGGTTTGAGGCATATCAGTTGCCAAAGCTCCAACTGAAGGAGTGCCATCGCGGCCCTCTGCCTTTCCAGACAATACATAATGAATAACATATGCTGGCATGTTATTTCCAAACACTGCCGCAAGGTCAGGATTCTTGATCATGTAGTCGGTAGCATTAAATGTACCACTGGCATTTCTTCCCTCGTACACACCATATTTGATGTAATGCTCAAGATAATATATGTAACTACCATCTGCCTTTGCCGCCACATCAGGATTCATAGCTGCATAGTAATCAGCATTTAAAACCTGCGAATAAATCTGGTATTCTTCCTGAGTAGCTGCCTTTGCATCGATATGTGGCATAAGCACAACAGCAAAAGCTAAAACAAAAAGTGACAAAATGGCTTTATTAATCTTAAAATTCATCCTCGTTCCTCCCAAACTAAGTTGTCTGAAAATTTTCTTAGTAACGCCATTTTATCACTTTTATTAGACAAATAAAACACCTCGGCCATTTTTTAACCGAGGTGTTAATAAAAACTTATTTATTCTTTCTTGTTTCCTGGTCAAGCTCCTTCTGCTTACGAAGTGCCCAAGCACGAAGTCCCTTTTTCTTCTTTGTATCCTGAGTAGCATTGCCACCGCGGATTCCCTTTACCTTTGTGATGTAAAGACCAGAAACTGTAGCCTTAACTTCCTTCTTTACAGGAACCTCATCAAAGATTTCTGCATCACAGATAAGAGTCATCATCTGTGGGCCAACCTTAGCCTTAACAACTGGAATCTTTGAATTCTTAGCATACCATGGTGTAGCAGCAACAACTGCCTCTGGAAGACCAGCTTCCTTAAGCTTCATTCGCTTCTTATCAATGATAAGCATTGAAACCTGCTGTGCAACTGCATCCATCTGATCCTGCTGCTCTGCACGCTTATCCTGTGCCTTCTTACCAAGAAAATATAATACAACGATTGCGGCAACCATAAGAACCGCAATAACGATGAGTACAATAGTCACTGTGCTCATAAAAACTTCCTCCTAATCTCCGGCTCCCCTGAGCCACAACTAGAAGCTATTTTACCATGCACGCCCCTCAAAATCAATATCTAGGCCCCATCTTACCTGCCCTTTTCCATCTATTCGCACTGGCCCAGCCAGCCCTCCCCATCGGGCCCGACCACCAGGTCCCCCTACGGGACATCGCATGAATATTATGTTTTTCTAAAGCACAAGGAGAACACACTTATTTACAGGTGTCTTTTGCAGGTCTGTACATTTTCTGAATCGGTATGTCTGTGGACGGACACACAGCTCTTGGTTTATATGGATTTCAAAAACTATGGATACCTTTGGGTGATTTTGGAATGAGCTTAGTAGAACAAAAAGAGATATTTGATATGGATGAGCAGCTGCCGCTAGGACGGCGGCAGCAGTGGTCACTTGAAACACGACGTTGAATGTGCCACGGTGCTCATACATACAAATATCTCTTTTTAAGTTCTACTTAGCGAATGTAATATGAACCCAAGGTACCATAGCTTT
>NZ_FOHF01000004.1:0-252299 GCF_900111635.1 Pseudobutyrivibrio sp. C4 | reverse complement strand
TGTGGGATCTTAGCTCAGCTGGGAGAGCATCTGCCTTACAAGCAGGGGGTCACAGGTTCGAGCCCTGTAGGTCCCACTTAATTAAATATTTTACTATGGGCGGTTTCCCGAGTGGCCAAAGGGGACAGACTGTAAATCTGCTGCAAATTGCTTCGGTGGTTCGAATCCACCACCGCCCATCTTTTTTAATATCGCGGGATGGAGCAGTCTGGAAGCTCGCCGGGCTCATAACCCGGAGGTCGGTGGTTCAAATCCATCTCCCGCAACTACGTGCCCAGATAGCTCAGTTGGTAGAGCAGAGGACTGAAAATCCTCGTGTCGTTGGTTCGATTCCGACTCTGGGCACTTGTTTTTTATAAACCTTCAAGATATAATGCTTGAAGGTTTTTTTGTATTTATAGGAGGCAATATGAAAATAGTATTCTTAGACAGAAAATCTATAGGTGAAGATATAGATTTAAGTTGTTTTAATGAATTTGGGGATGTTGTTATATATGATTATTCTACCCCAGAAGAGGCAGCTGAAAGAACCGTAGATGCCGATGTGGTTATCATAAATAAAGTACCAATCAATGAAAATACAATTGGAAAGGCTAATAATCTTAAGCTTGTATGTGTTACAGCTACGGGAACTAATAATCTTGATAAAGACTATCTAGCTAAGAGAAATATAGAATGGAGAAATGTTGCAGGGTATTCTACAGAAGCAGTAGCGCAGCATACTTTGGCATTATTATTAAACTTATACGAGCATTTAAGTTATTACGATGATTATGTAAAAAGCGAAAAGTACGTAAATGATAAGTTATTTACACATTTTGAGATGCATTTTAACGAAATAGCTAATAAGACATGGGGCATTATTGGATTAGGTGCTATCGGAAAAAGAGTGGCAGAAATAGCAACTTGCCTTGGTGCGAATGTAGTTTACTATTCTACTAGTGGAAAGAATCACAGCGATATCTACAAAGAAGTCGATTTTGACACTTTGTTATCCACATCAGATGTTATTTCTATCCACGCATCACTTGATGAAAACACATTACACTTAATGGATAAGAATGCATTTGAAAAGATGAAAAATAGTGCCATTCTCATAAATGTTGGTAGAGGTCCAATCGTTGTGGAAAAAGACCTTGCGGACGCACTTGAGAGTGGACAAATAGCTGGAGCTGGCTTAGATGTACTTGATGTTGAGCCTATGTCTCCAGAAAACCCATTACGCAATATAAAAGACAGCAACAAGCTTATCATTACACCACATATTGCATGGGCAGCTGTAGAAGCAAGACAGCGCTTGATGAAGATTATTTACAATCAGGTAAAGGATTACTTTAATTAATCAAGAGGTAAACCTGATAGATAACTATTGTCACTGAGACTTACTAATAATTTGTTTCTATAATGAAGATACATATTTGTTTCAGTGACAGTATCGATATCGGAATCAAAGAATGAAGTATTACCGCAGGATTTCATATAAAGGTTTATTCGTTCTATGAAATCAGGCATAGCTTCATTAAATAATTCATAAATGCTTTCATTCCTATTGATAGAAGGATTCCAAGGATTATGCCAATTTGCATTAAATGAATTACAGGGATCATTGTATTTAATAATAGTATCACTAGGAATCATAGACGAAATAACATCGCATTTAAAGAATAGGTGCTCTATTCTTTGAATGCGTTTTTTCTTTTTTCCTGATGGATCACTCATTAATCGATTCAGTTTTATAAATGATTTTATAGCATTTTTTATAGTTCCATATCGTACGTGATATTCTGGAAAAGCTCGGTTTATGCTTATAAAAAGCAATTCTGTAATAACTCGTTTCTCGTTGTCTGAAGGAGATACAGTTCTAGCATAATCAAATTGACTAGGGAGTACATGCTTAAAATGATCTAGGACCAAATGATCTATATCAGTTTCTAGAGAAACATGTCTTCCAAAATCATATATACCACTTTTCTTCAGATTATTAAAATGATCACTTTTAAAGTAGACATAAGGATGGCAAATCACATCTAAGGAATAATGCCCCATAAATCCTATTATATAAGCATCACAAATACGTCTATCATGAGCATCATCAAAGCTATTTCTTGCGTCAAAAAGGTAATCAAAAAAAAGCATAACCCGTTCTCTATGCATTACATTTCCAATATTCTTCTTATAAAAGACATATGCAGGGATATGATAGAAAAAGATATCAGGCCCCTGAAGGCCCAATCCAAAACATGTCTGATGTTTTTCAATCAGATTCTTAGTATCGTCAGATTCGATGAACGATATACATTGTTCTCCGAAAGTTAAATGAGTAATAAAACCTGGCATATATTCTCCCAATACAAAAAAATTTACCCCGAATTTACCAAGCTAGAATACCTTTATGATAAAGGAACAATAAATGCAATAACTTGGTATAAATCCATAATACCATATATAGTGGTACATATTGCTAAAATACTGTGAAATAAGATTATATAGCAAACCTATACATATGAAAAAAATTGTATAAATCAAAAAACAAAGAAAAAACTTTGTATATAGCATAAAAATTTGTGGAATCTATACTAAAGTTAGGTTAAATGAAACGGAGGAACTAAAATGGGAGTAAAAGATAATGTTGAAAGAGCTGCATTTAGTGCGGCTATAGATGAAGTTCTGAAGAATGTAAAAAAGAATCCACAGAAAAGCCTATTAAAGATTGTTGATATGACAGAGAAAATGATGGGTGGAAGTAGTAAAGGATTCCGTACAGCTGCTTTTGCAGGAGCTAGAGATCTCATTAATCAAGAAGACTCTAAGTGGATGAACTATGTTACACGATTATTAACTGAAACAGATCCACATGTTGCAAAAATGACAGCATTAAATCTTGGATACCAGGCTGCATTTAAAGGTACCAAGATGATTAGGGAGAATAGAGAAAAATTTGGTTGTAATATACCATGGCTGATTCTCATGGATCCAACAAGTGCCTGCAATCTTCATTGCACAGGATGTTGGGCAGCTGAGTATGGTCATAAACTTAATTTAACATTTGAGGAATTAGACAGCATTGTCACCCAAGGTAAGGAACTTGGAATTTACTTCTATATGTTAACTGGTGGCGAACCACTTGTTAGAAAGGCTGATATTATCAAGCTTTGCGAGAAGCATAACGATTGTGCATTCCATAGCTATACTAATGGTACACTTGTAGATCAGGCATTCTGTGATGAAATGAAGAGAGTAGGAAATTTATCACTTTCAATTTCTCTCGAGGGCTTTGAAGATGCAAATGATTTCCGCCGTGGTGAAGGTGTATTCGCAAAGGTAATTCATGCTATGGATTTACTCCATGAAAATGGATTGATTTTCGGTAATTCAGTTTGCTATACATCAAAGAATATGGATTCAGTAACTTCCGATGAATTCTTTGATTTACTGATTGAACATGGTTCAAGATTTGCTTGGTATTTCCATCTTATGCCAGTTGGAATGAAGGCTTCTCCAGAATTAATGCCTTCTCCAGAGCAGAGAGAGTACATTTATCACAGACTTCGTGAAGTTCGTGGCCGTGAAGGTGGTAAAGAAATCTATGTTATGGACTTCCAGAACGATGGAGAGTTTGTAGGTGGATGCATCGCTGGTGGTAGAAACTATTGCCATATTAATCCAAAGGGCGATGTAGAGCCATGCGTATTTATTCATTATTCTGGTGCAAATATTCGTGAAAAATCTCTTATTGAGTGTCTCCAGCAGCCATTATTCATGGAGTACAGAAAGGGTCAACCATTTAATGACAATATGCTTAGACCTTGTCCTATGCTTGAAAATCCAGAACTTCTCCAGGAGATGGTTAAGCGTTCAGGTGCTCATTCTACAGATGTTGAGCAGGAAGAGCCTGTTGAGCATTTATGTGAAAAGTGCGCAGAATATGCAGCAAACTGGAAACCAACAGCAGATAAGCTTTGGGAAGAGCATCCATACAGACAAAAAGGCTATATTAATTATGCAAATGCAGAAGAAAAGGGATATGCATATAAAGTAAATTAATAAAGATGCTTTAGACCTGACAGAGAACAGCTGTCAGGTCTTTTTTTAGCCATTATAAGGTAAAAAAAGAGAATGCATAGTTGATAAAAATAAGAGATAATGCTAAAGTAAAGAAAGGTTATTAAAGATTATTCTAAAATAGTTTAGAATTATAAAAATTAAATCTTAATATTTTCAGAATATTGCATCCATAGTTGAAACGTGATACCATGGATTTGCACGCTAGTTAGCGTGTAAAGGAGAGGTGTTATGTTTAAAGGACGCAAATCAGAAATTGAAAAACTAAATGGATTTTATGAGGGAGAAGAAGCATCCGTTGCAGTTGTTTCTGGCCAATTGGGGGTTGGCAAGACAGCTCTATTAAGAGAGTTTGCAAAGGATAAAGAAGTCATTTTTTTCGAGGCTTACGAGACTACTGCTAAGCATCAGTTTGAGCAGATTAGCAAGACTATTGGCTCGTCAACTGTTCTTGATGGGGAGGCATTTTGCCAAGAAATTTCTAAGAGGGCTGCAAAATCTAAGCAGCTTATCATCATTGACCAATACCCTCATATTGTTAAGTCAGATCCAGATTTTGATAAAAAACTTCATGAATATATAGTCGGAGAATGGAAGAAATTACCAGTTAAGCTCATTCTATGTTCCGATGCGTTTATGCTAGTTGATAAATACATAAAGGGTAAAAAGGCCCTATGGAAAAACGATATAACACTTGATTTGGTAGTTCAGCCATTAGGATTTTATGACTCTTGCGAGTTTTTTGCAGATGCAAGTCCGAAGGAAGCTGCATTTTTATATGGCATTACAGGCGGTATTCCATACAACCTGGTACGCACAGCAGCACTACTTGGAATAGATGGTTACGATATGTACGGCATCAGTCCAATACATGGTGAAGATAAAATAAAAGAAGTGGCGTACAAGCTGTTTTTGGATAAGAATTGCAATCTTGGTTTGAATCCGGAGCAGGTTATGGCTACTGAGCTTCGTGAGCTATCATATTACAACTATATGCTTGCGACACTTGCCAAGGGATTAAATAGAGTTAATCAGATTTCGGCAGAGGTTGAAAAGCCAAAGGATGTTGTGGTTCCTTACTTGAACTCACTAATGTCGATTGGCGTTTGTACAAAAGATACTGCAATTACTGAGATTACAAATAGAAAGAAAACTCGTTATTCGATAGTTAATACCAGCACATTATTCTGGTACAAGCACATTGTGGCAAACTACAATTTATATATTTCAGGTCAGGTTGATGAGCTTTGGGACACAATCAAAGCAGATATTGATGACTATATGAAGGAAGTATTCATCAAAATATGTGCTGAATACTTGCGAGATAGAAGCGATAATAACCTTCTTCCATTTACAATCGAAGAAATTGGAAACTGGTGGGTTAATGACGATGAAGCAGGAACCACAGACGGTTTTGATTTGGTATCACTTGGAAAATGTGATGGTAAGTCAGCTACGATTTTTGCCCAGTGCTATTATATCCATGAGCCAATAGAAGTTGCACAGTTAAAATCATTAATTGAAAAAACAAAGCAGCTTCACAGACAGGGAGATGCATTTTATCTGGTATTTTCTAATGCAGGCTTCCATGAAAATGCTATCACCATTTCATCAGCAATCAAAAACATTATGTTGATTACATTGGATGAAATGAGATAATTATAGGTTTTACCCAATGATTTTAGGAGGAGAAAAATGACAAATCAAGAGCTAGTAAAAACTGCTATTGAAGTCCGCAAGGGAATCATTGAAGGTGTTCACGCTGCAAAAGCTGGACATCCAGGCGGATCTCTTTCAGCAACAGAGGTATTTACATATCTCTACTTTGAGGAGATGAATATCGATCCAAAGAATCCAAAGAAGGCAGACAGAGATAGATTCGTGCTTTCAAAGGGACACACTGCACCAGGTCTTTATGCCACACTTGCGCAGAGAGGCTTCTTCCCAGTTGAGGATTTAAAGGGCCTTCGTAGCATTGGAAGTCACTTACAGGGACATCCATGTGTGCAGCATACACCAGGTATTGATGCATCATCAGGTTCACTTGGCCAGGGAATTTCTGTAGCAACAGGTATGGCTCTTTCAGCAAAACTCTCTAATGAATCTTATAGAGTTTATACACTTCTTGGAGATGGTGAAATCCAGGAAGGTCAGGTATGGGAAGCTGCTATGTTCGCAGCTGCAAAGAAGCTTGATAACCTTTGCGTAATCGTAGATAACAACGGTCTTCAGATTGATGGACGTATCGAGGACGTAAACAGCCCATATCCAATCCCAGACAAATTCAGAGCATTCAACTTCCACGTAGTAGAAGTTGCAGATGGAAATGATTTTGATCAGCTTCGTGCTGCTTTCAAAGAAGCAAGAGAAACAAAAGGACAGCCTACTGCAATCGTTATGAAGACAGTAAAGGGCAAGGGTGTTTCATTTATGGAGAACCAGGTAGGATGGCACGGAAAAGCTCCTAACGATGAGGAGTATGCTATCGCTATGGAAGAATTAAAGAAAGCAGGTGAAGAGTAATGGCAGATGTTAAGAAAATCGCAACTCGTGAGAGCTACGGTAACGCTCTCGTTGCTTTAGGTGAGAAATATGACAATTTAGTAGTTCTTGATGCTGACCTTGCAGAGGCTACAAAGACAGGTATTTTTAAGAAGGCATTTCCTGAGCGCCATATTGACTGTGGTATTGCAGAGTCAAACATGGTTGGTATTGCAGCAGGTCTTGCTAGCACAGGAAAGGTTCCATTCTGCTCATCATTTGCAATGTTTGCAGCAGGACGTGCTTTCGAGCAGGTACGTAACTCAGTTGGTTACCCACACCTCAATGTAAAGATTGGTGCAACTCACGCTGGTATTTCAGTAGGTGAGGACGGTGCTTCACATCAGTGTAACGAGGATATCGCTCTTATGCGTACAATCCCAGGCATGACTATCATCAATCCTTCTGATGATGTTGAAGCAAAGGCTGCTGTAGAGGCTGCTTACAAGATGGATGGTCCAGTTTATCTTCGTTTTGGACGTCTTGCAGTACCTGTAATCAACGACAGACCAGATTATAAGTTTGAAATTGGTAAGGGTGTTGTTCTTAAAGAGGGCAAGGACCTTACAATCATTGCTACAGGTCTTGAGGTTAATGAATCACTTGAAGCTGCAAAGAAGCTTGCAGAAGACGGAATTGATGCTGAGGTTATCAACATCCACACAATCAAGCCTATCGATGCTGATCTTATCGTAAAGAGCGCATCTAAGACAGGCAAGGTTGTAACAGTAGAAGAGCATTCAGTTATCGGTGGTCTTGGTGGAGCTGTTGCAGAAGTTCTTTCAGAGAAGTGCCCTACAAAGATGCTTCGCATTGGCGTAAAGGATACATTCGGTGAGTCAGGCCCAGCTGTTAAGCTTCTCGCTAAATACGAATTAGATGCCGAAGGTATCTACAAGCAGATTAAAGCATTTGTATAATTTCATATCGTAATCAAAAATGGTGCGATGCATATAAAATAAGCTAGTATGTAGACAGCAAGCTCTGAGGTTACTCAAGTGAAATGTGTTATTGAACGGAGTAACTTCAGGCTTGTAGTCGTAACATACTAGCTTTTTGTTATTTATCTACTACGAATGTAGTTGTAGAGCATCAGTGACAGCTTCACGGTGATGGCATCACTGAATTTTCTCACGTCATATCCTGTCAAATCAGCGAATTTATCCAGACGATAGATTAATGTATTTCGATGAATGAACATTTTGCGGGAAGTCTCGGCAAGTGACAAATCATTATCAAAAAATGCCTCTAAAAGGTTTAAAGTTTCCACGTCAAGCTGCGCTAAAATGTCGATATTTATATGGTTGTTTAGATATGTTTCAACTTCTTCTTCAGGAATATTGTAAAGTAATCGGCCCAATCCCATGGTGCTGTATGAATATACATGGTCGGAGCTTCTGAATATATTTCCAATATGCATAGCCAAAACAATATCTTTATAAGAATTAGGTAACTCAGTGAATTTGCTTATAGGCAAATCGTAAGAAACCTTAAAACTCAAAAATGCTTCTGACTCTAACATATCTAAGAACTCATTACAGTACTGAAGGATATCCTCGTCAGATGGAACAGTATCGAAGTGGACGATTATCGCAATGTGCTTTGAATCTATTTGAACCAAAGCATCCTGGGAATCAGGCAATAAACTCTTCAACAACGACACGGCTTCTTTTGGATAATCAACCTGACTTTCCAAATAGAAAAGCATACGGATGGCATTTTCATCTATATGAAAGCGATGAATGTAAGCGGCTGCATCAGAGTAGGAAAGCTCTCTGGTTAAATAGGCCCTATAAAAAGAGCTCTTCGAGTCCAGCACATTAAAGCGGACAACCATTTCTTTTAATTTATTAACGGTTTCCTCATCTGATAATTCTGAATCAGTGATTTGAAAATTAATGCCTGTAGCTTTTGATAATTGTTCTAGTAATTTTTCCTTTTTATCATCGAAATTCATAAAAAAAGAGGTACCTTTCAAAAAGATACCTCCATTTTAAATCATTAAATTGGACTAATCAATTGATTAGTTAGCAATTGTAAGCTCTGTGTCCTTATCGAAGAAGTGAGCCTTCTCCATATCAAGAGCAAACTTAACAGTGTCGCCACCTCTAGCTGTTGTACGTGGGTCAACTCTTGCAGTAACCTGAGTTCCAGCATAATCGAAGTATAAGTAAACCTCTGCACCAAGAAGCTCGTATACAGAAATCTTAGCTTCGATAACTGAAGAAGACTGTGTATCAACGTAAATCTGAGAATCATGAATATCCTCTGGACGGATACCAAGGATTACTTCCTTACCACCGTAGTTCTTCTCTGAAAGAGCCTTTGTCTTTGCTGGTGGAATCTGGATTGTAGCACCGTTAACCTGGATAGCTGTGCAATCAGCGTTAAGTGTACCATTGAGGAAGTTCATCTGTGGTGAACCGATGAATCCAGCAACGAAGAGGTTGCATGGCTTCTGATAAAGGTTTGCAGGTGTATCGATCTGCTGAACTACACCGTCCTTCATAACTACGATTCTTGTACCAAGTGTCATAGCCTCTGTCTGATCATGTGTAACGTAGATCATTGTAGCTCCGAGTGAATCATGAAGCTTAGAAATCTCTGTTCTCATCTGAACACGAAGCTTTGCATCAAGGTTTGAAAGAGGCTCATCCATAAGGAATACCTTAGGGTTACGAACGATTGCACGACCCATAGCAACACGCTGTCTCTGACCACCTGAAAGAGCCTTTGGCTTTCTGTCAAGAAGCTTCTCAAGGTCAAGGATCTTAGCAGCTTCACGTACCTTCTTATCGATTTCGTCCTTTGGTACCTTACGAAGCTTAAGACCAAATGCCATGTTATCGTAAACTGTCATATGTGGATAAAGAGCGTAGTTCTGGAATACCATTGCGATATCTCTGTCCTTTGGCTCTACGTCGTTCATAAGCTTTCCGTCGATGAGAAGCTCACCTGAAGAAATTTCTTCAAGACCTGCAATCATACGAAGAGTTGTAGACTTACCACAACCAGAAGGTCCTACGAAAATGATGAATTCCTGATCCTTAATCTCAAGGTTGAAATCCTTAACAGCCTGGAAGCCATTTGGATAAACCTTATTAATGTTTTTTAATGAAATGTCTGCCATAATAAAATATCCTCTCTTTGAAAAATTAGGGTTCCCCCCTGAACTATCTAAAATTATAAAAAATGGTGAAACTGTGAACAATGTTAGAATAACCAAAAAATACAAAAACGTTTCGTTATTTTAACAACGGGCTGTGAAATATATACAAAATGGCCCTGTATGAATTGAGCACATATTCCATACTTGGATAATAAATTATATAAAACTGGATGTGATATGATATAATACATGCCAAAGGTAGAATTGAGGTAACTATCTGATGATAGTAGAGAATTGACTAATCGGGAGAATATTATGGAAGCATTAAAGTATAGGAATCGTCTGAAAAGATATCTGAGATTCCCTCTGTACATGCTTATTATTTTTTTAATAGGTTGTATCATTCTAAGCTTTGTAAATCCAAAGGCAGCCGGTATAACACTTATCTTTGTGCTAGTTTATGGTGTAGCCTGCTTTGCATATTACAAGGCCAATCTTAAATCCTTTAAAAACACAATAATTGAATATGCAGTTCATTATGGAACAGTCCAGAAGGAGCTTTTAAAGAACTTTAGATTGCCATATGTATTGCTGGATTCTACTGGAAGAATCATGTGGATGAACGAGGAGTTTTGTCAGCTTGTTGATAAAAACAAAACTTACAATAAATCAATCACAAGCATCTTCTCAGAAATCACACGTGAAGGAATCGACCATGCTAAGGACGACAACTTCGATATTCATATTGAATATAATGAAAGAAAGTATTTAGCATGTCTTCAGCGACTTGATATGACTGAGCCTCTTCAGGGCAGCAATCTTGTTGCCAATATGGATGAAGTTACTGATGGATTAGTAGCTATCATCTTATTTGACGAGACAGATATTCAAGCTACAAAAGCTAAAATCAATGACCAGGGCATGGTAATGGCCCTTCTTTATGTAGACAATTACGATGAAGTATTTGATCAGGTAGAGAATGCAAAGCGCTCAATGCTTTTAGCACTTCTTGATAGAAAGATTAATAAATACTTTGGCGAAGCTGATGCAATAGTCAGCCGTCTTGAAAAAGATAAATACCTCATTATGTTCCAGCACAAATATCTCAAGAACTTCGAGGATGACAAATTCTCTATCGTGGAAGATATTACTGGAATTAAGATGGGAAATGATAAAGATATCACAGTAAGTATTGGTATCGGACTTGGAAGCGACAACTACAATCAAAAGGCACAGTATGCGCATGTTGCTATCGATCTTGCACTTGCCCGTGGCGGATGCCAGGTAGTTGTTAAGAACGCACAGGACGTTTCTTATTATGGTACTCATGGTAAGGAAGTGGAGCGTTCAACTCGTGTAAAGGCCAGAGTTAAGGCACAGGCCCTTCGCGAGCTCATGGAAACAAGAGAAAGAATCATCGTTATGGGACACAATCTTTCTGATGCAGACTGCTTAGGAGCATCAGTTGGTGTGTTCTGCGCAGGTCGAGAAATTGGAAAGCCTGTAAATATCGTTATTGATACAATCACAAGCTCTATGCGCCCAGTTGTTGAGAGCTTTACAGAAAAGGGCGAATACCCAGATGACATGTTCATCACAAGTGAGCAGGCACTTAATCTTTGCAATGAAAACACTCTTATTATGGTTGTTGATACCAACAGACCAAGCTATGTGGAATGCCCAGGACTTCTATATAAAAATAAAAACATCGTTGTAATTGATCACCACAGACAGGTGGAGGAGATTATTGAAAATCCAATTCTCTCTTACATCGAGCCATATGCATCATCTGCAAGTGAGATGATTGCCGAGGTGCTTCAGTATTTCGCAGAGAAAATCAATATCAACCCAACTGAGGCTGATTGTATTTATGCAGGTATCTTGATTGATACAAACAACTTTATGACAAAGACTGGTGTTCGTACATTTGAGGCAGCTGCCTTCCTCCGTAGAAATGGAGCAGAGGTTACTAGAGTTAGAAAGATGCTTCGTGAAAACATGGAGACATACAAGGCCCGCGCAGAAATCGTTAGAAATGCAGCAGTATACAGAGATGCATTTGCCATCGCAGAATGCGAGCCAGATGGAAATCTTGAAAGCCCAACAGTAGTTGGCGCTCAGGCAGCTAACGAGCTTCTTAATATCGTAGGTATTAAAGCGTCATTTGTTTTGACAAAATATATGGACAAGATTTACATCAGTTCTCGTTCAATCGATGAAATCGATGTACAAAGTATTATGGCCCGTCTGGGTGGTGGTGGACATGTAAATATTGCAGGAGCCCAGATTCAAAATCGTACACTTGATGAGGTTCGAGAGGACCTTGAAGCAACAATAGATAAAATGCTAGAAGAAGGAGAAATTAGGCTATGAAAGTAATACTTCTTTCAGACGTTAAGTCACTTGGTAAAAAAGGCGAGGTTGTAGAGGTTAGCGAAGGCTACGCAAGAAATATGCTCTTCAAGAAAAAGCTTGGAGTAGAGGCAACAAACGCAGCACTTAATGACCTTAAGCTTCAGAATAAACACGATGAAAAAGTCGCTCAGGAAAACTATGAGGCAGCACTTGCATTTGAAAAAGAAATTGCAGAGTGGAAAGTAGAAACAAAGATTAAAACAGGTGAGGGCGGAAGAACCTTCGGATCTGTTTCAACAAAAGAAATCGCTGAGGCTGCAAAGAAGCAGTACGGCAAGGAAATCGACAAAAAGAAAATTGTTCTTGAGGATCCAATCAGATCCCTTGGAACATACGAGGTAAAGGTAAAGCTTCATCCAAAGGTAACAGCAACACTTCGTGTACATGTTTCAGAACAATAAATAAAGGAAAGAATACATAATGGAAGATGTAATTCGCAGACAAATGCCCAACTCTTTGGAGGCGGAGCAGTCAGTAATCGGTTCAATGATTGTTGATAGAGATGTAATTGTTGAGTGTTCAGAAATCCTCATCAAAGACGATTTTTATCATCAGCAGTACGGAATGCTTTTTGAAGCAATCGTAGAACTTTTTAATGCTGGCGAGCCTGTTGATGAGGTTACTCTTCAAAATAAGCTTAAAGAAAAGGGTGTTCCACCGGAATTTGCTTCGTTGGAATTCATTCAGGAGCTTGTACTTGGAGTACCAACCACAGTCAATGCTAAAAGCTACGCTAATATCGTAAAAGATAAGGCAGTACTTAGAAATGTAATTAAAGTAAATCAGAAAATCGAGAACATGTGCTTTGAAGGCACTGATGATGTTGATACTATTTTGAACCAGACTGAAAGAGATATTTTCTCATTGGTTCAGAACAGAGGAAACACAGATTATGTTCCAATCCGTCAGGTTGTTATGAATGCAATCGCAAAGATTGAACAGGCTTCAAAGCAGAAGGGTGTAGTTACAGGTATCCCAACAGGATTTATCGATTTGGATAGACAGACTGCTGGACTTCAGCCTTCGGATCTTATCCTTATTGCGGCCCGTCCTTCAATGGGTAAAACAGCCTTCGTTCTTAACCTGGCACAGCACATCACTATTCACGAGCATCTTTGTGCAGCAATATTCTCACTGGAAATGTCAAAGGAGCAATTGGTTAACCGTCTTTTTGCTCTGGAGTCAAGAGTAGATGCGCAAAAGCTTAGAACAGGTAATCTTCAGGAGGCAGATTGGGAAAACCTCATCGAAGGTGCTGGTAAAATCGGTAACTCAAAGCTTATTATTGATGATACACCTGGTATTTCAATTGGTGAGCTTCGAAGCAAATGTAGAAAGTTCAAAATGGAATTTGGCTTGTCTATTATTATCATCGACTACTTACAGTTGATGTCTGGTAACGGTAAATCAGAAAGTAGACAGCAGGAAATTTCAGATATTTCACGTTCACTAAAGGGACTTGCCCGTGAGCTAAACGTACCTGTTATAGCACTATCACAGCTTTCCCGTGCGGTTGAGCAGCGTCCTGACCACAGACCTATGATGTCGGATTTGCGTGAATCCGGAGCCATCGAGCAGGATGCCGACGTGGTTATGTTCATTTACCGTGATGATTACTATAACCACGATACAGAATTAAAAAATGTTTCAGAAATCATCGTTGCTAAACAACGTAACGGTCCTATCGGAACTATCGAGCTTACATGGCTCCCAGAATACACAAGATTCGCAAACCGCGACAGAAGCCAGTATGCAAACCATGATGAATAAAATAAGAGGGCGATATTTCGCCCTCTATTTTTGTACTCTAATATATTTTCAATTTTTAATTCATTTTTATTTGTCTTTTTCTTGAAGAACTTCAATTTGACGATACTGGAGTCCTTTATCAGAGTAATACTCGCATAACTCATTCCCCGCAGCTACTCTATTAATTGAAACAATGCCTCAAAGTCTGATTCTTTTAAACGAAAAGGATTGTTTATGATAGGGAGGCCTTGAATAGAATCATATTTCTTTATATTAAATAACGCTTTATCATTAACTTCATTTGATTTGGTTAAAAACCCAATATTTTTCATATCTACTACTCCTTCCATATTATTTATAAATCTGTAAACATCACGTTTACACCAAGGCATAAGAGATCCTATCAAAAATTGCTTATCACACTGGTTGTAAATAGAAGCGTTTTCTGGAGTAAGCTTGTCAAAATCCACAATCACATATCCATCCCATTCGTTAATGAGATAACTGGCAACAGATGTGTTACATCCCAAAGCGTAAACAACATCCATATATTTGTAGCAAGTGATGTCTTTATATTTTATTTGATGTTCTCCAACAAATCCCAATAGTTGGCTATCATCAGAAATTTCAATATAAAGAACCGGCTTTTTGAGCCCAGAGCTTAAAAAGTTTGCTAAACAAAGGCACAAGTGAGTGACACCAAGCTTATGAGAAACCGCTGTAACAGATATCTTTTTATTTTTTTCGAATTTATTTTTTGTTGACTTATTAAGCCAGTGTTTAAACAGTAAAATCCTTTTCATTCTTCAGAACCATAGAAAAAAATCTATCTTCATCCTTAGATAAATTCAAAGACCACTTATTTGATGGATACATGAAAACCTTTTTATGTAAAACCTTTGCAAGTTTCAAGGAAAAAAGTTTGTTAGAAAAATTAGAAATAACATAAACAGTTTTATCCTTGATCCAATATGGATAATTTATAGTTTTCCAAGGAGATGCACTTACTATATAAAATATAATTTGAGCATCTGAAATGTATTTGTCATTAGTACCACAGTCCAGGACATAAAGACCTTTTGGAGGTGTGTAACTTTCTATGGCATCCCCATAATTTAGAATGCCTCTAAAGTTTTTGTGGTATAAAACACCTGACCTAACGTGGCTGTCTTTGAAATGTTCCCAAAGATGATGAACAGTGTTTTTTTCAAAATCTTTGTAGTATGTTTCTATATGTTTGCTATTAAGATAGCGACATAGATTAATAGCGATATGAGTGGTTCCGACTCCACAATCGGCTCCAATCACGGCTATTTTCCTATCGAGAATGCCTGATTCCGTATTTTCATTAGCTCTAACTCCCTGTAGTTTTAGCAACTGTGACTTTAATTCACTGATAGAATTGTGCCTATCAGATGGATTTGCAGCAGTGGCTTTATCTACTAGTTTTTTCAACCTGAAATCATCTTTTGCATAACTATTAATCTGCAAAAACTCAATTATCTTTCCAACGCTGTATATATCACAACGCTCATCAAGCTTTTGGCCTTTTAACTGTTCAGGTGCGGCCCAATTTTTTGTGCCTAAGGGCATAGCCGTAGCCGACTGAGACTTTTTTATAGCAATACCAAAGTCAATAAGGCGTAGTTTATCACCCTGCAAAATAAGATGCTCTGGCTTTAAATCCCTGTAAAGCACAGGCTCCGGCTCTGCAGAATGCAACGCTTCAAAGATATGGCATACTTCAATGGCCAATCTATATAGCTCTTCTTTAGATAACTTAGTTTGTAACAGATACTCCCTGAGGGAAATTCCTTCAATAAATTCCTCAACTAGGTAGTACATATCATTTGTATCTTCTACACTAAAAATGGTGGGTATTCGGGATGATTTAATCCCTTGTAAAAGATGTGCTTCGGATAGGATGCTGTGTGCATTAGGACTCGCCTTGTGAATGGCTTTAAGAATTCTTAATGCTCCTATCGACTTATAATTGACAAGTAATACTGCGGTAGCTGCTGTTTCTTGCAGTATACGAATGACTTCGTACTTGTCTTCAATACCTTTTGGTATCAATCTATCAGCTCCTTCCTTTCGGAAAGGCATCTCGCAGACAAGTTTATAACACAGAATAAATTATAATGCAAGCACAAATTTGAAAAATGTTTTTGATTTATAACAATTCACTTTATAAAAATTTAATACTTTTATCACCTTTTATATGGTATCTTTGCTTTACTTTCCGATATAATATATATATAATCCATATAAGAAAAATGCTAATAGTAGCGCATCTTATATCGATCGGGAGGTGATTTTTATGAAGATTGAAAGAATCAACGAAAACCAGATCAGATGCACTCTGTCTAGAGAAGATTTAATAAGCCGACACATTAAGCTCTCAGAATTAGCTTATGGTTCTGCAAAGGCCAGAGAATTATTTAGAGAACTTATGGAGCAGGCTTCCTACCAGTACGGTTTTGAAGCGGAAGATATTCCACTTATGATAGAAGCTATACCACTTTCATCAGAATCCATTGTCCTTCTTGTGACAAAGGTAGAAAATCCTGACGAGCTTGATACTCGTTTCTCAAGATTTTCAGAGGATGACGATGACTACGATGATGATGACGAAATCATCGATGCACCAGCAAAGCCATTTAATGAGGCAGCAGCAGACGACATACTTAACATATTCAACAGTCTTATTGAAAAGGCACAGGAAGCGATAACAGCTTCACCAGAAAAGGCAGCAAAGAATGGCTTGCCAGTGGACATCACAAAGATGTTTGTTTTCGACAACATGGATGATGTGATTCGACTTTCTGGAATACTTGGTAGCTTTTACAAGGGAAAGAATTCTCTCTATAAGAGTCCATTTGATAACAAATACTATTTAGTAGTTAGTAAATCAGATGATACAGCAGAAACATACAATAAAGTATGCAACATCTTATCAGAATACAGTGATCAGCAGAATTATGTAGTTGGTACAGACCAATACATGGCTGAGCACTATGAAGTACTTGTCAACGGTGATGCGGTACAGAAATTAGCAATGATATAAAAAAAAGAGCTTCGCTATGCGAAGCTCTTTTTAAATTTGCTTTCTATGCCTTTGAATCAAGGAATGTATTAATCTCTTCAACGAGATCATCAGCATCGATACCGTGTACCATAGCTGCCTCCTCGATAGTCTCCATCTGTGAAGATGGGCATCCGAGGCAGTGCATGCCGATATTAAGTAAGATAGGAGCTACATCAGCATCAATCTGAAGAAGCTCGCCGATCATAGTTGCTTTAGAAACTCTTGCCATTTTGACTTCTCCTTTCTTAACATTTCAATTGATAATAACATGCTTTTTTTCTTTTCGCAAACCATTATTCCAATGTTGTGAATTATATACAATTACATTGTGCTCAATTTGAAGTTGGTGTGAAACTAATTTGTGTACACAATTAAAACAACTGTTAGCCTGAATCAACAGGAGTTAGAATAATATAACCGCGGTGAGCCCTGATTTTAAAGGGATTCATAAAAAAACAATTTTGTCCTTGATTTAGACACAATTTAGGTGTAATATATGAGACATCAAATGAAATTGATTATTTTTTATCAATAAGATATTTAAGGAGGATTTTAACTATGGCATACGTTATTTCTGATTCATGCGTATCATGTGGTACATGCGAGCCTGAGTGCCCAGTAGGAGCTATCTCACAGGGAGATTCACAGTTCAACATCGACGCTGACGCTTGCGTTGAGTGTGGTACATGTGCAGGTGTTTGCCCAACAGGAGCAATCGCTCAGGGCTAATAGCTTAATCAAGAAAACCGGTTAAAGAGCATCGCATTCGCGGTGCTCTTTTTTTGTACAACAAACCGTTCGCCCCCCTAGACAGATTCTGGCCCCTCTCCCAAGTGTATCTGCGGCCCAGGCCCCTCCCAATAAAATATATATGGAATTGTCCCCCTTGTAGTGTGGGCTATATGTTTATTTACTTGCATCGTCTGCGGATTATGTTTTTCTAAGCATCACGTGTCGCATTTTTTATGGTGCGTGTTCTTTAAATTCTTTGCACTTCTGACGCCGCTGTTGGTAGAGTGGGCAGACACACACTATTTATAAGTATTAATCTCCACAGCAAGCTTAGGAACAATTGCCGCGACATTTGTAGTGAGCCTAGAAAAATAGAAAGGGGAATTTTGAGATGATAGGCGTGAGGCGCCATGGACGGCGCCGAGAGCCCGACAACGAAACGGACTGAGTTAAAGGGCGGCGCCTAAGCATCCAAAATCCCCTTTCTAAATTTTCTTGGCAAACGGAGTATGAGCGCAATTATCCTAAGCCTTGTGTGGAGAGTAATAGGTAGACTTCAAGTGTCTGCCCTCTACCCACAGTGGCTTCGAAGTGCAAAACCAATTAAAGGACACGCACTTAATGCTCCCTTGTGATGCTAAGAAAAACTATAATCCTTGCGCTGTCTGCGTAAATAAACATATAGCCCACACTACAGGGGGACAATTCCATGAAAACCTCGAGGGAGGGGCCTGGGCCGGGGTGCAGTGCAGGGGACGGGGCCACATAAAGGTGGAATTTGGCGGGATGGTTTGTTATACTTTGAGGGAATATAGATACGAGGGAGATGCTTATGAGCAATACGTATAGACATAGACGAAAGAGAAAGAAAAGATTTAGGATTCCGAGGGGTTATATTTACATTGCGGCAGGAATTATAGCTCTTGCGGTGCTGATAGTTGGCATATATGCGATTAAGAAGTATACGCCTACAAAAGAGCATATGGATTTGGCGGATTACTTCCAGGTCTTCCATGAAAACGAAGCAGCGGTCGTTTTGGATGGAGAGTATATCAGTTCTGAGCTTGAGGAACATGGTTATGCCATAGTAAATGATGGCAATGTTTATTTGGAGCTTGGATTTGTAAAGGATTATCTAGATGATGGATATGTTTACGATTCATCAGAGATTACCTTGAGATATGCTACTGATTCTGAGGTTTATACAGCTACAGTTGGTAGCGCAGATTATTCTATAGATAAGAGCAATAATAGTCTTGGCTTGCCAGTAGTTTTGGCGCAGGATGATACAGTTTATATTGCGGAGGATTATCTTAAGCTTCTTACAGATTTCAAGATTAATTATTATTCAGAGCCTGATAGAGTTGTTGTCCAGACTGTAGGTTCATCTACAGATTTGTATACAGCAAAGCGTAAGACTCAGATTAGAAAGCTTAATGGTCCAAAGAGCCCAGTCCTTGAGGATGTCACAAAGGGCGAAGCTATTTACGTTTTTCGTGATACAGGTAAGTGGAGCTTTGTTGTTTCAGAAAATGGTGTGATGGGTTACATCAAAAACAGTGCCATAACATTTAAGAGCACTGAGACAGTTGCAGCAGAGTTGCCTGAGCGTACATACAATCATATCTCGGCAGGACAGGATATTTCATTGCTCTGGCATCAGGTTACAAACCAGTCAGCAAATGGAGATATTGCCACAGTTCTTGCAAGCTCAACAGGTGTTGATGTTATGTCACCAACCTGGTTTTATTTGAATGATAACAAAGGCGGAATTGCTTCAATTGCAAGCTCTTCATATGTAAGTACCTGCCATGCAAATAATGTGCAAGTGTGGGGCCTTGTTAGCAATCTTGAGGATGCAGATGTTGATACAACAACAGTTTTAAACACTACATCATCAAGAGACGCATTAGTTAATAATCTTATTGCGCAGGCTATTACATACGGTCTTGATGGAATCAATATTGATATCGAGCAGCTCTCAGGAGATGCAGCAGATGGATATATTCAGTTCATCAAGGAGCTTTCTATTAAATGTGAAAAGAACGATATCATTCTTTCAGTAGATAACTATGTACCTACTGCTTCATCTGAGATTTATAATCGAGCAGAGCAGGCTAAGTATGCGGATTATGTAATCATCATGGGTTACGATGAGCACTACAGCGGAAGCGAAGAAGCAGGTTCTGTTGCATCAATTAATTGGGTAGATCAGGGTGTGGCTGACACACTTAATGATGTACCAGCTGAACAGGTAATCCTCGGTATGCCATTCTATTGTAGAGTTTGGGAAGTGGCAGAGGATGGTTCTGTTGATAGTACAGCTTACGGAATGGATGCAATTCAGTCATATCTTAAGACAAACGGTGTGTCTGCAGCATGGTCGGATGAGTACGGTCAGTACTATGCAGAATATGCTGATGGAAGCACTACTTACAAGATTTGGGTGGAGGATGAAACTTCCATCGAAGAAAAGTTAAAGGTAATGGATAAATACAATCTGGCTGGAGGAGCTTTCTGGAAGAAAGGCTTTGATAGCACAGGAGTATGGAATATTATTGCAAAGTACCTATAAGAGAACACAAAAAAATCATGGTTTTATGGGCTTTGTAACAGTTCAAAAAGATTGAGTTCTAATGGAAAAGTGATATAATTTTGAGTATGATTACTAGGATTATGGATGTTTCTGCAGAGCCAATCAATATGGAATATATCAGTGAGGCTTCTGAGATACTTAGAAAGGGAGGGCTTGTAGCCTTTCCGACAGAGACAGTTTACGGATTAGGCGGAGACGCCAAAGATAAGGAGGCCTCGCGTAAGATATACGCAGCAAAGGGTCGTCCATCGGACAACCCTTTAATTGTACATATTGCAAGGTTCTCACAGTTACAAGAAATTTCAAAGGATTTGCCAGAGAACGCTAAAAAGCTGGCAGATGCATTTTGGCCAGGACCACTTACAATGGTGGTCAACAAAAACGAGGTTATCCCATACGAGACAACAGGTGGTCTTGATACGGTGGCAGTAAGAATGCCAAACAATCCAATTGCCTTAGCACTTATTGAGGAAAGTGGATGTATGATTGCGGCACCTAGCGCCAACACATCAGGCCGACCAAGCCCTACAAAGGCTAGTCACGTATATGAGGATTTATCAGGAAAGATAGACGCCATCTTGGATGGAGGTGCTGTAGATATCGGATTGGAGTCTACCATCGTAGATTTGACAGAGGATGTTGTTACAATCCTTAGGCCAGGATACATCAATATGGAAATGCTTAAAGAGGTGGTTGGAGAGGTCAGAATTGACCCAGGCATTGTCTATAACGACAAAGGCACCACCAGTGGAGCAAAGCCAAAAGCACCAGGAATGAGATATAAGCATTATGCACCTAAGGGTGATTTGACTATCATTTCCGGTGATGAGGATAAAGTCGTAGCCAAAATCAATGAGCTTACAAAAGCAGCAATTGATGCTGGTTCAAAGGTTGGTATTATCGCTACATCAGAAACTGCGGATAGATATAGCGATGGTCAGATTCTTGTAATAGGGGACAGATCTGACGAGGGCAGCATAGCTCACAATCTCTACGACATTCTACGAAAGTTTGACGAACTTGGTGTAGATTTGATATATTCTGAAAGCTTCGCTACTCCAAATATGGGGCAGGCAATCATGAATCGATTGTTGAAAGCAGCTGGTCAGAAGACACTTGACGTATAGGCATCAACCGGCAGTCAGGAGAATATGAAATGAAAAATATTAATAGAGTGATTTTTGCTTCCGGTAGTGGAACATCGAGAGCCCCCATGGCGGCGGCGATTTTCCATGCCACTGAGCATAGCAGGCCGATTATTTGTGAGGCCAGGGGACTTATAGTTCAGTTCCCGGAGCCGTTGAATCAAAAGGCGGAAGCGATTTTAATCAGTAATGGCACTACGCTGAAGGATTACTCTTCCAAACAGTTGCTAGATACGGATTTTTCCGAATCCACACTTGTAATCACAATGGAAGAGACCCAAAGGCAAAAAATATTAAGTGAATATGCAAACGCCACAGAGGAAAATACACGCCTCTTAAACGAGCTCGTTGGGGACGAGCTTGAGGTGATGGATCCCTACGGTGGCTCAGTACAGACCTATGGTTTGTGCTACGAAGTCTTAAAGGCTTCGATTGAGAAGTTAATGAGGGTTATTGAGGCATAAATATAAATAAGGCAAGAATTATATACGTATTGGAGGAATAGACCATGAGTGATAAGAGACTTGATTATATTAGCTGGGATGAGTACTTTATGGGCGTTGCAGTATTATCGGGTATGAGATCTAAGGACCCAAATACACAGGTTGGAGCTTGTATTGTTAGCCAGGACAATAAGATTTTATCAATGGGCTACAATGGTTTTCCAAATGGATGTTCAGACGATGAGTTCCCTTGGGCAAGAGTAGGGGACCCTCTGGAAAATAAATATTTCTATACAACACACAGCGAATTGAACGCTATCCTGAACTACCGAGGTGGTTCACTGGAAGGTTCAAAGCTGTACGTGTCACTATTTCCATGTAACGAATGTGCAAAGGCTATTATTCAGTCAGGCATTAAAACTGTTATCTACGACAGTGATAAATACGAAAATACACCATCAGTTATAGCATCAAAGCGCATGCTTAGAGCTGCTGGAGTAGAGTTCTATCAGTACAAGCATACTGGTAGAGAGATTTCATTTACACTTTAAGCAACTGTAAATTGAACAAATAGGAGCTTACATTGAGGGACAAGAAAAAGACAAATCGTGAAGTGGCCAATTCACTAGTAATGGTACTTCAATTTGGAATAAATGTAATAGTGCCGATTTTTTTATGTATGGCGGTGGGAATTGTGTTATCAAAAGTGACCAGTTCTCACAGCGACATGTATATCATCGGAGGAATTCTGATAGGCATAGTTGCTGCATTTAACGGGGCATATCGTTCGGTTAAGGGATACTTAAAAAATGAAGAATCCCCAGGGCAGCGAGCAAGACGTCTGGAAGAAGAGGCAAAAAATCAGTCAGAGGAAAAGCATGATTAATTGGATGAAAAGACTAAATCAAGCTCTACCTGGCTTGGTTTTAGGAATACTAATATACGGTGTTTTAATTGAACTGATTGGGGTTTGGTTTGTAACTGATAAAGTCAGATACACCAGCGGACTTCTAATAGGAGTTGGATGTGCCACATTTATGGCAATCCACATAGCAATGATTATCGAAGAGTCAGTTCGCATAGGAAAGGGGCATGAAAAATATCTTTCCTTCAAATCTGTGATGCGATACTTAATCGTATGCGCAGTAATGATTTTGATGATGGTCTTTAAACTTGGCAACATGTTTACGGCTCTCATCGGTATTTTAGGGCTTAAGGTCAGTGCGTATGCACAGCCTTTGCTAATAAAGAGACTCGGAAAAACTAGTTCCAATATATCCGAGGGTAATGATGAAGAACTTAATACAAAGGAGGTGAAAGTGTGACAGAAGGAATTTTGCTGGCCTCAAGCGATACTGTGGACATGATAAAAGGCTTGTTCAAATACGAAGTCTTTGGTCATGAAGTTTGGATCACAACTTCCCATGTCTGCATCCTTATCGTATGGCTTTCATTGGTAATTTTTTCTCTTATAGCCAATCGTAAGCTGAAGCATGCCACTGAAGTTCCTGATACCTTCCAGAGTATCTTGGAGTTGATAGTAGGACTCTTAGATAAGATGGTGGAAGGAAGTATGGGTAAGCACGCACCAGTGTTTGCAAACTGGATTTGTACCATATTCTGTTTCATTTTGGTATCTAACTTATCCGGTTTGGTTGGCTTAAGACCACCAACAGCCGATTACGGCACAACATTGGCCCTTGCATTAATTACCTTTGTTTGCATTCATGTAGTAAAGGTAAGGCACCAGAGCGCGAAGGACATTTGGATTGACAAGTGTTCTCCATTGCCACCATGGCTACCAATCTGGCTGCCAATAAACGTAATATCCGATATTGCGGTGCCTATTTCAATGTCACTACGTTTATTTGCAAACGTTCTTTCAGGAACAATCATTATGGGTCTTGTATATGGATTGCTAGGAAAGTTCGCCTTGATATGGCCTGCAGCATTGCATGTATATTTCGATATTTTCTCAGGTGCAATCCAGACCTATGTATTCTGTATGTTGACAATGACATACATAGCTCAGTCTTACGGTGATTCTTAAAAGGGACTGAAAACAAAAAGTTTACTATATTAGGAGGAAAACATTTATGAACATTACAGGAGAAGATTTAATTAAAGCTTGTTCAGCAATCGGTGCCGGCTTAGCAGTTATCGCTGGTATTGGTCCTGGTATTGGACAGGGTATCGCAGCTGGTCATGGTGCAGCAGCCGTTGGACGTAACCCAGGAGCACAGGGACAGATCATGTCTACTATGTTACTTGGTCAGGCCGTTGCCGAGACAACTGGTCTTTACGGACTTGTAATTGCCCTTCTGTTACTCTTTGTACAGCCATTAGTAGGCTAAGGAAACTAGGAAGAAAATTTTTAAGAAGGAGGGCTAAAAGTTGGAAAGACTATTTGATTTAGACTTTCAGTTAGTAAATGATGCAGTGCTTTTAGCCATAGCAATGTTCTTCCTATTCCTTATAATGTCAAACAAGCTTTTTAATCCAGCAAGAAAACTTTTGCAGGATAGAAAAGATGGCATTGCAAGGGACATTGCAGATGCAAAGAAAGAAAAGGAAGAGGCAGAAAAGCTAAAGGCAGAGTACGAAGCAAAGCTAAAGAACATCAGCAAAGAGCGTGATGAAATTTTAGCAGAAGCAAGACAAAAAGCCTTAAAGAGTGAAACCAAGATTGTAAGCGACGCTAAGGAAGAAGCTGCAGCAATCATTGCAAGAGCAAATGAGGAAGCTGAGCTCGAGAAGAAGAAGGTTGCAGACGAGGTTAAGCAGGAAATGATTTCTGTAGCTGCATTGATGGCACAGAAGGTTGTAGCTGCTAACATCGACACAACAATTCAGAATTCCTTAGTAGAGCAAACACTTAAGGAAATGGGTGAAGGAACATGGCTAAATTAGTCTCAAACGTATATGGTGATGCATTGTTTGAGCTAGCTGTGGAATCAGGGAAAATCGATGATTTCCTGAAGGAAGCTGAAGGAGTCATTGATGTTGTTAAATCAAACGACGGCTTTTCTCAGATGATGAATCATCCAAAAATTAATAAAGAAGAAAAGCTTCAAATTATCGACGAGATTTTCAAAGGCAGAGTCAGTGATGAAATGGTAGGACTTTTAAGAATGCTTGAAGAGAAGGACCATTCAAAGGATATTGAGACAGTGCTCAACTATTTCATTGATCGAGTATTTGATTATAAAAAGATTGGTAAGGCAACAGTTTCAACTCCTATGGAATTGACAGAAGCACAGAAAAACGATGTCGAGAAGCGTTTACTTCAAACTACCGATTATGCTTCATTTGTCATGACATACAAGGTAGACCCTGAATTAATCGGGGGTATGGTAATTCGCATTAAAGATAGAGTCATTGATAGTTCAATCAAGACTCAGATTAGTAAATTAACTCACGAGTTATCAAATATTCAATTGAAAGTAGGTGAATGCGCTCCATGAATTTAAAACCAGAAGAGATTAGCTCGGTTATTAAAGAGCAGATGAAACGCTATGCTGCGCAGCTTGACGTGTCAGACGTTGGAACTGTCATTCAGGTTGCAGATGGAATTGCACGTATTCACGGATTACAGAATGCTATGCAGGGCGAACTTTTAGAGTTCCCTGGCGAAGTATACGGCATGGTATTAAACCTTGAGGAAGACAATGTTGGTTGCGTACTCTTAGGTAACGACAAGAACATCAATGAAGGCGATACAGTTAAGACAACTGGTCGTGTTGTTGAGGTTCCAGTTGGAAATGCAATGCTTGGACGTGTAGTTAATGCACTTGGACAGCCTATCGATGGAAAGGGACCTATTGATACTACAAAGTTCCGTCCAATCGAGCGTGTTGCTTCAGGCGTTATCTCTCGTAAATCCGTAGATACACCATTGCAGACAGGTATTAAAGCCATCGATTCCATGATTCCAATCGGACGTGGACAGCGTGAGCTTATTATCGGTGATAGACAGACAGGTAAAACTGCTATCGCTATCGATACAATTATCAATCAGAAGGGACAGGGCGTAAAATGTATTTACGTTGCAATTGGCCAGAAGGCATCAACAGTTGCAGCCCTTGTTAAGACTTTAGAGGAATATGGTGCTATGGCATGGACAACAGTTGTTGCTGCTACAGCTTCAGAGCTTGCTCCGCTTCAGTACATCGCTCCATATTCAGGATGTGCCATCGGTGAAGAGTGGATGGAAAACGGTGAGGATGTTCTTATCATCTATGATGATTTAAGTAAGCATGCTACTGCATACCGTACACTTTCATTACTTCTCCGTCGTCCACCAGGACGTGAGGCTTACCCAGGTGATGTATTCTACTTACACTCAAGACTTCTTGAGCGTGCTGCTAGACTTTCAGACAAACTGGGCGGAGGATCACTTACCGCACTTCCTATCATTGAGACACAGGCAGGCGATGTATCTGCATACATCCCTACAAACGTTATCTCAATTACTGATGGTCAGATTTATCTTGAGACAGAAGCTTTCAACGCAGGTTTCAGACCAGCCGTAAACGCAGGTCTTTCAGTATCCCGTGTAGGTGGTTCTGCTCAGATTAAGGCTATGAAGAAAATCGCAGCTCCTATCCGTGTAGAGCTTGCTCAGTACCGAGAGCTTGCAGCTTTCGCACAGTTCGGTTCAGAGCTTGATGCAGATACAGCTGAGAAGCTTGCACAAGGTGAGCGTATCAAGGAAATGCTTAAGCAACCACAGTACGCACCAATGCCAGTAGAGTATCAGATTATGATTATCTACGCTGCTACAAAGAAATATCTTCTTGATATTCCTACAGCAGATATTCAGGCATTTGAAAAAGCTTTATTTGATCTTGTTGATACAAAGTATCCAGAGATTCCAGAGGCTATTAAGACAACTAAGGTTCTCGAGGATGACATGGAGCAGAAGCTTATCGCTGCTATTGAGGAGTGTAAAAAGAGCTACAAGTAAGGAGGGTGATCTGTTATGGCCTCAATGAGAGACATAAAAAGAAGAAAACAGAGTGTTAGTAGCACTCAGCAGATCACTAAGGCCATGAAGCTTGTATCTACAGTAAAGCTCCAGAAGGCTAGAACAAAGGCAGAGCAGACTACACCATACTTCAATGCTATGTACAACACAATTTGTAGCATGCTTGCCAAGGCTGGCAACGTAAACAACAGATATTTGCAGGATAATGGTTCCGATAAGATTGGCGTTATCGTCATCACATCAAACCGTGGTCTTGCAGGTGGTTACAACTCAAACGTTGTAAAGATGATTACAGGTGCCGGCATGAAGCCTGATGAAGTAAAGCTTTACACAATAGGTCATAAAGGTGGTGAGAGCCTTGCTCACAAGGGTTACACCGTGGCAAAGGACTATTCTCCAGTAATGGAGGCACCAACTTATGCAGATGCTATGGCAATCTGTAATGACGTTCTTTCCGACTATGCTAATGGCGAGATCGGACAGATTTATCTTGTGTACACACACTTCAAAAATACAGTAAGCCAGATTCCAAAGCTTATGAAGCTGTTACCAGCTGAAATTAGTGAAGAGGATGTAGAGGCTGCAAAATCAACTGGAGCGGAAGCTCTTATGAATTTTGAGCCAAACGAGGAACAAGCTTTAGAGCTTATCATTCCAAAGTATGTTACTTCATTAGTTTATGGAGCACTTGTTGAAGCTGTTGCTTCAGAAAATGGTGCACGTATGCAGGCAATGGATTCAGCTACAAATAATGCTGAGGAAATCATTAGTGATCTATCATTAAAATACAATCGTGCCCGCCAGGGATCAATCACTCAGGAATTGACCGAGATTATCGCTGGTGCAGAGGCGCTTTCTTAAAAAAGCAGATAGGAGTGAAAAGATGGCAAATAATATTGGTAAAATCACTCAGATCATCGGTGCGGTACTTGACGTAAAGTTTGGCGAAGGCCAGCTTCCAGAAATCAATGACGCTCTTGAAATCACAAGAGATAACGGCGAGAGACTGGTTGTTGAGGTTGCACAGCATTTGGGTGACGATACAGTTCGTTGTATTGCCATGGGTCCTACAGACGGTTTAGTACGTGGAATGGATGTAGTAGCTACAGGAGCACCAATTTCGGTTCCTGTTGGTGAGGCAACATTAGGACGTATTTTCAACGTACTTGGTGAAGCTATCGATGAGCAGCCAGCACCTACAGGTGTTGAGAAGATGCCAATCCATAGAAAAGCACCAGCGTTTGAGGAGCAGGCAACATCAACTGAAATGCTTGAGACAGGTATTAAGGTCGTTGACCTTCTTTGCCCATATCAGAAAGGTGGAAAGATCGGTTTGTTCGGTGGTGCCGGTGTAGGTAAAACCGTACTTATTCAGGAGCTTATCCACAACATCGCTACTGAGCACGGTGGATATTCAGTATTCACAGGTGTAGGTGAGCGTACTCGTGAAGGTAATGACCTTTACTACGAAATGAAGGAGTCAGGCGTTATCGACAAGACCTGCATGGTTTTCGGTCAGATGAACGAGCCACCTGGAGCCAGAATGAGAGTTGGTCTTACTGGACTTACAATGGCTGAGTACTTCAGAGATAAGGGTGGAAAGGATGTGCTTCTTTTCATCGATAACATCTTCCGTTTTACTCAGGCTGGTTCAGAGGTTTCAGCCCTCTTAGGTCGTATGCCTTCAGCCGTTGGTTATCAGCCAACACTTCAGACAGAGATGGGTGCTCTTCAGGAGCGTATCACATCTACAAAGAACGGTTCTATCACATCAGTACAGGCTGTTTACGTGCCTGCCGACGATTTGACTGACCCAGCTCCAGCTACAACATTCGCACACTTGGATGCTACTACAGTTCTTGAGCGTTCTATCGCCGAGCTTGGTATTTATCCAGCGGTAGACCCACTCGGTTCTACATCTCGTATCCTTGATCCACGTATCGTTGGTCAGGAGCATTTCGAGGTTGCTCGTGGTGTACAGGAGATTCTTCAGAAATATAAAGAGCTGCAGGACATCATCGCTATCCTTGGTATGGACGAACTTTCAGAAGAGGATAAGCTTGTTGTTAACCGTGCACGTAAGATTCAGAGATTCTTGTCACAGCCATTCTTCGTAGCTGGTCAGTTTACTGGTCTTGAAGGAAAGTATGTGCCAATCGCTGAGACAGTTCGCGGCTTCAAGGAAATCCTTGAAGGTAAGCACGATGATATCCCAGAGAGCTACTTCCTCAATGCTGGTACAATCGACGAGGTTCGTGCCAAGATGAATCAGAACAAATAGGAGGTGGCGTTTCATGGCAGATAACACCTTTAAAGTTTCAATCATTACACCAGAGCGTACTTTCTACGAAGGTGAAGCAACAATGGTTGAATTCAATACAGTTGAGGGTGAAATTGGCGTTCTGCCAAAGCACATCCCCTTAACTACAGTAATAGCACCAGGTATTTGTACCATCACCGAGGCAGAGGGAGTGAAAAAGGCTGCAGTTCATGCGGGACTCGCTGAAATACTTCCAGACAAGGTGACATTGCTTGCTGAAATTGCTGAATGGCCAGATGAGATTGATGTTGAACGTGCCCGTAGCGCGGAAGACAGAGCGAGAGCTCGTCTAGCTGAAAAGGATGCAAATCTTGATGTGCTTAGAGCTGAGGTTGCCTTGAAGAAGGCATTGGTTCGTCAGGACATAAAAGCAAAATAATCATAGGAATTAGGGGAGGCATAACATGTTAGATGCTGAGACAAAACGAGATATAGAAGATCTCAAGAGAGAATTAAAATCATATGAGGACGAAGAGGCTAATCTTCTCAAGGAGCTTGAAACTCTCCGTGCTCGTAAGAATGTGGTTAAGGATAAATTAAAGGTCCTTAGCAATGATGATAAATATCAACAGGACATGCTTAGCATGGTCTATCAGCAGAGACGTGGAGCATCCCAAAAACCAAGTGAATAAATTTTGTAAAATTATGGCGCCATGCGTGGCGCCATTTTTTTGTATTTAAATAAAAACAGAAATTAAATCGTGCTTGCATATCCTCCTATAATAATGTAGCATATCTACGATAATTATATTCCAGGAGGGGAAAGATGAAGAAGTTTATTTCTAAAATGCTTGTTGGTGTCACAGCTATGTCTTTATTAGTTGGATGCGGTAGTGACGCTACAAAGACTGAGACAACTCAGACAACAGACACAGAAAGCGGAAATGTCAAAATTGACAAATTAACAATTGGTTTCGTACCATCACGTGAGCCAGACGAAATCGTAACAGCTACAGAGCCACTTAAGGAGCTCCTTACAAACGAGCTTGCAGGCCTTGGTTATGATATCGGCGAGGTAGATATCACAGTTGGAACTAGCTTTGAGGCAGTAGGAGAGGGACTTTCAGCTGGTACTATCGACGTTGGACTTATTCCAGGTGGTACATACGTATTATATGACGATGGTTGCGACGTACTTCTTACAGCAACTAGAGACGGTCTTTCAATCGACAGCGATAGCGCAAAGGATTGGAACGACAACAAGCCTACAGAGGCTACATCAGAGCAGGTAACATACTATAGAGCACTTATCATTGCAGGTCCTTCAGAGGCAGGTCAGGCTGTTGCTGAAAAGGTAAACAATGGCGAAGAGCTCACATGGGAAGATTTAGATGGACTTAACTGGAGCGTAATGAATTCTTCATCTCCAGCAGGATATATTTATCCTTCACTTTGGCTTCAGGACAATTACGGAAAGCACATTACAGATCTTTCACACACAGCTTTATCAGATAACTATGGTACAGCATTCTCAAGACTTGCATCTGGTCAGGTAGACGTACTTGTTACATACGCAGACGCAAGACGTGACAACGAGGATAAATGGACATCAGAGTACGGCAGAAGCGCAAGCATCTGGGATGAGACAAATGTTATTGGTGTAACAGATGGTATCTACAACGATACAATCAGCGTTAGCAAGTCATCTCCAATCATGGATGATGCTTTCAAGGCTGCTCTTTCACAGGCATTCATCAACATCGGTAACACAGATGCTGGTAAGGAAGTAATCTCAATCTACAGCCACAATGGTTATGTTGAGGCTAACTCAGAGGATTACGATTCAGAGAGAAAAGCTCAAGAGCTTATTATGTCATTACAATAATGTTTTATTTATTCGAATAATCGAACTATTAAAGGAAGATATTTCGGTATCTTCCTTTTTTTAAAGAAATGGAGTTATTAAATGATTAAATTTGAAGATGTTGGAAAAAAATATCCTAATGGTTTCGAGGGATTAAAGCATGTAAACCTTGAAATTGAGCAGGGGGAATTTGTTGCTATTATTGGACTTTCTGGTGCTGGTAAGTCAACACTTATCCGTACAATCAACAGAATGCACGATGTAACAAGCGGAAAGCTCACAGTAGATGACGTTGATGTTATGTCACTTTCAGGAAAGCAGCTAAGACGTTTCAGAAGAAAAATTGGAATGATCTTCCAATCATTCAATTTGATTACTAGAACTACAGTTATTAAAAATGTTTTAACAGCACTTGTACCAGACATGCCATGGTACAGATCAGTATTCGGTATTTATTCAAAGGAAGAAAAGTTACAGGCACTTGAGTGTCTTGATAAAGTAGGTATCTTGGATAAAGCATTCGTTCGTGCTGACCAGCTTTCAGGTGGACAGCAGCAGAGAGTAGCTCTCGCTAGAACACTTGCACAGAATCCAGCAATCATCCTTGCTGATGAGCCAGTTGCTGCACTTGATCCAGTTACTGCAAATCAGGTTATGGGTGATTTCAAGAGAATCAACGAGGATATGAACATTTCTATCTTAATTAACATACACCACGTTGATTTAGCTCTCAAATATGCTAACAGAGTTGTTGGTATCAGAGCCGGTGAAATTGTTTATGATGGACCTGCCAGTGAAGTTACACCGGAGGTTTTAGCAAATATATATAATGGCAAAGTAGATGCCGAGGGTAACGTACAGGAAGAAGAGGAGTAAACGTATGAGTATTTATGATAAGGTTTTTAAGCCTCACGTTTACACATTGCCTAATGGCAAATCCGTAGAGAAGAAAGCTTCCCGCGGCCCTGTTTACGCAATCATCATTTTGGCAATGTGTATTTTGTCAGTCAAGATTACAGGCTTCAACATGACAGTTTTAGCCCAGAGAATAGGAGAGTTCTTCGTCATCATCGGCGATATGTTCAAGTCTCCTAGATTAGAGTTTATGGAGTACGTTTGGGGACCAATTTTCGACACTATCAAGATGTCACTTCTTGGTTCATTAATTGGTTCACTTTTATCAGTGCCTTTCGCAATGCTTGCCAGCACAAACGTATGTCGCAACAAAGTAGTAGTTTCAATCGTTAGATTATTTTTCAGTATCGTTAGAACAATTCCTACCATCGTAACAGCTCTTGTTGCAACACTTATCGTAGGATTTGGTACACTTGCAGGTACTATTTCAATCGCTGTTTTCTCATTTGCTTACATTGGAAAGCTTACATACGAGGAAATCGAAACAGTAGATATGGGTTCATTTGAGGCAATGGAAGCTATGGGCGCAACACGTCCAATGGCATTCATTACAGCAATCATCCCACAGGTATTACCATTCTTCTTATCTAACTGCCTCTTCAACTTCGAAGGAAATGTTAGATATGCAGCAGTACTTGGTTATGTAGGTGCCGGCGGTATCGGTATTATTCTTAACGAGCGTATTTCTTGGAGAGATTATCCAAGCGTTGGTATGATTCTTATAGCACTCTTCGTTACGGTATTTATCATTGAATCAATCAGCAGATATTTCCGTAAGAAATTGGTTTAATGGAGGTGCGTAATGAATAGTAGAATAGAACAAGCTTATGAAAAGAGACCCAAGAATTGGGTTTACAATACATGCATCGCTGTAATCACACTTGCGCTTATCATTTGGAGCTGCAGTGCAGTTGAGGCAACAGGTGCAGCAGATGGAAGCAGCACTATCGCATGGAACATCATCAAGGGACTTTTTACACCTGACCTTGGATTTTTGTTTGACTTTTCCACATCAGGCGTACCTTATTTGATGCTTGAAACAATTTGTATCGCTTTCCTTGGTACAATCGTAGGTGCTATCATTTCAATACCACTTGCTTTTGTTTCAGCAGTAAACTTAGTACCAAAGCCAATCGCTTTCATTGGACGAATCGTTCTTATGGCCATTCGTACAATCCCAGCATTTGTTTACGGTCTTATGTTTATCCGTGTTACAGGACCTGGTGCTTTCGCCGGTCTTCTCACAATGGGCGTTTGCTCAGTTGGTATGATTACAAAGATGTATACAGAAGCAATCGAGGATTTAGATATTCACGTTATCGAATCTCTTGATGCAGCAGGATGTAGCACATGGCAGAAGATTCGCTACGGTATTTTGCCACAGCTTATGCCAAACTTTGCATCAACAGCAATCTACAGATTTGATATCAACCTTAGAGATGCAACAATCCTTGGTTTAGTTGGTGCCGGTGGTTTCGGTGCTCCACTTATCTTTGCAATGAATGCATACAGATGGAACGAGGCAGGAGCAATCCTTGCTGGATTAATTATATTGATTCTTGTTATTGAGTACATCTCAACAAAAATCAGAACTAAGCTCACTAGAGGTTAAAGGAGGCAAATATGCGTATCTTATTCACATCTGATACACATGGTCATCTCTTTCCAGTGAATTATGCGAAAAACTGCCCTGAGAACTCAGGGCTTTTTTGCATTTCTTCCCAGATAAAAAAAGACGATGATACATTGATTATTGACGGTGGCGATTCTCTCCAGGGAACTCCACTTATGACATATTATTTAGAACACAAGGATGAATACAATTTCCATCCTATGGCTGAGGGCTTCAATGAAATGGGCCTTGATTACTACACATTTGGTAATCACGATTTCAACTTTGGCTATGATGCTATTGTGGATTATGCAAACAACATGAATGCCACACTTGTATGCGCCAATGTTTTGGATAAGGGCGGCAAGCTTGATATTAAAAAGCATGTGATTCACACAATGGCAGACGGTACAAAGATAGGTATCACAGGTGCAGTAACAGGATATGTAAACGTGTGGGAGCAGCCAGCAAATTTGGAGCTTCTCCAGGTGCTTGAACCAATGGATGTGCTCAAAGAAGAGTATGAATATCTCAAGGACAAATGCGATATCACTGTATGCGTTTATCACGGTGGATTCGAAGAAGACTTAGCTACAGGAAAGCTTTTATCAGATACTGCAGAAAATCAGGCCTGCAAAATGGCCCGAGAATTTGGCTTTGATATTTTACTCACAGGTCATCAGCATATGCCAGTTGAGGGTGTTGAAATTGCAGGCACATACGGTGTTCAGCCACCATCAAATGCCACAAAGTTCTGCGAGCTACAGGTTGTAAAGGGCGATGATGGACTAAATATTTCATCTAAGCTTGTGGACGTAAATCCTGTTGATGAAAGACTTCAGTACATTATCGATGAGCATGGTTTCATGGATGACTTAACTGACTGCGTAGAGGTTTGGCTGGATCAGCCAATTGGCTCATTGGAAAAGGAAATTGCTCCAGAGTCAAAGATAGATGCAGCAGTAAATGGCAGCAAGGTAGCAGCTATTTTCAATCAGGTGCAGCTTGATTTCACAGGTGCAGATTTCTCTTGCACTAGCCTTGCAAATGATCCACTTGGATTAAAGAAGGAAATCACTGTAAGAGACGTACTTGCAATTTATCAATTCGCAAATACGGTAGAAGTAAAGCAGGTAACAAAGGCAGTTATCAAGGAAGCATTGGAAAGATGTGCTGAGTACTTTGACTACGATGCTGCTACTAAGGAAGTAAAGATTTCCAAGGTATTCCTTGAGCCAAAGGTTGAGCATTACAACTATGATTTCTACGCTGGCCTGGAGTACACATTTGATATCACTCGCCCAGTAGGAGACAGAGTTGTCACTCTCAAAAAACTAGACGGAACAGAGCTTTCTGACACAGAAACTTACACACTATCCACTAGCAACTACCGAGCAACAGGCACCGGCGGATACGAATGCATCGGCAAAGCTCCATTGGCTCGCAGCTACTCAGAGGAAATGCCAGACTTGGTTATTGATTTCATCAGGAAGAACACTCCAGTTGGGGAAATTGTAAATAGTAAATTTAAGATTGTGTATTAATAAGATGGCGTCGCGTATAGCGGCGCCTTTTGATATTTGGCTATATTAGTTGAAGATTGCTTTTTAGATACAGCATCACTTGTGTTATAATACAGATTGAGAAATTATATTGTAAGAATTAGGAGGCAGTACAATGGGCGAGCGTCTTACAAAAGGAGATATAGAAAAGATTCAGGCCGAGATAGATGAGCGCAAGCTAGTTCTTAGACCAAAGTTATTAGAAGAAGTAAAAGAAACCAGAGCACAGGGCGATCTTTCGGAGAACTTTGAGTATCATGAGGCAAAACGAGCAAAGAATATGAATGATAGCCGTATACGTTATCTTGAAAAAATGCTTAAGTTTGCAGAGGTAGTAGATGATACAAGTGCAGATGATGAGATTGGTATAAATAATACAGTTACAATATACATTCCAGAGGATGATTGCGAGGAAACATATAAGCTTGTTACAAGCATCCGAGGCAATTCATTGAAGGGGCTTATTTCCATAGAATCGCCTTTAGGTGCAGCCATCCGAGGAAAGCATGTTGGTGATAAAGCAACAGTAAAGGTTAATGACAGCTATTCATACGAAGTAGAAATTCGTAAAATCGATAAGACTACAACTGATGAGGATGATCAAATCAAGCGTTATTAAACAGCGGGGACAAAATCATGGTAAAGGAAAAGATTAGTCAACTAGGGGAGACAGTTCTTGAAAAAATTGACGGCCTAGACGTGAAGGAAAAGCTCATCGAAGGCAGCTTTAATCACTCTGATATTTTGAGAAACAACTTCATGTTAAAGGGTGCATTGGCCAGCGAGGGTTACGACTGGTGGTGGCACAGCTTCACAGGTCACAACAAAAAGACCGGCGAGGAAAAGGCATTCTTTATAGAGTTCTTTACAATCAACCCAGAGCTTGGTGGGGATGAGCCAGTGTTTGGCCAGCTTCCAGAGAACAAAGCAGCAGGCAAAAAGCCATCCTACATGATGGTAAAGGCAGGATGCTGGGGCGAGGGCGCAAAGCAGCTTCATCGTTTCTTTGGTTGGAACCAGGTCAACATAAAGGAAGACGCCCCATTTTTGATTAGCGCTGACAACTGCTTCTGCTCAGAAACACGTACCCTTGGTATGGTGGAAGTGACAGAGGAGGATGCAGCAAATCATCCAGAATGGATGTGCCAGTCAGGCAAGATGATTTGGGACCTAAACATCGAAAAGGACATCGCTTTCAACGTAGGCTACGGCGCAAGCTGGGCATCACGTGAATTAGAGGCCTTCGAAATGTTCTGGCACGCCGAGGGAATGAAGACATTCTTCAATGGCTCTGTTATATTAGATGGGGAAGAATATGTTGTAGATAAAGACAGCTGCTACGGCTATGCAGATAAAAACTGGGGAAAGGATTTCACATCTCCATGGGTATGGCTGGCAAGCTCTCATTTAAAGAGCAAGCTCACAGGTAAGTGGCTTGAAAATACAGCATTTGATATAGGTGGCGGACGCCCAAAGATTCGCACAGGAAAGACATTTGAAAATGTTATCCTCGGCGCAGTTTGGTATGAGGGCGAGCCATATGAGTTCAACTTCTCAAAGTTCTGGACTTTGACAAAGACAGATTTCGCCTGCAACACAGAGGGCGATGAGGTGGTTTGGAACATCACCCAGGAGACACCTCTTGCAAAGATAGAGGGCCACTTCACCTGTCAGAAAAAGGACATGCTTCTTATCAATTACGAAGCGCCAAATGGAGAGAAGCGCCACAACAATCTTTGGAATGGCGGCAATGGAAAGGGCGAGCTAAAGCTCTACAAAAAGATATTGAAAACCAAGGACAACGAGGATGGCTCTATGGCCAAATTCGATTGGGAATTGGTGGACGATATGGAAGCTTATAACATCGGATGTGAGTTCGGTGAATATGATAAATAAACAGTTAGGAGATTTATAAAATGGCAGTATTAAGCAATTGTAAGCCAGAGAGAGTATTTCATTATTTCGAGGAGATTTGTAACATCCCTCACCCAAGTTACCACGAGGAAAAAATCAGCGCATACTTAGTTGATTTCGCAAAGGCACACAATCTTGAGTATTATCAGGATGATTTATACAACGTAATCATGATCAAGGAAGCATCTGAGGGAATGGAGAATGCAGCTCCAATCATCCTTCAGGGCCACATGGATATGGTTGCAGAGCAGGATGATGACTGCAAGAAGGACATGCTTACAGAAGGTCTTGACCTTGAAATCGTTGATGGTTTCGTTACAGCAAAGGGCACAACACTTGGTGGAGATGACGGAATCGCAGTAGCAATGGCACTTGCAATCCTTGAGGATGAGGAGCTTAAGCACCCACGTATCGAGGTTATCATCACAGTATCAGAAGAAGTAGGTATGGAAGGTGCAGCAGGCATCGATGTTTCAATGCTCAAGGGCCGCAAGCTTCTCAACCTTGACTCAGAAGAAGAAGGACATTTCCTTGCAGGTTGCGCAGGTGGATGTCGTGTAGATGTTGAGTTCCCAGTAAAGAAGGAGTCTTTAAAGGGCGCACTTGTTTCAATCGAAGTAAAGAACTGCACAGGTGGACACTCAGGTGCAGAAATCGATAAGGGTAGAGCAAACGCTTCTTATGTAGCAAACAGAGTTCTTGCAGCAGGTCTTGAGGCAGGCGAGGTTTGCATCGTAGATTTAGTTGGTGGAACAAAGGACAATGCAATCCCACGTGCTACAAGCGCAAAGGTTGTTACAACTCCAGCAGTTGTTGATGCTATGACAAAAGAAGCAGATGCAATCAAGAATGAGTTTGCAATCACAGACCCAGAGATGGAAATCGTTATCACAAACGAAGGTAACGTTGTAGTAGATGGTGTAAACGCTACTCAGTCAGAGCGTTTCATCCAGCTCCTTCAGTCTATGCCAAACGGCGTTCAGACAATGAGCCACGATATCGAAGGCTTAGTAGAGACATCACTTAACCTTGGTATCCTTAATGTATTAGATGACGAAATCAAGTATTCATGCTCACTTAGAAGCTCAGTAGATAGCGCAAAGAACGCACTTATCCGCAAGGTACTTATGGTTGCAAAGGCATTCGGTTGCCAGACATCAATCCACGGTGAGTACCCAGCATGGGAGTACTTAAGAGAGTCTAGCTTCAGAGACGAGATGGTAAAGATTTACACAGATATGTACGGCGAGGCACCAATAGTAGAGACAATCCACGCAGGTGTTGAGTGCGGACTATTAGCTTCAAAGCTTCCAGGACTTGATGCAGTTTCAATCGGACCAGAGATGTACGATATTCACACTCCAAAGGAGCGTTTATCAATTGCTTCAACAGAGCGTGTTTATAATTATGTAAGAAAAGTTATTGAGGATATGAACTAAAACCGTAACAAACTTAAGAAGAGGAGGTTTTTATGTTGAGAATCGGAATGCTTACAAGTGGTGGAGATTGCCAGGCACTGAACGCTGCAATGCGTGGTGTTGTAAAGGGACTTGCAGCAAATGTAAAGGATCTGGAGGTGTACGGCTTCTTCAATGGCTACAAGGGTTTGATTTATGGGGACTACAGACTCCTTACTAGCCAGGACTTTTCAGGAATCCTTACACGAGGAGGAACAATCTTGGGCTCAAGCCGTCAGCCATTCAAGCTCATGCGTGAGCCAGATGAAAACGGACTTGATAAGGTAGAGGCTATGAAGTCAAACTACTACAAGCTCAATCTTAATTGCCTTGTCATCCTTGGTGGAAACGGTACTCAGAAGACAGCAAACCTCCTTCGCGAGGAAGGATTAAATATCATCCATCTTCCAAAGACAATCGATAACGATATCTTTGGCACAGATGTGACATTCGGATTCCAGAGTGCAATCGACATTGCATGTAACACAATCGACTGCATCCACACCACAGCATCATCACACAGCCGTGTGTTTATCGTAGAGGTTATGGGCCACAAGGTTGGCTGGCTCACCCTTTACGCAGGTGTTGCATCAGGAGCAGATATCATCCTGCTTCCAGAGATTCCATACGATATCAAGAAGGTCATCAAGGCCATCAATCATCGTGCGGAAGAAGGCAAGGGCTTCACAATTCTTGCAGTTGCCGAGGGTGCAATTTCCAAGGAAGATGCAAAGCTTTCAAAGAAGGATTACAAAAAGAAGCTTGAGACTTCAAAGTATCCATCAGTTTCTTACGAGATTGCAGACCGCATCCAGAAGGAAACAGGAATCGAAGTTCGTGTTACAGTGCCAGGACATATGCAGCGAGGCGGAAGCCCAGATCCATTTGATAGAGTTCTTTGCACACGCCTTGGTTCTGCGGCAGCCCAGGCTATCATGGATGGCGATTTCGGCAACATGATTGCAATGGTAGATGGCAAGACAAAGCGCATTCCACTTGAAAAGGTAGCTGGTAAGCTCAAGGTAGTTGAGCCTGATTGCCAGATGATAGAGGAAGCGAAACGAATCGGAATAAGCTTCGGCGACTAGGCCAGGCTAATAAATAATAGGTAGGTAATTGACATGTCTTATATGGCATTATACAGAAAGTTCCGTCCACAGACATTTGACGATGTAAAAGGACAGGACCATATCGTTACAACTCTTCAAAACCAAATAAAAAGTGACCGTATAGGACATGCATATCTTTTTACAGGAACAAGAGGAACAGGTAAAACAACTATCGCCAAGATTCTCGCCCGTACAATCAACTGCGAGAATCCGCAGGATGGTTGCCCTTGTATGGAATGTGCTATGTGTAAATCAATCACAGCCGGCAATTCCATGAACGTAATAGAAATGGATGCTGCATCAAACAACGGTGTAGACAGCATCAGACAGATTGTTGAGGAGGTGGCATACCCTCCTACAGAAGGTAAATACAAGGTATACATCATCGATGAGGTACATATGCTTAGTACCGGTGCCTTCAATGCCTTGCTGAAAACTTTGGAGGAGCCACCTTCTTATGTTGTGTTCATTTTGGCCACAACAGAAGTGCACAAGATTCCAATCACAATCCTTAGCCGATGCCAGCGTTACGACTTCCATCGTATTTCCATCGACACAATCGCAGCTCGTTTGCAGGAGCTGATGGATAAGGAAGGTGTGCAGGTTGAGGAAAAAGCTTTGCGCTACATCGCAAAGGCTGCGGATGGTTCAATGCGTGATGGCCTTAGTTTGCTGGATCAGTGTATCGCATTTTACATTGGTCAGACCCTTACATATGACAATGTGTTAAAGGTACTGGGAGCCATCGATACAGAGGTGTTCTCAAGATTGCTTCGCCACATCATTAACGGCGAAATCACCCAGTGCATTGGCATCCTTGAGGAAATCATCACTCAGGGCCGCGATTTGAATCAATTCGTAAACGACTTCACTTGGTATTTACGAAACTTAATGCTTATCAAGAGCTCAGATGATATGGAAGATGTGCTTGAAATGTCTTCTGATAACCTGGCACTTCTAAAAGAAGAAGCCCAGATGGTTGACACAGAGATATTAATGAGATACATTCAAGTTCTGTCAGCACTTTCTAACGACATTAAATACGCAAGCCAAAAGCGTGTATTGATAGAGATTGCGCTGATAAAACTTTGCAAGCCACAGATGGAGCAGGACATTTCAGCGCTCAACAATCGAATGGCAAACCTTGAGAAAAAGGTGGAAGAGGGAGTGCCAGTAGTGATGGCAGCACCTCAGGCACAAGGCGCCACACCCAGTGCAGCTCCTGTAAAAAAGGAGCCATTACCAGCAGCAGTAAAAGAAGAGGTAAAGCAGGTGGCAAGCAACTGGAACACAGTGCTTGGCAAGGTGGCACCTAATATAAAAATGTATTTGAAAGAGGTTACTACAGTTACCACCAACGACTTGGGAGAGCTTGTGTTGATATTTGACCAGCCAGCAGGTTCCGAGCGTATGGCAGGAGATTTTGTTAATCGCCCAGAAGTGCTGGATGAAATCGTGGCAGCAATCGAAGGCATGATTCACAAGACAGTAACCATTAAAGTAGAGATTAATTCCAGCGGTGTTAGTTCACAGAACACAAAGACAGACGTAAGAGACTACTTCGCGGGATTAGGTATAGAAATTGAAACTGACCCAGAGTAATAGGAGGATTTAAATATGGGAAAAGGAAGAGGCGGATTTCCAGGAGGAGCAATGGGTGGAGCCAACATGGCCAACCTTATGAAGCAGGCACAGCGTATGCAGCGCCAGATGGAAGAGGCTCAGGCAAAGCTTGAGGAGACAGAAGTTACAGGCACAGCCGGTGGCGGTGTTGTTGAAGTTACAGTTACAGGTTCAAAGGAAATCACAAAGGTACACATTGATCCAGAAGCAGTAGATCCAGATGATGTAGAGATGCTTGAAGACCTTGTTATGGCAGCTACAAACGAAGCACTTCACAAGATTGATGAAATCACAGCAGCATCTATGCCAAAGATGCCAGGTGGACTAGGATTTTAATAGATGGAATATTACAGCAAAGAAATTAGCAACTTAATAGCGGAGCTAAGTGATTTGCCTAGTATTGGAAGTAAGTCAGCCCAAAGGCTGGCTTTCCATATATTAGGGATGGATGAGGAAAAGGTTAACGATTTGGCCAATGCCATCGTGCAGGCCAGGAAAAATGTGAGATATTGCAAGCAGTGTTTCACACTTACTGACGATGAGCTTTGCCCAATCTGCTCCAACCCAAAGCGCAACCAAAACATCATTATGGTTGTGGAGGATACCAGGGATTTGGCTGCCTATGAAAAGACAGGCAAATTCGAGGGTGTTTACCATGTGCTTCACGGAGCAATCTCCCCAATGGCCGGCATAGGCCCAGGAGATATCAAGCTGAAGGAATTGATGGTTCGCTTGCAGCAGACAGATGTAGAGGAGGTCATCATCGCCACCAACTCATCATTGGAAGGTGAAACCACAGCGGCCTACATCAGCAAGCTGATAAAACCAACAGGCATCAGGGTGAGCCGAATCGCATCCGGCGTTCCAGTGGGCGGAAACCTGGAGTACATCGATGAAGTCACATTGCTTAGAGCGTTAGACGGCAGAACAGAGTTATAGAAAAACAAAAGGGAAGAATGATTATGAAATACGATGCATTTATTAGCTACAGACATTTGGAGCGGGATATGTTTGTGGCAAAGAGAGTACACAAGGCTCTCGAGACTACCAAGATTCCTAGAAAGATTCAGAAGGAAATTGGCAGAAAAAAGATAGATAGAGTTTTCAGAGACCAGGAGGAGCTTCCAATCGGAAGCGACCTGGGCTCTAATATTGAGGCGGCTCTTAGAGAAGCAGCCTTTCTAGTTGTCATTTGTTCTCCACAGACAAAAGATTCATATTGGGTAATGAAGGAAATCGACACCTTCATTGAGATGCACGGCCGTGAGAATATCTTAGCAGTGCTTGTAGATGGAGAACCAGCAGATTCATTTCCACCACAGCTTTTAACAGATGAAAATGGTAATCTTGTGGAGCCTCTTGCAGCAGATGTTAGAGGTAAAAACAAGAAAGAGGTAAAGAAGAAGCTCAAGACAGAGACACTTCGTCTGGCTGCTTCTATTTTGCATGTAGATTATGACGATTTAAAGCAGCGTCATAGAGAGCGCCAGATGCGCCGAAATGTTGGGATTGCAGCAGCTATTGCAGCTATCGCAGTGGCGTTTGGTGGATACACAGCTTACAACCTTGCAAAGATAAATGAAGAGTACCAGCAAAAGCTTGTAAATGAGGCAAGAGTAATTGCGTCAAACTCTCTTGATATATTAGATGATGGCGATGCCAAAACAGCAGCTCTAGTTGCAATGGAAGGAATCGGTACCGAAGAAAACGGCCGCCCATATGTGACAGACCCAGTGTTTGCACTGTCTCAGGCTCTTGGCACTTATAATTTGGGATTAAATCTGGAGCACGATTTAAAGCTGAGTCATGATGTAAATATTTCTGATTTTGCCATTAATGAAGATGGCAACAGAGTTATATCAGTAGATAACAATAACAAGATTTATATCTGGAATTTGGATAACGGTGAATGCACTTTTAAAAAGCCGGTTGATGTTGTTGAAGAGGAAGATGACAGAATTAGGGCTGTAGGATTTGCAGGAGATATAGCTGTTGTTGCATCAGATAATTATCTTCGTGGCTATAATGACCAGGGTGAACTTCAGTATGAATACGCGCCTGAGGATGGCATCACATTTGCAAAAGTAGATGACTTTGGAAAGTATGTGGCTATAAAGTCTTCTCACTATGACGAAGAAACCTATGAAATATCCGATTTTATAGAAGTTGTGGATGCCACAACTGGTGAGTCTTTAAAGAAATATGAGAATCAGACAGGAGTGAGCTATGGCGCGGTTATGATGTTCAATAAGGATGGAGACACCCTGTATGTTGAGCATTTGCCAGGTAACGACGAGGATCAAAACTACGCTTCTGTTATCAATCTTAAAACAGATACAATTATCGATGTCCCAGTAGAAGGAGGAGCAATACTTGATGTTGCACCTACAAAGGATGGAGATTTCGCAGTAGTGAGCATGAGCTATGATGCTATCACTTCATTTGAAGACACTCCAATGCATCTTATCAAGTGCGATTCAAAAACTGGTGAAGTGAAATGGTCGAGAGATTTTGAACACAACGGTGACGCCCTTGATTCTAGCTATACAAAATTAGGAAGTAGAATAGTTGAGACAAACGGAGTAGAGTATCACCAGTTATTTGTTAATACTTCAAAGAAAATGTATACACTTGATTTGGATACTGGAGAAGAGGTTAGCTCATTCACTACCAACTCATACATCGAAAACTTCATGATGAGTGGAACTACACAATTGATTTTCGTAGGTACTTATGATGGAAAGTTTGCTTACTACGATGCACTGACTGGCGAGGTGAAAGACGATTTAATAGTCGATGTTGCAAGCTCGTTAATTCAGTTTGATATAAAAAATGGTGTGTTTGTATCATCAGGATTCAGAAGTCCAAATCTTACTGTTTTGAAATTTAACGCAGATGAAGATTATGTTGCAAAAACGGAGATGGATACTGGCTTCTATGGTGGAGCAGCTATGAGCCCATCCGGGGACACATATGTATTGCAGACTAGCAACGATGCAGCCTCAAATGCATACACCTGTAGAGTCTTCGACACAGCTACCGGAGAAGAAATAGGAACCATTGATATCGACGGTGGACGATACGGAAAACTGTATTATATAGATGAAGATACAATCATCTTCCCAACTTATAGTGGGACAGTAATTTATTATTCAGTTAGCGATAAAAAAACTGAGGAAGTCAAAATATCAGAAGAAGATCTTATTAGTACTGATTATGCAATATCAACAAATTTGAAATATGTTGCTTATGGTGATGATAAGGAATTTTATGTAATCGATACACAAGCTCGAAAAATAATATACAGTGGAGAGGTTGATTTCAATTTCTGGAACATTGCTGTGTCAAATGACGGAAGAACGGTATATGGTATAGATGTTTATGGCAAAGCATACAAGGTTAATGCCCTCTCAGGAAAGTCGAAACCAATTTTTGAGGACTACAAAGTAAATGATATTCAAACAAGTCAGGATGATAATATAATTGCTGTCATCACAGAAGATGGCTATTTGAGAGTTTATAACTGGGATACAAAAGAAGCTGAAAATACCATTGAATATTATGGTGATGACTATTCTTACGTGGAATTTTCAAAGGATAATAATCTGTTGTATTTACAGGGAGATGATTTGTATTTCCGTATATACGATAGGCAACAGGATAAGAATGTGTTCCTGATGAACAACCAGATTAATGACTTGTCATATACCATTTATGATGAGGAAAAGAATCAACTATCTATTTTCAATTATACAGATATGTACATAATTGATTTGAATTCATATGGATTTTTGGATTATGCTGAGTACGGTAGATTATACATACCTCAGGCAGAAGTAATTGTCAGCGCATATGGAACAACCATGATTGAGTTTAATGTTAAAACACAGGACGACTTAATTAAAAAGGTTAAAGAAAGATACGGTGACGCAGAGCTTACCGAATTACAGAAACTTAAATATTTAGTTCAATAACAGTAAAGCTGTCTCAATTGAGGCAGCTTTATTTTTTCACTAAAAATTCTAACAATTATCCCTTGAAAGCTTCAATGGAGAGTATTACAATACTACTAAATAAGTAAATAGGCGACACAATTAATATAGAGTCGTTGAATTGTGGTGGGGCAGGCGCCAATGTGTGCAGTGTGAAATCCTATGGCAGGCCATCTATGTACAAGGAGAGGGAGAAGATTGAAAAAAATAAAATTGCTTATACCAATATTTTGTCCATTTTATAGAGCAGAATATATTACTAATAAAAGTAAAAAAGAATTGAAAGAATCGTTGGAAACAATAACCATTAATGAAGACATAATCACTTTCAATTCTAAAAATGAATCTGAGGCATTATTTGTAGGAAATGTTAATAATGAACCGATAGTGCTATACCCAATACAAACTAAACATTATAGTAGAAGAAATATTGCGCTGCCGAAAATTTTAATCAATATAACAGAGCAGACAGATGGAAGTAAAGTAACAATCGATGCGAGAATGAATATATTGCATATTTTTTCTGTTTTATTATTGTGTCTTATCTTCGCAGGGCCAATGATTACAACATCACTTGATATAAGTGTACTTTCAATTCTTTTATTAGGCTTACTTGTATTAACGGTATTCTTTTGGATTCCATGCAAGAAAGCTCTGGGAGAAATAGATGAGATACTACATACGTAATGGGGGCAAAATCTATATACGAGGGAGTAAAAATAGTATGAAAAGAAGCATCAATATAATTACAAAAAGAGCAGTGCTTGCAGCAAGCCTTGCATGTGCCATTAGCATTACGGCTTGTTCACAAGATAGTACAGGTGCCGACGCAGATACCAAAGATCTTTTGACAAAGTTTGCGCTAGGAGATACATCGGTTCTTAAGGATGGCCAGCAGGAGGAATGGTATATTCCGGACTTTCAGAGCGATGAGTTTACTTATGAGTATACATTGCTGGATTTAGATGGAGATGGAAAAGAGGAGATGATAATCCAGATGGAGAATCAGCCAGAGGGATTTTCTTCTGTTTTTCATGTGGAAGACAACAAAGTGGTGTGCTGGTTTAGCGATAGTTTTGAGCAGACATGTTTTGATTATCCTCTTGATAATGGGAGCATGGTCGAGGAGTACAACTATGGTGGTTCCATAACCTACACCATCTTAAAGTACGATGCGACAGGCGAGACGGAGTCAATCGCAGAGCTTTTTGTAAGAGAAGATAACAACGGCGATGAGTCAATTAAGTGTCCTGAATATTTAATTGATGGAAGCGAAGTATCAAAGGAAAAATTTGAGCAGGAACTGAAGTCGCAAATCCAGAATCACCAGTTGGATGCTTCAGCTTGGACAAAGATTTGATATCATTGGTGGGCTACAGTTTTAGGATAAAGAAATGGACAAAATAATTGTTAAAAGAAATAAAATTGGGACAGCAATAGCAGTGGGGATAGTATCAGTATTCATAGTGGTGCTTGCTGTAATACTATTGAATAAAAAGGAAGTCGATGTTACTCAATACGAAAAAATCCTAACTAATCAAGAATCGGATGCGGTCAGTATTGATAAGATATTAAGCGAAAATGGTCACTATGCTTTAATATGTAATTATCTAAAGAACGATAAGGCAGAGACGGGCGTGTACCTGACGGACGAATTAGGGAAAGTAGATTTAAACAATGTAGACGACATGTTGATATTGCCAGGAGATATTATCGAAAATACGTATATATCTTTTGATGGAAATAAAATTGCTTATATAGAATACAGTCTGTCTGATGTATGTAATTGGCATGTATTTGATACTTCCACTCAAGCAGATGTGATTATTGATTCGGAGAAAGGAGATATAAGAAATAAGCAGAATCCTAGGGTATATTTTTATAACGATTCAATTATATACGAAAAACTTGATAGAGAAGAAATGGTAGCAAAGATATGCTCATATGATATTGAGTCTAGGCTGAATAAAGTAATATACAGTTTTTCGATAGATTCAGAGTATATATCTTATGGAATAGATGTAGCAGATGGTTACATGGTGGCATCTGTTAATAATGATGGCCTTTCTTTGCTTAAATACAATCTAGAAACAGATGAAATAAAAACCATAGATGTTCAAAAGAAAGTAGATACAATTTATTCAGTTAAATATGCTAAAGAGAATGACAGTATTATTTACTATGGAGCAAAAAAGAAGAGAGAAAAAATTGTGTTAGTAGACAATGATGGACATAATAAAACAGTTTATCGTGTATCATCGAAAGACACAGTAAACAATGATGACATAGCGTATAGAGATGGAAAAATATATATTGATTTGGTTAAATGGTACGACCCTGTTTCAGCATGGAATTACTCTCTGAAAGCAATAGACTTGGATTCAAAAGAAAAAACATCTTATGATAGAGTGGGAGATATAACATTGGTAGATGAGGGGATGATATTGTTATATTATCCTGAAAATACAAGAGAATGGATAGATGTTTATTATGTACGGGATGTAAAATAGTGTAAAAATAGTGTAATTTTAGTGGAGAAAAATGCTCCTTTCTGATATGATATATTTATTCAGGAGGTGCTATTTTATGATAAAAGTAACCTTAAATAATGAAATTTTAAAGTATATTACTGAGATAGAAAAGAATAGATATAAAGTATCAACAGATAATATATCTGTTTCCGTAGCTAATAAGTTGCGAAAAAACTCAAAAAAAAGGAGCTCTTATGCTTCTAATAAAATAGAGGGAAATCCACTTTCAGAAAAGCAAGTTGATGAGGTTATTGAAAGTGATGAGCGAAAACATTATCTAAGGCCGGAACAAGAAGTTCGCAACTATTTTCTTGCATTGAATTATCTCGAAGAAAAGTCTAAGAAAAATGAGAAGTTCTCAAAGAAACTAATCCTAGATGTGCAGAAATATGTTGAAAAGGGAGCATCAAAGGAGAAAATCGGTCTTAGAGGACCAATGCCACCTGGAGTACTTTTTGCAGTATACGATTCGAAAACTGGTTATCCTGATTATATCCCTCCAGAATACATTGATATCCCAAATCTGTTAGATGAATTAGTAGAGTATGTAAATACAACAGATGATCATCCTCTTATTATTGCTGCGGTTGTTCATTATCAGTTAGTTACTATTCATCCATTTGAAGATGGTAATGGACGAACTGCCAGATTACTGTCAGGCTATATTCTAGATATTAATGGATTTGGATTTAATGGAATCGGATCGCTTGAAGAGTACTTTGCTTATGACATAGAAGAATACTATGATTCTATTCAGATGGGATTACCTTCACTATATTATTCAGGTAGAGATAATCCACCGCATCCAGAGATTTGGTTTAATTATTTCCTTAGAATGGTTTTACTATATTCTAATAAGGTTTGTGAAATATCAGAGAGTAGCAGTGGAGAGGAACTGGAAGGCAGTTTATCATATCTGAAAGGCAAGGAAAAAGAACTGCTAGTATTGCTGCTCAAGAAATATAAAGGGGAGTTTACTCCTATAGAAGTTAGCCGTGAGCTTGGAGTTACAAATAAGACAGTTATTAATCGATTAGCAGTACTTGTTAAAAGTGGCTTTGTAACACCAAATATGGTAAAGGAAAGAATTAGATCTTATGAACTTAGTTCATTTTCAAGAGAAAATGAAAAGAAAATAAAGAAGTTGATGAAGTAATTCGAAGTCAAATCGGTCTCCTAGGAGGCCGATTTTTTATTTAAAATCTTATAATTATCCCTTGAAAGCAGGAATGAAGAGTATTACAATACTACTAAATGAGTAAAGTAATATAATAACGTATATACGATATTGAGAGTAAGTGTAATACAGGGGGAGTTGATTGAAAAACATTCATATAAAAAAGAACTACATAATAATCCCGATAGTTATTTGTATAATTCTTATCCTAATAGCTTCAATGCTCTATATGGGGATAATACATTTCAATATTCCAAGTAGAGAAGAGTACCCAGTAGTTGGTGTAGATGTATCGAAATATCAGGGGGCTATTGATTGGAATCAACTTATAGAGCAAGACATAAGTTTTGCCTATATAAAAGCTACGGAAGGTTCATCACATGTTGATGAATACTATGATGCAAACTTTAATAATGCTTTGAAAACAGGCATTAGAGTTGGTACATATCATTTTTTTAGTTTCGAATCATCTGGGAAAAAACAGGCTGAAAATTATTGTAAAAATGTAAGTATAACAGAAGGTATGCTTCCACCTGTTATCGATGTTGAATACTACGGAGATAAAAAAGGCGTCGATGATATCGATGTTGATGCCGTTCGGAAAAATCTAAGGGAAATGGTAGACATTCTGGAAGAAGAATATGGATTGAAGCCTGTGCTTTATGTCACAAAAAATAGTTATGACACAATAGTAAATGGCTATTTTGATGATTGTGATTTATGGTATCGAAGCGTCTACTCAAAGGTTCCAAAAGATGTAAATTGGACATTTTGGCAGTATTCTAATCGAACAGTACTAAATGGATACGAAGGTGAAGAAAGATACATTGATGTAAATGTCTTCAATGGAACCAGGGAAGAGTTTGAAGAATTGGGGTCTGGCACCAATGTGCATGATTTGAACGGAAGTTCAGAAGAAACAAAGGAAATAGAATCTTTATGGAGCAAAGAGAGTGCCAGTGAATCAAAGGTCAAACTAGAGTCTAAATTAGTTGATGGTGAAATCGAATTAATCATACCTCAATATAATGGCAGCTCAGATCAGAGAGTAGAATACTTAATTGATGGTGAAAAGAATTGTGATTTTAATTTTATATTCCCAGAGCAAATAACAGAAATAGAAACATGTGATTATAATTTTGATGGAAACGTTGATATTGTTTTTGTTGGTTACAATCATGGAAAAAAGGATTTCTGGCTCTACAGAGGTTGTGTGCGCGAATACGAAGAGGATACGTGTTATTTTGTAAATGATGATGATATAGAATCATATGTAGAAAAAGAATTATCTGATGATTATTCTGCAGAGGATATTATAAATGCGCTTACAAATGGACTTGTTAATGGTGAAATCAGTTCATATAGTGATGCATACAAGGCAATTGTGGCGTTTAACCAAATAGAAAATGAATCATTAGATTTGAAGTATAGTTTGGTTTATATAGATGAAGATGATATACCCGAACTTCTTGTTGATGATACAGGATACTGGATAAGCGTTTATAGCTTTTCTAATAGCACAGTGACAGAGCCTATGGAATACTGTGGATATGGTTTAGGTGGATGCGTGAATTACGAATATGTACCTTATAAAAATAGTCTTAGATACTTTGGACATGACATGGAAACATACGGCTATACACTCATGAAAATAGAAAACAACAAGCTTGTAACTATATACTCAGAAGATTGTTATTACGAGGAAGAAACCGTAAATTATAATAATTACACTGATGAGCAACTATCACCTGAAGAATTGAAGAACAGAGTTGAGGAATATAATTCTTGCGCTTTTGAAGAATTATATGGAGAATATACAGAGGAAGAGATAATAGAACAATTGCAATAGAATTGTATAATGCGCGGAGGATATTTTATGAAAAAGAAAATGGTAGAGTTAACTGCTCTCTCTATGTCGGCGGTGCTTCTTGCGGGTTGCGAATTTACCACTATCCCAGGTGAAGCCCTCAAAGCTGCCAAGGAAAATGCAAAAAAGGAAGAAGCGGCTGAAATCGATAAAAAGGAGTTAGTGGATATACCATTAGTGGATGATTCATTTTCAGATTGCACGGAAAGCAATGTGAGTAATGATTTAGTAAGATGGCTGTTGGCAACGACTGCTGTGGAGGTTCAAGGCCAGGGACTGGATTGGCAGCAGATTGGTGGAACCCAATCAACAGCAGAGGATATAGAAACAGTAAAAAAATACCTCGATGAAAACAATGCAAAGGATGGGGATGCTGCGTTAGAGGCAGCAAGTGCATTGGTTGAGGAAGATTATACAAAAGCATATGAGAGAGCTTACAACCTGGGCACAGCTGAGTCGATTCTGGCGGCCAGCTACTGCGCAGGGGATTTAGAGTTCAATCAGTATTTGATGCATGCAGTCCCTGTTGCCAAAATGATTCAGCAGGAATTCGATAGCTTCGACGATTACGGTGACAACTATGTGACCGGATATATGTGTCATGTTGGACAGGGGGATTGTGGCGATGCATCTCGCGTAGGATACAGAGTTGTGTTGCAGCAGGCCTTCGTTGGAATGGCTGCATATTATGATGGTGCATACGCAATCGATTATGATATGGAATTGACAGGCGAAGCCTACTCTACATATTTTGATGAAATGCCTGAGGAGGTAGATACAAAGTCCCTGGAGGGCAAAGCTCCTGAATTTGTGCAAGGCTACATTGCTCCAATTGAGCTTGGTGAGAATCCAGCAAGTGGCAACATAGAAATCGATGGTGATTTGTATCATGTCCCATTTACTATCAAGCAGCTTACAGACAACGGCTGGGAAATAAAAGATGCTCCTTCTGAGCTGGACGTCAACAGAGACGACACCATCAAGCTTACCCGCAACAGAAAGACCATCAAAGTCACTACCGAAGCTATTTCAGAAGGCTACACTGATGTTCAGTACGGATTTGTAGATTATATTGACACCGCCACATTGGGAGATGTAGAGGTATCACTTCCAGGTGATATAAAGTCCGGAATGGACATGGAAGATGCCAAGGATGTTATTGATAAATTCGAAATTGAAAACGATGAAATGACAGATTCAATCTTGCTTTATATCTCAGATGACAGCGATAACAAGAGCAAAATCTGTATTACAGAAGAAGACGGCAAGGTCAGTTCATTCGTGCTATTTGTATCTGTTTTAAACGGACAGCAGAACATGGACCAATACTACACCACTCTTAAGGAAGACGGCTCAAACTACAGCTACGCCCAGGCAATGACAATCAAGGCGAAGACAGACAAGTATCGCCCTGGCGCAGAGTACACAGGCCTCCCTGAGTTGGCCCTCTCAGACAGCCTGGATGATTTCACAATCCAGATTGACAACACAGTTATTCAGCTGCCAACAACTTATCAGCAGTTGTTAGAGTTGGGATTCATTTTTGACGATAGCGCAGATACCGTTGTTCAACCTGATGAGCAGTACGAATTTTCCGGATACTATTTAGGAAATGAATACAGCAAAATGAACTTTATAGTCATCAATAATGGTGAGGAGGAAGCTAAATTAGGCGACATCCCTGTGCAGTACGTCCGCGCAACTATTTTTGGCTTCAACGAATACCAGGATTATCCATTCAAGATTGCCCAGGGAGTTGAGTTCGAAGCCACACTTGAAGATCTTCAGGAAAAATACGGCACACTCACAAAAAGCGACAACTCTTTCGACAACGGCTATGTTCAATTGGATTATTACACCTATGAAACAGAAAAGGGCTGGTACACTTTCTGGGTTCAACCAGAAGGCATGTACTCCGGCGTAGAGATTAACGTATATACGAACAAGAAGGCGGAGGAGTAATGAAAAATGAAATGAACATAACTAGAGTGTTTTCAAAGATTTCAGGGTATTGGATTGGGCTAGTGATAGTTGTAGTCAGCTTAACATTGATTCATGACAGTGTGAAGACCTTTGATAGCAACTGGGTTTTCAGTTCATATGAGAGAAATCTATTTCTATCAATGTGGTTTGGACTTACTGGGTTTGTCACGTGTTTTGTTACAGTTCCTTGTGGCGTTTTGGGGACAGTCAAACTAGCAAGAAGTAAGATAAAACATGTAATGAACTATGTAGTAGTCTTAATTGCACCGGTTATTTCTATCGGGATGATATTAGCGTCGCTTGTATTTGAGAGCATGCTTCCTAATGTCTAAGGGAGAAGGAAAAATGCTCCGGAAAAACATGTTTTACTAGGAGATTAAGTTTATTTGCTCGTTTTCAAAATTCACTTATATAAAAGTGGGAAGAGAGTTAAGTGGATTTGAAAATTGAGATACTTCCACTTAAAATCACAACTTGCTGTTAAGTGAATTAAAAATAAATACGTATCCACTTAACTTTTATAGCAAAAATATTGGGCCAGTTAAGTTTATTTTGCAGAGATAAAAATAAACTTAAGAACAGCACGCGATTTGTTAAGTGAAAATCAACCATCATATAATTCACTTAACTTTACTTAAAACTATTTAACTTATTTTAAGTTTATTTTTAAATTTTATATATTCACTTAACTGCTCACTCAGTTTTTAAGTGAAATCTATAATGTGTAATTTTTCACTTAACAATTGGATTACTAAACACATGAAACAGGAGACGTTTTGTAATGGGAAAATTTGATTCAGCAGCAGACGTAAGGATTTATGATTATAAGACAAGGTCCATACATGAAGAAAAATGCTGTTTACTAATGTTTAGAGAAAATGGAAAAATTGCTTGTTTGGGCAATGAATGTATGCAATATATTGGTAGGAGTGAGCTGGAATCGGAACCATGTATACCAATTAAACTAGGCCGAGTTGTTGATTACACAGCAGCAGAAAATTTCTTCAAATATTTACATAGAATTTATATCAAAAAGACTAACGGCAAGCCACGCTTATTTAAGAGATCCAATAAGATTTTATTATTCTTGCATGAGCCATGTTCAGAAGTGGATAAAAAAATCTACATGGATTTAATGGCCTTTCTGGGTTATGCGAATGTAATATTAATTACTTCTGAAACAAATCTTGGTGGCATGTCTCCTGAGGAAGCTATCTGGAGTTCAGAGGAAGTTCATGGAAAAATAGATTGTGCTTTTGAAATCGGGAAGAAAGATCTTAGAGAATATGCAAGATATGCAGAACAGGAACTAAAGAAAGATTTAAAGCGATGGGGATGCGAGGGAGAATGATAAGTAGGCAGGAATTAATTAGTAGAGCCATTATATTTGGAGTCGTGGTGAGTTTAATTTTATGTGTTCCGGTGTGGATAATATGGTTCTTTTTAGTTATAAACTATCATCTGGACTTTAACCAAAGCTATCTGTTCATAAATGGTTTTGAAAATATTGTACTGTATGATAGTCAGAACTCATATCAAAGGAGCATATGGGGACTAAAAGAAATAGAATCCTATGAATATGGTGATAATTATGATAGTAATATAATTTCTCAAGTTGAAGAGATGGTTGATGATGAGAACTGGATATCGCAAGCATGTTATTCACCTGATAAAGAATATATTCTCTACAAAGAAGTTGACGCCTGGGGAGAAGGAGCTCCAACAGATGATAATACTTATTACTACAAAATAATAAATGTAGATAGTAAAAAAATAAGAACTTTTTATAAAGGACCTATGGAAGACTTTGATATTTATTGGGGGCAATAGGTGAAAGAACAGGGAATCTATCATGGTATCTTGCAGATGCTGAAGAAAAAATTACTTTAAAAGAATCATAAATTTTAAAAAGTTTGGTCATAGCTTTTTCACATTCTATTGTTAAACTAGCTCCCGTAGTAGTTCTTCGGAAAGAAGAACCTTCGGGGAGGAAGAAAGACGAGACATGAAAGTACAAGACTTAAGGGCATTACAATTATTATTAGAGAATGAAATGGATTTTGATTCAATTTGCAAATGCTTTCCAGGTTACAAGAAGACAACAGAGAACGCAGGTTATTCAGATTACAGATTAATCAACGTGGAAAACATAATGATAAAAGAAGCTAATTGTTCATAATGTGATTGCCAACAGGCTCCCAGGTAATGGGAGCTTTTTTATTGATTTGGTTATGAAAAATAACATTGTTTTTTCACAAGATATTGTTATACTAGTACTCAAGTTAGTGCTAGATATTGTATCTAGAAATGTAATGGGAGGTACCGGTATGAAGGAACAGGATTTGAGAGCCGTAGAGGCAATGTGTAGCTGTGGCATGGATTTTGACACGCTTTGTGCTTGTTTTCCAGGTTTTTTAGCAGCGGATTTGAAAAATGTTTATGATAATTACAAGGGCGTCAGCCAGCCGGTGCCCAGCGTAGCAATGAGTGTAAATTGTTCATAATATAGATTAGTTGCCGAGGAAAAAATCCTCGGCATTAATTTTTTTTACAACTCGTCCGAAATAAAGATTGTAAGAAAAATTACCGCGGAGGAACTATATGCAAATTGAAGGACTCAAGGTAACGGATTACATCAAAACAGAAGGTGCTTCAGACCAGGGATTTGGCGTAGGCACCAGCGGTATCAAGGACGATAACAAAGCAAATTTCAATACAGAATTAAGAACACTTTCAGTAGACAACGCATTCTACGATAATAGAGGAAAAATGACTGATGAAGATTTTGCCAAGGAGGTAAATGAGGCATCAGCTCTTGGCATGTCTACAGTTGATAAGGTGAAAAATATCGAGCGCGGCTGGGACGAAGAAGCTACAGCAAAAGCTCGCGAAGACGGCCATAATCCAATGGATATGGAGCCAGAGGCTCTCGTCACAGTTGTGGACGAAATCAAAATGAATCTTGCAAAAGCTGGAAAAGACATCAGCAAAATGGGTGGCTTGGACCAGGACGAGATTCAGGCAATGACCGGTTCAGTGGCACAAGCAGTTGAGATGACTCGCGGCCTTTCAGATACTTTGCCAGTGGAAGCCCAGGCATATCTTGTAAAGAACGAGCTTGAGCCAACCATCACAAATATCTACAACGCCACATATTCGGCACCAACAGGCCCAAAGGGCACATCGGAGCCAACCGACGAAGACATAATCAGTCTTCTTGAAGATTTAGGAGATAAACTGGATTCACTTATCGAACAAGTCGAAGGTGAGTTAACCGAGTCTGCGCAGAAACCTATGACACCACAGGAATTGAAAGATACTGTGGCAACCATGCTCAAGCAAGATGTTCCTATCACAAAGGAGCATCTTGAGTACATGGTTGAGCTTGGCGAGTACGAAAAACCATCGGAAGAGAATATCGTAAATGCGATAGATGATATCGTGGCAGAAGGCAAAGAGCCAACCGACGCATATCTTATCCCTGGCTACTCCCTTATGGATCAGGCCAAGAAAACTTTTGAAGAAGTCATGGGAATGGATGCAAGCACTCTTACATCTATTACAGCTCAGCGTCAGCTCACAGAAATCCAGCTCACAATGACAGTTGAGGCCACATTTACAATGATGAAAAATGGCATAACTGTTAATACAAGTGACCTGTCTGATCTCCTTGATAAGCTGAAATTACAGGAAACAAATCTCCTTCAGATTCTTATGAAGGCAGAAAATAACGAAGCAACAAATGCAAATGTTAATCTGTTCAAGCAGGTAATGAACGAGATGGCAGACATCCAGTCTGCGCCAGCCGCCATGCTTGGAAGATTTTCAAATATCAATGCAGAGACATTCTCTTATGTGCACGAAGTCAGCGTGTCTGTTACAGCAGAATATTCTCGCATGGAAATGACTTATGAATCTGTTGGAACAGAGGTAAGAACAGACCTTGGTGACAGCATGAACAAGGCATTCCAGAACGTGGATGACATTTTGGCAGACCTTGACATCGAGGCAACAGAATCTAGCCAGAAGGCAGTTCGCGTGCTTGCCTACAACAAAATGGAAATCACAGCAGAGTCTGTTACTACAATGAAAGCTTCTACAGAAATGGTGGCTCGCACATTCAAGAGCATGACACCAGCTGTTGTTGCAGAAATGATTAAGCGAGGAGAGAATCCTCTTGATATGACTATGGAAAGTCTTAAGGCGAAGGCAGAAAGCATTAAGGCTGAAATGGGTAGCACCTCTGATGAGGAAAGCTTTTCAAAATTCCTTTGGAAGGCAGAGCACAACGCGGAAATCTCTGAAGCAGAAAGAGATGCTTATGTGGGTGTGTATAGACTTCTTCATCAAGTGGAAAAGTCTGATGGCGCAGCCATCGGTGCGTTGATAAGTCAGGGCACTGAGGTAACATTACGAAATCTTATGACTGCTGTTCGCTCAAGCAAGCACACAGGCAGAGAGTATGAAATAGACGACAAGTTTGGCCAGCTGGATGAAATGGTTGTGAAGGATCTTTCTATTACAGAACAGATTGAGAAAGTCTTCCTCACAAACCGTTGCCGCGATGCTAAGGAAGCTATGACTCCTGCAAAGATGCACGTCTTTGGCGAAGAGCAAATTATGGAAATGAATGTAGACCAGTTTGCAACTGCCATGGAAGAGACTTCTGATGAGCAGACAGAAGCTGCCTACAACAATTATGTAACCGAACAGTTAAAGACAACTATTGCAGAGGATGCAAAAGTTTCTTCTATATTAGATGAATACAACTTACCTCATTCTGCAAACATGATTGCAGCAGTTGAGGCAATGGTTGAAAACAATGGCCAGGTATTCAAGGACTTATTCTCTAAGGCAACTGGTAGAGCAGCCACCACTTTTGGCGCTCTTGAAAGCATGGATGTGGACGACATTATTGAATTGGCATACTCACGCTTCGCTGATGCTTGCCATACACCTGAGGAAATGGCAGAGGCTCAGGAAGCGCTAGGAACTTTGGCTGAGAATGTAATGAAGACCATGATTGAAACGGAGGATGTCCGCACAGTAGACATGGATGGAATGAAGCTTGTTGTGCAGCAGACAAAGGTTATGTCTGAAATGGCACGCACAGGTGAAACATATCACATTCCTATTATGGTTGCTGATGAGGCCGGCAATATGAACCTGAAAATTGTCCGTGGTGACGGCGAATCCGGCTTAATCCAGATGGCACTTCACCTTCAGACAACTGGCACAGTATCTACTACATTCCGCTACGAAGCTGGTTCTGTTAGCGCATTAGTAGAATGTGAAACTGCTCAAATGCGAGAAATGTTTGCAAGCCAGGCACCTATGATAGCCCAGATTATGCAGGAAGAAACAGGCTTTGCTTTTAGCTTCAGTTTCACACAGTCCTTCGGACTCAGCGCAGCTGACATCTATAATATGGAGCAGGGAAATTATGAAGGACTAGCAGCAGCTGGCGTTTCCGGCGCAGCTAGCCAGGACGAAATCCAGACCCAGGCTCTCTATAGCATCGCCCGTGGCTACATAAATGTAATTGCAGAATTGTTTTAATGAGAGTATGCGCGCTTCCGCGCGCATACTTCTTTTTTATTTGACAAAAAATAAATATTTTTATATATTATCAACCATATCAAATCAAAAGGCATTTATCTCGCGTACTCAGTAATGCCAAGATATCCCAAATTATTAGTAACTAAATAACTGATAAAATCGAAAGAGAACTCAAAACAGGAAAAGTGTATGGGTTTTGAAGAAAAAGTAATGAAACCCATACAGTTGATTTTTTAAAGTGTATGGGTTTTGAGGAAAAAGTAATGAAACCCATACAGCTGAAATTTTAAAGTGTATGGGTATCTAGGAAAAAGTAGAGAAACCCATACAGTTGATTTTTTAAAGTGTATGGGTTTTGAGGAAAAAGTTATGAAACCCATACAGCCGAAATTTTAAAGTGTATGGGTATCGAGGAAAAAGTAGTAAAACCCATACAGTTGAATTTTTTGAGTGTATGGGAAATGGAGTAAAACATGCTATTCCCATACACTTTGGGAAAATGGGTGTATGGGAATTAGTGAAAAAGTGGTATAACCCATACAATTTGGCAAAAAATGATAGAAAAGGAATTTTTATGAATAATATAAAGAAAGAATTGGAGAATCAGCTAGAAGTAATTATCGCATTACTAAAGACATCTGATAAAAATATAAGACGTTTAGAGAATATAGAGATAGAACCAGTGGAGGTAGTATCTAGAAATAGAAGGCACCTATATTATTTAAAAGAGGGGGATAAAAGAAAATATGTTTCAGGTCCCAAAATAGAAAAAGTAAAGAAGATTATTCAAAAGCAATATGAAATACAAGCCAATAAGACACTGTGTAAGCTTAAAAAGGAACTCGAGAGGTTCTTGGAACGATATGACTTCGAAGAAATATACAAAGTCTACGATAATTATAGTGATGGAAGAAAATATATGATAGATCCTATTATAGAGGCTGAGGAAGATTTTATAGAGAGATGGTATGAAGAACATCCAGGAGGACAGAACAGCTTTTATGGAGATGGATTGTATAAAACAGATAGGGGTGAGTATGTAAGATCTAAATCAGAAAAAATAATTGCTGATATGCTGTACCAAAACAGTATTCCTTATCAATATGAAGCATTGCTTGAGCTTGGCTGTACGACGGTATTTCCAGATTTTACAATCTTAGATTTGAATACAAGAAATACAGTATACTGGGAACATTTGGGGTTGGCATCTGATGAAGAATACGCTGTAAAGAATTTTTACAAGCTAGCAAAGTATGAATCCTCAAATTATAAATTAGGAGAAAATTTATTAATAACTCAGGAAGCAGAAGATATGCCATTGGACATAGAGTTGGTACAAGCAAAGATAGCAAGATTAAGAAAGAGACAATAAAATAACCTCATTGAGGAAAAAAGAAATGTAAGGCCTTGAAATACCAGGTCTTGCATTTTTTATACCTGAAAAGTTGCATATATTGGGTTAAGTTTAAGGGGGCTCGTCCGATATTAAATGTGTAAGGACATGGAAGACCTAACAATTTCAAATACACCGCACGGATGCTAGACTTGCTTTATTACGGCTATTTAGGAGGCAACTATGAGAATTAACAATAACATGTCAGCGGTGATTACCAACAACCAACTTCTTGGTACAGAAAGTTCCCTTGCAGATGTAATGGAAAAGTTAAGTTCAGGCTTTAGCATTAATCATGCATCAGATGATCCATCTGGTATTGCTATTGCGGGCAAAATGCAGGCACAGATTGATGGATTAGATAAAGCTTCAACAAACAGTAGCGATGGAATTTCAGTACTTCAAACAGCTGAAGGTGCTCTTAATGAAGTAACAGATATGATTCAGCGAATGAGAGAGCTTTCGGTTCAGGCTGCAAACGGCACAAACTCAGATTCGGAGCGAGAGACAATTCAAAAAGAAATTGATTCTCTTTTAGAGGAAATTGATAGAGTAGCAGAAACAACAGAGTTCAACACAATCAACCTATTAAATGGTTCACTTGATAATAGAACTTATGCTGAGCATGCAACTCGTATGCAAACTTCAAACACAGTTCCAGCAGGATTATATACATTGACTATAACATCAGCTGCAACTCGTGGAACAGCAGGTGGAGTTAATCCATTGCTTGGAAGTGCAACAGCTACAGCTCTTTCAATGGCTGGAACAATGAATATTAACGGATACGGAGTTGAATTCACAGAAGGAATGTCTCGTGAAGCGGTATATGAAGCTATGCGAGATGCATGTGAAAAAGGTAGTGCTACAATTTCTGACCCAAATGAGAACATCAGCATTTATTCATTAAAATATGGTGCAAAGGCAGATTTGGAAATCGAATTTTCTTCAAAGGAATTTGCCGTAGCATTAGGATTCCCTGAGGACAAGATTACAGAAGGAGCAATTATCCATGATGTAGGTGATGATGCTGTTGTTGAATTAGACAAGACATCACCATCAATGTTTGGCCCACAGGCAACTACAGGATATGATGGAAATCATATTACTGTTACAGATGTAGATGGATTTGAGTTATCTTTCCTTGCAGAAGCAAGTTACGTTGGAGAAATAGAATTCAACGTTACAGACATTGGCTCAATGACACTTCATGTTGGTGCAAATAAGAACCAGAACATGGAAGTAAGAATTGCAGCAGTTACAACAGAGTTCATGTACATTGATGACCTTAGTGTAACAAGAGTGAATGGTCCAGAGGATGCACTTGATTCTCTCGACACAGCTCTCAATTATGTGACTTCAGTCAGATCTCAGCTTGGTGCATATGAGAACCGACTTGAGCATACAACAAAATCTCTTGATACAACAGAAGAGAACATGACATCAGCTATTTCTCGAGTAGAGGATGCTGATATGGCAACAACAATGGTTGAGTACACAAAGCTCAACGTATTAGAGCAGGCAGGTACATCTGCACTTGCGCAGGCAAATGAGTTACCACAACTTGCATTACAGTTGCTACAATAAATTAAGAAATCAAATTTGCCTTTATAGGAGTGAAATAAATGAACAGAGATAAGATTTCAGCTTTTACCCTGAGAATAGCGTCCAGCAATGGATGTGGATTGATTTCAATTCTTTATGATATATATGAAGAATATGAAACAGATGCGCTGGACAATTTTGAAGCTGGCCAAGTGACAGAAGCAATCATAGCACTTAAAAAGTGCGCAGAGGTTGTAAGTCACCTCCAGAAAGATTTAAATTTTGAATACAAGGTAAGTGGAAATCTGTACGCGCTTTACGATTATGTACAGCGAAATGTATCCAAGTCCATATACAAGGCAAACGCTGACGGATTATTAGAAGCAAAAAAGGTGATGGACGAGTTGGGAGATGCCTTTGACCAGTTGGCAAAGGAAGATACGTCCGCACCGATTATGCAAAATACACAACATGTAATGGCAGGAATAACTTATGGAAAAAATTCTTTAAATGAAAGTGTTATGGGTAACCAGGCAAGAAGAGGATTTTGGGCATAACAGTAGTAAATAATAAATGAGACTCTAGTTCGCTAGGGTCTCATTTTTTGTGCGCTTTTTATAAATATATTTATTGTTAAAAATATACAAGCGAATTTCATAGTGTCAAACGCTATGGAATTATTCCTAGATCCGGAGCATACTGTTGCGTCGACAGGAGGTGAAAAAGACGAGTACGTTTTTGATCTGGAGCATTTTGACGTCGGCATTGCTGTTTGATGCCAGGTCGTACAGGATTCCAAATCAACTAATCATCCTGGGTTACTTAGCAGGAATTTATGTGAACCTGTTGAGCTATGGATGGATAGGAATTGCATACTTCCTTATGAAAGCAATGTGGCCAATAGCATGTTTATCGCTGCTGTATATTCTTGGTAAACAGCTTGGCGCTGGTGACATCAAATTGTTTTCTGTAATGGCAACACTGGTGGGTGCAGACATTACCGTAAATACGATGATCACTTCTGTGATTCTTGCTGGGATCGCGATTGTCATTGTGAGTATATATGAAGGGCAATTAATAAGAAGAAAGCTTCATTATTCTTTTTATATAACGGCTGCGTTTTTTTTACTGCAGTATAAATGAACAAGAGAAATAATGGAGGAGTTACCATGAGAAATTTGGAAGTTGCTTTATGTGATTGCTGTGAAGATTACATATTAAAGTTTGCTTCGTATCTTATGTCTAATGTGGATGCCAGCATTCATATTTTTACAACAACAGAAAGCTTCTTTTCTGATGAGGGTTGCTATGATGTGGCGATTATGTCTGAGGATTTTAAAGAAGTTTCCGAGTTTAGACCTAAGGGAGAAGTAAAACGCAAATACTTCTTATGTGAAGAACCGGATGTGGAAGATGATGATTACATATATAAATATCAATCTATCGACAACATCCTGGGAAAAATATCTGAGTTACGAAAACAAAAAGGTGTAGGCGCTAGTATAAAAAAGTCTAATGGAAATTCAAAGTTTATAGGAGTGTATTCTCCTGTTGATCATGAATTGCAGCTGCCATTTTCAATGGCACTGGGTCAGGGATACAGAACAGGTGGGAAAGTTCTGTTCTTGGATTTAGAAGAGATATCTATCATGCCAGATTTAATCGGCAGTGAAATGGAAAGAAATCTTCTGGATCTTCTATACGAAATCAATACAAGCGCAAGCGATTTTGACATAACTACATATGTAAGAAACTTTATGGGATTTGATTTTATTCAGCCATTTAGAAATCCAAATGAGCTCTGTGAGATTGAGGCAGAAACATGGAATTTGCTGTTTGATGTTCTTGCCAAATCAGATTATGACGTGATTGTAGTTTTATTTGGAAGAACAATAAACGGATTTATTTCAATCCTCCAAAGATTTGAGCACCTTTATGTTTTGGGAAAACCTGGAGATTACTTCAAAAAGGGCCAGGAAGCATTTATGGAATATCTTGAGCGAATAAATGCAGAAGTAGATAGGGAGAGTGTAATTCTTCCTATGTCTGCAGGAAATCTGACAGATGGTACATACCAGATTCAGGAGCTGATGCAGGGCAATTTAGGAGTATTTGTAAAAAAGCTAATTAGTACGAAGGTCAAAAATGCAATTGAATGTTACAGATGATTTAGAAAAAGAGATACGTCAGGAGGTAATGAACGCAATTGATTTATCAATAGATGTATCTGATGAAGAAATATTAACGCTAATTAAAAACAGCATAATCGAAAAGGGAAAGAACAGACCAATTTCACTGGCGGACAGGAAAAGAATTGAAAATCATGTCTTTAATTCTCTGCGTAAATTGGATGTTCTAGAGGACTTGCTAAACGATGAAGAGATAACGGAAATAATGATTAATGGCCCTGAGAATATCTTCATAGAAAAGAAGGGCCGAGTGGTTCATTGCAGTGAAAAATTCTCGTCAGAAGAGAAATTGAATGACATTATTCAAAATATCGTAGCTCAAAGTAACAAGATCGTTAATGAGTCAAACCCCATCGTAGACACCAGACTTTCCGATGGATCACGTGTGAATATCGTGTTGAAACCTGCGGCTGTAGATTACAGTATTCTTTCCATAAGAAAGTTCCCCAAAGAGCAAATGAACATGGAAAGATTGAAATCCTTTGGCTCTATTTCCGAGGAGCAGGTGGACCTTTTGAGAAAGCTGGTGGCAAGCGGATACAACATATTTGTGTCAGGTGGAACAGGCAGCGGTAAGACATCATTTTTGAATGCCCTGGGTGAATTCATACCTAGTGATGAAAGAGTTATTACGATAGAAGATTCGGCAGAGCTTCAGCTGAAAAATGTAGACAACCTGGTTCGTTTAGAGGCGCGAAATGCAAACCTGGAAGGTAAGAATGAAATTACCATCAGAGATTTGCTTAAATCCTCTCTTAGAATGCGCCCGGACAGAATCATTGTTGGTGAGTGCAGAGGTGCGGAAGCTCTTGAAATGCTCCAAGCCTTCAACACCGGTCACGACGGAAGTTGTTCAACTGGTCATAGCAATTCCTGCAAGGATATGTTGTCGCGATTGGAGACCATGGTGTTGATGGGAGCAGAGATTCCGTTGCCTGCTATTAGGCAGCAGATTGCATCTGGAATCGATATTATTGTTCAGCTTGGAAGACTTCGTGATAAAACCAGAAAGCTGCTTGAGATAACAGAAGTATTAGGGCTTGAGGATAACGAAATTCAGTTGAATCCCTTGTATAGATTTGAAGAGATAGAAGAAGTAAATGGAAGGATAGTGGGCCAATGGGAAAAGGTAGGAAGCCTGGTAAACCAAGACAAGCTAAAAGCAAATGGAATGCAGATTTAAGGTTATCAAAGGATGATATGATACCGCTGTTCCAAGGGATAGTGCTGACTTGTGTAATCGCATTTCTGTTTTATAAATCCTTCATGGGACTAGTGATTGGTGTAGGTGTAGTGCCCTTTTGGATTCATATAAATAGAGTAGAGCGAGTGGAAAGAAGGAAGGCGAGAATGCTGGTGGAGTTTAAGGAATTCATGATACTGATTGTCCAGGGACTTCAGACAGGTTATTCCCTGGAACGAGGAATAAAGCAGGCAGAGAACGAGCTAAAAAGACTGTATCCAGACGATTCTGTTTTGCTAACCTATGCTCATGTGATGAACCAGAAAATCTCTATGAATGTGCAGCTGGAAAAGGCCTTTATGGAATTTGCCCTGTCGGTAGGTTTGGAAGAGGCTATGAGTCTAGCGGAGATTATCGCATTTGCGAAGCGAAGTGGTGGAGATTATGGAAAGAATATCAGGGAGACTGCCATGAAGATAGAAGACAATCTGGCAGTCAAACAGGATATAGAAACAATCACCACAGAAAAGCGATTAGAGCTAAAGGTAATGTGTGTCATGCCAATTGGAATTCTTGCGTATATCACACTTACTTCAAAGGGATTTGTAGCGCCACTTTATGGAAATCTAGCAGGTGTATTCATAATGACAGTATGCCTAATCGCGTATGGATTTTTGATTGTGTTAGGAAAAAAGATAATTGATATTAAGGTCTAAAAATAGGGAGGTGGGTGTCTTGCAAAAGAATCATGATTTAACCTCAAAGCAATTGATTGAAATAGTAGTTGTGTGTGTGGCTCTTGGGATAGGCTTACTAATTCATGACTATTTGGAAACAAGAATAAACTTTGATGGAACTATAAAAAGAAGTGCAGCAGGCACAGGGAATACAACAGAAGATTTAGAGCTAAATTTTTTAGATCAGAATAAAGAACTGTCGGTTGAGGTATCGGATCAGAGCCTTTCTGATAAAGAGATATCTACAAAGATTAGCCAGGCTATAGAAGAAATAGAAGCGACTTATTTAGGAAGGAATAAATCTGCAAATGAGGTTTGCTATGACTTGAATTTGAAATCAAGCTATTGCGACGGAATGATAGATGCATATTGGACTTTTGATAAGTTCGGGTTGATTTCAAGCGATGGAAAGCTAAGAACGTCAGAAATCCCTGAAGAAGGTGAAGTTGTAAATCTGGTAGCTCAGCTGAGTTATGAGGAGACGACGGAGCTCTATAGTTTCTCAGTATTTGTATGCCATAAAAGCATCAATACACTTGATGGCCAGTTGGAAGCTATTGAGAAAGCTGTAAAAAATATAGATTCTACAACACGTGATAAAGATAAAATGGTCCTTCCAACTGAAGTGGAAGATATGAAGCTTTCCTGGAAGAAAAAGATGGATTATCGAGGATTACAGGTAATAATCCTTGGAATTGTCACAGTGCTGGGAATTCAGCTTGGAAAAAAGAAGGATGAGAAAAAAGCAAAGCAATTAGAAATAGCTGAGAAGGAAAAAGATTATCCAATGATAGTCAGTGAGCTGTCAATTCTGATGGGTGCTGGCATGAGTTTAAGGAAGGCATTGGAGAGAATTATTGCAAGATATAACCAGAAAAAGAAAGCGGGATTACTTCGCCCTGGCTATGAAGATATATCTGTGACATATCGCAAAATGTGTGATGGCTTAGGTGAGGTCGCGGCTCTCGAAGACCTGGGAATGAATAGCGAAAGCAAGGAGTATAGAAAGCTTGCTATGCTCCTTGCGCAGAATCTGAGGAAGGGTTCTGCGGACTTAATAAGTTGCTTAGAGAAAGAAGAAAAATATGCTTTCGAAATGCGAAAGCAGCGAGCAATCAAAGCGGGAGAGGAAGCTTCAACAAAGCTTTTGATACCAATGGCAGGCATGCTTTTTATAGTAATAGTAATTTTGGTTGTGCCGGCAATTATGCAAATGAATATATAGAAAGAGGTAAAGAATGTATTATTTAATGCTTAAACAAAAGTTAAAAGATTTTCTTACAGAAGAAGATGGAATTGGAACAGTAGAGATGATTTTGATTTTGGTTGTTTTAATCGGAATCGTGCTTATTTTCAAGGAGCAACTGAATTCGTTAGTTGAGAGCATCTTCAAAACAATCAACGAGCAGGCTAAGAAGGTATAGTGAAAAAGGGTTCGTTAACGGTATTTTTTGCTCTGATAATGGTTTCAGTGATGACCCTGATTTTCACTATGGGAGAATGTATTCGTATATACGAATTACAAGATTTTAGCCAGGAATATACAGACATGGCAGTGGAAAGTGGTTTCTCGGAATATAATCCATATCTTTGGACCAATTATAGAATTCTAGCGGTTGATTTGGGATATGGAAGTGGAAATGTTGGGCCAGCCACATTGGAGCAAAAGATACTAGAGTATTGTACATACAACGCAAATATGGAATATGGCAGTAATTACGCCAGACTCATACCAGAATCATGTAGTGCTTCCAATTATTCGTTGCTTACAGATAGTAAAGGAGCAGGAGTGGTAATGCTTGGCGTAAAGGCTGCAAAGGATGGCCTGGCTGAGCAGATAATCACTGGAGTGCAGCAGAAAGCAGAGAGTATAAACGGAGTAGAAAAGGTTTCTGTGGAGCAGCAAGCATCAGATGGAAAAGCTGCCTTGGATAATGAGAAGGCGGCTTTGCAAGAGAAAAGGCAAGCGGCGGCTACAGACGATAATCCAGATACAAATCCATCAGATTACCCTGAGCCAGAAGAGGTGGAGGATAATCCGTTGGATGCCTTTAGTGTGATGAAAGAATCAATCCAAAAAGGATTTTTGTCTACAGTAGCAGATCCGGAGAAATTATCAGATGTACAAATCGATTTAAGTGGCACGCCATCACACAGAACGTTAAACACAGGAAATATGGAGATAACCAATGGCAATGTGTTAGTTGATAAGGCATTGTTTGTAGATTATCTGCTGACAAGCTACAGCTATTACGGTGTGGATTTAAAACATGATGGCATGAAATATGAGGTTGAGTATTTGATAGCAGGAAAAGAGTCGGATATACAGTCCCTGGCTACCGTGCTAGAAGAAATCATGCTCATTAGAGAAGCAGCAAACTTTTCTACCATCATGGATCATCCATCTATGGTTGCACAGGCTCAGGCTGTAGCAGATATTTTGGCTGGGTTCACCATGAATCCGGCAATAATCGAAGCAGTAAAGTATGCAGTGATAGCAGCGTGGGCATACATCGAAAGCACGCTGGATGTTCGTCTTTTGATATCAGGAGGCAAGGTGCCGCTGATTAAAAATCTGGATCAGTGGACATCAGATGTGTGGCATCTTTCAAATTTCCTGGATGTAAATTGTAAAGCGAAACCTAGCGAGACAGGAATTAGCTATAAAGACTATCTCATAGGATTTCTAACCTTAAATAGCAATAATACTCTGGCTATGAGAGCCTGCGATGTAATGGAAAATGCATTGAATGCCACTGAGGATTACAAGGATGTAAAGGTAGATAATATGGCATTTGCAGCAGATGTAACCATAACATATGCCGCTGATGAAATGTTCATGTCACTCTTAGATAGCAGCAATACCGTAGGCGAATACAGCTTGAGTAAACATAAAAATATTTCTTATTAATCCTAGCGAAAGGAGGTGTAAAAAGGTGTCTCAGTCTTATATCAATTCTGTTTCCCTAATAAAACCATTTGCACTGGTTTTAAAAATGATTGTTTATATAAAAAGTTTAAAGAAAGGTAATATGCCCGTGTTTCTTAACTGCAAAAGAGAAGATATGGAGATACCTTTTTATGCCTCCTTTAAGAAAGCTAGTTACACAATAGAAGCCGCAATAATAATGCCGTTATTTATTTCTTTGATGGTGTTTGGAATGTTTATTTTTAGGGTGTTGCAGGTACAGTCTGGCATTCAACAGTCCATAGACTTTGCCAGCAGAACCATGGCAGTAACTCTTGGGAATGTTGCTAATACAGGGGAGTCCAATGAGGATGTAAATCCTAATGAACAGGATCCATCTGTCAGTGGAGAATTATCAGAGGGCGGTCTAATAGCAGGAACTATAGCGGTGGCCGGCTTAGAAGTAGTAAAAAACAAGGTGCCATTAGAGTTCATAGACGGTGGAGCTTTAGGCCTAAACTTTTTAGGAAGTGAAGCGGAAGGCAACTACATAGATTTAAAGGTCAGCTACACCATGACATTTCCTGTTGGCTTGCTCGGCGATTTATCATTCGATGTTAATCAGCGGGCCAGGACCAGAAAATGGGTGGGGTATGACAAGGCAGAATATGAGTCCGATGGTCGTTATGTGTACGTAACAGAACATGGGGCAGTTTATCATGTGAACTATTTTTGCACCTACCTTAATCCATCGGTTCACAGGGTGCCAAAGGCAGAGGTTAAGGATAAAAGAAATAAAAGTGGCGGGATTTATTATGAATGTCACAGATGCAAAAACAAAGATGGCAATGGCTTTTTGTATATTACTGATTACGGAACGTCATACCATAATGATGTAAATTGCACTGAAATAAAACACAACATAAAGAAGGTTCTTTATGAGGAAGTAAAGGATACTATGGCCCCTTGCAGTAAATGCTCTGCAGGGGAAGCCCATGATGAGGAGTAAGAGAATGGAAACAATTGGTTTGGCTTGTTTGTATGGATTAACAGCTATGGATGATTTGAAAACGAAGCAGGTGCGAGTAATAGAAATAATAGTATTTGGAATATTAGGAATAGCTATAAATATAATTTACAAACCTCATTCGTTACTTAGCGTGTTAGGTGGAGTTGGAATAGGTCTTTTCACGATTCTATTTAGTTACATTTCAAAAGAGAAAATTGGAATGGGAGATGCATATATTATTACGGTGACAGGCTTGTATTTAGGATTCATAGATACAGCAGTATTGCTATGGCTCAGTTCGCTATTAGCAGCAGTTACAGGATTGGTTTTAATACGTAAATACGATAATCCTAAAATGGAAATACCATTTGTACCCTTCCTTTTAATAGCCTATATAATCATGTATTTAATTCACGTTTTAGGAGGAATTATTTTATGAAGCTGAAGGGAAGCTACACTGTGGAAGCAGCAGTTATTATCAGCTTTTGTTTTATATTATTTGGTATGGCTATTGGTGTCGCCTACGAATTATTTCAAATCACCTTGGAGTATGTGAAATACAAAGAAGGAAACTTTGACGCTGTAAACCTATTTAGATTAAAGGAAGGGCTTGTAGGAATATATCATGCTATAAAGGAGTAGAGTATATGGAAATAAGTTATGAACGAAAGCACAATGATAGCTTCATGGTGATAGATGGTAATGGGAAAAGCATTGATTATGAAAACAAAATGATTAATGCCAACCATATATCTTCATTGTTGACCATGAGCAGCTTTGCATTGGATGGAAAAGAAAAGCGTAGTTATACGATTAGTAGAAAAGAAAACCTGGAAGACTTTATCGATGCCCACGATATAACAATAGAAATGTTGGAACGAATCATTATTAATTTGCAGCTTGCCCTCGATGAAGTAGGGAAATACCTTATTGATGAGCAGCATATTTGGCTCAGCAAAGAATCAGTGTTTTTGGAAAAATCCAATGAGAATTATAAGCTTAGCCTTTGCTATTATCCTGGGGAGTTTGGGTCAGTTCAGGAACAGTTTAGACAGCTGATGGAATTCTTTCTTTCAAAGGCATCTCAGGCTGACAGGGAATCAGCAAAGCAATTATACATGGCATATGATTTGTGCCTTAAGGATGATTACACTTTAGAGGAAATAATTGATTGCCTTCAAGATAGAGAATACAAAGAATCATATCAGGATAACGATGAATATGTGCAGGAGCCAGAAATCGAAAGACCAGAGATTTATGTAGAAAAGGTCACCTTAGAGGAGGACCCTGATATGGATTACCTGACAAATTACTATGAGGAAGATGAGCCAAAATATTCCTTTGTCGAGAAGCTTTTGTCAGCCACAAAAGATATTATTTCAAAGAGAAAACCTGTAAAAGATGAAGAGGATATATATACTGAGGATTTCCTTGTTGAGCCAGATTATGAGCTGGAAGAAAAAACAGTTCTTTTAACTGAAGCCAAGGCTGTTGGAAAGCTTGTATACGATGGCAATAATAACGAGGATGACTTCATCATAAACAAAGATATTTTCAGGATTGGTTCATCGAAGAATAATGATGCCATTTTAAAGGCTCGTACAGTCAGTGGAAATCATGGGAAAATTACTAAGGAAGGAGACGATTTCTTCCTTGTAGACAACAACAGTTTAAATGGAACTTTGTTAAACGGAAATATATTGTCCTACCGTATTCCATACAAATTGAAACCTATGGATATAATTCAATTTGCATCAGAATCCTATGTGTTTATGTAATTGGTGTAAAGTGCCAACTTTTGTTGTTAACTCCCTTTATTTTTGGTAAAATAATAAAAGTTTGTGGGATTTTCCCTAGTTAGGAGAGTTAACGAAATGAGTATTATCGATAAGGTGTTTGGTACACACTCACAGCGCGAGTTAAGGCGCATCAATCCAATCGTAGATAAAATTGAATCATATAGAGAAGCTATGGGGGCTCTTACTGATGAAGAGCTTCGCCATAAGACAATAGAATACAAGGAGAGACTTGCTAACGGAGAGACACTTGATGACCTTCTTCCAGAGGCATACGCTACAGTTCGTGAAGCTGGTAAGCGTGCCCTTGGCATGGAGCACTTTAGAGTGCAGCTCATTGGTGGTGTTATTTTGCATCAGGGTCGTATCTCAGAGATGCGTACTGGTGAAGGTAAGACTCTTGTTTCAACACTTCCAGCATATCTTAACGCACTTGAGGGTAAGGGCGTTCACATCGTTACTGTAAACGATTACCTTGCAAAGCGTGATGCTGAGTGGATGGGTGAGGTTCATCGTTTCCTCGGTCTTACAGTTGGTGTTGTATTAAACGACATGTCAAAGGAAGAGCGTCAGGCAGCTTACAATTGTGATATCACATATATCACAAACAACGAGCTCGGTTTCGATTATCTTCGTGACAACATGTGTGTATATGAAAAGGATTTGGTTCAGCGTGGTCTTCACTACTGTATCATCGATGAGGTTGACTCAGTTCTTATTGATGAGGCACGTACACCACTTATTATTTCCGGTCAGTCAGGAAAGTCTACAAAGCTTTATGAGCTTTGCGATGTTCTTGCTCGCCAGCTTCAGCGAGGCGAGGATCTTCCTGAGTTCTCAAAGATGGATGCCATCATGGGCGTTGAGCGCAACGAAACTGGTGACTTCATCGTAGATGAAAAGGACAAGGTAGTTAACCTTACAGCACAGGGTGTTGCAAAGGTTGAGCAGTTCTTCCACATCGAGAACCTTGCAGACCCAGAGAACCTTGAAATCCAGCACAACATCATCCTTGCACTTCGTGCTCACAACCTTATGTTTAAAGATCAGGATTATGTTGTTTCAGATGGTCAGGTAATGATCGTTGATTCATTCACAGGTCGTATCATGCCAGGTCGTCGTTATTCAGATGGTTTACATCAGGCTATCGAGGCAAAGGAGCGTGTAGAGGTTAAGCGCGAGTCTATGACTCTTGCAAGCATCACATTCCAGAGCTTCTTCAATAAATACGATAAGAAAGCCGGTATGACAGGTACTGCTCTTACAGAGGAGCAGGAGTTCCGTGATATCTACGGAATGGACGTTGTAGAGGTTCCTACAAACCGTCCAGTACAGCGTATCGATCATGATGATGCTGTTTACAAGACAAAGGCAGAAAAGTACAAGGCAGTTGTTGAGGAAGTTAAAAAGGCTCACGAAAAAGGACAGCCAGTACTTGTTGGTACTATCGATATTGATATTTCAGAGCTCGTTTCAAAGATGCTTCGTCGCGAAGGAATCGAGCATAACGTATTAAATGCAAAGTATCATGAGAAGGAAGCTGAAATCGTAGCAGAGGCTGGTAAGCACGGCGCAGTTACAATCGCTACAAACATGGCCGGTCGTGGTACTGATATTAAGCTTGACGAGGAAGCTCGTGCAGCAGGTGGTCTTAAGATCATCGGTACTGAGCGTCATGAATCTCGTCGTATTGATAACCAGCTCCGTGGACGTTCAGGCCGTCAGGGAGATGTTGGTGAATCACAGTTCTTCATCTCACTTGAGGATGACCTTATGAGACTCTTCGGTTCAGATCGTCTCATCACAATGTTCAACTCTCTTGGTGTTCCAGAGGGTGAGCAGATTAAGCACAAGATGCTTTCTGATGCCATCGAAAAGGCTCAGAAGAAGATTGAGGAAAACAACTTCTCAGCTCGTAAGAACTTGCTTGATTATGATCAGGTAATGAATGAGCAGAGAGAGCTTATTTATAAGCAGCGTCGTCGTGTACTTATGGGCGAGGATATGCATGAGCAGATCATCGGCATGATTAAGGACAAGGTTGACGAATGTATCGAAAAGACTATTCCAGATGATGTTGAGACAGACCTTTGGGAGCTTCAGGAGCTTAACCACCTCCTTTGCCCAGTCATTCCAGTTCCTGTAATGACAAAGCTTTCTCTTGGTAATATCAAGGAAAAGAAGCAGCTCAAAGAAAAGCTTACAGAAATCGCACTTGATATGTACGATAAAAAGGAAAAGGAATTCGAGCAGCCAGAGCAGTTCCGTGAGGTTGAGCGAGTTATCCTTCTTAGAGTTATCGATCGCAAGTGGATGGAAGAGCTTGATGATATGGAACAGCTTCGTCAGGGTATCCGTCTTCAGGCTTATGGTAACCGTAATCCAGTTGATGAATACAAGGCAGCCAGCTACGATATGCTTGATGCAATGAACGCTGCAATCATCAATGATACACTTACAATGCTTTACAGAATCCGCATTGAAAAGAAGGTTGAGCGTGAGGAAGTAGCTAAGGTTACTGGTACAAACAAAGACGACACAGCATCTTCAGGACCAAAGGTTCGTAAGGAAAAGAAAATCTTCCCTAACGATCCATGTCCATGTGGATCAGGATTGAAGTATAAACAGTGTTGCGGAAGAAGCAAATAAAAAATGAAACTAGATTTCATTTTTTATTTGCCACGACGCGGCCCATCGCCGGAGGCGATATATAATGGCTGCGTCTTCCCGTTAGCTTTAAATAAACTACATGTGATTTAGACAGAACCATCTCATTTTGAGATGGTTCTTACATTTAAAGGATTGAGTATGACAGATTTAGAAGAATACTATAACAAATTCAATGAGGACAAACGCCTGCGAAGTCGCCATGGAATCATGGAGTTTACTGTTACTATGAAGTATGTCCATAAATATTTAGACATGGTTGCAGCAGAGACAGGAAAGGACAAATCCAATATCCAGATTCTGGATATTGGAGCCGCCACAGGCGGCTACAGTATCCCTCTTTGGGAAGAGGGATACGATGTCACTGCAGTTGAGCTTGTTAAGCACAACCTTGGTATGCTTAAAGCCAAGGGCACAGGTGTAAAGGCTTTCCAGGGAAATGCACTTAAGCTCAAGAGATTTGAGGATGAGTCTTTCGATTTGACACTTTTATTTGGACCGATGTATCACCTAAAGACCAGAGAAGAGCAGCTTCAGGCTTTGAAAGAAGCAAAGCGTGTTACAAAAACTGGTGGCTATATTCTAGTTGCGTATGTAATGAATGAGTATGCCTTCCTGACCTATGGAATCAAAGAGGGCCACGTCTTAGAGAATATTGCTGAGGGAAAGTTGGATGAAGCCTTCCACGTACGGCCGGGCGCTGATGATTTGTATATGTTTATGCGAACAGAAGATATAGCAAGTCTAAATGAGGAGGTTGGTTTAGAGCGAATGCAGATTATTTCTCCAGATGGACCTGCTAATCATATGAGAAGGGAAGTTAATGCATTATCAGAGGAACAGTTTATGCAGTTTATTAATTATCAAATGACCGTCTGCGAGCGCGCCGACTTGCTCGGTGCCAGCGCCCACACTGTAGATATTTTGAGAAAGTAAAACAAAAGCAGCTAATCGACTTAGTCGATGTAGCTGCTTTTTAAATAATCTATAAATGTCATAACCTTGCCGTTTTCGCTGTCAAATAACTCTCTGAAAATGTTCATGTCAAAACCTCCTATAAACATTTTTATCAATCAACATCTATAGAATACCATGATTTCTGAAAACTTCCATTGAGAAGTTATACAAATTATACAATTTACACGATTGCAAAATGTATATAATGCACAAAAAATGCGCGCACAACCCACTATAACACAAATTTATAACACTTTAGATTGATTTAGCGCAATTAAATAGTATAATGTAAATTAATTGGAGGTACGGTATATGTTTTTTGATGATGTAAAGAATAGAAGAAGTGTTAGAACTTTTGATGGAGAGGGATTAACTCAAGAAGAATTAAAGGATTTACAGGCTTACTCTACAAGTATTGTAAATCCATACAATATCCCAGTTGAATTTGTGTTTTTAAATAAGGAAGATCATGATTTATCGAGCCCAGTTCTATCTGGCGAAAAGCATTATATTTCAGCAAAAGTCAAAAAAGGCGAAAATGCAGATGTTGCCTATGGCTATAGTTTTGAAGAATTATTAATGTATGCGGAAAGTAAAGGAATGGGTTCAGTTTGGATTGGTGGAACAATGCCAAGAGATAAATTTGAAGCAGCTTCAAATCTTCAGGAAGATGAAATTATGCCATGTATGAGTCCTATTGGATATAGGGCAGATAAAATGGGCGTTAAAGAAGTGCTCATGAGAAAAGGTGTAAAGGCCGACACAAGATTTGACTTCTCAGACATATTCTTCAAAGGTGATTTCAACACTCCGCTTACACAGGATGAGGCAAAGGAATGTGGCATTCTTTTAGCTCTTGAGGCAGTTCGCCTTGCACCATCAGCTGTAAATAAACAGCCATGGCGAGTTGTAGTAACAGAAAGTGGCGTTCATTTCTACGAGAAAAAGGACCGTGGTTACGATAATGGCACATATGATTTGCAGAAAGTAGATTTAGGAATCGCCATGTATCATTTTGAAAACCAGTGTCGCGAAGAAGGAAAGCAGCTTACATTTAAGCTTGCAGATCCAGGAATTGCCATCCCAGAAAAAACAGAATATATTGCAAGCTACTTATTCTAATAGATTAAAATGACAGCGAGGCCTGTGACATAGCTTTTTTCTTAGGGCTAGTGCCATAGGTCTTTTTGTATGCTCTAAGAAATGTGGAGTAGGTGCCAAAGCCGGCTTGCTCAGCAGCCTCCACGATAGCAACACCAGAATTAATCAGGGATTGAGCTAATGACAGTCGCTTAATTGAAATATAGTTTCCAATGGTGTAGCCAGTTTCATCTTTGAACGTGTGCATCAAGTAATATCGGGAAAGGAAAAACTGCCCGGCGATTGTATCCACTGATAAATCTTCCGCTAAATGTTCGTTTATGTAATGAATAATTTCGCCGATTTTCGAACCGGCATAATTTGTAGAAATATATTCCACCTCATCGCTGATTGCTGCCCTGTTAAGCTCAATCATGAATTCCAAAAACAGCACCTGCATAAAAAGCTCGTTGGCATAATCATCCTTACCAAGATTTGCAGTAAGCTTTCCGACTGCGGCGGCAACCCGTGAATTCTTAAAAGAATGAAGTCTCAAAACATGAGAACCCTTTTCCATTGCATTTCTAAAGCAATAAGATAAATCATTTCCCTCTCTGCTATATTCTGCCAAAAACTCCTTTGAAATATAAATGATGATTCTTTCATATGGGGAATTATCGTGGAAAATAGGGCGGTGAACCTCGCCTGCACTGACAAACACAATATCATCAGCCTGCAGATCAAAAGTCTGCCCCTCTATTGAATAGGAAGTATTTCCAGATAAATGAATGAGCACTTTATGGAAATCGTGATAGTGAAAATCTATCTCGCCCAAATTGGAATCTACAAGATGAAAAATCTTGAAATTATCGTATAAATAACCTTTTTTAGAGTATCTATCCATGGAAACCTCCTAATAATATCTTAAATTTATTATATATCTATCAGCACTATTTGCAATATTTTCAGCACAAAGCAGCATTATAATATTAAAAAGTGCGGAGTATACTTGTGGTATGATAGAAACAGTACAGTTAACTAGTTTCGAAAGGACAACCTATGAAATTTACAAAAATGCATGGCTGCGGTAACGACTACGTTTATGTAAACCTATTTGAGGAGCAGCTTGATAACCCAGCAGAAGTTTCTATTAAAGTTAGCGACAGACATTTCGGAATCGGTTCAGACGGTCTCATCACAATTGGCCCATCTGACAAAGCAGATTTCAGAATGCACATATATAACGCTGACGGTTCAGAGGCAGAGATGTGCGGCAACGGAATTCGTTGCGTTGCTAAATATGTCTACGACCACAAGCTTACAGACAAAACAGAAATCACAGTAGAAACAGGAGCCGGAGTTCTTACTCTTATCCTTTATCCTGAAAATGGCAAGGTTCAGCAGGTTCGCGTAGATATGGGAGAGCCAATTCTTACACCTGCAGACATCCCAGTGGTTTCACAGAATGACAAGGTCATCGATGAACCAATCGAAGTAGGCGGCAAGACATGGAACATGACATGTGTTTCTATGGGAAACCCACATGCAGTTGTTTTCGTAGATGACACAGCAAGCTTCCCACTTGAGACATACGGTCCACTTTTTGAAAATCATGAAAGATTTCCAAAGCGCACCAACACAGAGTTTGTTCAAGTTATTAGCCGAACAGAGGCTAATATGCGAGTTTGGGAGCGAGGCAGCGCTGAGACATGGGCTTGCGGAACAGGCACATGCGCCACTGTTATGGCGTGTATCCTTAACGGAAAGACAGAAGACAAAGTATTAGTTCACCTGAGAGGTGGCGACCTTACTATAGAATACGACCGCGCAAGCAATCACGTATTCATGACAGGTCCAGCAACCGAGGTATTTTCAGGAGAAATAGAGGTATAAAAATGAAATTAACAACTCTTTTAGAAGAATTAGACTATGAGTTATTCGCAGGAGAATTAGACCGCGAAATATCTACACTTACATATGACTCAAGAAAAGTAGAGAAGGATTCAGTGTTTGTCTGCATCTCAGGAACAGTTAGAGATGCCCACGATTTCATCCCGGATGTAATCGAAAAGGGAGCAGGTACTATCATTATCGAAAAGGATGTTGAGCCAGTTGCAGGCGTTACTTACATTAAGGTAAAGAACAGCCGTCAGGCCCTTGCAATCCTTTCAGCTGCATACTTCGGTCATCCGGCAAAGGAGCTTAAGACAATCGGTATCACCGGAACAAAGGGCAAGACAACTACTACATACATGGTAAAGTCAATCCTTGAAAAGGCTGGTATCAAGACAGGCCTTATTGGAACAATCGAGTCAATCGTTGGCGAGGAGCGTATCCCCGCAGTAAACACAACACCAGAGTCTTACAGAGTTCAGGAGCTTTTCAGACAGATGGTTGATGCGGGTCTTGATGCTGTTGTTATGGAAGTAAGCTCACAGGCGCTAATGCTTCACAGAGTTTCAGGTTTCACTTTTGATATTGGCGTATTTACAAACCTTGAGCCAGATCACATCGGTGAGAATGAGCACAAGGATTTTGATGATTATATGCATTGCAAGAGCCTTCTTTTCCAGCAGTGTAAAGTTGGTATCTTCAACGGAGATAGCGAGCACATCGATGGAATCCTTAAGGGCCACACTTGCGATGTTGTTAAATATGGCTACGGCAAGGACAACGACCTTATAGCAGAAAATGTTGAGCTTCTCAAGGAGCACGGCGCTCTCGGAGTTAAGTATCACATCGCAGGCAAGGAAAACATGGATGTTGAGGTAAATGTGCCAGGAACATTCTCTGTTTACAACTCACTTACAGCAGTTGCAATCTGCAAGCAGTTTGATGTTGCAGAGGATAAAATTAAGGCAGCTCTCAAGGATGTTCATGTAAAGGGACGTATCGAGCTTGTTCCGGTTTCAAAGAAATTTACAGTCATGATTGACTATGCACATAATGCAATGGCCTTAGACAGCCTTCTCACAACTTTAAAGGCTTATGAGCCAGGCAGATTGGTTTGCCTCTTTGGCTGTGGTGGAAACCGTGCAAAGAGCCGTCGTTATGAAATGGGAGAGGTAAGCTCAAAGCTTGCTGATCTTACAGTTGTCACATCAGACAACCCACGTAACGAGGAGCCAATGGACATTATCAACGACATCTTAATCGGCGTTAAAAAGGCTGATGGAGAATACGTAACAATCCCTGACCGCAAGGAAGCAATCCGCTATTGCCTTGTAAATGCAAAAGAAGGGGATATTGTGGTACTTGCAGGTAAGGGCCACGAGGATTATCAGGAAATTAAGGGTGTTAAGCACCACATGGATGAGCGCGAGCTTATCGCAGAGATTATTAAGGAGGATGGACATGACATTATTTAAGGGAGCTGGAGTAGCACTAATCACTCCATTTAACGAAGATGATACCGTAAATTATGACATGCTCGGAACTTTAATTGATAGACAGATTGAAGGCCATACAGATGCAATCGTTGTGTGCGGTACAACAGGCGAGCCAGCCACAATGACTGAGGAAGAAAAGCTTTCGGTTATAGATTTTACAGTAAAACGTGTTAATCATAGAATTCCTGTTATTGCGGGAGCAGGCGCCAATTCTACAAAGCTTGTTATCGATTTTTCAAAGAAGCTTGAAAAGCTTGATGTAGATGGTCTTCTTATTGTTACACCTTTCTACAACAAGGCTACACAGCAGGGCTTGTACGAGCACTACACAGCAATCGCTCATGAAGTAAAACTTCCAATCATCATGTACAACGTGCCTAGCCGTACAGGATGCAACATCCAGCCAGAAACAGCTATGCGTCTTGGCCTTGAGAATTCAAATATCGTAGGAATCAAGGAAGCAAGCGGAGATATTTCTCAGATTACAAAGCTTGCCAGCCTCTGCAGAGGATGCCTTGATATCTATTCAGGAAATGATGACCAGGTTATTCCAATTCTTTCACTTGGTGGAATCGGAGTAATTTCTGTTCTTTCAAATGTTGCACCACAGGGTACACATGACATGGTTATGGAATACCTCAATGGCAACGAAGAAAAGGCTAGAAGATTACAGCTTGATTACCTCGAGCTAGTAGATGCATTGTTCTGCGAAGTAAATCCAATCCCTGTTAAATCCACAATGAATATGTTAGGATTTAATGTAGGAAGCCTTAGACTTCCACTTACGGAGATGGAGGAAGAGCACAAAGTGGCAATGAGTAAGCTCTTGCACAGAATGCCACAGGAAATGCTAGCATAGTTTTGAGGGACGAGTATTTTAATCCAAAGGAAACACCAATAACATATATATTGGTAGCTATAAATATCATTACATTCGTAGTGTTGGAAATCATGGGGGACACTACGGATGGTTTATTCATGCTGTTAAATGGTGCCATGAACCCAAACAAAGTACTTGCGGAGGGGGAGTGGTATCGTCTTCTTACAGCTACATTCATGCATTTTGGAATTGAACATTTGATGAATAACATGCTGCTTTTATTCTTGCTTGGTCAGATTTTCGAGCGAGCAGTGGGGCCAGTGCGTTATTTAGGAATTTATTTAGGGTCAGGACTTACTGGCTCTTTTTTGTCATTCTTTTTTATGTGTTTGATGGGAAAAAATGATATTGTGGCTGGAGCATCCGGCGGAATATTTGGAATAGTTGGTGGAATGCTTATCGTTATTCTTGTACATAAAGGCAAATATAAAGGAATAAGCACCAAGAGAATGCTGATTATGGCAGGACTTACACTTTATTTTGGATTTGCCTACGCCGGAACAGATAATGTAGGTCACCTGGGAGGACTTACTGCAGGCATAATCATTACATTCTTTACCTACGGAATTCCTACATTAATAAAGGGGTCACACGTTGATTTTGAGTCCGAAAAAAATTATACTTTAAAACAGGATGATATCAATGAGGAATGATGTATGAAAGTTAATATCTATTACGGCGGAAGAGGCCTTTTGGAGGACCCAACTTTATATGTAATTAACAAAATGGAGCAGGTTTTGACAGAGCTTCAGGTTGAGGTTCGCCTTTACAATATTTACGAACAAAAGAATGCAATCTCTATGCTTCCACAGACACTTAAGGATGCAGATGGAATCATTCTTGCAACCACAGTGGAATGGCTTGGAATTGGTGGCTATATGAACCAGTTTTTGGATGCATGTTGGTTATATGCAGACAAATCAGCCCTTGCTACCACATATATGCAGCCAGTTGTAATGTCTACAACCTACGGCGAGCGTGAGGCTATGGTTACACTTGAAAATGCTTGGGAGATTCTTGGCGGTTTGCCATGTTCTGGCTTCTGCGGATACGTGGAAGATCTTAAAGAATTCAGAGAAAATGCGGAATATGCTCACATCATCGAAAAGAAAGTTGAGACACTTTACCGTACAATTTCACAGCACACAAAGGGACTCCCTACCAGCAATCAGGCTGTCACACGAAGCATTCTTAGAACAGCTCAGCTTGAGCTTTCTCCACAGGAATCAGAGCAGCTTTCAAAGTTTGTATCTGACGATGAATATGTTCAAACACAGAAGGCAGATATCGCTGATTTGACAAGCATGTTCAGAGATATGATGGGACAGAAGCAGGAAGACAGCACCAATGAATACATAAATGATTTCAAGGTTCACTTTAGAGGAAACCCAGAATTCTATGCAAAATATCTCTTTATGGTAGAGGGAAAAAGCCAGCCATTATTTATGAATGTAATGGGTGAGCAGCTTGAATGTCACTACGGCAAAGAGGACAATATCGACGTTTACATGAAGCTTACAGGCTCAATCATGGACAACATCGTAGCAGGCCGCGAAACATTCCAGCGTGCATTTTCAGTAGGAGACATGACAGCAAAGGGCAATTTCAGAACCCTTCGCATGCTTGACGAAATATTCACTTTTAGCTAGGAGGATAATGTAATGAAGGACAACAATTGTATTTTCTGTAAGTTGGCAAATGGAGATATTCCAACAAATTCTATTTTTGAGGATAATGATTTTAAGGTAATTTTGGATGCAGATCCTGCTACAAAAGGACATGCCCTTATCCTTCCAAAGAATCATTTTGCAAACCTTCTTGAGGCAGATGATGATGTGCTTGAAAAGGCATTACCACTTGCTAAAAAAATAGCAAATAAAATGAAGGCAGAACTTGGCTGCGCCGGTGTAAATATCGTACAAAACAATGGTGAAGCAGCAGGTCAGACAGTCCATCATTTGCACATCCACATTATTCCAAGATATGAGGATGATCCTGATAAAACAATCTGCGGATGGAGCCATCAGTCATTTACTGATGAAGAGACAGCAGAAGTTGTAAAGAAACTATCATTATAAAAGAATAGTAAGAAGAATTATTTTAAATTATTTAACTAATCTCTTGACTCTGATTGTTAAGAAATTTATAATTTACAGGTATGTTAATTTCATAACAAAAAGGAGAGAAGAGATATGGACAACAATATGAACTTTGACCCAATGACAGGTCAGCCAGTTAATCAGCAGCCTGTATACCAGCAGCCTGTAGTTGATGAGACAGTTGGTGTAGGTGAGTGGATGCTTACAACACTTCTTTGCTGTATTCCAATCGTTAACATCGTTATGATGTTCGTTTGGTCTTTCAGCGCTAACACAAAGCCATCAAAGAAGAATTGGGCAAGAGCTGCACTTATCTGGACAGCTATCGTGTTAGTACTTTACATTATTTTCATCGCTGTTTTTGGCGCTGCAATTGCATCATCAATGTACTAAGATAAAAATAGGAGCAGGTACTTAATGTACCGGCTCCTTTCTTTTTACTTATTTATATCTGTTATAAGCTTCAAAATAGTGCTATTAGCATCTAGCAAATGGCTTGATGCCATGGTTTCTTTTATAGAATCTCTTCTATCATAAACATCTTTTACAGCATTAATAAGAATCTCTGATGTAAGTTCCTCTTCCTGAAGAACAGTTGAAAATCCTTGTTTTTTATAGCTTTCAGCGTTAAGAATCTGATCTCCACGACTAGCTGCAGCTGAAAGTGGAATAAGGATATTTGGAATCTTTAATGCAAGAATCTCGCAGATTGAATTTGCGCCTGCACGGCTAATCATCAAATCTGTCATAGCGAACACATCGTTTAATTGTTCACTGACAAACTCATATTGTTGATAACCTGCCTTGCCTTCCAAATCTTTGTTGATATTTCCCTTACCAACTAAATGAACAATCTGGAAATCTGCAAGTAAAGTATCAAGGGATTCCCAAACAGCATTGTTTATAAAACGGGAACCAATGCTTCCGCCCATAATTAAAATAACTGGCTTGTCGGCAGTAAATCCCGTGAACTCAAGCCCCTTTTCCTTTGAGCCAGTGAAAAGCTCGCGACGAATTGGTGAGCCTGTATGAACTGCTTTGCCTTCTGGAAGATACTGAAGTGTCTCAGGGAAGTTGCAGCACACTTTTGTAGCAAATGGAATAGCAAGCTTGTTGGCAAGTCCTGGAGTCATATCAGACTCATGAATAATAGAAGGAATATGCTGACGAGCAGCCGCCATAACAACTGGTACAGAAACAAATCCACCTTTTGAGAACACAACATCTGGTTGAATGTGCTTGAGCAATTGATTTGCCTCGGAAAAGCCCTTGATTACTCTGAAAGGATCAGTAAAGTTCTTCCAGTCGTGATATCTGCGAAGCTTACCAGATGAAATACCATAGTAAGTGATACCAGCATTTTCTACCAATTTCTTTTCGATTCCAGTGTATGAACCGATGTAGTAGATTTCATAGCCCTGCTCCTTGAGAAGAGGAGCCAAAGCTAGGTTTGGTGTGACATGACCAGCGGTGCCTCCGCCTGTCATTACTATCTTTTTCATATAGAACCTCTTATATAAATATTAAGTATTTTTATTTGAACATTTACATGATAACAATCGTGCATTAAAAGTCAAATAATAGTACAAACCTGCGAAAATACGTGATAGAATTAGTTATGGAGAATAACTATTATGAAAAAAGGGGAATATAGTTAATGAAAGTATTAATAGTTGATGACGAACTTTTTGCGAGACGCACTTTGGAAAGAATTCTTTCTGATGACGCAGAAATTATCGAGGCACAGGATTGTTACGACGCATACACTATGTATGAAGTATTTCATCCTGATGTAGTAATCACAGATATTATGATGAAGGGTGGCATCGGTGGAGATTGGCTGATAGATAAATTACTCCAGTTGGATGAGCAGGCCAAAATCATAGTTTGTTCAGGCAGACAGAAGACAGATTTGCTTAAATATAAGCTTATGGGAGCAAAGTATTGCATCCAAAAACCAATCAAATATCAAGAGCTTTGGGACTGTATTGATGCCGTAATTTGACAAAAAATTGTAAGAATGTTATATTAGCCTTCGTAACAAAGTTGTAATAAATAGAATTTTTTTGTAAAAAACAACGGAGGCTTATGGTTAAATTTAGCAATTATCTTGCTGCAGCGTACGATAAAAATCGAAAGTATATCAATAAACGTACTATGCAGTCAGGAGCTCTTGCAGTAGCATTGATGCTCTTATTTACAGGCGCATACACAGGCGCACCTGAGGAAGAGGTTTCTACTACAGCTGTAGAAGTTCAGCCAACTAGCACAGCAGGTGTATTCTCAGCAGTATCATCAATGGAGCTCACAGCAGGAGATTCAAGTCTGGTTTATGCATCAGCGGATGTTACAGTGGTTGCGTCTACAACAGATCAGGTTGAGCCTGATTTAGAAGATGAATATGATGAGTGGGCAGACAAGGTTATGGCACAGGTTGACGATTATCTTTCTATTCGTTCAGAAGCCAGCTCAGATTCAGAAGTTATTGGAAAGCTTCGTTCTGGCGATGTTGCTACACTCGTAGATGTTTTTGACGGATGGTACGAAATCGAGTCAGGTAATGCACACGGCTTTGTATCAGCAGATTTCTGCGTCACAGGCATCGAAGCTTACGAGCTTGCAATGGATGTATGTGATACATACGCTACAACAGATGTAGCAGGACTTCGCATTCGTAGCGAAGCTTCAGAGGATTCTAGCATCCTCAAGGTTGTTTCTAAGGGAACAAAGCTTACAGTTAATTCTGATGCAGAGGTAGTTGATGGCTGGGTAGCAGTTACATCAGCAGGCGTATCAGGATATGTTAAGGCAGAGTATGTCCAGGTGGACATGGTTACTGGCGAAGCTATCACTCTTGAAGAAGAGGCAGAGGCTAAGGCTGCAGCAGAGGAAGCAGCACGTCAGGCAAAGGAGGCAGCAGCTGCTGCCGCTGCAGCAAATCAAAGCATTATTGATTCTGCAGACGATGTTACTCTTCTTGCAGCAATCATTCAGATTGAAGCAGGAAACGAGATTTACGAGGGCCAGGTTGCAGTTGGTTCTGTTGTTATGAACAGAGTTCGCAGCGGTTCTTATGCAAACACAATCAGCGGAGTTATTTTCGCTAAGGGACAGTTTGCAACTTCACGTATGTCATCAGTTATCTCAAAGGGACCAAAGGCTTCTTGTATTCAGGCAGCTTACGATGCCCTTGCAGGTGTTGATACAACAGGTGGCGCAACACACTTTAGACGCGCAGGTTCAAAAGATGGACTTATCATTGGTAACCACGTTTTCTACTAGTTTTAAATATATTGATGCAAAAATCCGAGCTCTTGGGCTTTACCCAAGGGCTCTTTTATTGTATAATGCATAATTAATTACAATAAATGCATAAATATACATCGCTAAGGAGGTACGTTATGAGCTTAAAAGGAAAGAACTATTTAAAGATGTTGGACTTAACTACTGAGGAAATCAATTATCTTATTGATTTATCTATTCAGCTTAAGGCTGAAAAGAAGCAGGGTAAGTCTCAAAAGGATTACATGGCCGGAAAGAATATTGCTTTGATTTTTGAAAAGACATCAACACGTACCAGATGTTCATTTGAAGTTGCAGCCTACGATATGGGGGCTAATGTAACTTACCTGGATCCATCAGGCTCTCAGATTGGCAAAAAAGAATCTATCGCCGATACAGCACGCGTCCTTGGTCGCATGTATGACGGAATCGAGTACCGTGGATTTGAGCAGACTATCGTAGAGGATCTTGCAAAATATGCAGGCGTACCAGTATGGAATGGTCTTACAAATGAATCACATCCTACACAGATGATTGCAGATATGATGACAATAAAGGAACATTTTGGCAAACTTGAGGGAATAAAGTTTGTATATATGGGCGATGCCCGTTATAATATGGGTAATTCCCTTATGGTTACTTGTGCAAAGCTTGGTATGGATTTTGTGGCTTGCACAAACAAAAAATATTTCCCAGAGGAGTCACTTGTAAAGCAGTGCCAGGACATTGCAAGCCAGACAGGAGCTACAATCACACTTACAGAAGATGTAGCAGAGGGCTGCAAGGATGCTGATGTTATCTACACAGATGTGTGGGTATCAATGGGCGAGCCTGATGAGGTTTGGGCAGAGCGTATTAACGACCTTAGCCCATATCAGGTGAATGCAAAGGCATTTTCTTATGCAAAGCCTGATGCAAAATTCATGCATTGCCTTCCTGCTTTCCACGATTTGAATACCACAATCGGCAAGCAGATTCATGACAAATTTGGAATAGACTGTATGGAAGTTACAGACGAAATTTTTGAAGGCGAGCATTCAATAGTATTTGATGAGGCAGAAAATCGCATGCATTCCATCAAGGCTATTATGTATGCAACATTAGGTTCATGTTAGAGGAAATACGATACGAATATTACGAATCAGTAGATTCAACAAACGACAGAATTAAAGAACGTGCTCATGACAACGAAGCACAGGGACTAGTTATTTCAGCAGGCACACAAACTGCAGGAAAGGGCCGCATCGGAAGAAAGTGGGAATCACCTACAAAGGATTCAGTATCCACTTCGCTTTTGCTTAGACCAGATGACATCTCATTAGAAGCTATTCCAACAATCACTGTAGTTGCGGCAATGGCAGTTAGGGATGCGTTATCAAATCTATATGGCCTAGAGGGCAAAATAAAATGGCCAAACGATATCGTGTTGGGTGGCAAGAAAATCTGCGGTATCCTCACCGAAATGGAAATGAAGGACAACAAGGTTTGGTACGTTGTAGTAGGTATTGGTGTCAACGTTCACAACACTCAGTTCCCAGAAGAGATTGCATTCAAGGCCACATCTGTAGATATTGAGCTGCAGAAACAATCCGGGGAAAAAGGACATCGTTCCGAAATCACAAAGGCTATCTGGGAGAGCTTTCAGAAGTACTACAACATCTTCATAAAGACCCAGGATATGTCCGGCCTAAAGGAAGAATACGAAAGATATCTTGCTAATCTGAACGAACGTGTTAGAATAGAGGCTCAGGAGAATTCCTACGAAGCTATTGCAAAAGGAATCGATGACCGAGGCCAGCTCATCATAGAAGTTGACGGTCAGCAAAAAATAATTAGTACAGGAGAGGTTTCTGTTAGAGGAATCTATGGATACATTTGATATGGAAGAAGAAGTAGTATTATGCGGCGCTAGCTGCTACACTAAGAAATTTTATTTGAATCCGGACTTCGAGGGACTCCCTCCAATGATTAAGGATGAATTAAAAATCATGTGCGTTATGTACACCGAAGAAGTAAGTGGAACAATCCAGTTCATTTACGAAGAGGATGGCAGCCTCAGAATCGACGTAGATCACAACGAGGATGATTTACTCTATGACGAGATTGGTTCTGCACTTGAAGTAAAAAGAATGCAGAGAGAGCGCACAGAGTTATTCGAGGCACTTGAGACATACTATAAAGTAGTTTTCCTTGGGGAGGGCATGTAATGTTACTTACAATCGACGTTGGAAATACAAATATCACTATGGGAGTTTTTGATGGAGACAACCTCCTTGGCAACTTCCGTATCACTACAAAGATAAACAGAACATCAGATGAATTTGGTATCGTAATCAAGGATATCCTTCGTTCAAACGATTTGGATGCATCCAAGGTAAACGATGTAATCATCGCATCTGTAGTTCCTAATGTAATGCACTCTCTTACAAGTGCAATCATCAAGTATTTTGATATTCAGCCTATCATCGTTGAGGCTGGTATCAAGACCGGCATTCGAATCGCTACAGAGAATCCAAAGCAGATTGGTGCAGACAGAATTGTTGATGCAGCAGGTGCTTACGAGCTTTACGGTGGCCCAGTTCTTGTAATTGATTACGGTACAGCTACCACATACGATTTGGTTGATGGAAATGGAGCATTCGTTTCAGGTGTAACAGCTCCTGGTATCCGCATCAGCGCAAAGGCTCTTTGGGAGGATGCAGCAAAGCTTCCTGAAATCGAAATCAAGAAGCCTGAGAAAATCCTTGCAAAGGAAACAATCTCATCTATGCAGGCAGGTCTTGTATACGGTCAGATTGGTCAGACAGAATACATCGTAAAACACATGATAGAAGAGAGTGGCTATGATAATGTGAAGGTTGTAGCAACAGGTGGACTTGGCAATCTTATCGCTAGCGAAACAAAGTGCATCGATATCTACAATCCAAATCTTACACTCTATGGAATGAAGTTTATTTATAACAAGCAAAAGAGATAATGATTAATAAATTAAAAATTGGAAATGTAACACTAGACAATAATTTAATTTTGGCACCAATGGCAGGCGTAACAGACCTGCCATTTCGTCTGTTATGCAAAGAGCAGGGAGCAGCCCTTTGCTGCATGGAAATGGTCAGCGCCAAGGGCATCTACTACAACAATAAAAATACAGAAAGCCTTCTTACTGTAGATGAAAGAGAGCGCCCTGTTAGCCTTCAGCTTTTTGGCTCGGACCCAGATATCATGGCAGCTATGGCGGCCAAAATCGAGCATCGTAATTTCGACATCCTTGATATCAATATGGGATGCCCGGTGCCAAAGGTAGTTAATAACGGCGACGGTTCTGCCCTCATGAAGAATCCTAAACTGGCGGGCGAAATCATCGAAAAGATGGTAAAGGCAATCGACAAGCCTGTCACTGTTAAGATTCGCAAGGGATTTGACGATGAACATATTAACGCGGTAGAGATGGCTCACATCGCACAGGAATCCGGTGCAGCTGCAGTTGCAGTCCACGGACGTACCCGTGAGCAATATTATTCTGGAAAAGCGGATTGGAGTATTATTGCTGACGTTAAAAATGCAGTATCAATTCCGGTAATCGGCAATGGCGACATTCTTGATGCAAAGGATGTGATTGCCATGAAGGAGCAGACAAACTGCGATGGCTTTATGATTGGTCGTGGAGCACAGGGCAATCCTTGGATATTCCATCAGATTCTCCATTACTTCGAAACAGGAGAGCTGATTGGCAAACCACCTATCGAGGAGATGATTGACACCATGCTTCGTCATGCCAGACTTCAAATTGAGTTCAAGGGAGACTACCTTGGAATCAGAGAAATGCGAAAGCATGCAGCTTGGTATACCGCTGGATACAAGGGAGCAAGCAAGCTTAGAGGCATGATAAACGATGTAGAATCATACGAAGAATTAGAAGCCCTTTTCCACAACTTTTTGGCAAATTTTAAATAATTTATGAATTAATTTGGAATTCTTGACATCAATATGTGGGTGGCTTATAATTCACTAAGTTATTGAAGTTAGTAGGGTCTTGCTTAGCAAGGCTCTTTTGAAAATTATAGACCCTGGAGGAAATAATATGGAAGCAAAGAAGAATTTACTTACTGCTGAAGGACTTAGAATATTAGAGGACGAACTTGAGGATCTCAAGGTCAATAAACGTAAAGAAGTATCACAGAAGATTAAGGAAGCTCGTGAGCAGGGTGACCTTTCAGAAAACGCAGAATACGATGCAGCTAAGGATGAGCAGAGAGATATCGAAGCTCGTATCGAAGAAATCGAAAAGATTCTTAAAAACGCTGAGGTCGTTACAGAAGAACACGATACAAAGAACATTAACATTGGATGGACCGTTACACTTCTTGATGTAGAGTTCGACGAGGAAGTTGAGTACAAAATCGTAGGTTCTACAGAGGCAAACAGCCTTAAGGGCAAGATTTCTAACGAGTCTCCTGTAGGTAAGGCTATTCTTGGACACAAGAAGGGCGATACAGTTACAGTAGAGACAGAAGCTGGAGAATTCCAGTACAAGATTCTTGCTGCAAAGAAGAACAAGTAATATCGCACATTAAGGCGGCCTATTCAGGGCCGCTTTTTTTGTACCTATAAATAATCACACAACAAAAGGAGGAAAATATGCTAGCTAGACTTAAGAAAAAATACATCGGTGACAAGGCGTTTTACAGACGATATATTTTCCTGGCAACACCTATGATTATCCAGAATGCAATTACCAATTTCGTAAGTTTCTTGGATAATATCATGGTTGGACAATTGGGGCAGGAAGCAATATCTGCTGTCGCAACAGTCAATCAGTTAAACTTTGTTTTTTCACTGGCAGTTTTTGGTGCAGCTTCCGCAGGAAGCATCTACGGAGCACAGTACTTTGGTAAGGGCGACCACAAAGGTCATATGTACACCTTCCGATTTAAGCTCTACACCACATTGCTTGTAACTATACTAGGTATTTTGATGTTCAAGGTTTGGGGAAGCCAGCTTATTTCCCTTTTCCTTACAGAAAGCGAAGGTGCATCTCCAGAGCTTGCACTTTCACTTGGACTTAAATACTTGAGTATTATTTTAGTTGGATTGATTCCATTTGCTGTAAACCAGGCATACGCTACCAACATCAAAGAAACAGGCCAGACGGTAGTTCCTATGGTAGCAGGTATGGTGGCAGTTGCTACAAACGCTATTTTGGATTACTGCTTGATTTTCGGATTTGGACCATTCCCACAGCTTGGAGTTGAGGGTGCTGCTATTGCAACTGTTATCGCAAGATATATCGAAGCAGCCATCGTTATTATTTGGGCTCACACTCACGCAGACAAAAACAAATATCTTGCAGGAGCTTATCTTGGTTTTGGAATCCCAAGAAAGATTTTTAATCAGATTCTCATCAAAGGTGCGCCACTTATGCTCAACGAAGTACTTTGGGCAGCAGGCGTTAGCGCTGTAACACAGAGTTACTCAATTCGTGGAATGAATGTACTTACAGCACTCAGCATTTCAAATACAGTAGGAAACCTTTTCAACATTGTATTTATCCAGCTTGGCGCATGTATCAGTATTATTGTTGGACAGTACCTTGGAGCAGGAGAGCTTGAGGAAGCAAAGGATGCAGATAATAAGATGATTGCATTCAGCGTATTCTGCTGTACAATCATGGCGGTTATCATGTTTGCATTTGGAGGATTGTTCCCTCACATTTACAATGTCACACCAGAAATCAGAGCACTTGCTACAAAATTTATTGCTGTAGCTGCTCTATGGATGCCATTCTGTTCATTTAGCCACTGCTCGTACTTTACACTTCGTTCAGGTGGCAAGACACTTGTAACATTCCTTTTCGACTCAGTATTTACATGGGTTGTTATGGCTCCACTTGCATTTGTATTGGCTCATTTTACAGGCCTTGGAATCGTTTCGGTATACTTCTTTGTACAGGGAACAGAAATCATCAAAAACATCATGGGATATTTCATGGTAAAGAGCAATGTATGGCTTCAGCAGATAGTATAGTTCCTTGACACAATTGAGGAAACTAGACTATAATCAAGTAGTTTGACAATAATTAAAATGTTTTTAAATAGATAAGGAGAAATTATGGCAGAGCAGGATATTAATCAGTTACTTCAGGTTCGCCGTGAAAAGCTTTCTGCACTTCAGGAAGCTGGCAAGGATCCATTCCAGATCACAAAATTCGATCAGACTCATCACAGCGATGAAGTTCGCGCTCTTTACGAGGAGCATGAGGCAAAGCTTTTAGCAGGTCGTCCAGCTGTTAACACAGATGGAATGGATGAGGAGGCTGCAAAGCAGGCCATTAATGATGATTACAACGAGCGTCGTGCTATCATGGATGCAGATCCAATCCACGTTAGCATTGCAGGTCGTATGATGTTCAAGCGTGTTATGGGTAAGGCAAGCTTCTGCAATATCCAGGACTTACAGAACAGCATTCAGGTTTATGTTGCTCGTGATGCAATCGGCGAAGATACATATGCAGATTTCAAGAAGTCAGATATCGGTGATATCTACGGTGTAAAGGGATATGCATTCAGAACAAAGACAGGTGAGATTTCTATCCATGCTGAGGAGATGACTCTTCTTTCAAAGTCACTCCAGATTCTTCCAGAGAAGTTCCACGGTCTTACAGATACAGACACACGTTATCGTCAGCGTTATGTTGACCTTATCATGAACAAGGATTCAAAGGATGTATTTATCAAGCGTTCACTTATGATGCGCGAAATCCGTAACTTCCTTGCAAATCGTGATTTCATGGAAGTTGAGACACCTATGCTTGTTGAGAACGCAGGTGGTGCAGCAGCTCGTCCATTCTTCACACACTACAACGCACTTGGCGAGGAGCGTAAGCTTCGTATCTCTCTTGAGCTTTACCTTAAGAGACTTATCGTTGGTGGTCTTGAGCGTGTATTCGAGATTGGCCGTGTATTCCGTAACGAGGGTGTTGATGCTCGTCACAACCCAGAGTTCACTCTTATGGAGCTTTACCAGGCATACACAGATTACGAAGGTATGATGGAGCTCACAGAGAGCATGTTCAGATATCTTGCTGAAAAGGTTGTTGGTTCTACAAAGATTTCTTACAACGGAGTAGAAATCGACCTTGGCAAGCCATTCGAAAGACTTACAATGACAGATGCTGTTAAGAAGTACGCAGGCATCGATTTTGATACAGTTGCAGACGATGAGGCTGCAAAAGCACTTGCTCGTGAGAAGGGTATCGAGTTTGAGGACCGTCACAAGAAGGGAGATATCCTTAATCTCTTCTTCGAGGAGTTCTGTGAGGAGAATCTTATCCAGCCTACATTTATTATGGATCATCCAATCGAGATTTCTCCACTTACAAAGAAGAAGCCATCTGACCCTACAAAGGTAGAGCGTTTCGAGCTTTTCATCAACGGATGGGAGATGTGTAACGCATACTCAGAGCTTAATGACCCTATCGATCAGCGTGAGCGTTTCGCAGCACAGGATGCAAATGCAGAAGCTGGTGATGACGAAGCTGAGCACACAGATGAGGACTTCCTTAACGCACTTGAAATTGGTATGCCACCTACAGGCGGTATTGGATACGGTCTCGACAGACTTTGCATGCTTCTTACAGATAGCGCTGCAATCCGTGACGTATTATTATTCCCTACTATGAAGTCACTTAACCCTGCAAAGCCACAGGCAGCAGGTGCTGATAATGGATTCTTTGCTCCAAACGAGGGTTTAGATTTTTCAAACGTAAAGATTGAGCCACTTTTCGAGGAGCAGGTTGATTTCGAGACATTCTCAAAGAGTGATTTCAGAGCAGTAAAGGTAAAGGCTTGCCAGGCAGTACCAAAGTCAAAGAAGCTTCTTCAGTTCACACTTGATGACGGTACAGGCACAGACCGCACAATCCTTTCAGGAATTCATGCATTCTATGAGCCAGAGGAGCTTGTTGGAAAGACACTTGTAGCAATTACAAACCTTCCACCAAGACCAATGATGGGTATCGAATCATGCGGTATGCTTCTTTCAGCTGTCAACAACCTTAAGGACAGCGATGATGAGGAGCTTCACCTTCTTATGATTGACAACCACATCCCAGCTGGTGCTAAGTTATACTAAAATAAATTTTCAAAACCTTCTTGGATAGAAATATCCAGGGAGGTTTTTTTGTTGCATGAAATTTTAGTGTTTAAAGTTTTAAAGTTTAAAGTGCTAATGCATTGTATTTTCTGTGTTTAAGAGCCCTAAAAACATTGAGAATCATGGTATAATCGAGGACGCTGCGTGTATAAGAAAATTAAATACAGAATATATTTTATAAAGGAAGTAGTAATGAAAGAAGAAAAGAAATTAGGGCTCATGGCCCTCATACTGATGATCTTTACATCAGTATACGGATTCAACAATATCCCACGTTCATATTATTTGATGGGATATGCAGCAATTCCTTGGTTTGTAATTGCTGGTATTTTATTCTTTATACCATTTGCATTTATGGTAGCAGAGTTTGGTTCTGCATTTAAGGATGAGACAGGTGGTATGTATTCTTGGATGTGCAAGTCAGTAGGTCCTAAGTATGCATTCATCGGAACATTCATGTGGTACACATCATATGTACTTTGGATGGTAAATGTTTCATCAGGTATCTGGGTACCTGTATCAAACCTTATTTTTGGTGAAGATTGCACATCAAGCTGGTCATTCTTTGGTTCAGAAATCCTTTCTGGCTCAAGACTTCTTGGTATCATGGCAATCATCTTCTTTATCTTTATCACATACTTTGATTCAAAGGGTATTGATAAGATTAGCAAGGTTACATCAATCGGTGGTACAGCAGTTCTTGTAATCAACATCATGGTAGTAGTTGGTTCAATCGTTATGATTATCGCTCGTCATGGTCAGCTTGAGCAGCCATTCCTTGGCACAGAGTCATTGATGGTCCCTCTTAATGCAGCATACCAGGGCAGCCCAATCATGATTTTATCATTTATTGTATATGCACTTTTCGCTTACGGCGGAATCGAAGCAGTTGGTGGTCTTGTTGATAAGACAGAGAACCCTAAGAAGAACTTCCCTAAGGGAATCGTTACAGCAGCTATGGTAATCGTAGTTGGTTATGCTCTTCTTATCATGCTTGTAGGTTCATTTACAAACTACAGCGAGATCCTTGGCTCAGACAACATTACACTTGGAAATGTTTCATATGTAATCATGTCAAACTTTGCAGCAGCATTTGGTAAGGCTTTTGGCGCTTCAGCTGCTACACAGGTAGCTCTTGCTCACGGATTCGCTAGAGTATATGCACTTATTATGCTTCTTGCACTTATGGGTGCTATGTTTACACTTGTTTATTCACCACTTAAGCAGATTATCGACGGAACTCCAAAGGAGCTTTGGCCAGGTAAGATGGGTGAAATCGCAGAGGATGGTATGCCAAAGAACGCTATGTGGATTCAGTGTGCAATTGTTTGCATCATGGTTCTTTTAGTTTCATTTGGTGGAGATACAATGCAGCAGTTCTTCGTTATCCTTACAGCTATGGTAAACGTTGGTATGACAGTACCATACATGTTTATTTCATTTGCATTCCCTAAGTTTAAGAAGATGAAGAACATCGACAGAAGCTTCGAAGTATTCAAGACACAGAAGTCTGCAAATATCTGGGGCTATGTTGTAACACTTACATTGTTCTTTGCAAATGCATTTGCAATTGTTCAGCCAGCTCTTGATGGCGATTGGAAGACAACATTCTGGTCATTAAGTGGTCCTGTAATCTTTGGATTAGCTGCATGGATTATTTACACACGTTATGAAAAGAGATTAGCAGCAGGTGAATTCAATAAAGAAAATACATCTGATGTTGATGAAAACGTTGTAACAGAATAATAAATTTGAGCTATAATACCTTCTTGGAATGATATTTCAAGAAGGTATTTTTTATTGTTATAAATAGCTAATGATGAACATTTATATGAAAAAAGCGTAACAATCTGTGAACCTTGTTGAAAATAAATGGAAATGAATATATTCTCTTAATTATAAGGGATAGGAGGACTTTTTATGGATTTAAAAGAAAGACATATATACGAAAGTAATAAGCTTGGATTCAAGTTGGCATGTATTATCCAGGTATTCGAATTAGCAGCTACAATCCTATATAGCGCTCAGCGAGTGGGATTTTCATTTATAAATACTACGACTATGTCTATACTGCAGATAATTGTGTTCATATTCTCAATTTATGCATACCTCCGATACAGCCGCAGAACAAGAGGCAGATATTTGATGATAGGCTCAATGCTCATTGGATACGCTGTATTGATGGCAGGATGTGTTCATGTCACATACATGTGGGCATTTGGACCAGCATTTATTATTCTTTCCCTTTTATTTAACGATGTTAAATTGACAATAGCTACATCTATAATTACAGCTGTTATTAATCTATTGTATATTCCATTGTTTTACATGTTCTCAGTTGAGGTAGCAGACAGACATTTTGCAGTTATGACTGATAGCATATTTATGGTTTTACTTTCTCTTATGGGCATCTTCTATGTACGCCTTAATTCACTTCAGAATAAAGAAACAATGGATGAAATCGAAGAGAATGTAAGACTTCAAGAAGAAAGTTCTGAGGTTATTAAAAATACAGGTATTACTATTGCTAAGAAGCTTGAGGATGCAAACGATGCAATGGAGGCATTGGCGTCAAAGGTTAGCTCCAGTGCAGAGGCTGCGCAGCAGATTAGTGAGTCTGTAAACCTTACAGCAGAGGCTATCCAGACTCAAACTGAAATGAATTCAAACATTACAGATTCCCTTGAAGAGATTGCTCATCAGGCTAGAGCGATGAGAAAGAACTCAGATGAAGTATCAGAGAACATCAGCGATGGTAATGCACTTATTGAAGAGCTTCGTGCTAAATCAGACGAGGCATCTACAATCAATGCAGAGACTGCCACAATGACAAGCGAGCTTCAGGAATCAGCCGTAACTGTAAAAGATATCGTTGGTACAATTCTTGATATATCTGGCCAGACAAACCTTTTGGCTCTCAACGCTTCGATTGAGGCTGCCAGAGCAGGTGAAGCTGGTAAAGGATTTGCAGTAGTAGCTGATGAAATCCGTGCCCTTTCAGAGCATACCAAAGAATCTGCAGAGCAGATTTCATCAACAATTGACGAGTTAATTCAGCGTGTAAATACAGCATCTACAAACATGCAAAAGAGTGTGGAATCAGCAAATCAGCAGGGTGAAATGATTGCAGAAACTGGAGAGAAATTCGAAATCATCCTTGAGAAAATCACAGATCTTGCTCGCCGCGTAGCTACAATCTCTGACAATGTAGATGGCTGTGTAGATGCCAACAGTAAGGTAATGGATGCTATCAGCAACCTATCTGCAACATCACAGGAAGTTGCTGCATCTTCAGAATCCAGCATCACTCTCAACCAGGATTGTGAAGCAGATATGGAAAGCACCAAAGAAATCCTCCATGACATCCTCACAATTTCTCGTGGTAGCATGAATTAAAGGAATGAATGAGTATAGATAAAAATGAGAGACTAACATTTGTTTAGTCTCTTATTTTTTTTGCATGGACATTGGTTGAAAAGAGGCATATAATACAAAGTAATTTAACGATTTAAAGCGACAGAGAGGGTGAGAAGAATGGTTATTTCGAAGAACATGGAAGCGCTTGTAGCAGGCAGTTCTACAATCAGAAAATTATTTGAAGAGGGGTTACAGCTTGCAGCTGAGGTTGGTGCAGAGAATGTGTATGATTTCAGCTTGGGCAATCCTGCAGCGCCAGTACCTGCAAAGGTTACACAGGCAATTAAGGATATTTTAGCAGAGAATCCTGATGCATATGTTCATGGATATATGAAGAATGCAGGATTTGATGAGGTTAGATCAAATGTTGCAAACAGCTTGAATAAAAAGTTTGATATGGGCTATGGACCAGAAGATATCGTTATGACGGTAGGTGCGGCAGGGGCCATGAATTGCGTGTTTAGAGCGCTTTTAGGGTACGAGGATGAAGTAATTGCATTCGCTCCTTATTTTGGTGAATATAGAAGCTATGTGGCAAACTATGGCGGTATTCTAAAGGTAGTGCCAGCAAAGCTTGACGATTTCGATTTGAATTTGGATGAGCTTGACGCTCTTATCAACGAGAAGACAAAGTGCATCATTGTAAACAATCCAAATAATCCATCAGGAAAGGTTTACCCAGCATCTACTCTTCAGAAGCTTGCAGAGCTTTTGGAGAAGGCTGAAAAGAGAGTAGGCCATCCAATTTATGTCATTGCAGATGAGCCATACAGAGAGCTTGTTTACGATGGAGATGAGGTGCCTTACATTCCTTCTATCATCAAAAACAGCATTTACATGTATTCATTCAGCAAGACTCTTTCCCTTCCAGGAGAGCGAATTGGCTACATGGCTCTTTCTAAGAGAATGGATTACTACGAGGAAATGATTGGCGCTATGGTTGTAGCCAATAGATGCCTGGGATATATTAACGCCCCATCTCTATTCCAGCTTGTAGTATCAAGATGCCTTGATGTAGACGTAGATTTGGAATTCTACGACAAGAATAGAAAGCTTTTATATAGCAAGCTTACTGATCTTGGCTTTGAAGTTGTTAAGCCACAGGGAGCATTTTATCTGCTTGTTAAGTCCCCATATGAAAATGAGGAAGAGTTTGTAAAGGCAGCAAAGAAAAACCATATTATCCTGGTTTCTACAAAGACATTTGGTTGTCCTGGATATGTACGTATTGCATATTGTGTGGATTACAAAATGATAGAACGCTCTTTGCCAGCCTTTGAACAACTGGCAAAGGATTGCGGTCTTTAGTCGATAGATTTGAAATGCTCGTTAATCTTTTTGTAGAGCATATCAATTGAAGACGAAATAGTATTGCGCTTCCAAGCGATTGAGATTGGAAGATGATCGTTAAGATTAAAATAATGGATTCCCGGGTGGTGGATTCCCTGGTACCAACCGTCCAGCACCGCCACTCCAAGTCCATTTTCTACAGAGGCAAACACAGTATTGATGTTTGGCACTGCAGTGAATCTTGGAACAAAACCATAAGGTCTAAATAATAATTCAATGTCCTGACACAGCTCGCCGACACGTGGATCGTCAATCATATAGAAAGTATATGATGCGAAATCGGCAGCTGTTTTTATTTTGTCAAAATCTGGTAAAAGCTCAGAGTATACAACGATACGAGGTATGCTTGTGAACTTGTATCTAACCAAATCAGCTCTTCCCTCAACATAATCCGATGAAGTAATAATTGCATCTAAATGCTTGTCCTCAAGGGCCTGGAGAAGGTCTCTAAAGCCAAGACATTCAAATGAAATCATGAAGTCTGGATCCTCACTACGGCATTCATTAACAACCTTTGGAAGAAAGCTTGAAACGTTCCAACCGATGTTGTATCCCAGGCGGATATGGTTGGTGGTGTTGGCAAGCATCTTGCGGATGTTGTGTAACTCAGCAAAATAGCGCTGGAAGAAATTGAAATAAAGTGTGCCTTCATCGGACAGAGAAATGTGTCTGCTGTTTTCTCTGATGAAAAGATTCACACCAAGCTCTTCTTCCAAGGCAGAAATATATCTGCTGACTGCTGGCTGAGGAAGATATAAATTTTGGGCAGCTTTTGTAAAGCTTAAATGTTTTGCTGTTTGTAAAAAACATTCTATCTGTTTATCATTCATGCCCCCTATTATAGCAAAAAAATAACAGCTGTCACGTGGGCAACTGTTATTAATATATGGAGAATTTAAAATTAGTAGAAATAACCTATACTAAACATTTAAGGATATAAACGCCATCATGCATAGCATTCATGTAGATATATCCTCTATCATCAACAACCAAATCCTCAGCTGTGCCAAGAGGCTTGTTAGGCATCTTTACATCGAAGCAAAGCTTCTCTGGGTTTGGTGGGATGAAGTAAGCAATTTCCTTTGGTACGTATGGATCAGAGATATCGTATACACGAAGTCCTGCATGGAAATAACAGTCATAAGCTCTGTCACTTCTATCCTCAAGCCAAGGCTTACCAGTCATTGGCTCATGAAGGTTGTGTGGACCAAAGGATGTAGGATAACCGTATCCTAAATCATTAAAGTTTTTATATGGGAAGTCCTCTGGAACCTCAGGATAAGGAAGTACTGAAATAAGTACTGGATCCTCAGGATCAGAGATATCAAACATCTCAATACCGCACATAGCCTGTACGCCGAACTTATCAAAATCATTTTTGTTATAAGTCCACTGACGCTCACCTTCCTGCATACCAATAGCATATTTTGTGCCATGGATTGGCATGAATGTGTGGCAAAGTGCACCGCCAAACTTTGTAGCGAAAGGTGGAGTCATTTTTGCTTCACCGATTACCTGTGGCCATTCTGGATTTGAAACATCAAGAATCTTGAATCCGGCACCAGCGCAGCTAAGATAAGCTGTATCGCCATCAACATATGGGAAATGTACGAAACCAGGGTATGTATTGTAGCCCTGCCATCCATTCCATTCTTTTTCTCTAGTCTTCTTGGTCTGATTTCCATAGAACTGACCAGGATTCCACCAACGTCCAACCTCATGTGGATTTGTTGGGTCTGAAATATCTACGATTCTGTAGATGAAATCCTTAAATCCAACTGCAGTAGCAGAAAGATGTAAATACTTGCCACCGTTATATGTGAAACGATGAACACCAGCACCTGGGTTGCCTTCATCACCTGTTGACCAGAATGAAAGCTTCTTTGGATGCTCTGGGTCTTCCTTAAGAGAGAAGATATGTACTCCGCCTGGAGCTGGAGTGTACTTCTCTGGAGCAGGTCCATGAAGGAACTCAAGACAGTTACCATTTGAAACAATCATGAGATCATCTGCAATCTGAACCTTTGGTGTAGACATGTAAGGGTAAACCTCTGGATCCATAACAGGCATGTACTGTACATGACGAGGATTTGCAGGGTCTGTTACATCGATAATTTCAACACCATATCCGTAGAAGCAGCCGCCGTAAAGATAATACTTGCCGTCAGCTGTTTTATATAACTGTGACTGGAATAAGTAATGATTGTCAGCATCGTGATATGCGACAACTTCCATATTCTTTATATAGCCTTCGTTTCCTGGGCTTTTAGCATAAAACTTTTCGCTCATAAAAACCTCCTTATAAGTGATTGCCTTAATTATAGGTCTCAAATTTTGGCTAAGTCCAATATTAAAAAGTGGTCATCAATAATATCAATTTTGTTATTGAAAAAATTTTCTCACTTAGATCCAAATCTGGATAAAAATTTTCTTTCATTATATGGGTTAAAAATTTAACAGACTTATATCAATTTTGTTATCAATGTCCAACAATATTGATATTTTTTATCAAGAATCTGCGGTGTTATTATCACAAATAGTTAAATATGCACAATAAATGTGCCTAAAAGAGAAGTCCAGTTGGTTAGTATTGTCTAACCGATGTAGAAGGAGGATTGTTATGGCTTACGAGTTTAACTTAATGAGAAGCTTAATCTATGTGGGGTTAGCAAAGGAAGAATACAGACCTAAGCTTGAGCACTGGCTCTACTATCATCATGTGCCAGAAAGCATCAGCAAGTTTTCCCCATATGTAACAAAGTATGCGTTCTACCAGGCATACCCAACACCACCAGAAGGAAAAAGATTTGGTGCAAGAGAGATGCAGCTTACAGAGCATTACTGGTTAGTAAATGAGCATCTTCCAGAGATGGCAAACAACATCTTCTGTGAATATATGCCAATGGATGTACTTCGCTGGCAGGGATGTATTCCTGATGTAGAAAGCGCAACAGTACACGATAATTCAGAGTCTGGCGACGCAGGTCGCGCAGCAGGTGGCGGAGATTTCCCACCATTTATTTTCTCATTCGTTCCAATCAACTGGGAGGAAGATTTCAAGGGAAAAGATAGAACAATGGAAGATGGACCAAACTTCCGTTGGCAGTTCCTTATCAAGTATCCAGAGGAGTGCGGTAAGGAAGAAGGAGAAAGATGGTTCCATGAAGAAGTGGTTCCATTCCTTACAGGATCTGTTCGAGTAAACAGAGTAGTAAGTAGCAAGGTAATCGTAAACTACGGTGCTCCAGAAGCACAGTTCGATAGAGTTGTTGAGGTTTGGTTTGAAGGACCAGAAGAATGGCATGAGCTTTGTGTAAACCTTGCAAAGACACATCTTACAAAGCCAGCTTGGGCACAGCAGGATGAGTTCCCATTCTTAAAGCCACAGCACAATATAGCTTCAGTATTCCTTGGTGACAGATGTACATCTGACAACTTAAGACAGTACAAGGGCTATATCACACTTAGATAAATTCACTTATAGGTTTTAGCGAGGTAGAAAAATGCAACTAATCAAAAATGCATTAGCAATGAACAAAACAAATTTCATTCTCATTGGAGAGGCGGGATGCGGAAAGAGCGAGATAGCTCTTAATCTTGCTGAATACCTTGCTAAAAATATTGATAAGCATGTCCATCTGATTGATATGGACATGACAAAACCTCTATTTAGATCCAGGGATTTGCTAAACAGCGGGAAGCTCTCTGAAGTAAATATCCACTATGAAGAACAATTCTTTGATGCTCCAACAGTAGTAGGAGGAGTCAGAGAGCTTTTAGCAGATCCGGAAAGCATTGTTGTTATGGATGTAGGCGGTGATGATATCGGCGCCAGATCCATAGGAGGATTCATGCTTGGTGTGGACAAAAAATCCTTATGTGTCATGTATGTACTAAATTACTACAGACCATTCTGCCAGGACATTGATCACATTGATCGATTCCTTTCGGAAATTCTCGCAGTTTCCCATTTAACACTTGAGGATATTCACTTTGTGGATAATCCAAATGCAGGCCTGACAACAACTATTGATGAGGTTGTTGATGGCGCAAACAAAATGAATGAAATCATTTCTGAATACAGAGAAATAGAGATGAATGTGGTTCATGAAGGATTATACGAATCCGTTAAAAACAAGCTCCAAAAAGAAAAGATTATGCCTATACACTTGTTCCTAACCTATGAATGGCTTAGGGACTAAGTTTATGGATAGATATTAGATAAAGGAGGTCTAATAATGGCAAAGTTTAAAGTTAATGTAGTTGCCGAACGTTGCAAAAGCTGTGGTTATTGCATGAAATTCTGTCCAAAGAATGTTCTAGAAGTTGGAACAGAAGTAAATGCAAAAGGCTATGAATATGTAGTGGCTGCAAGACAAGATGACTGTATAGGTTGTCTCACATGCGGTCGCATTTGTCCAGATGGGGCAATTGAGATTTATAAGGAGGATTAAAAAATGGCTAGAACATTTATGAAGGGCAGCGAGGCTGTAGCTGAAGCAGCAGTACGTGCCGGTTGCCGTTTTTTCGCAGGTTATCCTATCACACCTCAGAACGAAGTCCCAGAGTATTTCTCAAGAAGACTTCCAGAAGTTGGTGGAACATTTATACAGGGTGAGTCTGAAGTTGCATCAATCAATATGGTTTACGGTGCAGCATCAGCAGGTGTCAGAGCAATGACATCTTCATCATCACCAGGAATCGCACTTAAGAGTGAGGGTATCTCATATTGTGCATCAGCTCGTATTCCAATTGTGTATACAAACTTCGCAAGAGGGGGCCCTGGAGTAGGTTCAATCCAGCCAGCACAGATGGATTACTTTGAGGCTACAAAGGCAGCTGGTAACGGTGGTTTCCAGATGATGGTACTTGCTCCTTCAACAGTACAGGAAGCTGTAGATCTTACAGTTAAGGCTTTCGAGCTTGCTGATAGAGATAGAAACCCAGTTCACATCCTTGCTGATGGTGTTATCGCAACAATGATGGAGCCAGTTGAGCTTCCAGAGATGATGTCTGAGGAAAAGGTTGCTGAAATCAGAGAGTCAAAGAAGAAGTGGGCTTGCGTAGGACATGAGCTTGATTATGCAAATCGTGCTTGGATCCAGCCAGGTCAGTGGCAGACAACTGTTATGCAGAAATGTAACGAAGAGGCTGCAGCACTTTATGAGTCATGGAAGAAGAATGACGTAATGGTTGAGGAATACATGGTTGAGGATGCTGAAATCATCCTTACAGCTTATGGTATTTCAGGACGTATTGCTAAGTCTTCTGTAGACATTCTCAGAAAGCAGGGAATCAAGGTTGGACTTATTCGTCCTATCACACTTAACCCATTCCCAACAGAAGCATTTGAGAAGTTAGATTACTCAAAGGTAAAGGCAATTCTTGATGTTGAGATGTCAATCCCAGCTCAGTATGCAACAGATGTTGAAGCAGTTGTTAGACGTCGTTGCCCAGTTGAGAAGTGCTTATGCTCTGGTGGTAACGTAATGTCAAGAGAGGCCGTGCTTGAGGCTGTAATGAAAATAGCAGGACAGGAGGCTTAACATGGCAGAATTATTATATAGCAGAACAAAAACAATTCAGGAGGACAAGGTTTCAGGATTTTGTCCAGGATGTATGCATTCTTCAGTTATGAAGTTAATCGGAGAAGTTATCGATGAGCTCGGTATCGTTGATAAGACAGCAGCTGTTCTTGGTATTGGTTGCTGTGGTCTTCAGATGGACTACATGGCATACGACAACATCACAGCTCCACACGGTAGAGCATGTGCTGTTGCAACAGGTATGAAGAGAGCAAATCCAGATACTATTTACTATACATATCAGGGTGATGGTGACCTTGCATCAATCGGTCTTGCAGAGACAATGTCTGCAGCAAACCGTGGCGAGAACTTCACAGTTATCTTCGTTAACAACGGAATTTATGGTATGACAGGTGGTCAGCTTGCTCCTACTACACTTTTCGGAATGAAGGCATCAACTGCTCCTAAGGGACGTATCGCTGAAGAGCATGGTTATCCAATGCACGTTTGTGAGACACTTAACCAGCTTACAGCTCCTTACTATCTTGAGAGAACAAGCTGCAACACTCCAGCAAATGTATTAAAGACAAAGAAGGCCATTAAGAAGGCATTCCAGTATCAGATGGAAGGCAAGGGCTTCTCACTTGTTGAAATCGTTACAAGCTGCCCAACAAACTGGGGACTTGATTCACTTAAGGCACTTGATTTCCTTGAGGAGAACATGCTTAAGGAATACCCACTTGGTGTCATCAGAGACAAAGGAATGGAGGAGAAATAATGGAAACAAATTTATGTGTAGCCGGATTCGGCGGACAGGGCGTTATGACCCTCGGAAAATTCCTTGCTTCTGCAACATGTGATTCTACAGATAAGAATGTAACATTCTTCCCTTCATACGGCGCAGAGCAGCGTGGTGGTACAGCAAACTGCTACGTAGTTATTTCAGATGAAATGATCGGTGCACCACTTGGTGACACAATGGACGATCTTATCGTTATGAATGGTCCTTCATTAAACAAGTTCATCGGAACTCTTAAGCCGGGCGGACGCCTTTTCATCAACAGCTCAATCGTAAAGGACAAGATTGAAAGAACAGATGTTGAAATCGTAGAGGCACCTGTAACAGAGCTTGCTCTTGAGATGGGTAATGCAAAGGTTCTTAACGTAATCATGCTTGGTGTTTACGTAGGTTATACAGAGGTTATCGCTCCAGAAATCGTTTGGGGCACAGTAGAGCACAAGCTTTCAAGCAAGCCAAAGCTTTTACCTCTCAACAAGGCAGCATTTGATAAAGGTCTTGAAATTGGACGTGAGTTCAAGGTTAAGAACGGAAAGAACTAATTATATTGAAAGGCAAAGCATATGGTATTTCATAATTTTGATGAGCTTATCGCAAAGGTAAAGGGCAACCCTTCAAGAAAGATTATGGCAGTTGCATGTGCAAACGATGATCACACACTTGAGGCAGTTGTTCACGCTAGACGCGAAGGCATTGTTGAGCCAATTCTTGTTGGCGAGAAGGCAATCATTACAGAAATCTTAGCAGAGCTTAAGGAAGAGATTCCTGAGGAGAATATCATCGATGTTCCTGCTGATGATTTACAGAAGGCCTGCGAAACAGCTGTAAAGCTTGTTAGCTCAGGCAAGGCAGATTTCCTTATGAAGGGTAAGGTTGATACAAAAATTATCCTTAAGGAAGTTGTTAATAAGGAATACGGACTTGGACAGGGAAGACTTATGTCTCACTTCACAATGTTTGAAGTTCCAACTTATCACAAAGTAATTCTTCCAGTTGATGGCGGTATGGTTACATATCCAGACCTTCAGCAGAAGAAAGAGATTATCCAGAACACAGTGGACACACTTGTAGCTATGGGATATGACTGCCCAAAGGTTGGTGTTCTTGCATGTGTTGAGAAGGTTAATCCAAAGATGCCAGAGTCTGTTGATGCAGCAGAGCTCCAGGCAATGAATGAAAGAGGCGAGATTACAAATTGTATCGTAGAAGGACCTATCCAGTACGACTGCGTTATGAGAAAAGACCTTGCTGATTTCAAGGGACTTGAGTCTAGAATCGCTGGCGACCCAGATGTACTTGTTGCTCCAAACATTCATGCTGGAAACATCATGGGAAAGATGTATGCAATAAGCTGTGGTGCAAAGATGGCCGGATTTATCGTAGGTGCAAAGTGCCCAATCGTTATGGTTTCAAGAGGTTCATCGGCTGAGGAGAAATATCTTTCAATAGTTGTTTCTGCAGCAGCTGTTAAATAAGGAGAAAAACATGGCAAATGAAAAAATTCTTGTCATCAATCCAGGTTCTACTTCAACAAAAATTGCTGTTTATCAAGCTGATGAACAGCAGTGGGTTGAAAGTATTGCTCACTCGATGGATGACTTAAAGAACTACCCAACAATCTATGATCAGCTTGATATGAGAAAAGAACTAATCATGGCATGCCTTGCAAAGCATGGCGATAAGCTTGATTCTCTTGGAGCAATCGTAGGTCGTGGTGGAGCACTTCCTCCAGTAAAGACTGGTGCCTATGAAGTAAATGAGAAGATGGTTGATACATTACGTTTCCACCCAGTTGATCAGCATGCTTCAAATCTTGGCGCAGGTATTGCATATAGCCTTGCACAGGAAATCGGCGTAAAGGCTTACATCTACGATGCTATCACAGTTGACGAGATGACAGAGGTAAACAAAATCACAGGACTTAAGGGCGTCAGAGTTCCAGCCAAGGGACACAACTTAAATACAAGAGCAGCAGCCCTCAAGCTTTGTGCAGATAAGGGGATTGATTATAACAAGGTAAACATCATCGTAGCTCACCTTGGTGGAGGTATCACAGTAAACCTTCATTCTAATGGTCAGATTGTTGATTTCTTCAACGATGAAATCGGAACATTTGCACCAGAGCGTGCCGGCGGACTTCCTACATACGCACTTGTAGATTTGTGCTACAGCGGCGAGTACACAAAGGAAGAGATGATGAAGAAGCTCCAGCGTAAGGGTGGTATCGCTTCTTACCTTGGAACAGCAGACATGCGCGAAGTTGAGCAGATGGTTGTTGACGGAAACGAAGAGGCAGCTCTTCTTTTCGAAGCAATGGCCCTCAATACAGCAAAGACAATTGCACGTATCGCTCCATCAGTTGACGGAAAGGTTGACTACATCGTACTTACAGGCGGTCTTGCTTATTCAGATATGTTCGTAGACTCAATCAAAAAGCACGTTGGTTTCGTTGGACCTATCGAAGTAATTCCAGGTGAAAACGAAATGAAGGCTCTTGCTGAAGGCACTCTTCGTGTTATGAGAGGCCAGGAAAAGGCAAGAATTTACGAATAATCTTATTGGAAATTTGGAGTTTATAAATGAATAAAACAAATAGATGGATTTATGCAATCGCAGGAGTAATTGTGCTTCTGTTTGCAGGACTAATCTACGCATGGAGTGTACTTTCAAGTCCAATCGCTGCAGAGTTTACATCTTGGAGTAAGGGAGCTCTTTCCCTTACCTTCACACTTGCAATGAGCTTCTTTTGTATAGGAGGTCTTGTTGCAGGACTTGTGGCAGACAAGGTAAAGACAAGATACATCTTCATTGCATCTGCAGTGCTTTTCTTAATCGGATTTGAGTTAGTCGGCATGATTTCTTCTATTGGAATGCTTTATTTAGGTTTTGGAGTGTTAGCTGGCCTTGGTGCAGGTTTTTCTTATAACGCTGTAATGGGAAGTGTTACAAAATGGTTCCCAGACAAAAAGGGACTTATCTCTGGAATCCTTCTTATGGGATTTGGAATAGGTGCTTTCATTATAGGAAAAGTCTACGCAGCTCTTTTAAGCTCTTTCGGATGGAGAGCTGAGTTTAAGGCTCTTGGAATTATCGTATTTGCGGTAATTTTTATAGGCGCATTTATCGTTAGAAAACCTACTGCTGAAGAGCAGAAAGTATATGCAGTAGAGGATAAAGAAACTAAGAAGAACACTTCAGAGGATTTCACCACAATAGAAATGGTGTCGAAGGTAAGCTTCTGGCTTTACTTCGTATATGCGATATTGCTTAGTGCAGCAGCATTAGCTTTAATCGCGCAGGCAAGTGGAATTGTTACAGAGACAGCCCCTGCACTTGCAGCAGGCTCTATCGCAACAATTGTAGGACTTATTTCCGTATTCAACGGAATAGGACGAGTTATCTTTGGTGGCTTGTATGACAAGCTGGGACAGAAGAAAACAATGCTTTTAAACTGCGGACTTTTCTTGGTTTCAGTTCTTATCAACATCGTAGCAATCAACTCAGTTAGTTTGCCACTTGTTGTAATTGGATTTATATTCTTCGGTCTTTCATACGGAGGTGTAACACCTACAAACTCTGCATACATAATGGATTTTTACGGTGTTAAGAATTATCCAGTTAACTTTTCGATTATAAATTTGAATTTGCTATTGGCATCATTCGGAGGGACTCTTGCAGGTATGATTTATGACATGCAAGGCACATATCTTAGCATTTTCATGATTATGATTGGTGCAGTAGTTCTTGCAACAATCTGTACTTTATTAATTAAAAGACCTGCGAAAGGAAAATAAAAATGGATGATAAAATTCGCTTTTTCAGATGGAATGTAATCATCAATGTATGTATGGCGCTTTCTATCAATACTACAGCAACCATACTAGCAGGCGGAGATTCTTTGGCCGGATGGGTAAGAGGATGCTGCTGTGCTTTTACAATCAACACAGTTGCAGCAGTTATTCTTCCGATGGGGATGATTGGAAGCTGGTTTGCAGAAAAAGTTTGCAACCAGAAACTTGGTACCTTCCTTGAAATGTTGGCAAGGAATTTCATCGTAAATGCAATATACGTGACCATAGTAAGCTTCTGTATGGCCATTATTAATGTTGGAGTTGGGGATTCGCTTATAGCAGTTTGGTTTTCAACCTATCCTATTCTTCATATTGTAGGCCTTATTACAAGTCTTGTTATAGAGAAGCCAGTAACTAAATTAGCGTATGGCAAATAACTAGATAAAAATGTTCAGCGGAACAATTTTATAAAAGGAACTAATAACTATTTAGGAGGTTTATGGTATGAAAATTTTAGGACTTTCATGCGGAACAAGAAACGGCAACAACGATACAATGTGCCGTGTTGCTCTTGAAGCAGCAAAAGAAATGGGGGCAGAAATCGAGTTTATCCACGTATTTGATTGGGACATCAAGTACTGTACAGGCTGTGTTGCTTGCTCTAGAAGTTTAGTAATGGGTAAGGGCATGGTTTGCTCTCAGAAGGACGATTTTGCAAAGCTTTTCGATAAGATGGCTGAGGCAGATGGCGTTCTTGTAGTTGACCCTATTTATGAGTCAGGTGGATCTGGATTATTCCACGTATTATGTGACCGTATGGGCCCTGGACATGACATCGGAATGATGTACATGCTTGATGGAAAGCTCAAGGAGCAAGGTAAGGAAGGTCTTGATCCTAAGTACTTAAAGAAGAAGGCAATTTCTTTCGTAGGTATCGGTGGATCTGACTGGGCATGCCGTGTTGAGACAGATCACGCTATGCTTGCTATGAGCCCAGCTTGGACTGTAGTAAACAATGAGTTCTTCTCATGGTCAAAGGATGTAATCATGCAGGATGAGAAGGTTGAGCGTATGAGACAGATCGGACGCAACCTTGTTGAAGCTGCAAAGGATGTTGACAATGCTAAGTGGATGGGCGAGCCAGGTGCATGTCCTCACTGCAATGGTAACAACTTCTACATCTTCCCAGGCACAACTCACTGTGTATGTGAGCTTTGCGGTCTTGAGGGAACACTTGAGGTTGTAGACGGTGCATTCAAGTTCAAGTTTGCTCCAGAAGATGAGCACAAGGCTCATGACACAATCTCAGGAAAGAAGCTTCACGGCGATGATATCTTTGAGAACGAGGGACGTCTTATGAACCTCTTCAAGGATCCTGAGTTTAAGGCTCGTAAAGAGCACTTCACATCAGTATGTGAGCCAACTCCTTCACCATCGAAGGCAGTCTAATTGAATTATTGGGAGGGTAACAAAATGGGAAAACCAAGTTTAAAGTTCTTTATTGTATTTAACTTAGTAATGAATATTCCATTGGCAACAGCTATGTCAATTGGTGGAATGATTTTTTCAGGAAATGCTGCAAATTTAGCTACTCCAGCACTTCCAATTAATATACTGCTAGGATTCATATTAGCGTGTATCGTAAATGCGCTATTCCCTATTCCACTTATTGCAATGAAGTTCCCTGGATTATTTAAAGTAGATCCTGAGAGCGTTCCAGGAAGATTCCTAGGAAATGTTCCAGTTGTACTTATCTTTGTTGCAATCATTGGACTTGCAATGAATTTTGTAAATGTACAGCTCTTTGCAGGAGCTCCAGCGCCAGCATTCTTGTTTGCGTTTATCGGAACTTTCATTCCTATGTATGTACTTTGCTACATCATTGCTATGATTTTTATTCCAATCGCTCAGGGAGCAGCTGCTAAGGCAGATGGAAAAGCAATTGCATAAATAAACTTGTTAGCCATCATGAGGGCCATCTTTCTTGATTTTATCAGGAAAGGTGGCCCTTATTTTATAATACATGGAATGTATAAAATTTATTCACAAATGAGTGATAGAATGTATTATCGGAGAAGAAAAGGGCTAAGTAATGGGGAAGAGTGAGTTTTTAAAGGACAATCGAGACGAATTGACAGGCCTTCTGGATAAACACGCTTTTATAGAGTGGGGGCAGGAGCTTATCAACACAAGAGACAAACAAGTGGAATACGGGTTTGTCTTCTTTGATATGGAAAATTTTAAGCTCTACAACGCAAACTACGGTTACGAAAAAGGTGATGAGCTTTTAATTAGTATAGGTAATATTTTAAAAGATATTTTCAAAAATCAGCTTGTAGCCAGATTCTCTGGGGACCATTTTGTAGTTTGTACAAATAGTATACAGATAGTGCCTTCAATAGTTGAAACAAGAAAACGTGTAAAGGCACTACAAAGAAAAATAAATATTGAGCTAAAAGCTGGTGTTTACATATTAGAAGATGACAACATAGATGTTTCAAGATGCGTGGACCGAGCAAGAATGGCTTGCGTTAGCATAAAGAAAAAATATGATATCGATTATAGATTCTATGATGATGAGCTAGGCGGAACGGTACATAGAAAGCAAAAGATAATTGATTCCCTGGATGAGGCATTGGAAAAGGGATATATTAAAGTCTACTATCAGCCAATTGTTAGAAGCCTAACGGGAAATATTTGTGGTTGGGAAGCTTTGGTTCGTTGGATTACTCCGAAGGGAGTTTATTATCCTGATGAATTTATACCTGTTTTGGAAGAATACAGAATGATTCACAGGATTGATTGTTATGTAATTGAGCAGGTTGTAAAAACTTTTTCAGAAATGAAAAAAGCAGGTATAAAAGCAGCTGTTCCGGTTTCAGTCAATCTTTCAAGAATAGATTTTGAAACCCTGGATATTTTGACTTATGTGGATAGTTTGATTGAAAAATATGACACAGAAAAAGAAATAATCAGACTTGAAGTGACTGAAAGTGTCATGATAGATAATCCTAGATTCATTCAGGAACAAATATCCAGATTAAGAACAAATGGCTATATTGTCTGGATGGATGACTTTGGAAGTGGATATTCATCCTTGAATTTGCTGAAGGATTTTCAGTTTGATTTGGCAAAAATTGATATGGAATTCCTCCAGAATTTTGATACATCTGATAATGGAAAGATTGTATTAAAGCACGCGGTTTCTATGCTTAAAAATGTGGGTATTCATACATTGACAGAGGGCGTAGAAACAAAAGAGCAATATGATTTCTTGAAGCGTTTAGGCTGCGAGTTGTTGCAGGGATACTATATCGGAAGGCCTTTGCCACTTGAAGAGAGCATGGAGGAAATGGAGAGGTCTGGCCATAATTACGAGAATCTTGATTACAGAAAATTCCTGGACATGGTTGGAAAGACGGACTTTCTTCGCCAGAATCCATTGGAAGGTACTCCGAACAATGTTACAGAAAATGACCTCCCTCTTGCCATGGGATTAGTGCGCAATAATAGATGGCGTTTTGCATATGCAAATGAGGGATACGAAAAAGCTATAAAGATTCATGGCGATGAGGATATGCAGGTAGCTCAGGACATGATAAATAACGATAATGGACGGACTTGGGTACAAAGAGATGATTTTTGGAAAATGTGTTTACGAGCAAAGGAATCTGGTGAGGCAGAGAGCATAGAGTTCGTGGAAAATGGCCAGATTGTTAATATGAGAGCCCGTCACATTGCATATGATATTGATACTGATACAGATGCATATTTAGTTTCAATCAGAGCATTGGCAAGTTATCTGAATGAAAGTTACGAACAAAAAACAAAGATGGTAAGCAATTATATTTTCTCATTTTATGAGTGCATTGATGTATTTGGATTAGATGGGATTTATTATGAGAATGTTTATCTTTCTAGTGGAAGCGTGCATGTGCGTAACATGAATTTAAAAGCAAATGAAATGATAAAGGAGTTGGGAGAAAAAAGAGTATTAGAAGAGGATAGAGAATACTTCTATAAGCTTATGGACTTGAAGACTGCAAAAGCAAGACTTCTATATGAACCGGGTGGAGTCAAAATCGGATTGTTTAGAATTCTGGATTCAAGTGGTGATTATGTGTGGAAATCTGTCACCACAAGAATTGTTGATATATATGGTAGGGAGGCACTTTTGAGCTGTGTATCAGAGGCTACTACTGCAATGTCTCATTATATGAGTGACTTTATCAATCATAAAAAGATAGATGAAATTGAAGTAAATCCTGAAATGGTGAAGGATTATACATATGCAAATATCCTGGACCAGGTGCCGGTAGGTGTCTTCTGGAAGGATAAAGACCGTAGATTCTTAGGAGCAAATAAGATGTTCCTGGATTACTATGGCCTAAAATCAGTGGATAGCATCAAGGGCAAAAACGATGAAGATATGGGATGGCATATTAATCCAGAACCATTTAAGCAGGATGAACTTTCTGTAATAAATGAAGGAAAGGCTATTAGAAATGTCCATGGTGAGTGCATCGTTAGAGGAGAGCTTAGAAATATTGCTGCCAGCAAACAACCATTAGTAATCAATGGAGAAACAGCAGGATTACTGGGCTTCTTTATGGACATTACTGATAATGAAAAAGAAAAGGCTAATTTGGAAATCCTCTCTACCACAGATGAATTAACAGGTGTGCTTAACAGAAGAGCATTCGAAGTAATTATTGATAAATATATAGAGCAATACAATATGGATAAAACTGATTTTGCTCTGATGATTTTCGATGTGGACAAGTTTAAGCATGTAAATGATCATTATGGTCACGGATTTGGCGATTTAGTTCTTAAGGCTGTAAGCAAATGCGTAAAGGAAGTAACCTATAACAACAGTCTCGCTTTTAGAATAGGCGGAGACGAGTTTGCAATTTTGCACCAGTTCCAGTGTAAGGAAGAGATTGAAAGCATCACGCAGGAATTTAATAGTAAGATTTCTAGGATTAAACGAATAGACAATGAGCCTATAAAGATAAAGGTCTCAGTTGGAGTGTCTGCCTATACAGAGTCTATGGATAAGGACCGCATGTACGAATTATCAGATAAACGCATGTATGAGGACAAGTTGTCGGAGAAATAAACATATATAGGAAGGCATTATCACAGTGTCTTCCTTTTTCTGTTAGTAAAATAGTTACAAAATATACCACCTTGAAATGGTAATAGTGACAGAATTTGATTACATGTGCTCATTTGTGAGCGTTTATGATTGCAATGCCCGAAATATGGTGTTATATTTTCCTTAGAACAATCAAATTCAATCGAATTTGTTCAAGGGGTGGAAAATGCTAACAGAAGAACGAAGGGCAAAAATAATTGAAATAGTCAATGAAAAAAAGGCGGTTTCAGTAAATGAGTTGGTAGATTTGCTTGATACATCAGCAGCTACCATACGAAGAGACATCAATGCACTCAATCGTTCTAAGCAACTGGTGAAGGTATTTGGAGGTGCTACTGCAATCTCTACTTTGGATGTAAACACCAAAGAAGACGCAGTAAAAGCAAAGGCTAGCAAAAATGTAGCTGAAAAAGATTGCATCAGCAAATATGCAGCAGGGCTTATACAGGACAATGATTTTGTGTACATCGATGCAGGAACTACAACACTGACCATGATTGATTACATAGATAATCGCAAGGCAAAGTACATTACAAACGGTGTAGTTCATGCAAAGAAGCTTATGGACAAAGGCCTAGAAACCATAATGATTGGTGGAAGGCTCAAAGCACCAACAGAAGCGGTGGTTGGTCCAGATTGTGTCGAGTTTATTCGTAAATATCATTTCACAAAAGCCTTCATGGGAACCAATGGCATTTCAATTCATGCAGGGTTTACCACACCAGATGTGGACGAGGCCATGATTAAGACAGAAGCAATCAGACATGCTTATATGTCATACGTTTTGGCGGACCACACCAAATTTGACCAGATTAATTCGGTCACATTTGCGCAGATTGGTGATTGCTGCATCATCACAGATAAGCTACAGGCTAGAGATTATATTAATCACACAGTAGTAAAAGTATGTGCAGAATAAACTAGGAGGAAACGCAATGATTTATACTGTTACATTCAATCCAGCATTGGATTATGTTGTGCGTATGGATGGAGATTTACTTCCAGGCATGACAAACCGTTCTTCAAGTGAGGAATACTATTTCGGAGGTAAGGGAATCAACGTATCAATGGTTCTCTCAGAGCTTGGATTAAAGAGTACAGCATTAGGATTTATCGCAGGTTTCACAGGTCATGCAATTGACGCAGGTGTTAAGGCTGCAGGAATCGACACAGATTTCATCGAATTAAAAGAAGGTATTTCACGAATCAATGTAAAGCTTAAGGCAACAGAGGAAACAGAGATTAACGCTCAGGGACCAAAGATTGACGAAGCTGCACAGATGGAACTTTTCAATAAGCTTTCAAAGCTGGTAGAGGGCGACGTACTTATTCTTGCTGGATCAATTCCAAATTCTTTACCAGATGATGTATATGAAAGAATTCTCTCTGCTTTAGATGGCAAGGGAATTGAGTTTGTAGTTGATGCTACTAAGGATCTTCTTACAAACGTATTAAAGTATCATCCATTCTTAATCAAGCCAAACAACTTTGAGCTTGGCGAAATCGTAGGCAAAGAGCTTAAGACAGACGACGAGATTTACGAGGGAGCATTAAAGCTTCAGGAAATGGGCGCTAGAAACGTTCTTATCTCAATGGCTGGCGACGGCGCAATGCTTGTTGATGAAAATGGAAACAGATATCGCATCGGCGTACCTAAGGGAAAGGTTCGCAACTCAGTAGGAGCTGGTGATTCAATGGTTGCTGGTTTCGTTGCAGGTTACATGAAGACAAAGGACTACGATGTAGCGTTAAAGATGGGAACAGCTGCAGGTTCTGCAACAGCATTCTCTGATGGTCTTGCACAGGCTGCAGATATCGATGCACTTTATAAAACATTGTAATTAGCTGCTTACTCGGAGAAGGCAGTTAATATATATTAATTTTTAAACACATGTAGGAGGGAATATGAAAATTTCAGAGTTTATCGATCCTAGAGGGATCAAGCTTCAAGAGGCGATAGCTTCTCAGGACGAAGCAATCGACAAGCTTATTGCTCTTCATAACGAAGTAGGCAACTTAAGCGATGTAGCAGGATTTAAAGAGGCAATCCTTGCACGTGAGGCAAAGGGCACAACAGCTATTGGAAATGGTATTGCAGTACCACACGGAAAGTCAGCAGCAGTTAAGAAGGCTGGTCTTGTTGCAATCACATGCCCAGCAGGTGTTGATTACAAGGCTCTTGATGGTAAGCCAAGTAATTTATTATTCATGATCGCAGCTCCAGAGGGTGGCGCTGATACACATCTTGAGGTCCTTTCAAAGCTTATGCAGATGCTTATGGACCCTGCATTCTGCAAGACTCTTGTTGAGTCAAAGTCAGTTGATGAGTTCCTTGCACACATCGATGCAAAGGAAGCTGAGAAGGACGCAGCAAACGCAAACAAGACAGATCTTTCAAAGGCTGCTTCAGGCACAAAGAAGATCGTTGCAGTTACAGCATGCCCAACAGGTATTGCACATACATTTATGGCAGCTGAGTCTCTTGAGCAGAAGGCTAAAGAGCTTGGTATTGCATTTAGAGTAGAAAAAGATGGTTCTGGCGGAGCTAAGGATCCTCTTACAGCAAAGGAAATTGAAGAAGCAGATGCAGTTATCATCGCTGCAGATAAGAACGTAGATATGAGCGTATTCGATGGTAAGAAGGTTGTACTTGCATCTACAAAGGATGCTATCCACACACCAGAGAAGCTTTTCGACAAGGCTGAGACAGCTTCTGTTTATCATCACACAGGTGCAGTTTCTAAGAGATCTGACGATAGCAACGAGTCAATCGGACGTCAGCTTTACAAGCACCTTATGAATGGTGTATCACACATGCTTCCATTCGTTATCGGTGGTGGTATCCTTATCGCTATCGCATTCTTACTTGATGATTACTCAATTGATCCAAGCAACTTTGGTATGAACACTCCAGTAGCAGCTTGGTTCAAGACAGTTGGTGGTGCAGCATTTGGATTCATGCTTCCAATTCTTGCTGGTTTCATCGCTCAGTCAATCGCAGACAGACCAGGTCTTGCAGTTGGTTTCGTTGGTGGTGCTCTTGCAGCTTCTGGTGCTACATTTGCAGCTCCAGGTGGAAACATTCCATCAGCATTCCTTGGCGCTTTAGTAGCAGGTTTTGCAGCTGGTTACTTCATGAAGTGGCTCGAGAAGCTTTGCGACAAGCTTCCACAGTCTCTTGAAGGTATCAAGCCAGTTCTTATTTACCCACTTTGCGGTATTACAGTAATCGGTGTTATCATGTGCGCTGTTAACCCAATCGTTGGTGCACTTAACGCTTGGATTTCTGGTGTTCTTTCAAGCATGGGAACAACATCACTTGTACCACTTGGAATTATCCTTGGTGCTATGATGGCAACAGATATGGGTGGCCCACTTAACAAGGCAGCATACGTATTCGGTACAGCAGCTCTTGCAGAGCAGAACGAAGTAGGCTGGATGATCATGGCAGCAGTTATGGTTGGTGGTATGGTTCCTCCAATCGCTATCGCTCTTGCAACACTTATCTTCCCTAAGAAGTTTACAGTTGCTGAGAGAAAGGCTGGCCCAGTTAACTTCATCATGGGCTTCTGCTTCATCACAGAGGGTGCTATCCCTTACGCAGCAGCAGATCCACTTCACGTAATCCCATCTCTTATGGTTGGTTCTGGTGTAGCTGGTGCACTTTCAATGGTATTTAGATGTACTCTTATGGCTCCACACGGTGGAATCTTCGTATTCCCTGTAGTTGGTCACTGGGCACTTTACCTTGTAGCACTTGCAGTTGGTTCAATCGTAAGCTGTGTACTTCTTGGCTTATTGAAAAAAACTGTAGAAGAATAGTTCAGAATCTGTTAATATATTGAACGATAAAAAACCATTCTGGGGGACTAGGCTCCCCCGGAATGGATTTTATGTTTTTGTACTTTATAGACTTCCCGTTTATTCTATAAAGTATAGACACATAAAATAGATAATTGTATTTTGCGAAACGAAAGGAGTTTTATTTATGGTTTCACAGAAGGTAAAGGTAACTAACGAACAGGGTATGCACATGCGCCCAGCTACAGTATTCAGCGCAGCAGTTACACCATTCGATTCAGATGTTAAGATTGTATTCAACGGTAACTCATACGACGGAAAGAGCGTTATGATGCTTATGGCTGCATGCATTAAGTGTGGTGCTGAAATCGAGATCCAGTGTGATGGTTCTGATGAGGAAGCTGCACTTGCAAAGGCAGTAGAGTTAGTAGAGAGCGGTCTCGGAGACTAATACAGGAGGATACTTATGTACAAAGGCATTGAAGCGTCTAGAGGTATTGGTATCGGAAGCATTTGTCTTATTGTTGAGCACGATTTAAGCTTTGAATCTAAGCACATCGATGATACTGAGGCAGAGAAGGCTAGATTCAATAACGCAATCGAAGCATTCAAGACAGAGACATCAGCTATGGCTGAAAACATCAGAAAGAACATCGGTCCTAAGGAAGCAGAAATCATGGAAGGTCACCTTGCAATGATCGCTGATCCTACAATGGCTGGCGAGATGACAAAGATGATCGAAGCTGGTCAGTGCGCAGAAGCTGCAGTTACAGCTGTTTGCGATATGTTCATTGGCATGTTCTCAAAGATGGAAGATGATATGATGCGTCAGCGTGCATCAGATATTTCTGATATCAAGATCAGCTTACTCAAGCTTTTACTTGGCATTGAGGATGTTGATATTAGTAAGGTAGCACCAGGTACAGTACTTGTTGCTCATGATCTTACACCTTCTATGTGTTCTCAGATTGTTAAGGAGAACGTTGTAGGTATCATTACAGAAGTTGGTGGTAAGACATCTCACTCTGCAATTCTTGCTAGAGCACTTGAGATCCCAGCTGTACTTTCAGTTCCTAACATCACAGAAATCGTTAAGGACAAGGATACAGCAATCGTAGATGGTACTGAGGGTGATGTTTACATCAACCCAGACGGAGAAGTTATTTCTCAGTACGTAATTAAGCGTGAAGAGTTCGTTAAGGCTCAGGCAGAGCTTAAGAAGTTCATTGGACAGAAGACAGTTACAGCTGATGGAACAGAGCTTGAATTATTCTGCAACATCGGTACTCCAAAGGATGCTAGAAAAGCTGTTGAATGCGACGGCGAAGGCATCGGTCTTTTCCGTTCAGAGTTCTTATTTATGGATAGACCACACCTTCCTACAGAGGAAGAGCAGTTCGAGGCTTACAAAGAAGCTGTAGAAATCATGGGTGGCCGCACAGTTATCATTCGTACACTTGATATCGGTGGTGACAAGGATATTCCATATCTCGGACTTGAAAAAGAGGAAAACCCATTCCTCGGATATAGAGCAGTTAGATATTGCTTAGCAAATTCTGATATGTACAAGATTCAGCTTAGAGGTATCCTCAGAGCTAGTGCATTCGGAAATGTTAAGATCATGGTTCCACTTGTTACTTGTGTAGACGAGGTTCGTGCCGTTAAGGCTCTCGTTGAGGAGTGCAAGAATGAGCTTAGAGCAGAAGGCGTTAAGTTCGATGAGAACATCGAGGTTGGTTGCATGGTAGAGACAGCAGCTGCTTCACTTATCGCTGACATCCTTGCAAAGGAAGCTGATTTCTTCTCAATTGGAACAAACGATTTAACACAGTACACAATGAGTGTTGATAGAGGAAATGCAGAAGTTGCATATCTTTACTCAGCATTCCAGCCAGCTGTACTTCGTTCTATCAAGAACATTATCGAGGCAGGTAACGCTGCTGGTATCACTGTTGGTATGTGTGGCGAGGCCGCTGCAGATCCACTTATGATTCCACTCCTTATCTCATTCGGATTAAAGGAATACAGTGTTAACCCTGTACTTGTGCTTACAGCACGTTCAATTATTTCTAAGTGGTCAAAGGCAGAGGCTGACGCTCTTGCAGAGAAGGTTCTTGCCCTCACTACAGAAAAGGAAATCGTTGAATTGCTCAAAGCATCAGCTAAATAAATATAGATATTCATAGTCTATGTAGCTATCTTGTAAGGTTTAGTGCTTACAAGATAGCTTTTTTAGTGTAATTAAACTATAATGATTTAGAAATACGGTTTTAAGGAGATACACATGAGCGATTTTACTGAGAACATTGACATACATGATTGCCCAATCTGCGGAGGAGCAGGTTTGATTGAGGCAGAGGATCACGGATACTATGTGGCATGCCTTGATTGCGGAAGCTACACAGGTACTGTTGGCTTCAAGACAGAAGAAGGCAGACAGGAAGCTGCCGAGAAAGCAGCAATGCTTTGGAATACTGGCAAAGTAATTAACAGTGCACCAGGAGAGTAAACTGGGAGAAAGAAGGAAATGATGAAGCAGACACAGGATAAAGCTCGTAATCTTACCATGATGATGGATGAGTACGAACTTACTATGGCAAATGCGTACTTTAACGACCCTACTATTGATAACAATACTAGGGTTAGCTTTGATGTGTTTTATAGAATGAATCCAGATGGAGGCGGTTTTGCAATTTTTGCAGGACTTCAGCAGGTTAAGGACTATCTTCTTAACATGCACTTCACTGATGAGGATATTGAGTACCTTAGAAGTGTGGGACACTTCACTGAGAACTTCCTTGAGTATCTTAAGGATTTCAAGTTTACAGGTGATGTGGATGCATTCCCTGAGGGAACTATCATGTACCCTAATGAGCCAATCATCACAGTTACTGCACCTATCATTGAGGCGCAGCTTGTGGAGACAGAGATTTTGGCTCAGGTTAACCATCAGTCTTTGATTGCAACAAAGGCTAGTCGTATTGTTCGTGCAGCAGCAGGCCGTGCAGTTTCAGATTTTGGTGCAAGACGTGCTCATAACAATGACGCTGCAATCTACGGTGCTAGAGCAGCATATATCGGTGGTGCCAGCGGTACAGCAACAGTATCTGCAGGCCAGTACTTCGATATTCCAATCGGCGGAACTATGGCCCACAGCTATGTAATGTACTTTACATCAGATGACAACGATTACCGTACTTCTGAGCTTGCAGCTTTCAGAAGTTTTGCAAAGAGCTATCCTAACAACTGCATCCTTTTGGTAGATACATATAATGTTTTGAAATCTGGTGTGCCAAACGCTATCAAGGTATTCCAGGAGATGAAGGATGCTGGAATAGAATCAAAGAGCTTTGGTATCAGAATCGATTCTGGTGACTTGGCATACCTTACAAAGAAAGCTAGAAAGATGCTTGATGATGCCGGCTTTACAGATGCCAAAATCATCGTCAGCAATTCTTTGGATGAGTACACCATAACATCTATCCTCCAGCAGGGGGGACAGGTAAATTCATTTGGTGTAGGTGAGCGACTTATCACTGCAAAGTCTGAGCCTGTATTTGGCGCAGTTTACAAGCTTTGTGCCGTTACAGATTCAAAGACTGGTCAGGTGATTCCAAAGATAAAGATTTCTGAAACAGTTGAGAAGATTACAAATCCTGGTTTGAAGGATGTATATAGAATCAAGGACGAGCACGGCAGAGCAGTTGCAGATTTGCTTGCTATCAAGGGTGAGGATGTTGATATGTCCGTGGAAGGCGGCTACAAGTTCGTTGACCCAGAGCAGCCATGGAAGAGTACACATATCTTTGAAAACTGCACAGCAGAGTTGTTGCAGCAGCCTCTTATCCGCGGCGGAAAGCAGGTAGTTGAGGATGAGGATATGCAGACAATCCGCAATCGTGTTAAGACTCAGTTGGAGACAAGTGTATGGCCTGAGGAGCAGCGTTTCGAGAATCCTCACAAGCACTACCTTGATATGACTCCAAACTACTACAACATGAAGATGGATCTTCTTCGCAAAGAGGACAAATAGTTCATGACAAATGAAGAATTATTAAGATTTAATGCAAAGCTTGCCACAGTTAATCTGAGCCTTCAGCAAAATGCTGAGGGGCTCACTTTGACTGACGGTGAGCTTTCTATAATGGTTGATTTTAGGGAAATGCTTCCAAGATTAAAGCAGAGCAATCTTCAGCGAGAGATGCTTGTGAAGGCCGCCAGGATAAAGGGGCAGCCAATGCCACAGACTCTTATCGATGCAACTGCAGGATTTGGAGAGGATTCCCTTATTTTAGCGGCAGCAGGTTTTCAGGTGCAGCTTTATGAATTTGATGAAGTTATAGCTGTCCTTTTGAAGGATGGTATGGAACGAGCATTGGAAATTCCAGAGCTTAAGGATGCGGTAGGGCGCATGAAGCTGGTGTGTGGAGACAGCACAGAGGGCATGAGAAAACTGGATTTCAAGCCAGATATCGTGCTACTTGATCCTATGTTTCCAGCTAGACAAAAGAGCGCTTTGATAAAGAAAAAATTCCAACTGATTCAGCGATTAGAAAGCCCATGCTCTACAGAAGAACAGCTGCTTGATGCAGCAGTGGCTGCAGATCCAAAAAGAATCGTTATTAAGCGTCCTTTAAAGGGACCATACTTGGCGGACAGAAAGCCAAGTTATAGTTTGGAGGGCAAAGCGATTCGCTATGATTGCTTTGTTTTTGCGAGAAATTAAATAGTTTTTTCACAGAATTCTCTTATTTATATACTAAGATACTCGTATAGTACCTTAGTGACATTGTGAATTTGAGAGGATTCAGAATGAAAAATAGTAAGCGTTCATCTATCAGAAGAAAGATAACAAGACATGTGATTGCAGCGTTGGTAATTACTATTACAGTTATGACAGTTATCAACCTGGTTTATTTGTCTAGAAGAATAATAGAACAGCAGGAGACTAAGCTTGAATTGGCTACTCAGATGAGTGCTAATGAGGTTCAAAGCTGGTTGAATGATATGGCCACAGTAACCGAGGATATGGCAACCAGCCTTACGGCAATCGGAGATTTAAATGAGGCTACAGTAAGGGCGGTTGTAGATAGAGTGGCTCTTAATCATCCTGAGTTTTTCTATGTATACTTCTCTGACTATCATGGAAACATGACAATGGCTAGGGGAATCGATTTTAAATCAACTGGTGTGGATCCAAGAAGGAGAGGCTGGTATCAAAAAGCTGCAAAATACGGTCACACAGTTGTGATTGACCCATATGCAAGTGCAACCAGGCCAGATGTAATGATGGTTACGGTGGCAACGCCAGTATATTGGGGAACCACAATGGTTGGCGTAGTGGCAGTGGATGCAGATATAGAAAGCATTCAGGAGTTCATGAATACAATCGATTTCGAGGCTGGTTCATATGGATTCCTGCTTGATAGCCAGGATAATATCATCGTTCATCCAAATTCTCAGTACAACCCAACATCAGAAGCTATAGTTTCTGCAGTGGAAGTAATGCCAGAGCTTGAGGAAGTGCTTGATTCCAAGGATGAATTTATAACAGCTCCAGATTACACTGGAACAGAGATGGTATATTCGGTAACAAAGCTCCACGATAGTGGATGGACTGTAGCTGTGGCATATCCAAGAAAGGGATTTTTGTCACACGTTGATAGAGGCATAAGAATCAGTTTGTTCGTGGCGTTAGTATGTGCGCTACTTGCAGTTGGAGATATTACATACACAGTTAGAAAAGTGCTAAAGCCTTTGGATAAGATTAATCCAGCAATGGACAGAATTATGGAAGGCGATTTTTCTACACCTATTGATTTTGCAACAGCCGATGACGAGATTGGTGATTTGCAGAACAAGCTGGCTATGACTTTGGCCGAGCTTTCAGATATTATCCATATTCAGCAGCATGTTCTGTCCGAGATGGAGCAGGGAAATTTGGCTGTGGCAGATATGGATGAATTCCCAGGTGAGATGAATGATATCAGTATGTCGGTTAATTCTATCAAAGCTAGGTTTAACGATATGATTTCCGATATTCAGTTTTCTGCTATCAATTTGCAGAGCTTTGCAATGGGAATAAATGAGACAGACGATATAGAGGAAATAAAAGCAATATTTGAAGAATTGTCAGCAGAAGCAAATGCGTTGATGGAAAAGACATCTAGGTTCACGACTATGCCAACAACATATGAAGTTTCGGATGAGGATGATAACTGGGGATAGTTTTCACCGGATATTCGCTTTTAATTCATAAATTTTGCTAAACTTATACACAAATCTATTGTACAATATTTCCTATAGTCGGGGAGAGATATGAATCCTAAAAGGAGGTTCCCAACGATGGATAATGAATTCAAAGAGTACATCACATTTGTGGTTAATACAAAAGATGGCGATGAAGTTGAGATGGCTGTAATAGACCAGTTCGAGTTTGAGAACAAAGGCTATGTTGCAGCAGCTTTGGTGGATGGAGATACAGTCAGTGACGAGGGCTGCTTCATCTACAGAGTAAAGGTTGGAGAGGAAGATTTCAAAGTAGAAAAGATTACCAACCAGATTGACTATAAGAGAATCGCAGAAGCTTATATGGAAATGATGTAAACGATAATGTAGGGGTAGCAATGCTACCCCGTTTTATTTTTGTTGCATTTCCATTATAATAATGGTATCTAGGAGGATTCTGAATGGAATTTGCAAACTTGGATTTTGATCGAAAGAATCGGACAGGATTCCCAGAAGTGATTTTTTGCCAGGGCAAAATGGACGATTTTCTGGTAGATATCTATCAAAAGATGTACGAAAGAGATGGCTGCGTGTTTGGTACCAGAGCAACGGAGCATCAATACGAAATCGTAAAGGCGGTATTGCCAACAGCCACTTATGATAAAGTGAGCAGGATTCTCAAGGCAAAAAAGCCTGATTTTAAAGAGCAGGAGCTTATCGGAAATGTGGCAGTGCTTACAGCTGGCACAGCAGATATTCCTGTAGCTGAGGAAGCAGCACAAACAATCGAGTATTTTGGAAGTAAGGCAACTAGGGTTTTCGATGTGGGAGTAAGCGGAATACATAGATTGCTTGAAAACGTAGATGTGTTGAACGAAGCCAACTGCGTGGTGGCAGTGGCAGGAATGGAAGGCGCACTGGCGTCAGTGGTAGGCGGATTGGTTAAGGTTCCGGTTATTGCTGTGCCAACAAGCGTAGGCTATGGGGCCAACATGGGTGGTATATCAGCACTTCTTACCATGATTAATTCCTGTGCTAACGGAATTTCGGTGGTAAACATCGACAATGGTTACGGAGCAGGTTATATCGCAACCCAGATTAACAGACTGGCAGTGCATTGAGGGGCATTCTAGAAAAGGGTTAATAAGGGGATAAATGAAAAGTAATAAGGGTAAAAAGTTAAGAATCACAGGGATTATTGTCCTTGTATTAATCATTGCAATTGTGGCTAAGTTTTTTAGCTATGTGAACAATTATTATCAGGCTACAGACCGTGCTATGGAGTATATCAACAATCCAGCAGAGGGAGTAACTGTGGAGTATGTTGATAATACAATCGTATTTGAGCCAGAAAATCCAGTGGCCGGGTTTATTTTCTATCCAGGTGGCTTGGTGGAATCTGAGGCATATGCGCCTTTGATGGAGCAGCTTGCAGAGCAGGATATCATGTGCATCATCGTAGAAATGCCACATTACCTGGCTATGTTTGATGCAAATGGAGCTAGAGGTATCCAGGCAAAGTATCCTGAAATTGACGACTGGTACTTGGGCGGCCACAGCTTAGGCGGCGCCATGGCATCACTCTATGCTGACAGACATCAGAGCGAGTACGAAGGATTGATTCTACTTGCCGCATATTCTACCAAGGATTTGACTGATGAACCAGCTATGAACGTTTTATCAATCCGTGGTTCAGAAGACGGCGTTTTAAATATGGAGAAGTATAATGAATACTTAGCAAATCTGCCTGCAGATTACCAAGAGGTGATTATCGAGGGCGGCTGCCATGGATATTTTGGGGACTATGGCATGCAGTCTGGGGACGGCGAGCCTACAATCACTGTGGAGGAGCAGACAGAGGCTACAGTTGAGGCGATTGGGGAGTTTGTAGAAAAATAGGAGACTAATTGATGCGACAGTCTAAGGCTAAACAAATCACTAATTACATTGCATTATTTAGGAAGATTGTAGAGGGAATCTACACAAGTTTATCCGCAAAAAATGTGGATATTGAAGGGGCATGTTCATATCTGGAAATGTGCCAACAGCGCGCCATTGATTTCGGCACTTTTATCGAGGGTGAAGAGGGGGAAGGTCATCCTACTGTAAAAATGCTGGAAGAATTTTGCGAAGTTCTATATGAAATTCACGAGGAGATTCAGTCTGAAAGGGGCTTATCGGCAGACTCTGCCAAGGCCCGCCTTGATACCATGGTTAATAGAATTGAAGAAAGTGCAAACAAGGATATCATCCTTACTACAGTGAAGCTGTTTTTGCCATATAAGGCAAGCATGTGGGATTCCCTTGAAAGTGTTTGGATGAAGGCAAACGAGGATCCAAACTGTACGGCTATCGTAATTCCGATACCATATTTCGACAAGAACCCAGATGGTTCGGTAAAACAAATGCACTACGAAGGAAATGATTATCCTGATAATGTGCCAGTGGTATCATTTGAAAACTTTGATTTTATGGGTGTTCATCCGGATGAGGTGTATATTCATAATCCATACGATGATTGGAATTATGTAACATCGGTACATCCATATTTCTACACGGATAACATCAAAAAGTTTACAGACAAGCTCATCTACATCCCATACTTCGTATTGGCGGAGCCGGACGTGGACAATCCAGATGTGCTTGAGAGCTTGAAGGGATACGTGCTGTCGAAGGGCGTGGTAAATGCAGATGAGGTCATTGTTCAGTCGGAACAGATGAGAGAGGCCTACATCAGAGTGCTTTCTGCACAGTTCGGTGAGGATACCAGACCTAGCTGGGAAGCCAAAATAAAAGGTACAGGCTCACCAAAGGTTGAAAGACTTCTTCGCCTGTCCAAAGAAGAGCAGGATATTCCAGAGGATTGGAAGAAGATTATCACTAAACCAGATGGTAGTAGAAAGAAAATTATTTTTTACAATACAAGCGTAGTTGCTATGCTCAATCAGAAGCAAAAGATGATTGATAAGATAAAGGATGCCTTGGAAGTGTTCAAGGAGTGCAAGGATGATGTAGCCCTTTTGTGGCGTCCACATCCACTTACTATGGCAACAATCGAAAGCATGGTTCCTGAAATCAGAGACCAGTATAAAAAGATAATCGAGGATTATCGTGCTGAAGGCTGGGGAATCTATGACGATACTCCAAATATGGATAGGGCAATTATCATTAGCGACGCTTATTACGGGGACCCAAGTAGTCTTGTGCAGTTGTATGAGAAATTAGAAAAACCAATCATGATCCAAAATGTGGATGTGCTTGAAAAGGAGAGCGTATGAGCTTTGAATTAAATGCATCAATGATGTGTGCCAACTATGGACATTTGTCCAGAGAAGTAAACGATTTGGAAAACGCAGGTATCGATTCATTCCATATCGATATTATGGATGGTCGTTATGTGCCAAACTTTGCCATGTCTTTGAATGATATGACATATATTTCCAGAGTTACTTTCAAGCCATTGGATGTTCATCTGATGGTGGAGCACCCTAGCAACACAATCGAATTGTTTATCAAGAATCTGAGAAAGGGCGACACCATCTACATCCATCCTGAGGCAGAGTATCATCCATCTACAACACTGCAGAAGATTATCGATGCGGGAATGATACCAGGAATTGCTATCAATCCAGGTACAAGTGTGGAGACAGTTATGGAGATGCTTCGCATTGTAGATAAAGTACTTGTAATGTCTGTAAATCCAGGAAATGCTGGCCAGATGTATCTGCCTTACGTTGGTCAGAAGGTTGAGCGTCTTCTGGAGTTGAAAGAGGAAATGGACTTCAAGCTTTACTGGGATGGCGCCTGTGCAAAGGACAAGATTATGAAGTACGCGCCAATGGGACTTGATGGATTCGTTCTTGGAACTACACTTTTGTTTGGACAGGGACGCCCATACGAAGAGATTATCAAAGATATTAGAAACATGAACTTGTAGGTAAGCGTATGAATATAGCGATTTTACTTTCAGGGGGAACCGGCAGCAGGCTTGGTTCGCAGAAGCCAAAGCAGTATCTGGATGTGGAAGGCAAGCCTATCATCATGTATTGCATGGAGACCCTTGAGAAAAGCGAATTAATCGATAAGATTCAAATCGTAGCTCATGATGAATGGGCCGATTTGATTAAATATTGGGCTGCGCAGTACGGTGTTGAGGATAAGATTTGTGGTTTCTCAAAGCCAGGGGAGAATAGGCAGTTGTCTATTTATAATGGGCTGAAGGATATCAGAAATTTTGCCAGCGACGATGACAATGTGTTTATCCACGATGCAGCCAGACCGAATCTTAGGTTATCAACAATCCAGGATTCATTTGAAGCTATAAGTGGATACGATGGAGTTATTCCGGTCCTTTCAATGAAAGATACAGTTTATTTGAGCAAGGACGGATTGGAAATCGATTCTCTTTTGAATCGACAGGAAATATTTGCAGGCCAGGCACCAGAGACTTTCGTGTATGGGAAATATTTGGAGGCCAATGAGAGGCTTGTAAATTCTGGTGAGATTATGAAAATCAACGGCTCCACAGAACCTGCAGTGATGGCTGGCATGAAAATGCACATGATTGTTGGTGACGAGGGCAATTTCAAAATCACTACAAGCGATGATTTAGAACGATTTACTGAACAGATAAAGGCGATGAAATGAAGGCATTAGTTTTAGAAGATGTTGGAAAAATCAAGATAGATGAAATATCAAAACCTTCCCCTAAGCAGGGGGAGGTTTTAGTGCATGTAAAGGCCTGCGGTATATGCGGCTCGGACATACCAAGAGCCTACAAGGACGGCGCCCATAACATGCCACTTGTGATAGGTCACGAGTTCGCAGGCGAGGTCTGTGAAGTAGGAGAAGGCGTGTCTGGTGACTGGGCTGGTAAGGCTGTTGGAATCTTTCCACTTATCCCATGCAAGAAATGTCCTTGCTGTGTGGAAAAGAAATATGAAATGTGCAAAAACTATTCTTATTTGGGCTCTCGTGTGGATGGCGGCTTCGCCGAGTATGTGGCGGTGCCAGAATGGAATCTGATGGAGCTTGGTAGCGGCATTGCCATGGAGCAGGCTGCAATGATGGAACCTATGGCTGTAGCAGTGCATGCCATTAGGCAGGGGCTGAGAGCCTGCGGTAAGGACTTGCAGGATTTGGGCCAGCTTCGCAAAGCTAAGGTGGCTGTAATAGGCCTTGGTACTATCGGCTTGCTAGTGACCATGTTTTTGAAGGACATGGGATTTGAAAATGTGTATACCATCGGAAAAAAAGAAATACAAAGGCAGAAAGCCTTTGAGTTTGGCGTGGACGAAGCTCACTATGTAAAAGAGATTTCAGATGTGGACCTTTTCTTCGAGTGCGTGGGCTCCACAGAAAGCCTCATCACCGGAATCAACGCAGCTGCACCTGGCGGCGTGGTCTGCACAGTGGGCAATCCATCCAGTGACATGAATATCGACCGCCACGCATACTGGCAAATCCTCCGCAACCAGCTTACCCTGGTGGGTACCTGGAACTCATCCTTCACCCACGACACCACCGACGACTGGCACTACGTGCTTGGCAGATTGCAGCAGGGCGCAGTGAAGCCAGAGAAGCTGATTACTCATAAGTTCGGGCTGGAGGAGATTCTGGAAGGCTTTGAGATTATGAGGGATAAGAAGGAAGAGTATGTGAAGGTGATGGGGGAGATTATAAAAGTTTCAGATTCTATGTTATAATCGTATTTACGATATAGCGTTGTATATGAGGAGAGATTATGCTTTCAATTTATTTTGGTGAAAAAGAAAATGTAATGCACGGTCCATCATGGTTTAAGTTTAATTACAATCCGGAATGGTTTAAAGATGAGTTAGTTCAGCAAATGATTGAAGATATTGATAAATCAAAGGTTGTAAGCAATCAATTGATACAAAGTGAAGTTCTTGGGCCTATCCCTCCTGAAAGATTGTCAGGTGGCGTTCAGACATTGATTAGTGCTTATGGTAGACCGGATTTAGTTTTTAATGCAACAAGCTGTGGTGAAAATTGCGCAAAATGGTTGCTGAAGATAGGAGAAGTAAAAGATATTACTGTAAATCTGAGATATTTTATGCCATTCAATGACATGGAACCTTTTAAAATTAAAATATTGAATAATGATACTATCGTCACGAATATGGATGAGTATACAGACGTAGCATTGGATTATATTTAAGGTGAACGTATGAAGGGAAAACATAAAGTAATAATAGAAGCTGAAAGACTTAAATATGAGTTTACAATAAAAAGAAATATCACAGTAATCCAAGGTAATAGTGCTACGGGCAAGACTACATTAATTGATTTGTTGCAGACCTATGGAAGATTCAGGGAAGAGTCAGGGATAAGAATAACCTCAGATGCTCCTTGTGTTGCTTTTACTGGTGATTCTAGTATATGGGATGTGCTAATAAAATCTTATGAAAATACAATAGTGTTTATCGATGAAGACTATTCGTTTGTTTTCACAGAAGAATTTGCCAGTGTAATTAAAAATACATCAAATTACTATGTTTTGATAACTAGACAGCCATTATATAATTTGCCATATAGTGTAAATGAGATATATGGAATAAGAACAACAGGGAAATATCATTTCCCTGAAAAAATATATAATGAGTTTTATCCAATTTATTCACCACTGAAAGTTGATAAAAAGAAATATGTTATTTTAGTTGAGGACGAAAAATCAGGTTTTCAATTTTTTTCTAAGATATTAAATGAAAATAAGTGCGTTAGCGCAGGTGGAAATTCTAATATAATTCCGAAATTAAAGGAATTATCAAGTGATAATCCAGTTATTGTTATAGCTGATGGCGCAGCTTTTGGTGCCTATGTTGCACAAGTGGTAGCTCATTCAAATATGAGTGGAAATGTAGGTATGTATTTTCCTGAGTCTTTTGAATGGCTGATTTTAAAGTCCGGTGTTATTGATATCAAAGGAATAGATGATATTTTAGAACGTACTGAAGAATATGTTGAAAGTAGCGATTTCTTTAGTTGGGAGCGATACTATACAAAACTATTAGAGGATGCTACTAAGGATGATTCTGTTAAAAGATATCAGAAAGCACATTTAGGTGAATATTATCTAGAGGGAAAGAATAAAGACAGTATACTACGAATTCTTCCGAAGGATGTTCTTAATGTATTGAAGTAGAGACAAAAATGGCTTCGCGGCTGATGTTGCGAAGCCATTTGTGCTAAGAAGGAGATAAGAGACTAATATATTAGCTATATTTGCCAATTTTGGCAAAAAAGACTAATATATTAGCATGGTTAATTTATATCAAAAGACTTGGAAAGAAATAAATAATGAAGTAGCATCCAATGTTCAAAAGCTTCGCAAGAGAAAGAAGATATCACAAAAAGAGCTTGCTGAAAGATCAGGGGTAAGCTTAGGTTCTATAAAAAGATTTGAACAGACAGGTGAGATATCGTTGCAATCTCTGACTAAGATTGCAATAGCGCTTCGCGCCGAAGACGAACTGGAGTCGCTATTTACAAGTGCTAATTTTGAATCTATAGAGGAAATATTAAATGGACAGAGTTAAGAAATTAGATGTTTTCTATCACGATAGATTAGTTGGAACAATGGCACTCTATAATGGGACATTGTATGCATTTGAATATAGCAAGGAATGGCTGACAGAGGGATTTTCTATCAGCCCTTTTTCGCTTCCATTAGAAAAAGGCGTATTTATGCCAAAGATAGATCCTTTTGAAGGCTTGTTCGGAGTATTTGCCGATAGTTTGCCTGATGGCTGGGGCCGTTTATTAGTAGATTGCCTAATTAGGAAGAAGAGAATAGATCCTTTTTCTTATGGAAATATGGAGCGTCTCGCAATAGTTGGCGAGACTGGAATGGGTGCGCTTACTTATCGTCCTGTGATAGATATGGATGAAGAATATGACGACTATTCGTTGGACGAAATTGCCAAGGAATGTGAAAAAATCTTATTGTCCGAGTCTAGTGATAAATTGGACTATTTATTTGCAAAGGGCGGCTCATCAGGCGGTGCACGTCCAAAGATTTTAACAAAGGTGGATGGAGACGATTGGATAATTAAATTTCCTGCAACCTTTGATGATAAAAATATTGGAAAGCAAGAATATGAATACGCTTTGTGTGCAAGGGAGTGTGGAATAAATTTAGAGGAAGTACGACTTTTGGATTCTGAAGATACAGAAGGGTATTTTGGAATGAAAAGATTCGATAGAGTGGGGAATCGTATTTGCGATAGAGTGCACATGGTTTCCGCCGCAGGCTTGCTGGAGACATCCCATAGAACACCAAATCTTGATTACAATATACTCATGCGGTTGACTCTACAGCTCACAGGTTCAATGGAAGAGTGTGAACAGTTATTTAGACGTATGTGCTTTAATGTGTACGCTCATAATAGGGATGATCATGCTAAGAACTTTAGCTATTTGTATATAGAAAATGAAAATCGCTGGATTCTTTCACCGGCATATGATATGACATACAGCAACTCCATTAGAGGCGAGCACGCAACTACAGTCAATGGAAATGGAACTAATCCAGGGGAGAATGACTTGTTGGCTGTGGCCGAGAATATAGGATTGAGCTTGCCAAAGGCGAAGAGGATTTTGGTAGAAGTTGAGGAATGCGTGAGGGGGTATTTGGGGTAGGAAAGCCTGTGACAATTCTGTGTCCACACCCCATATTTATTGAATAACCCTACCATATTCAATATAATTAATACATAATGATTAATCCGTGGAGTAAATCTGGCCACGGACGGGGAAGCTAGGCTAATTTAAAAACTGAATGCTTGGTGGGGAGTAAAGGTAATATGGTAATTATTTAATGGCTTCGCACATAGTGGTGCGGGACCCTTTTTGCTAAAGAAATGGGGCATAATTGACGATATATATTATGTAATACTGTAAACAGATTAAGATAAATAAGATATATAGCACATTGAAAAATGAATATAGAGGGCGCTTTATTAATTCCTTGAAAAAGTAAATTACGAACATGCTTTCTTGGCAGTATTGCCAATATATATTACTTTAATTTTGTGAAAAATCCTGAAATATAATAAATAATAATGTTTGACACACAATTTTAATATATAGAGGGTAATATAATCACATATTCGCTCCGATATCAAAAGATATAGGAGGTGAATTGCGCGAAACAAAATGAAAAAGTTAATATTGAGAATGGAGAACAACACAGAAGAATTTGGAGGGCTAAAAACGTGTCAGAAAATGCAAACAACAAGAGTAATAATGGATTAAAGATAGCAATAGTTATTGGTATAGTTGTTATTGTTGCTTTGTTGGGGGTAATTATTTTCCTGCTATTAGGAAGGGGGAACACTGAGGAACCTGAAAAACGAAATGTGGTAGTCTCTCAAGACAATGTCGAGGAGGTAGTAGAAGAAATGGCTCAAGAAGAATACGTAGAGCCAGGATACTACGAGGCCTCTATGAATACGACATGGACATTTCCTACAGGGGCTGATGCATCAGAAGATGCTTATGTCGCAAACGAAGTAGGAAACACAAATGATGTTTATTTCGATGTTGTTTTGGCAGAGGACGAGGATGAAGTGATATACAAGTCTCCAATATTACCAAGAGGAAGTGAACTTGAAAATATTACTTTAGATACTCCATTAGAAGCAGGTACTTACGACTGTGTCTGCATATACCATCTAGTTGATGATGAGCAGAATACAATAAGCACAGTTCGAGTAGGTATCACTATTGTTGTTCAACAATAGGAAGAAAAACTGAATATTGGAACTAGTTAAATGCTTTGCCAAGGAAGGTGAAGTAAGATTTTTTTCAAGGAGGAAGCTTATATGAAAGCAAAAAAAATTTTAGCTGTTTTAACAGCAGCAACTATGGTTATGGCTATGTCCATTACAGCATTTGCAGCAGATGGCGATACAACAGGAACTGGAACAGTAGATGGTACAGGTGCATCAGAAGGTCACGTTGAGCAAAAGCATATGAATGTTGTTCTTCCAACAGCAACAGAGCAAACATTTGCTTACACAATGGATCCTGAAAGATTGATTCAGACAACAAATGGTGGTAAATATGCTGAAGGTACAACATTCCCTGAAGCAAATGAAGATACAGGTGTTTATTTCCTTACAGGTGAAAAAACATATTCAAATGAAAGTAATGAATTGCAGATAATTAATAAATCAAGCCATGATATAAAGGTTGATGTAAAGGTTAAAACGACAGCTTCGGCAGGTGGAAAAGATATTGCATTAGCTACAGATGCACTTGCAGCTGACGAGACATCTCCAAAGCTCTATTTGGCAGCAGTAGTGGGTGAAGGTGAAAATGCTACTAATCAGATTCTTTCAGCAACAGAAACTCCTGTAACAAAGAAATTAGCAGGAAACCCTGGTAATTATGAAATCGTTGTTGAAGAAAATGCAGAAACTGATGCGAAAGAGTATGTTTATAAGCAGAAAACAACAGGTCTTACTGATTGGACAGCACTTAAGTTTAAGATAAAGGGTGCAGTTTCTAACGCAGCAATTACTGCTGATACAACTGCTCCAAAGATTACTGTTACATGGAGTTTTGCTGAGCCTGAATCGACAGATACAAATCTTAGTACAGATGGTGTAGGAACTTATAGCGATGAACCTGCAGCTACTGCAGTGGCATCATGCTCATATGTTAACGGTAAAGCGTTTATTCGCTTAGTAGCAGATGCTAATGCAGATACAGCAAATATTACGTCTATAAAGGTTGATGGTACAGATACATCAGATTATAGCGTAACTGCAAGTGGTGCGATTGGTATTCCAGTAACTGGAACTGGTAGTCACACAATTTTGATTGTATATGACGGAGTAACATATACAGCAACAGCTACAGTAGAGTAGTTCAATTGTAAAATAATTTAGGTAAGGAGAATGCCCAACAATGCTTAATACATTGTTGGGCATATTTAAGTGTATGGAAAAAATAATAAATAGTGGAAATATTAATGATTATACTCGACCAGATGATATAAATATTATTTTGGCTGAGAATTCAGAATTAGTAATTAAGGGAACTCATTATTTTGATAAAGGTGCTCCTATTTTATTTAGATCAAGTCTAATACAGTTAAAAGAGCATTCTAGATTAATTATTGAAGACAATTTTAAATTTTATTATGGCGCAGATATTTTGATATTTGAAGGGGGAATACTAGAACTAGGGAGCAACAGTTTTATTAATTCATATTGCGAAATCAGATGCAAAAAAAGAATTAAAGTCGGAAAAGATTGCGCTATTGGACGGCATTTTTGTGCATTAGATTCCGATTTCCATAAAATTAATGGTGTGGAGCATGCTTCTGAGATAATCATTGGTAATCATGTTTGGATTGCACAGAATGTAACTATACTTAAGGGAGTAAAGGTTGGAGATGGCGCGATTATAGGTGCAGGCAGTATTGTGACTAAAGATGTGCCGTCACGCTGTATGGTGGTTGGAAATCCTGCAAGAATAATAAAGGAGAATGTAGAATGGGAATAAATAGTTTATTTATTCAAAACGCAATAATTAAAGAAAATTGCATTCTTTTTGCGTGCAGAAATATTTTTTGCAGTATTGATATTTTTTCATGGGAAATAAGGGGAAAACTAGTATTTGAGAAAAATGGAGTTATGTGGGGAGTTCGAAAATACCGAGATGATATATTGATTTATTCAAATGGATTGGCAGGATATTATTTATTTGATAGTAATAATAATTCATTATCTTTTAAAGAAATAAAAAAAATAACAAAATATTTAACAGCGTTTGTATATGACGATAAGATTATATTTATCCCTTATAATACTAGTGATGAATTAATAATTATTGATAAGGATGAGAAAGAAATAGCATCAGCAAAATGGAATGAAGAAATTATTAATAAGTGCTCAGATTTTGAGATATATAAATGGAATTATAAAGATGGAATTTTAACGTTAGTATTAAAAAATAGCAATAAAATTTTAATTTATGAAATAGAAAATGATGAAGTCGAGATACTTGATACCATATTTCAAGGAAAAGTTGAGGATGCATTTGTACTACAAGATAATCTATATTTTATAGATGAATCAGGAAAGAGGTTTTGCATTTATTCAATAAAAAACAAGAAGTTAGAACATGAAGGCTGGACAAAGGGAGGATTGTATAAAAAAATATTAATTGCCAATGAAGATATTTTTATATCCACAGAAACCGAATTAGTAAAATACGATAAGTTTGAAGAAAAAGTTGTTTATAATTTTACTAGAAAGTTTGAAGGATCAGCTTTTTTGACTGCATTAGAAAAAGAGAATAAATCTTTTATTTTGCCTTGGTTAGATGATAGTTTTATTGAAATTGATGACCATGATGGTGTGAAAGCGCATCAGATACCGTTGAAACGTATCCTCCTTACTCTTAATAAAATAAATGAGGATTATGTTAAATTGATAGATTTTTTAAAATATATTGAGGAAGTGACATTGTAAATTAAAAGATAACGAGGAAAAATATGATTGATATGTGGATAAGTGATGGAAAATGCACAGGATGTGCAGCTTGTAGTAATGTATGTCCTACCAATTCTATCAAAATGGAAATGAAAACCAATGGTTTTGTCTCACCGGTGATTATTAAGACATGCATAAACTGTGGTAAATGCAGGGAAGTCTGTGAAAGACGAATTGATTTAATAGATAATAGGCATAGAAAAAAATATGAGAGAAAAGCATATTTAGCATGGAGTAATGATGAAGGAAATCGATTTGAAAGCACTTCTGGAGGGATTTTTACAGAAATAGCAAGGTTCGTATTGCGTGATAATGGTGTGGTTTTTGGAGCTAGATATGATGAAAAATTGGATGTAAATCACTCGGTAATTGAAAACGAACAAGATTTGATTATTTTAAAACAATCTAAATATGTACAAAGTAATATTAATAATACATTTAGTTTGGTAAAAAAATATTTAGATAGTGGTAAAAAGGTGCTGTTTTGCGGAACTCCTTGTCAGATTGTTGGACTATACGCATTTTTAGGTAAAGACAAGTACGAAAACTTGCAAACAGTAGATTTTATATGTATGGGAGTAAATTCACCACTCGCGTATAAAAAATGGATACAAGGCTTACATATTCCAGTAAAAGGAATTTGGTTTAAATATAAAAAGTATGGATGGAAAAAATCTCCGAGAGTTACAAAAGTTTTGTGTGAAGATGAAGAAATAGTAATATCGGGTAATGATAATACTTATATGAAAGCATTTCTTGAAGCTAGATGTATCATTCGTAGAAGTTGTGCCTCTTGTGATTTTAAGAGTGATAAGAGATTGTCAGATATTACTTTAGGTGATTTTTGGGGAGTGGATAATGCTTATGATGATGATAAGGGTACTTCAGCAGTTATAATTAATACAGAGAAAGGCGAAGGACTGTTTGAAGCTATAAAAAAAAGTATTACTTTTAAAAGCGTTGGTTTAGAGGAAATTAAAAAAGGAAATTATCATTATGATAATGCGGTAGTGATTCCTGATAATAGTGAGGATTTTATTAAATTATTAAAAGAAAATGAGTTTGATGTTGCGCTCGGAAAGTTCAAATACGAGGTATAGTGATGAAGGAGTTCGAATTACTAAATGGATTATTAGTTCCACCGGTTGGTTTGGGAGCACAAGGTTTATGGGAAATAGAAAAAAAATCAGAATTATTTGCTAAAACATATGAAATATATAAATATGCATTAGAAGAAGGGAAATGCAAATTATTTGATACATCGGAATCATATGGGCTTAACGAAGACGCATTAGGGGAAGCACTAAGATACACGCGAAAAAGGGAAGAGGTATTATTAATGACAAAAATTGGTAATATATCCCAGCGCGAAAAACGAGTTAGAGGAGCTTTAGAAGACTCATTAAAAAGGTTAGGTACGGATTATATTGATATATATCTTATACATTGGCCTCAAACTGGAACATATATTTCAACATGGCGTGAGATAGAAAAATTATATGAAGAAGGTATAGTAAAAGCAATAGGTGTTTGTAACTGTAATAAGCATCATTTGCAAGAGATTGAGCAACTTGGAAGAATAATGCCAATGATAAATGAGATTGAAGTACATCCTTTATTTACACAAGATGCTTTAGTTAATTATTGTTACGCAAAAGATATACAAGTAGTATCATATTCACCACTTGCGAGAATGCATGATGTTTTGATTAAATCAAAACCGATAAGAATGCTGTCGGAAAAATATAACGTTTCAAGGGTGCAGTTGATTTTGAGATGGCATTATCAGAGAGGTTTCATTTCAATTCCAAGAACTCTAAATAAAGAGCATTTAAACGAGTATTATTCAATTGATACATTCGAATTAACAGATAAGGACATTGCTTTAATAAATTCTTTAAATGATAATATTAGATTAAGATATAATCCAGATGATTGTGACTTCTTTGCGCTATAGCATAGTTTATAGGATTATATTTGAGGAGAAATATAGATGGTAAATATTATTGATTTCGGATTTAGATTATTTGATAAATGGCTATATATTATGAGAAGCGGTAACACATTAAAAAGTTTTTTTGATGACAATGATTATAAAAAAATAGCAATTTATGGGATGGGAAGAATTGGAAAACAACTATATGCTGAATTAAAAGCTGTAGATGTGGATATTAGTATTTTAATTGATCGGAATGCTAAGTGTTTAAAGGATTTATATAATAATATTATTACTTTAAACGAATTACCGACATTTAAAAATATAGATGTGATAGTAATAACTCCGGTTCAGTTTTATTCAGAAATTGAACGGCAGATTTATGAGATAAATCAGGATATTGATGTAGTATCCGTTGAAGACGTAGTCGAATATGTGTATAGAAAACAAGTGGGAGAAAATGGATGAAATCTGTAGCAATATTTACGTGGTGTTTACAAAAATTCAGTAATTACGGACAAACACTTCAATGCTATGCTATGCAAGAAATTTTAACTGGATTAGGGTGCAAATGTAAGGTAATTAGGTATAGAAGTTTGAATGATGACGAAAAAAGTATTAATATACCCGCTAAAGGAAAGATAAGAGATTATTATGAATTAATTTATAGAAATAATCATTATGAGAACCAAGCGTGTGGGAAAATATTAAAATTTATTGATTTTATCGAAAATAATATAACAATATCGGAGCAGTGCTATACAATACCAGATTTGAAAGAAGAAACAGATGATTATGAAGTTTTACTTCTAGGAAGTGATCAGTTATGGAATCCGATGTGGACTGAAGATGCGTATCTTTTTGATTGGGCTGATAACAGGCATCGGAAAATAACATATGCAACAGGAGGGATTACAAGATTTCAAGGAAGAGATGCCTTAAATCTGGCTGAAAAAATATTTAAAGAAGGAAAATATGATTATATATCTGTTAGAGAAAATTCTGGGAAGGAGATTTTGACTAGATATTTAAGCCAAGATGTAGAGGTTGTGTTGGATCCAACATTAATGATTGAAAGAAAAAAATGGGATTTAATCTGTTCTAATATAAGTATTAATGAACAATATATATTGTGCTTTTTTATTGGGAAATATAGCGCGCATAATCATGTGTTAGAATATTTTGCGAAGAGTAACAATGTAAAAAAGATATATATAATTAAATCGAATTTATTAGAAGAAATAATTGTTAATGGAGACAAGAAAATTATCGAAGATGTGGGCCCAACAGATTTTATTTCGTTAATAAAGAATGCTAGTTATGTATTTACTGATTCTTTTCACGGAGTAGCATTTTCTATTTTGTATAATAAAAATTTTTATTATATGGATAGAGCATATGTGGATTCAAAATTGGCTGACATAGATCGAATTGTGAATATATGTAATACACTTGGTATAGGAAATCGATATGTCAATTGTAAAAAAGATTTGAATAATATTTCTCCTATTAATTATAGTGAAGTGGAATCAAAATTAGCGATTGAACGTGAAAAGTCGTTGGCATATTTGAATAATGCAATATATAAATAATGGATTCATATATACAAAAGAAATATGAATATGAGGGATTGTTAAAATTTATTGATTTTCATTTTAAATATAAATATAGAGCAAAATAATAAAATATGAGGTTGAAATGATTTCAATTATAATTCCATTTTACAATACTGAAAAATATATAGAACAATGTATTATCTCAATAATACATCAGACATATGAGGATTTTGAGGCTATATTTATAAATGATGGCTCAACAGATAATAGTGTAAAGATTGTTGAAGAATATATCAAAAAAGATAGGCGTTTAGTTTTATATAATTCAGATTGTAAAGGTGCGGGAAATGCAAGAAATTATGGAATTAGCAAAGCCCTAGGGGAGTATATAATTTGTCTAGATAGTGATGATTTTTTTGAAAAAGAGTTGCTTGAAAAAATGATAAATCGAATTCAAATAGACTGTGCAGAAATATGTGTATGTAATGCCGATAGATATCATCAGGACACGGGTATATATGAAAATGATGGATATAAATATTTAGATTATGAGGATTTTTCAACAAATAAAATTAATCCAGTAAAAAGGAGAGATGATGTTTTAAAAATAGTATCAATGGTTTGTTGGAATAAATTGATACAAAGAAAATTCTTAATTAAGAATGAAATAAAATTTCAAGATATTAAAGTATGTGAGGACAATATTTATAGTATCAAAGCTGTGGTAAAAGCTGAAACGGTGTCGCTGCTCGATGAAATATTGATCCATCATAGAGTTTCTCATGGTGGAAATTTGATGATGAGTTTTTATGATAATACTAAGTCAGTAATAGAAGCTATAAGATACGTTCAAAATGAAATACTTTTGACTAACGAAGCCTATAGATGGGCTTATGCTGTCATGCGTTGGTATACTAATGTTATAGATTCTTTTTTTATTGAATACAAAAAAAGAAAAGATGATAGTTTTGTTAAAACATTGAAAAATAGTGGAATACTTGTGTCACTTAATCAAAATTTAAATATGTTATTTGATAAAAAAAATGAATTTTACTTAGAGGATTTTATTGATTTAACTTTGGAAGTAGAGAGGTTAAAAAAGGTATTAGATAATAATAATTATACAAATGATTTTGATTTAACGTTGAGGGAGTATGAAAAGATTTCATATTCTAGTTTGCTAGAGGAAATACCATTTGACGATTCCGGTAAGACAATTGCGCTATTTGGAAAAGGTAAACATACTGAAGGTTTATTAAATATATATAACGAGTTGTTTGGAAATATTAATGCAAAGATTGTATATTTGGTAAGTGAAGATAAAATGCTTGGTAATAAAAAAATAATAAATATTGAGAAAATAAAAGGACGGAAAATTGATTTAATAGTTATTTCTAGCTTTATATACAGGAATGAAATGCTAGATGAACTTCAAATTATAAAAAATGAAATACCTGTTTTAGATATTTATAATAAATGGTTAAAAGGGGATTTGTTTTCTAAGTTCAGCAAGTGATAATACTATATTTTTGATGGGGAGTAAAATACTAATAATGTTGGAGTGCGCTTCACATCATATGATGTGGAGTGTTTTTATATATCGGTTTATTAAGAGAGGAAAATAGTATGGATGTTTCAGTGATAATACCAATGTATAACGTAGAAACAAAAATAGAACGTGCTATTAGTAGTGTTTTAAAACAGACAATAATTGACTCGGTGGAGATAATATGTGTTGATGACGGATCAACAGATAATACTATTAAGAAAGTAAAAGAAAAAAATGTCGATAATATACATGTATATAATCAACATCATTTAGGTCCTGGGATTGCAAGAAATCTTGGAATATCAAAAGCTACTGGACGTTATATAGCGTTTCTAGACGCGGATGATGAATTTGTTGATTCCAACGCGTTGGAAAAAATGGTTTATGCCGCTGAAGAACATAATATACCTATATGTGGAAGCCTAAGAAAAGTGGTAGAAAATGGAGAAGAAAAGGAAGTTGATTTATTTAGTGATTTTGAAATTGGTAAAGAGGGATTGGAAATATCTTATTCTGAATTTCAAAAAGACTATGATTACCAGAGTTACATATATCGAAAAAGTTTAATTGATGAATATGATATAAGCTTTCCCGTTTATGAGAGATATGAAGATCCAGTGTTTTTTGTAAAAGCGATGGCAGCAGCAAAAGAGTTTTATGTTGTGCCTGTATACTTATATAAATATTATTATGAATCAAATAAACAAGATATTATTTCAAATTGTATAGAAGATATATTAAAGGGGATGAGGGATTGCGCGCAAATCGCGTTAGATTTTAATTACAAAAATCTATTATATATAATCGAAGATCAGACGAAAAATCAATATTGGAATAATATAACCCAGAATATGACAACCTCTCGCATGGCTTTATTGATGGATATTAATGATATTTATCGTAAAGAGTTTCAATCAGATTTATCAGTAATGAAGGAAATACTAGATGTTTATAGTAATTATGTAGTAACAAAAGATCAATTAAGAAAAGTTGGTATTTCAAATGATTTAATGAGAAGATTGGTTTTAATTAATCTTAAGCAACGAAGTTGGAATATCTATTTTGAAAAAAAATCATTAAATAAAGTTGTTATACATGGCCTTGGAACATATGGAGAAATATTAGTAGATCTTTTGAATCAAAATAATGTCAATATCGTATATGCGATAGATAGAAATAAGACAGAACTCGGAAATATAGTGATAAATCAAGAGTATAAAGATGTTGATTGTGATGCAGTAATTGTATCATTGGCGGAGCCCGAAGAGATTATTAGGGGATATCGAGAAATAGGGATTAAAGCATTAGCTTTTAAAGATATGATTAATGAGTTATCCGAGGGGTTGATTTAAAAGAATAAGAGGTGATATATGTATTACGCAAATGAAATAGTCGATAGAATAAAAAAATCAAATGATGTGTATATTTATGGAGCGGGAATTGTTGCAGATGAGGTTGCGTCGTGTATTATGGATAAACCTTATAATATAATTCCGAAAGCATTTATCGTCACAGATATGAAAAACAACCCAGAAACATTTCATGGAAAAAAGGTTATAACATTCGAAGAATTTAGTAATAGTGAGAATAAAGATGTATTAATATTAGTTGCTTGTCTAGAAAAAGTTAAAAGAGAAATATTTAAAACACTAGAAGAGAATGGCTTTAAAAATATTATTAGTCTATCATTTGAATCTGATGAATGGAGTAATGTAAGGGCAAATTATATTATGCATTATTTTCATCAAAGAGGTCTGGAATATAGAAACTTACATGAAGAATTAAAAAAAGTTAATGATAAAGGACAAGGTGGAGAAATAGAAATCTATAGAGCAATAAGCGCTATGGATAAAAACTTGAAAGAAGATATTAGTAGATTTAATTGGGAAAAAAAGATTCAGGTAGGAGCTGCATTAAGTGACAGCCAGGTTTCAAATATAAGAGACAATACAGGTGAAAATATATCTGGAAAGAACAGAATGTATTGCGAATTAACAGCGCTATATTGGATGTGGAAGAATACAAGTGCTGAATATTTAGGACTATGTCATTATCGTAGACATTTCGTTCTTACCGAAGAAGAAAGAAGGAAACTACCGCAGTCAGATATTGATGTAGTGCTAACAGTTCCTATTGCGAATTTTCCAGATGTAAGGACTATCTATGCTAGAGATCACATAATAGAAGATTGGGAAATATTAAAAAAAGCTATTAAAGAAAAATATCCTGATTATTATGAGGATGTTGAAAAATTGGAAAAAGGTAATGTTTATTTTGCCTATAATATGTTTATTGCGAGAAGAGAAATATTTAATAAATACTGCGAATTTTTATTTGATGTTTTAGATTATTGCGAGTCACATTGCGTGGTAAAAAACGATCAGTATCAGAATAGATATTTAGGATTTCTAGGAGAAAGATTATTATCTATTTTTATGTTTCATCATTACGATGAATATAAGATTGCAGTAGCGGATAAGCATTTTGCAGAATAAAACAGGAGGGGAAAGATTGTGAAAAGAAAAATTGCCATATGGGGTGGCGGAGCATATGGAACATTTATTTTTGAAAAAATACAGGAATATAGATGTGATGAATATGAGATAAAGTACATAGCAGATAAAAACGCAGAAAGCTTGCAAAAGAAGTTCGATATACCAGTTGTTACACCTCAAGAAATCATCAGTTTATATAGAGATAAAAAAATTGATGGTGTGTTAGTGGGGGTGACATGGCTCCCTTACGAGCGTGAAATGTTGAAATTTTTGCATGAAAATGAAATTCCAGAGATAACTATTTTAAAGGATACGGATTTTGTACTTTCAGATAAATTAGATTATGTAGAAAAGAATGTAATCCAATGTTATCCAGGATATAGTATAAATTCAATAGAAGATGCTTATATTAAATGTAATGTAGAGTTTAATGATGTGACATATGTCTATACTAGTGACGGAACTATTATACGAGACACATGGAATGCATGGGGAGTACGAACAATACATAAAAACTATCCATTAAAATTCGATAAGTCATACTGGGATGATTGCGAGAAAATAGAAGAGCTATGTATGCTTGCTGGGTGTTTTCAATTTAATTACTGGCATGTTACATTTGAGATGCTGGATAAGCTGTTTGTAATGGTTAAATCGGGTTATAAGGGTAAATACTTGATGTATGAAACAGGATTTAATAAGCAGCTAATAGAATTATTTGATATTGAAGAAAGTAGAATAATTTGGATTAAGGATGGTGCTCCATCGCCAAAGTATTTACATGTGAGTAAGTTGTATTACGTAGTATGTGATTATAAAGATAGACATTTGCATGCATCAGTGTTAGATAAAGCGGCTGAATATTTGATTGAAAAAAGTCACTCTTGTGAGAGAGAGTTTGGGAAACGAGTATTTTTCAAGAGGATAGGTGTACGTCAATTGTTGGGGGCAGATAAAATATTAGAAGACTATGGTTTCGAAGTTGTAATCCCAGAAGAGCTTACATTGATGGAACAAATAAAGTGCTTTAATGGTGCAGATATTGTACTTTGTCCACATGGAGCTGGTTCTTCAAATTCCCTATATATGAAAAAAGGGAGTCATTTTATTGAGACCTTTAGTAGGGATTATATTAATCCTTTATGCATACAGGTGATACAAAAGCGAAATGTAAACTATCATATGCTTGTTGAATTGGAGGACTATAATCATATGGAAAAATGGGATCGTGATAGGGATTATAAACTTTTACCGGATCTACTAAAGATGACCATAGAACAAATTATTAATAATAATTATGTATAGGGGGAAATATGAGAAGAAACAGGGTGTTAGTTACCGGTGGAGCTGGATTTTTAGGATCACATTTATGTTATAAACTACTAGAAATGGGAAATGATGTGATATGCGTCGACAATTTATTCACAGGCTCAAAAGATAATATTAGAGAATTAATGGTAAATCCATATTTTGAATTTATAAGACATGATGTAACACAGCCTTTATATGTAGAATGTGATCAAATATATAATTTGGCTTGCCCTGCAAGTCCGTTATGGTATCAACGCGATCCAATATACACATTCAAAACATCGATATATGGAGCGATGAATGCGCTTGGTCTAGCTAAAAGAACAGGGGCAAGAATACTACAAGCATCAACATCAGAAATCTATGGGGACCCTCATATGCACCCTCAAGTTGAATCATATTGGGGAAACGTAAATACTATTGGTAATAGATCCTGCTATGATGAAGGAAAACGTGCAGCCGAGACATTATTTTTTGATTATCACAGGAAACATGGTGTTGATATAAAGGTAATGAGAATATTTAATACATACGGACCTAGAATGGATGTGGGTGATGGAAGAGTTGTGTCTAATTTTATTGTGCAGGCATTAAAAGAAGATGATATCACTATTTATGGCGATGGTAGTCAAACAAGGAGTTTTTGCTATGTTGATGATTTAATTAATGGCATGGTTAGTCTTATGAATAGTAGAGATGGCTTTGCCGGTCCTGTAAATATAGGAAATCCTGGGGAATTTACCATAAAAGAATTGGCTGAGATGGTGATAAAACTTACAAACTCTAATTCGAAAATCATATACAAGGAATTGCCATCAGATGATCCATTACAAAGAAAGCCAGATATATCTCTGGCAAAAAAAGAATTGGATTGGGAACCTAAGATAAAGTTAGAGGAAGGTTTGTTGAAAACAATTGAATACTTTAAAACTATTGTTTAGAAGGGGTTGGTCATGAAAATATTTTTGTTTGGGGCAGGTGAATTTGGACGAAGTTACCTATTGAATAATGGCGCAGATTTTGAGTGCTATATTGATAATAAATCTGAAAAATATAAAGACGGCATTGGTGGAAAGCAAGTATTATCTTTTTCGGAATTTGAAAACTTTTTAAAAAAATACGATATCAAAAAAGAAGAATTCAAAATAGTAGTTACTTCATCCTATCGAGATGAGATTACACAGCAAATAGCGAAAGCAGGAATGCTTTCTAATATAAGTGGCTATTATGATGGTGAAAAAGTTGTTAGTTATAAGGATAGTTTTGCTTGTAAGTCCTATTCTCAATTTGGTGAAGAATTTGGTATCGTGGCTTATCAGGTGATGACAAAAACTATTGATAAGAAAGATGGATTTTTTGTTGACATAGGATGTCATCATCCGTATGCACATAGCAATACTGCCTATTTACATAACAAGGGATGGCGCGGAATAAATATAGATGCTAATCCAAATAGTATAGAATTATTTAAAATCCATAGACCAAACGATATTAATTTGAATTGTGGTATTGGAGATAAAGAAGATACATTGAAATTTTACAGATTCAAAGATAGTTTGCGAGACTCTTTTGAAGCTGAACGTATTGATAGCAATGAATTGAAAGATATTATAGATATTCCCGTTCATACATTAGATTATGTATTAGAAACCAATGGGATAGAGCATGTTGATTTTATAGATATAGACGCAGAAGGTTTTGATGAGAAAATTGCTTTAAGCTTTAATTGGAAAAAGTATAATCCATATATAGTTCTTGTAGAGTATAGTGGCGGAATTGAAAAATTAATTGATTCTGATTTACACAAAAAATGCGAGAAGAAGGCTATAAGTTATTTAGCTACTATGTGTTCACAGCTATGTATGTAAAGTAGGCTTTGATTTCTCTGCGCAATTATTATATTCGGAGGACAAACAATGCCAAAAATCTACATCGCGGGCGTCCATTCGCGCGCTATCACAACTGGATACTACCTCAAATATCTCGACCCGGAAATGGAAATCCTCGCATATCTTTATGACGACGATGAAGACAATCCTTCCGAGGTTGATGGTATTCCTGTGCTCAAAATCGCGGCAGAATCAAATCTTGATATAGATGTTCCGGTGTATCTAGGCATGAGAGGTGTCAATCAGGAACACATCACAAGGACTCTTCAAGCATGTGGGATGAAACATATCATCCCTGTTGATGTGAAGCTTGATATGGAATTGAGAAATCGATATCTCACCCAATATTTTGCCGAGAGAAATCGTATATACGATAAGATTTATGATTATGATACAGATGAAGATACTTCAACAAGCACAGATATAAAAGAAAGTACAATCTATGTTGCCAATTCAGCTTTTGACAAAACACTGAAATCTCCATATAAGTTTGCTGAAAGCGAAAAAATAATACAGGTAGGCTCAGCCCTAACGGATGAAAGAATAGATGCGTCTTTTTTTGATAATACAGGTGATAACATATCAGAAAAAAACAAGCAGTTTTGTGAGCTGACAGCACTCTACTGGATATGGAAAAATGCCAAGGAAGATGTGGTCGGTCTAGTGCACTATAGACGTCATTTCATCCTGCCGGAAAACTGGCTTAGCTATATGGCGACAAATGACATCGATGTCATCCTTCCGGTGCCTCTATATGTGCACCCTAATTTGGAGTTAAACTATCGCAGTAGACATATTGGTGAATTCTGGGATGAGATGATGGAATATCTTAAGCAAAATCAATCCGAGGAATATGAAAAAGCTAAAGATTTTTTCAACTCCACAGGCTTATATTCGCCATGCAACATGGTGATTGCTAGAAAAGATGTCTTTGATGAGTTATGCGGTTGGCTCTTCCCCATTTTATTCTATGTTGCAGAAAAATGCGGAACTGTTGATGATAACTATCAGAATCGCTATCCAGGATTTATCTCTGAGCGACTAATAACATATTTCTTTGAACAGCATAGGGATAAGTATAAAATAGTGTACGCTGATAAGAATTTCTTAGAATGAAACACATCAAAATTTTTTAATATTTCCCTGTTATAATACTTCTATTAACAATTATTATGCCGATACATATACAAAGACTAATGGTTTTTTTGGTTAGTCGGAGGTCGATATGAAAGATATGTATGTTAAAAGGTTTTTTACAATAATGTTGGCAACGGCATTATTTATAGGAAATTTGAATATAAGCTATGCTGAGGAAACCGAGCCAGCTGAGACTGTTGATGAAGAGACAGAATCTGCAGAAGAATCAGCTAACGAAGCTACTACTGAGACTCAGCCCGAAACAGAATCATCAGCAGAAACTTCTGAGACTGAGCGTGTAACCACTGTGAAAAAAGTTACCGTCCCTGTGCAACGTGCTATGCCACAGGCGGTCTCAGTTATTCTACCGACAGTGGCAGAACCATCGCCTTTCAATTTTCTGATGGATCCACAGGAGCTTATTTATCTTACCAGTGCCGAGAAATATGGTGGTGGTACTGTTGAAGAAGGAGCCACATTACTGTTTAGAAACACCTCTGGTGCCTACGATTTTTCTAGCTACAGTGACAAACTTACTATCAAAAATGAAAGTAACGTTGCAGTGAACATCATAGTCAACGCTTCTATCAGTGACACTAGCGGAATCAATATAGTTTCATCTCCGGACTTTGGAGATAGCACAGCCTGTGACATGTACATTGCGTTGGTGGATAACAAAGGTCAGGAGATTCCTCTGGATGATGACGGAAAAATAGTTGCTAATGCAAGACTTGCTGCATCGCCAGAATCAAATTACACCTATTATTTAGACCAGGAAACTGGTAATTATGCGTGCGTGTTCAACCCAGTGGGTGGTTTTGATGAATACAGCTTTGGCCTTCGCGGTAGATGTAATCCAAACGGTGATTGGAAGTATGTTAATGTTACACCTGATATCGTTTTAACATGGAGCTTTGAAGCAGAGGATGCCGAAACAATCACCGAAGATACGGAAGTAGAAGTTACGGAAGAAATAGAAGTCCAGAAAGAGACTAAGGAAGAAACAGAAGCGGAAAAGACTGAAGATAAGAAGGAAGAAGTAAAAGAAGAGAAAGAACAATCTTCAGAAGAAACACAAAAGCCTGCAGAATCTTCTGAATCAACAGAAACTCAAGAACAGCCGGTTGAAAATACGGGTACTGAGGAGACTCAGCCGGAAAATACAAATGAAACTACTGAACCAGCTGCAGAACCTCCTGTCGAGGAGCCACAGCCTGAGAGCCCTGGAGAATTGGAGGAACCTGCTCAGACGGATGAAAATTAAACTAATTGCATTTCCTGCCGATATAAAGAATATAAAACAAAAGAATTGATTCTTTCGGCAGGAAGACCAATCTCCGTTGGTTGATTTGACAAAGGTCAGGTTGGCTGACGCGAAGGCTCAGCAGAAGGACAATTCAAGAAAGGAACTAAATCAACAAGAATAGGCGGCATTATTTGATACAAAGAATTCTAAGAAAAGCTGTGTTGACATAGCCGTACGGCGAAATGTATAATCAAAATAAGATTATATAGCCGTACGGCTAATTTTATACAATGCAAAGGTAAATATAGCCGTACGGCTAAGAGGTGTTTATGAAAGTAACAGATTCAAATTCATTTGGAACAGCAATAAAAAACAAAAGGAAAAAACTGGGATATACGCAGAAGTATATTTCAGAATTTACGGGAATAAGCGCAAGCTTTTTGTCAGATTTAGAAAATGGAAAAAAGACTATTGAATTAGACAAGGCTCTGAGAATAGCAAATCTATTAGGACTTGATGTGGAGTTGAATGAGAGAGGGTAATCCATGCGAGAATTAAGTGTATATATAGAATTGAACGGAATACAGACACTGGTTGGAAAAATCGCTGGTGAAAGTTACTTAGACGCTCGATTCAGATATGAACAAGAATATTTAGATAATAAAGATGCAGCAGCAATATCGATTTCGATTCCATTGCAACAGGAGGCTTTTTCGCCTGCAAAAACAAAGAATTTTTTTGAGAGTCTACTGCCAGAAGGCTTTTCGCGAAAAGCTGTAGCTAATTGGATGAAAGCAGATGAAAACGATTATATATCAATCCTAGCTGAGTTGGGCAAGGAATGTCTTGGTGCTATAAAAATAGTTGAAGGTCAGGATGACGAGGTGTCGGGCTACGAATTGCTATCAGCCCAAAGGGTTAAAGCGCTTGCAGCAGAGGGAGCTACAAAATCTACTGAGATATTACTAGAGACACATTTATCACTAACTGGTGCTTCAGGAAAAGTTGGACTCTACTATAATGCAGCGGATAAAACGTGGTATCTACCTAAGGGGGATGCTCCAAGTACGCATATAGTAAAACAAAGTCATGTTAGACATAAACAAATAGTTCTGAACGAACAGTTATGTATTCAAACAGCAAAGCGTATTGGCATTACGGTACCTGAAAGTTTTATTGTTTCACAGGGGTCTCAGGCAGACGAAGATATCTTATACGCAACAGCGAGATATGATAGGCCATTATCTAACAATAGAGAATTGGATGGTTTGAAATGTCCTTATAGATTACATCAAGAGGATTTTGCGCAGGCGTTAGGTATTTTTGCGGCCGACAAATATGAGAAAACTCCATCGGGATATATGGCGAGAATGTTTGAACTTTTAAGAAATAATTCGAGCAATCCAATTGAAGATCAAATAGCGTTATTAAGAATTATTATTTTTAATTATTTGATCGGAAATACAGACTGTCATGTAAAGAATTTCTCTCTATTATATAGCGAGGATTTAAAAACAAAACGACTAGCACCAGCTTATGATTTAGTAGCAACGAGAGTATATCGTACTACATCTGACATGTCGTTTTATATTGGCGATGAATTGAATATTTCAAAAATTAATAGAAGCAAGTTTGAAATGGTGGCATCGGAAATTGGTTTATCTCGTAATTTGGTACTAAATAATTTTGATGATGTGGCAAATAAGTTGGAAAAAGCCATGTCAGATGCATCGGAGGATTTAGCAGAAAAAGGATTTGAAAACGCTATAGCCTTAAAAGATGAGATTCTGAAGAGCGGTGGATATGGGATGATATAAATAGAATAACCTCTAAACCTCCCCACCCTTCCTGCCGATATAAAGAGTATAAAACAAAAGAATTGATTCTTTCGGCAGGAAGACCAAATCTCCGTTGGTTGATTTGACAAAGGTCAGGTTGGCTGACGCGAAGGCACAGCGGAAAGACAATTCAAGAAAGGAACTAATAATGACATTATCAGTATTCGCTTAGGAGCTGCTTTTTAACTTCTGAATGAAGTTGGGAGGCAGCTCTTTTTAAGTCTGTGATGTATTGACCTCAATCAATATTAGGACTATGATGAGTTTTGTGCCTTTTTGGCGAGGCAAAAAAGACATATTTTAGGATAGTGTAAAAACTACCTATGAGTGGAGGTATAATAATGAACAAAAAGAACAAAGGACAGGAGCGAGGCAATAAGAAAATTAGTAGGCAGCTATTGATGGCATTGATTCCAATGATTGCAGTTGCTATTGTTTTTGTAACTTCTTTTGTGGCAATTCGAGCAAAATCTGTAATCACAGAATCTGCTACAGATGCCTTAAATCAAGAGTCTAGAGCTAATTCCTTGGATATCGGCTCTCAGCTTGGAGACATTTTAAACTATTTTGATAGTGCTGCCGATTTAGTAGAATCGGGAACATTTATGGATGATTCGGAAATCGCAGCTATCTTGCAGCCATCATTAACAGCTTTTGAACAGGTTCCAAATGGTTGCTATATAGGATTATCAGATAAAACTTATATTGATCCATCGGGGTGGGATCCAGGAGCAGGCTACGACCCAACTCAGCGTGATTGGTACAAAGATGGTGCTGATAAATCCCAGATGACACTTGGTGCACCTTACATAGATGATTCAACAAATGAGATGATAGTATCTGCATCACGTCAGATTACATTGAAAGATGGCAGAAAAGGTGTAATGGCAATCGACATTTCCTTGTCAGATATTTCTGCTACTGCAAGTCTTTATCAGCCTAGTGGAATTGGCAAAACAATGCTTTTCTATGAGAATATGATTCTTGCTCATCCAGAGACAGAATTCATAGGAACAACAATCGATTCACACAGTGATGATCCAATGACTACAGCTATTGGAAAAGAACTATCTTCGGATCAGATTGGCAAAGTAGAAGGAATTCAAATAAAAGGCACATATTATTTTGTATCATTTAATGAGGTGCCAAATACAAACTGGATAATGGCTGCATATGTGTCTAAAAATGCTGTGTTAAAAGAACTAAACACATTCATGTATATAAGCATGATAATTGCAGCAGGCATTGTAGTTGCAATCACAGCTATACTTCTTAGTTTGATTAACAAAATGATTACAAAGCCAGTAAGCAACCTTACTGAAAATATCACAAGAATTGCTAGTGGTGATTTCACTGTTGAAATTCCAGAAGGTGGAAAAAATGAAATCGGAATCATGAATAATAATATGCATGATTACGTGGCTAGCATGAGAGAGACATTGGTAGAAATAAAATCAATGTCAGGAGCACTTGCATCAGAAGCTAACACAAGCAAAGAGGTTTCAACAGATCTTAATGAACGTGCAGAGGACCAGGCAAGTGCAATGCAGCAGATTCAGCTAACTATGGAAGACATGGCAAACGCCGTTACAGAGCTGGCTGAGAATGCGACTGATCTTGCGCAGCAGGTTGACGACCTTACACAGCAGAGTGAATCAACAAAAGAAACTATGGATGATTTAGTATCCGCAGCCCGTACTGGTCAAAAGGATATGGAAGCTGTGCAGTCTGGAATGACAGCTGTTGCTGATTCTATGCAGGAAATGAATGAGGTTGTTTGCTCTGTAGATGAATCAGCAAAGAAGATTGATTCAATTGTAGATATGATTAATTCAATCTCTAGCCAGACAAATCTACTTTCTTTGAATGCTTCAATTGAAGCTGCGCGAGCAGGTGAAGCAGGACGAGGATTTGCAGTTGTAGCAGACGAGATTGGTGCACTGGCTCAGAATTCTGCGGAAAGCACTCAGCAGATTTCGGATATCATCAAAGAAATCTCAGAGCAAATCAGGTTGTTATCTGAAAAGGCTCAGCAGAATGTTGGGGAAATCAATCAAAGCATGGAGTCTGTAAATACAGCCGGTGAAACTTTTGAACAGATTTTCAAGAGCCTTGATAATGCTAGTGAAACTGTTGGAGAAATGATTCAGAAAATTGGAAGCATTGACGGTATAGCTTCTGCTATGGCTGCTATCTCAGAGGAACAGTCAGCTAGTACAGAGGAAGTAAGCGCTACAGCAACAACACTTGCAGAGGGAGCTGAACAGGTTGCATCTCATTCAAAGAAAGTTGATGGAAGTGCTACAGCAGTCTCAGAGTCATCTGTAAGAATTGAAGATTTAATAAATCAATTTCAAGTGTAATAAATAGGAATATTGTGAAAAAGCCGTGGTGTTTCTTGAAATACCACGGCTTTTATTATAAAATTTTCACTGAAATCGTTTTCAATATACATTGTTTTATATAAAGGAGTGTTCAAAATGGTAGAATGGAAAAATTTTGATAAGCTCGAGTCATTCAAGACTCTCCAGGGGCTTAAGAATCAGGTAGAGCTCAAGACAGCCATGGCAGGCGCAAACGGTGCAAAGCGTGTTGCTGAGTACTGCGTGCCAATGTCAAACGGCATGGTTTACAACTTCGCTTCAAAGCAGGTTGATGATACAGTTCTTGATGCACTTGCAAAGCTTGCTGATGAGGCACAGCTTGTTGACAAGTTCGCAGCCCTCTACAACGGAGAGGTTATCAATACAGGTGAAAAGCGTCTCGTTCTTCACCAGCTCACACGTGGTCAGCTTGGCGATGATGTTATGGCTGATGGCGTTAACAAGAGAGAGTTCTATGTAAAGCAGCAGGAGCGCATCGCTGAGTTCGCAAACAAGGTTCACGCTGGCGAAATCGTTAACGAAGCAGGTGAGAAGTTCACATCTGTTGTTCAGATTGGTATCGGTGGATCAGACCTTGGTCCTCGCGCTATGTACCTTGCTCTTGAGAACTGGGCAAAGGTTACAGGCACATTCAAGATGGAGGCTCACTTCATTTCAAATGTAGATCCTGATGATGCAGCAGCTGTTCTTGCAGGCGTTGATGTTGCTCACTCTATCTTCATCCTCGTTTCTAAGTCAGGTACAACACTTGAGACACTTACAAACGAGTCATTCGTTAAGGATGCTCTTAAGAACGCTGGTCTTGATGCTTCAAAGCACATGATCGCTGTTACATCAGAGACATCTCCACTTGCAAAGTCATCTGATTACCTTGATGCATTCTTCATGGATGATTACATCGGCGGACGTTACTCATCTACATCTTCAGTAGGTGGCGCAGTTCTTTCACTTGCATTCGGTCCTGATGTATTTGCTCGTTTCCTTAACGGTGCAGCTGCAGAGGATGCTCTTGCAAAGAACACAGATATCCGCAAGAACCCAGCATTACTTGACGCACTTATCGGCGTATACGAGAGAAATATCCTTGGATATGAGTCTACAGCCGTTCTTCCATACTCACAGGCACTTAGCCGTTTCCCTGCTCATTTACAGCAGCTCGACATGGAGTCAAACGGCAAGAGCGTTAACCGTTTCGGCGAGGCAATTGATTACGTTACTGGTCCAGTTATCTTTGGTGAGCCAGGTACAAACGGACAGCACAGCTTCTATCAGCTCCTTCACCAGGGAACAAACATCATCCCTCTTCAGTTTGTTGGCTTCAAGAACAGCCAGATGGCAACAGATGTTGTTATCGAAGGCAGCACATCACAGCAGAAGCTTAAGGCAAACGTTGCAGCTCAGATTATGGCATTCGCTTGTGGTAAGGACGACGACAACCGCAACAAGTACTTCGAGGGCAACCGTCCATCATCAATCATCGTTGGTGATCAGCTTACACCTGAGACACTTGGTGCACTCCTTGCTCACTTTGAGAACAAGGTTATGTTCCAGGGATTTGCATGGAATGTCAACTCATTCGATCAGGAAGGTGTTCAGCTTGGTAAGGTACTTGCAAAGAAGGTACTTGCTGGCGATACATCAGATGCACTTGCAGCATACGCAAAGCTTCTTGATATTTAGTCGAATATAAAATGTTTATTAAAAATGGCTATCGCTTATTGCGGTAGCCGTTTTTTTACGTTACGATAGGTTCTAGACGAAATAATGGAGTGGGGTATTATGGCATATCAAGACAACGAGCAAGAGCAGGTTACTAAAACATGGGCAGGGGAAAAAGCAAAGCTAGCCCAGATGCCTTTAGATAAAAAGATTGGATACGTATTTACGTATTATTGGATGCACATGTTGATTGTGCTTGTCATCATCGGAGTGATTGGTTGGTTCGTCCACCATCAGATGACGTACATAGATTACAAGCTTTACGGAGTTGTTATCAATTCATCTCAGGTCGATGAGAATCTAGAAAAGACAATGCCAGATTTGCTTGGCATGGATAAGCACGAAGGCTTCTCCATGGTGGCTGGTTTGTCAGGGGATGTTGATGCAAATTCAACAGCCTACTACAATCAAATCGACATCTACACCGTATCAGGGCAGATGGATTTCGCCTTCACCGACGAAGCGGGCGTCCAGTATTTATGCGACCTTGGCACACCACTGGATGTAACAAAGCAGCTTCCTGACAATCTCTTAGATTTATGGGCAAATCGTGAAGCTACTTTCAATCAACGCAACGAAAATGATGACACGTATTTTGACAACTACGCAGCCATCGACATTTCCGGCACAAAAGTTCAGGAATATTTCGGCTTGGATGACACCATGTGTTATCTAGTGATTGTTGATCTATCAGGGAATGAAGAATACATGCAGAATTTCTACAATCTGCTTTATGAAATAGAAATAGGAGAATAGGTTTTGGAAAAATTATTTAACAACAGATTTATTGATGGGATTTCAAAAATCGCAGATGTGATTTTGATTAGTTTTTACTTTTTAGCTTGCTCATTGCCACTTGTGACAATCGGCGCCAGCTCCACAGCACTTTACTATGCCACACACAAATGTATCTACAAAGGCCGCGGCTACACCACTGAGTTCTTCCACTCATTCAAGGACAACTTCAAGCAGTCCACATTATCATGGCTGATTTTCATTTTGCTATACGCAATCCTTGGAGGCGACATCTACATCACCAGAAATTACTTATCCCCAGATAGCCCATTTGCTGCAGCATCCATTTTCTTTATGGTGCTTCTAGTATTCACGGTTCTCTGGGCAATCTACCATTTTGCTTACATTGCCCGCTTTGAAAATGGATTCAAGGAATCATTCAAAGTCTCAGCAGTTTTCATGATTGCAAACATCGGCTGGACACTTGTAATGCTTGTGCTTTTAATCGCCATCTATTACCTTTGCTATAGATTCCTATTTTTAATATTATTCGCACCAGGAATCATTTCCTGCACACTGCACCCAATCCTCGAAAAAGTCTTCCGCAAATACATGACCGAGGAAGACATCGCAAAAGAGGATGAATTATAAAAGATACGAGGATGTCAATTGATTGGCATCCTCGTTTTTTTGATAAAAAAAGAATTAGATAAGATTAAATTAGAAAAGTGACAATTTTTTCATCAATAAGCTCGGCTTGTAGTGGCTGTTCTATCGTTTCAAATGAAGGTATGACCCTTCGGCCAATTTCGAACCCATTTTTTTCATATAATGTCATTTTAATTAGATTCTGTGAAGCGTAATTAGGATTGTCGGATAAACCAAAATGTTCCCAAATAAATGATTCCCTAGTCCTTTTATTTAGAACTAAAAAATCAGGATACTTGTTGATCCCATTTAGTATAATCTTGGGTTCATAAATATAAGGAACATCCATCATTTGGAGCTTATCGGCAATTATTTTTTCTGACTTCGAGCGAACCTGCTCACCTTTATTGGTTAAATAAATTGTTTTTGCTGGAAAAGTATTTTGGCAAGCGGGTGTTAAGGCATACCATTCGCGAACATAATCTTCGATTGGACTGATAATGGGAGATATCATACTTTGTTTTCCTTGCTTAAAAGAATGATAAATTTGATCAAGCTCATAAGGAAGATTAACCTGCTGTTTATGTTCGATTCGTTTAAGCTGATTATAAAGAGCATTAAGAATCTTTAGATTATAATCTCTTTGACATATAGATGATATTAATAGTATGTCATTAGCTGAAACGTATTTACCAGTTGCCGAGTTATCAGCATAATAATAGTAACGAGGATAGCCCTTACTAGTATGCAACTGTATTCGCCCGGTAGGCGCCTTTGTCAGTGCCTTTTCAGTAGACTTAATATATGATCGAATTAGGGAGATTAGTTCTTCAGTAGTTGGCATTCTCACTATTGTCTGTGTTGGATGATTGGGCCATCCCGTATTGTTATAAAATACAGAAGGACGATTTGATTTAATCTCAGTAACCATTAAAACTCCTTTGCTAATCATGTGTCTTTTGGATAAATAATGCCAAGTGAGATGATTGTAGATAAAAGTTAAGTGGTAATTATAAGAAAAGGAAAAAAGCGCACTTTTTTTGGGAAAATGTAAGTGTATTTTTGAAGAATGAAATTAGCACTTATACATTTTTATATAAGTATAAGTGGAAATAATAAATGACTGAAAAACGCTTAACAAAAAAAGAGAGAGGATAAGCGATTTTCGAAAGATTAGAGATTGCACTTAACAAATATAGTTGGGCGGTAAACTTTTTCATAGATAAGTTGAAATACACTTAACTTTTCAGAGAAAAAGTAAGCGTAATAAGAAAATAGAAAAATGCACTTAACTATCTTAAAGAGAGAGTAAGTGGTATAAAAGGATTAAGAATAAACACTTAAATACCTAGGAGTTAAGCCCACGCTAAAAGCTGCAGAAAGTTACCGCACAACCAAAATCTACAAAAATCTACTCATATCATGCCATTATTCAATTGTCTTTGGTGGGAAAATGCCGATAAATCGGCGTGACATGCAAGTAATCCTGGTAATGCTGCTGTTCATTACGATATTGATTCTGCATGAAATTGAAATGTGTGTTGTGAGTCACACGAGTGTTATATATAACATAGATAAAACAAATTTGTCAAGTATAATAACATAAAGCGAGGCGGTACAAACAAATGTTTGACTAATCATACTGCTGTGCTATAATACATTACATACGATTGTGTACAATTGAACCGAAAGGCTAAACTATGGATTTCAAATTACATTCTGAATATAAGCCAACAGGCGACCAGCCTCAGGCAATCGCAGATTTGGTGCGAGGTTTCAAAGAAGGCAACCAGATGCAGACACTTCTTGGCGTTACCGGTTCTGGAAAGACATTCACCATGGCCAATGTTATCGAGCAGCTTAATAAGCCTACGCTGATTATCGCTCACAACAAGACTTTGGCGGGCCAGCTGTATTCCGAGTTTAAGGAATTCTTCCCAGAGAACGCTGTGGAATACTTTGTGTCTTACTATGATTATTATCAGCCAGAAGCCTATGTTCCTAGCACTGATACATACATCGCAAAGGATTCTTCGATTAACGATGAAATAGACAAGCTGCGCCTTTCGGCCACAGCTTCATTATCAGAAAGACGAGATGTAATTATTGTCTCGTCTGTTTCTTGCATTTACGGCATTGGCGAGCCGGACGATTTCCAAAACATGATGGTTAGCCTGCGCCCAGGGGATATGAAGGATAGGGACGATGTTATCCATGAGCTGATTAACATCCAGTACATGCGAAACGACATGGATTTCGATCGAGGTACATTCCGTGTTCGTGGCGACACATTGGAGGTTATCCCTGCCAATACTAGCGATTACGGCATTCGCATCGAGTTCTTCGGAGATGAAATCGATCGCATTTGCGAGACAGATATTATGACAGGCCAGGTGAAACGAGAGCTAGAGCATGTTGCGATTTTCCCAGCCAGCCACTATGTCATCCCGCAGGACAAGATTAACGCAGCTTGCGCCAGCATCGAAGCAGAGTTGGATGAGCGAGTGAAGTTCTTCAAATCAGAGGACAAGCTTATCGAGGCTCAGCGCATCGCAGAGCGTACAAACTTCGATATTGAAATGCTACGTGAAACAGGCTTTTGCTCCGGCATCGAAAATTACAGCCGTCACATGACAAATCAGCAGCCTGGGGAGCCACCAAAGTGTTTGATTGATTATTTCAACGACGACTTCCTTATTATAGTGGACGAGAGTCACATCACATTGCCACAGGTTCGCGGTATGTTTGCAGGTGACCAGGCCCGCAAAAAGACGCTGGTTGAGTATGGCTTCAGATTGCCATCAGCTCTCGACAACCGTCCTCTAAACTTCGGCGAGTTCGAATCAAAAATCGACCAGATTATGTTTGTGTCAGCTACACCAGGTGATTATGAGGAAGAGCACGAGCTGCTTCGCACAGAGCAGGTTATTCGCCCAACAGGCCTTCTTGATCCAGAGGTTGAGGTGCGCCCAGTTGAGGGGCAGATAGATGACCTTTTCAACGAAATCCAGAAGGAAGTTGAAAAGAAAAATAAGGTAATGATTACAACTCTCACCAAGCGTATGGCAGAGGATTTGACAGATTATCTGGCAGAGCTTGGAGTCAGAGTAAAATACATGCACTCCGATATCGATACCATGGAGCGGGCAGAAATCATCCGCGACCTGCGTCTGGATGTGTTTGACGTTTTGGTTGGTATAAACCTTCTTAGGGAGGGATTGGATATTCCGGAAATCACATTGGTTGCCATCCTGGATGCTGATAAAGAAGGCTTCCTTCGAAGTGAGCGTTCACTGATTCAGACAATTGGACGTGCCGCTCGAAATTCCGAGGGTCACGTTATCATGTACGCTGATACTATGACAGAATCCATGGAAAAGGCCATCTCCGAGACTGAGCGTCGACGTGAGATTCAAAAGGCTTATAACAAGGAGCACGGTATCACCCCTCAGACAATTCAAAAATCAGTCCGTGAGCTTATTTCTATTTCAAAGGAAATCGCTCATAAGGAGATGCAGTTCAAGAAGGATCCTGAGGAGATGAACAAGCAGGAGCTTGAAAAGCTCATTGGAGACATCCAAAAGAAGATGAAGAAAGCCGCAACAGAGCTTAACTTCGAGGCTGCAGCAGAATATCGCGACAAGATGGTTGAACTTAAAAACATGCTTAGAGATATGTCTGAAGAGTAATGCTATCTTGCAGGATAGACTTGTAAAACAAGTCATTTTTATGAGGAAAAGAAAATGAAAGAAAGAAAATACATAAAAATAAAGGGTGCCAATGAGCACAACCTGAAAAATGTTAGCTTGGACATTCCTCGTGATGAATTTGTTGTTCTCACGGGCTTGTCAGGTTCAGGTAAATCATCATTGGCATTTGATACAATTTTTGCCGAGGGCCAGCGTCGCTACATGGAGTCCCTTTCTTCCTATGCCCGCCAGTTCCTTGGCCAGATGGAAAAGCCAAATGTAGAGCACATGGAAGGTATGCCACCTGCTATCTCAATTGATCAGAAAAGTACCAACCACAACCCACGTTCTACAGTCGGCACAGTTACAGAGATTTACGACTACATGCGTCTCTTGTATGCTCGATGCGGCGTGCCACATTGTCCAAATTGCGGCAAGCCAATCAGCAAACAGACTGTAGACCAGATGGTTGATGCCATTATGGCACTTCCAGAGCGTACAAAGATTCAGCTTCTTGCCCCAGTTGTTCGTGGACGAAAGGGTACACATGAAAAGCTTTTTGAAAAGGCAAAGAAATCAGGCTATGTTCGTGTAAATGTAGATGGTAATGTTTACGATTTATCCGAAGAAATCAAGCTTGATAAAAATATAAAGCACAACATTGAAATCGTTGTTGACCGACTTGTTATAAAAGAGGGCATCGAAAAGCGTCTTACAGATTCTATCGAAGCAGTGCTCAAGTTGGCAGAAGGATTGATGATTGTTGATGTAATCGATGGCGAACCAATCAATTTCTCAGAGGGATTCTCATGTCCTGACTGTGGAATCAGCATTGATGAGGTGGAGCCACGAAGCTTCTCCTTCAACAATCCATTTGGTGCCTGTCCAGAGTGCTTCGGTCTTGGATATAAGATGGAGTTTGATGAGGACTTAATGATTCCTGACAAGAGCCTTTCTTTTAATGAGGGGGCAGTTCAGGTTATCGGCTGGCAGTCATCCAACAAATCCACAAGCTTTGCTCACGCCTTGCTTGAGGCACTTGCCAAAGAATACAAGTTTTCTCTCGACACTCCATACAAGGAGCTACCAGAGAAGATTCGCCACATGTTCATCCATGGATTTGACAAGTCAGTAGATGTTCATTACGAAGGCCAGCGAGGCCGCGGCGTGTATCCTACCGTATTCGAAGGCCTTATCGAAAATGTTAGCCGTAGATATAAAGAGACATATTCAGAGTCTGCAAAGAAAGAGTACGAGGAGTTCATGTTCTACAGCGATTGTCCATGCTGTCATGGTCAACGTCTGAAGAAGGAATCTCTTGCAGTTACTTTGGATGATAAAAACATTTTCGAAATGACTCAGTATCCTGTCCGTGAATTGTACGAAATGATTGACGGTCTCAGTCTTACAGAGCAGCAGAAAAAAATCGGTGCAGTTGTCTTGAAGGAAATCAAGGCTCGTCTGAAGTTCATGGTAGATGTTGGCTTGGATTATCTTACACTTAGCCGTGCAACAGCCACACTTTCAGGTGGAGAGGCACAGCGAATCCGTCTTGCAACACAGATTGGTTCAGGTCTTGTTGGCGTAGCCTACATCTTGGATGAGCCATCAATCGGCCTTCACCAAAAAGATAACGACAAGTTATTAGCATCCCTCAAAGGCCTCAGAGACCTTGGAAATACGTTGATTGTTGTTGAGCACGATGCTGATACTATGCGCGCTGCGGATTATCTTGTGGATATCGGACCTCGCGCCGGCAAGGACGGTGGAGAAGTCATCGCCGCTGGTACACCAGAGGAGATTATGGCATGCCCAGAATCTATCACAGGCCAGTATCTCAGTGGCAAGCTTTGCATCCCTGTTCCAAAGGAGCGCCGCGAGCCAAAGGGATGGCTTACTATCAAGGGCGCCCGCGAGCACAACCTTAAAAATATCGATGTTGATATTCCACTTGGAATCATGACCGTTGTTACAGGTGTGTCTGGCTCAGGAAAGAGCTCTCTTGTAAATGAGATTCTTTACAAGGATTTGGCAAAGCGCCTGAATCGTGCAAGAAAAGTATCAGGAAAGCACGATGATATTATTGGAACAGAGGCCCTTGATAAGGTTATCGATATCGACCAGTCTCCAATCGGACGTACACCTCGTTCTAACCCTGCTACTTACACAGGTGTGTTTGATTTAATCCGTGATTTGTTTGCCGGAACAACTGAGGCGAAGGAGCGCGGATATAATAAAGGAAGATTCTCCTTCAACGTAAAGGGCGGCCGATGTGAAGCCTGCTCAGGAGATGGTATCATCAAAATTGAGATGCACTTCCTTCCAGATGTTTATGTTCCTTGTGAAGTCTGCGGCGGTAAGCGTTACAACCGAGAGACTTTAGAGGTTCATTATAAAGGAAAGACAATTTACGATGTGCTTGATATGACAGTTGAAGAGGCAGTGGAATTCTTCAAAAATGTTCCAAGCATTCTTAACAAAATCCAGGCGCTTTATGATGTAGGACTTGGATATATCAAGCTTGGCCAGCCAAGCACCACACTTTCAGGTGGAGAGGCACAGCGAATTAAGCTTGCTACAGAGCTTTCACGTCGTGCTACAGGCAAGACAATCTACATCCTGGATGAGCCAACCACAGGTCTTCATTTTGACGATGTAAACAAGCTTGTTGAAATCATGCGCAAGCTTTCTGACTCAGGAAATACAGTTGTAGTAATCGAGCATAATCTTGATGTTATTAAGTGTGCAGACTACATAATTGACATGGGTCCAGATGGAGGTGATCGTGGCGGAACTGTTATAGCTAAGGGTACACCAGAAGACATCGTAAAGGTAAAAAAGAGTTATACGGGGCAATATTTGAAAGATTATATATAAAACCGCATGTTCATAGAGGTGAGGAAGATTGGTAATATGGGACATTTTTTCACAAATCTTCACATAGCCATCACATAAGCACTGTATATTACTTCATGTACTAGCGGAAAGCTAATACCAAATTTTTCATAACTCAGCGACCGAAGGAGACTTTGGTCGCACTCCCCGAGAATTACGCCAGCGTTTTACGCTGGCTTTTTTATTATCTAAAATACTAAGGCTTGTCTACGTAACTGGCAAAGAGGACACTATAAATACTTGAATAATGAAATAATTCGTATATAATAGAAACGTGAAAATGCGCAATTCTGCCGATAAGGCAGTAGAATAGATTAGAATTAGAAAGGATAATAACATGGCAGCATCAGATATCGGAATTGATTTGGGTACAGCAAGCGTTCTTGTATATGCAAAGGGCAAGGGCGTTGTTTTAAAAGAGCCTTCAGTTGTGGCTTTTGATAGAGATACTAATAAGATTAAGGAAATCGGCGAGGAGGCACGTCTTATGATTGGACGTACTCCTGGTAATATCGTGGCAGTTCGTCCACTTCGTCAGGGTGTTATCTCTGACTACACAGTTACAGAGAAAATGATTAAGTACTTCGTTCAGAAGGCAATGGGCAAGAAGAGCTATCGTAAGCCTCGTATTGCTGTTTGCGTTCCTTCTGGCGCTACAGAGGTTGAGAAGCGTGCCGTTGAGGACGCAGCTTTTGCAGCAGGCGCTCGTGAGGTTTCTATTATTGAGGAGCCTATCGCAGCAGCTATCGGTGCTGGTATCGATATTTCCCTTCCAATGGGAAATATGATCGTAGATATCGGTGGTGGTACAGCAGATATCGCTGTCATCTCACTTGGTAGCTCAGTAGTCAGCACATCTATCAAGGTTGCTGGTGATGATTTCGACGAAGCAATCGTTCGTTACATGAGAAAGAAGCACAACCTTCTTATCGGTGAGCGTACAGCCGAGGATATCAAGATCAAGATTGGTCGTTGCTTCCCACTTGGCGAAGCAGAGACTATGGACGTTAGAGGACGTAACCTTGTTTCAGGTCTTCCAAAGACAATCACTGTTTCTTCAGAGGAGACAGAGGAAGCTCTCAAGGAATCTACAATGCAGATTGTTGAGGCTATTCACTCAGTTCTCGAGAAGACTCCACCAGAGCTTGCAGCCGATGTTGCAGACAGAGGTATCGTTCTTACAGGTGGTGGTGCACTTCTTCGTGGTCTTGAGGAGCTTATCGAGGACCGCACAGGCATCAACACAATGACTGCTGATGAGGCAATGACATGTGTAGCTATCGGTACAGGTCGCTATGTAGAGCTTCTTTCAGGAGATTAATTAAATAATATTGAATGTTTGACCCCTTTATATGGTAAAATGATTATGAAAAATAATATTTTTCCATAAAAGGGGTTAATTTTATTTTTTGGAAAACCGATAAAAGAGATGGAGAGTATTGTAACCAAGTCTAAAAGAAGGGAGACTCCATGGTAAAAGGACTCTATACAGCCTATACAGGCATGATTAATGAGCAGAAGCGTCTTGATACTATTACTAACAACCTTGCCAACTCCAACACTACAGGCTTTAAAAAGGAAGGCATGGTGGCACAGTCATTTGACGAGCGCCTGGCAATCAAGATTAAGGACACATCAGCACTTGCAAACAGACCAGAGGGAATCGGATACATTTCTCTTGGTACAAAGGTAGGCGAGACCTACACTAACTGGGAGCAGGGCGGATTCCAGATTACCGACAAACCTTCAGATTTAGCAGTTGCAGGAAGCGGATTCTTCGCAGTTGCTTACACAAACAAAGCTGGTGAAACATCAGTCATGTACACAAGAGACGGTGCTTTCACAGTAGACACAGATGGTTATATCAGAACATCCAACGGAGATTACCTCCTCAATTCAGAGGGAGCCCTTACCGGACAGTACGGCGAGGACTATTACGTACAGATTGATCCAGCACTGGAATATGCAGTGGCACAGGACGGAACAATCACTCAGAATGGCGAGGAAGTCGATACAATCGGATTGGTGGATGTAGCTGATTACGATTACATCAATAAATACGGCGAAAACCTCTATTCGCTTATTGATGGAGGAGAAATAATAGAAGCAGAAAATGGCTACATCGAGCAGGGTGTTCTTGAATCATCCAATGTCAATGTAGTTGATGAAATGGTTACAATGATTACCATAGCCAGAGCATACGAGGCAGGCCAGAAAATGATTCAGGCCGAGGACGAAACATTAGATAAGACAGTTAATCAAGTAGGACAGGTATAAATAGCCAGTAGGCATCAAGCTATTTACTTACTAAAGCGAAACATGTGTTGAGCGTAGTAAGTGAATGCTTGTAGACGTAACTGGCGAGAGATAACCTAGGAGGAATTAGCTTATGATGAGATCTTTGTGGGCTGCAGCTTCAGGAATGAAGAGCCAGCAGACATCAGTAGACACAATTGCAAACAACCTTGCAAATGTTAACACCACAGCATATAAAGCTCAGAGTACACAGTTCAAGACTTTACTATATCAAACACTCCAGGCAACCAGCACAAACGCAGAGGGCGAAGCAAAGCCTACTAGCGCGCAGGTTGGTCTTGGTACAAGAGTTGCTTCAATCAACTCTAACTTCACACAGGGCGCTCAGCTTGCAAATGATAGCAACACAGCGATGTGCATCACAGGCGAAGGCTTCTTTGCTGTGCAGGATGGTGATGAAACTCACTACACCAGAAACGGTAACTTCACATGGGCCATCGACAACACAGGTGCAAAGGTTCTTACTACAGCAGAAGGCTATAAGGTACTAGATCAGGCAGGAAATGCAATTACACTTCCTGCAACAGCAGGTGAAAATGGATTTACAGTAAATCCAGATGACGGAGCTATTTCATATAGAAATGCCGATGGCACATACACAGCCACAGGCCAGTCAATTGCTTTGTATCAGTTTACAAACAGAGTTGGTCTTTCAAAAATCGGTGAAAACTTGTATGATGAGACTGTAGCTTCCGGTGAGCCAGTTTCAGAATGGAACACAAATGGAGTTATCAGAAGTTCTATTCTTCAGAACTACTTGGAAGGCTCAAACGTCAACGTTGCAGATGAAATGGTAAACCTTATCATCTCACAGCGTGCATATGAAATGAACTCAAAGGCGATTACTACTTCAGACACCATGTTGGAGCAGGCTAATAACCTTAAGAGATAAAGTGACAGGCCTACGCGGAGCGGAGGTTAACTAGCTGATAGAAGAGGGGATGCGGATGATACCAAATCTATCTAATAGGGGGATTGAGAAATGGATTTAACGAGTATGAATACGTATTTGCAATCGCAATACACCAACCAAGCAAAAGCAGCAGCGGAAACAACTGCCAAATCAATTGGCAATATTTCCCAGAATTCATCAAGAGAAGAAATCGAAGAGGCTGTTAAGAGCTTCGAGACTTACATGATGGAGCAGGTTGTAAAGCAGGTTAAGGAGTCTTTCGTAAACGAAGACGAAGAAAACAAAGACACAAACATGTCGATGTACAAGGATTTGTATATGGACAAAGCAATCACAGAGGTTGCATCTCAGCTTGTAGACCAAATTGGTGGAGATGTAACAGATGATTTTGTTGAGCAGATTATGCGCAACTATGGAATTACCGGAACAACAGGCGCTCAGACAGAATCCGCAGGTGTTGACGCAGCTACAGTTTCAGAAGATATCGCACAGACAAACGCGTCAAAAGTGACAGAAGTTTTAGCATAATGACCACCGCGTACATATAGTACGCGGTGTTTTTTTATGCTATTATTTTACCCATGGAAGAATTAACGGGTTACGTAGAAAACATAATTTTTAGAAATACAGATAATGGATACACAGTTCTGGACTTTGTGGCAGATGACGATTTGCTCACATGTACAGGACTTTTTCCTGTAATTGGAGAAGGTGAAAATCTTCTTCTTAGAGGAGAATTTGTGGAACATCCAACCTACGGCAGGCAGTTCAAGGTGACAAGCTATGAGGTGGAGGCACCGGCAGATGAGCTTTCCATGGAAAGATATTTGGGCTCTGGAGCTATCAAGGGAATCGGACCAAAGCTCGCTGCCAGAGTTGTAAAGAAGTTCGGTGCTGATACATTCAGAATCATAGAGGATGAGCCTGAGCGACTTGCGGAAGTGAAGGGCATTTCAATCACAAAGGCTATGGAAATTTCCGACCAGATTGTTGGTGCAAAAGATATCAGAAATGCCATCATTTTTCTTGATAAATACGGTCTTCATGGCAATAAGGCTATCAAAATCTACAATCGTTTCGGCAATGAAATCTACAATGTTATACAGACAAATCCATACAAGCTTGCAGATGAAATCTCAGGAATCGGATTCAAAACTGCAGATGAAATCGCAAGTCAGGTTGGCATAAAGGTGGACTCTGAATTCCGAATCAAGGGCGGAATACAATATATCCTTGGCCAGGGAGCTGGAATGGGACACACATATCTCCCAATCGAGACTCTCAATCGTATGTCTCAGGATTTGCTAAAGGTAGATGAGGACACAATCGATGCCCAGATTATGAACCTTGCTATGGATAGCAAGATAATTATAAAAAAAGACTCTGAAGGAAATCGCCAGGTGTATTCAAAGGCATTCTATCGCATGGAAGAGTCAATCGCCGGCATGCTTCGCGAGCTGGATGTGAAATATAAGGTTGATAAAGAAGACCTTTCAAACACTATCCGCAGAATCGAAATCGAGGAGAATGTGGAGCTTGATGAGCTTCAGAAAAATGCTGTAATTGCAGCGGCAGAGCGAGGATTTTTCGTTCTTACCGGTGGACCGGGTACTGGTAAAACAACAACTATCACCACCATGATTAAGCTGTTTGAGGACCAGGGCTACAATATCTTCTTGGGGGCGCCAACAGGCCGCGCAGCCAAGCGAATGAGTGAAGCTACAGGCTATGAAGCTAGAACAATTCACCGTATGCTTGAGGTTGCAGGTAACATGAATGACGATGATAGCGTCACATCATTTGCTAGATTCGACCGCAACGAGGAGAATCCTCTTGAGTGTGATGTAATCATTATTGATGAGATGTCCATGGTAGATGTTTCATTGATGTATTCACTGCTAAAGGCAATTTCTCCAGGCACCAGACTTATCCTCGTAGGTGATGAAAATCAGCTTCCAAGCGTAGGACCGGGAAATGTTTTAAAGGATATTTTAGCATCAGAAAGATTCACGGCGGTTACCCTGAAAAAGATTTTCCGTCAGGCTCAGGAAAGTGACATCGTCGTAAATGCTCATAAGATTCACCAGGGGGAGCATGTTGTACTTGATAATAAATCAAAGGATTTCTTCTTTTTAAAGAGAGATGATGCTGACACAATTATCAATGTCATGCTTACTCTTGTTAGAGATAAAATGCCAAAATATGTTGATGCTGGTATTAGCGAGATTCAGGTCCTCACCCCTACCAGAAAGGGATTGATAGGTGTAGAGCGATTAAATGGAATCCTTCAGAATTTCTTGAATCCGCCTGCCCCTAACAAAAAAGAGTGGGCAGGAGACACTCGTATTTTCCGCGAGGGCGATAAGGTTATGCAGATTCGCAACGATTATCAGCTTGAGTGGGAGGTTACTGGTGGCTATAACATCACCATTGAAAAGGGCGTTGGAGTCTTTAATGGAGATGTGGGAATCATCAAGGATATCAACGATTGGGCTAAGACAATCACAGTAGAATACGAAGAAAAACGAAAAGTGGTTTATCCATTTGCTAATCTGGATGAGTTGGAATTGGCATATGCCATTACTATTCACAAGTCTCAGGGCTCTGAATATCCAGCAGTTGTAATGCCAGTTATGGATGGCCCAAAGATGTTGATGAACAGAAACATTCTCTACACTGCCATTACCAGAGCAAAAAAATGCGTCACCATGGTAGGCGACGCAAATGTATTTTATTCTATGGTGGATAATACATCCCAGGCGGCAAGATATTCTGGCTTGAAAGACAGAATACAGGAAGCCTTTATAGAATAGCTTTAATATATAAATCTTTGTTGACAGAATCGGCGAGATTGATGATGTCGCCGTTGTCCATTTGAATAACAGGTCGTGAAAGGTTGCTCTTATTGATGTAAACCACGCGGCCTGTTTTTGCATTATTAAGAATAATGCGGCTGTTGCTGTAGGCGTTTGCAATACGCTCAAGGAATGTGAGCACGTATTTAGTGTGATATTTCTGAAGTCCTTCTTTTTCAAACTCAGCAATAACCTGGAATGAACAAAGTGGATCACGATGTGCTCTGGCGCAAGTCATTGCATCGTAAACATCAGCAATGGCAACGATACATGAGAAGTCATCCATTTCATCTTCCAGAAGGCCTCTAGGATAGCCACTACCGTCGCTTCGCTCGTGATGCTGTAAAGCAGCGGAAAGAATTCTAGAATCAAATCCCTTATTATTAAGAAGCTTTTTGCCAAGAAGAGGATGAGTCTTCATTGTGGCGTATTCCTCTGCGGTAAGCTTATCAGGCTTGTTCAGAATAGATTCTGGTATCTGTGTCTTTCCAATATCATGAAGAAGACCGGCAAGTGTAAGGACGTTCAAATCATTCTTTGGAAGCTGAAGCCATTTTCCGATTGAACGGGAAATGAGGGCTACGTTCAAAGAGTGAGTGTAAATTGGGTCATCTAAGTTACGCATGTTTGAAAGCATATCTAAAAGCTCAAGTGAAGTCTTTGATTTGAAAAGAGACTCACAGTTCTCAAGCATGAGGTCGGAGCATTCTGCGCCACCTCCTGCGATAATAGCTTCAAAGTTTTCTTTTAAGTAACCGATATTCAACGCATAGTCCGACTGGAACTTCTGAAATTTTGGAGAAGCCTTCAGGCGCTGAGTATAGGTGATCTGGTCACTGACTCTTGATTCTGGTTTAGCGGAAGCAGGAGCAGGCGTTGGTTCTGGTTCAGGCTCTGGCTCAGGTTCTGGCTCAGGGTCTTCAACAGCAACCGCTTCGATTTTGTAGAAGGCGAGCTTGGCAATAAGCTGATTTGTCAGCGTTTCACCAGCTTTTGAAATGGTCTGGCCACGCTTGGTCAAAATTGGTTCAGCTACAACCATACCAGCCTTTAGTTCGTCTACTGCTAGTGTCATTGTTCTACCTCTAATTTTTCATAATTATATACTATAATTATACGTATACAATTTCGGGATTACAAGGCAATACTTAGACGATGACAGTTATAATAATATGTATATTGCCGAAACTCCCATATGACGTTATACTATATAAGCTTAGGCAACTAATTTTTTTATTTTAAGAAAGAGAGTCAAAAAATGGAAAAGTTACTTTTTACTTCAGAGTCAGTAACAGAAGGCCATCCAGATAAGGTATGTGATGCCGTATCGGATGCCATCCTCGATGCTTGCCTAGCTGAAGATCCAATGAGCCGTGTTGCTTGTGAGACAGCTTCATGTACAGGATTCGTTCTTGTAACAGGCGAAATCACAACAAAGGCACATCTTGATGTTCCAGCTATTGTACGCAAGACTCTTCTTGAAATCGGTTATGACGATGGAAAGAAAGGCATCGATGGAAACTCTTGCGCTGTTATGGTCGCTCTTGATCAACAATCCGCTGACATTGCTATGGGTGTTGACAAGGCTCTTGAGGCAAAGGAAGGCTCACTTACAGATGACCTGGATACAGGCGCTGGTGACCAGGGTATGATGTTCGGTTACGCTACTAACGAAACAGAAGAACTCATGCCTTATCCTATTTCTCTTGCTCATAGACTTGCTCTTCAGCTTACCAATGTCCGCAAGGATGGCACACTTAGCTATCTTCGCCCAGACGGCAAAACACAGGTATCTGTAGAGTATGACGAGGCTGGCAAGCCAGTTCGACTTGAGGCTGTAGTTTTATCTACTCAGCATGATGAAGATGTTACTCAGGAACAGATTCACGAAGACATCAAAAAATACGTATTCGATCCAGTCCTTCCAAAGGATATGATTGATGACAAGACAAAGTTCTACATCAATCCAACAGGACGTTTCGTAATTGGTGGTCCTCATGGCGATGCAGGTCTTACAGGACGTAAGATTATCGTAGACACATACGGTGGATACGCTCGTCACGGCGGCGGTGCTTTCTCAGGAAAGGACTGCACAAAGGTAGACCGTTCAGGTGCATATGCAGCACGTTACGTTGCAAAGAACATCGTAGCAGCAGGTCTTGCAGATAAGTGCGAGATTCAGCTTTCATACGCTATCGGTGTTGCTGAACCTACATCAGTTATGGTTGATACATTTGGCACAGGAAAGCTTTCAGATGAAAAGATTATCGAAATCGTTCGCGAGAACTTCGATCTTCGTCCAGCAGGAATCATCAAGATGCTCGACCTTCGTCGTCCAATCTATCGTCCAACAGCAGCTTATGGTCACTTCGGCCGTACAGATGTTAAGCTTCCATGGGAAGCAACAGACAAAGCAGAGGCTTTAAAGAAATATCTTTAATAAATCACTTATGTTATAATTTAGGCAGTCCTTAGGGGCTGCCTATTTTTTATGAGGTAAGTATTATGAAACTAAAAAACAGACTTATTATTTCATTTTTTATAATTACACTTGTTCCAGTGGCACTGTTTTGCAGTTTGATGCTGGGAATGAAAAAACTTGTATTGGAGGCCACGGAAGAGCAACTAATATCCAATGAGATTATACATTCTTTCAAGGGCTATATGGATGAAGCAGGAAAGTTTGACGAGCTAGTTACCAACTTTTGTATTGCTGAGTTCATTATTTTGCTAGTGACAGCAATTATTATGGTTGTTTGGATATACCGTGGAATCGCTCCACAGCTGAAGACGTTGAAGCTTGCAGCTAACAACATCAAAGAAGGCAACCTTGATTTCAGCGTAGCAAGCCAGGGTACAGATGAAATGAGCGAGCTTTGTAATGCATTTGAAGACATGCGAGTTCGTCTTAAGAATAATGCCAAGGATAGGCTTGAGGATGAGGCAGAGCAGAGGGCGTTGATATCCAATATCGCTCACGATCTTAAAACCCCAATCACTGCTATCAAGGGATATGCAGAAGGCATGCTTGATGGTGTTGCAGACACTCCAGAAAAGCAGGAGAAATACATTCGCACAATATACAACAAGGCCAATGAAATGAATACACTTATCAATGAGTTGACCTTGTATTCAAATATCGATACCAACAAGATTCCATACAATTTCCAGAAGCTCAACCTGAGAGCGTACTTTGAGGACTGTATCGAAGAACTTGGAATGGATCTTGAAAACCAGCATATCAGGCTTGATTATGCTAATTTTGTAGATCCAGATGTTTTGATAATTGCAGACCCAGAGCAGCTTGGTCGTATCATTCACAACATCGTCAGCAACTCTGTTAAATACATGAGGGCAGATGTGGCATCCCGCGTTGGTATAGTCATAAAGGATGTTGGTGATTTTGTTCAGGTGGAAATTTCGGACAATGGCAAGGGAATTGCAACACAGGATTTGCCATATGTTTTTGATAGATTCTATAGAGCTGATACATCCCGCAATTCTGCGGCCGGTGGAAGCGGTATTGGACTTTCAATAGTAAAGAAAATTATCGAGGACCACGGCGGTAAGATTTGGGTTACAAGCAAGGAAAACGAAGGTACAACAATGTATTTCGTCATTAGAAAATTCATTGAAAATGAGGAGGTCGTAAATGAGTAGAATATTAATCATCGAAGATGAGGAAGCAATTGCAGAGCTTGAGAAAGATTACCTAGAGCTTTCTAATTTCGAAGTAGATATAGAAGCTGATGGAGAAAAGGGCTTACAGAAGGCCTTGGCAGGCAACTACGACATGTACATCCTGGATTTAATGCTTCCAGGGGTAGATGGATTTGAGCTTTGCAAGCGTATCCGCGAGGTAAAAAACGTACCTATCCTCATGGTTACAGCTAAAAAGGAAGAGATTGATAAAATCAGAGGCCTCGGCCTTGGTGCAGATGACTATATCACAAAGCCATTTTCACCAAGTGAACTTGTAGCTAGAGTAAAGGCACATCTTGCAAGATACGAGCGCCTTGTTCAGTCACCAGCTATTCAAAAGAATGAAATCAGCATTCGTGGCCTTAGAATCGACAAGGCTAGCCGTCGTGTTTGGATTAATGGCGAGGAAAAGACATTTACTGCAAAGGAATTTGATTTACTTACATTCCTTGCAGAGAATCCAAATGTTATCTACTCGAAGGAGCAGCTTTTTGAGACACTTTGGGGAGAGGAATCAATCGGTGATATCTCTACTGTTACAGTGCATGTAAATAAGATTCGCGAAAAGATTGAGTTGAACACATCAAAGCCACAGTACATCGAAACGATCTGGGGCGTAGGCTACAGATTTAAAGTGTGAGAATTTTGCGAAAACTATGAAAGAATACAGAAAAGTGCTAAAATTTTATTAAGACTCAATTAATAAGGGGGTATAATACATGGACATAATTTTTGAGGACGATAGCATTCTCGTATGCTACAAACCAGCGGGTGTGGCAACACAGACAAAAAGTATTGGCGAAAAGGACATGGTAAGCGAGATAAATAATTATCTCGTTTCCAAAAACGAAAAGCCAACGGCCCATGTGGTCCACAGACTAGACCAGCCTGTAGAGGGAGTTATGGTTTTTGCCAAAACATCAGAAGCGGCAAACAAGCTTACAAAACAGATTACAGACCACACATTTAGAAAGAAATATTATGCAGTAATCAGCAGGGAATCCTTCCCGGATGAAGGGGAGCTTGTTGATTATTTAGTAAAGGATAATCGTACAAATTTATCAAAAGTTGTTAAGGAGTCAGATCCTCGTGCCAAGAAAGCGATTCTCAGATATCGCGCAGTGGACCACTGGGATGACAAAAAGCTTCTTGATATTGATTTGTTCACCGGAAGACATCATCAGATTCGCATCCAATTGGCCAGCAGAACTGCGCCAATCGTTGGTGATGTAAAATACGGCGGAATTTCTACAGGACATAATCTTGCGTTATGCTCATATCACATTGGTTTCAATCATCCAGTGACAGGCGAAAGAATGGGATTTGATATTAAACCTAAGGGAGCAGATTTCGCAGACAGCAAGGTGGCAGGCTAGCATAAACGGGGGGTATCATTTGATTAAGATATACAGTTTACTAATCATGCTGACGGCATTCATAATGCTTGCATGTGCGGTATACATAGGGACACGACACACAATTAAACATAGTAAACTGAGCATATCTATTATCCAGTTATTTATAGTTGGAATAATTACAAGTTTGGCGTATGTGCGGGCTATATCCACTCACGATTTCAGCCAGGCAGAGTTTAGTTATGCGCTATATTTTGCGGGAATAGATTGGCTTTTGATTACATTTGTTTTCTATGCGAGACAGTATACTAGAATTTGGTTGGACACTTATTCAGCGCCACTTATAATAGCGGCAATTGCTGTGCTTGACAGCATTAGTTTGTTTGCAAATCAAAGGTGGCATCATGCTTTTTCGCTAGTGGAGCGTAGATTGAATCCAGAGGAATGGTTCTATGCCTTTGAAATCAATGACTACTATATGGTGCATTTGATATTCTGCTACATATTAGTAGCAATTATCGTTGTCGTTCTTTTAAAGAAGACAATTATAACAAGTGGCTTCCACCGAACCAGATATTTATCAATTCTCATTATGTTTGTGGGAATCATTTTATTAAATGTGCTTTATTTATTCTTTGATTATCCAGTGGATGTATCAGTTTGCTTTTATTCTGTTGCAGCAGTGTATGTAGGCTATTATTCACTTTTGTATAATCCAAAGACATTTGTGGAGTACATGCTTACCACAATCACAGAAAGAATGGAATGCGCACTTGTATCCTTTGATGAAAATGACTGTTGCATTTATTCTAACCAGTTTGCAAACAGACTGTTTTGTCCTTCTGGAGAAAAGAGGGTTTTTGAGGAGAGATTCCGAAAATGGCGTGATGGCCGTGAGACAAACTCTATTTCCAACGCCAGCTGGAATGATATTTTCAACATCAACGGAGATGAATATCGATTCGATATTCATTTCAACAAAATATACGACAAAAAAGGTTATTACTGCGGATGTTATTTATCCTTCTATGATGTAACTGGAGATTTCATTGCATACGAAGAAGAAAAATACCGTAGCACCCACGATAGTCTTACAGGCGCGTTGAACAGAGAAGCTTTCTTTGAGGACGTTCGTAACATCCTTGATGAATATCCAAATGTAGAATACGTAATGGTATGTTGCAACATCAAAGGCTTCAAGCTTATCAACGACATGTTTGGCGTGGAGGAAGCTGATCGTTTACTTATCAGATGCGCAGATACAATCAGGGAAAAGATTCAGAAGGGCTCCACATTTGCCCGTCTTGAAGCAGATAGATTTGCAGTACTCATGCCAAAGAGTCGTTACACTGAGGAACTATTTATGACTGGTATGAACATGGTAAGCAATTACCTCAACAATGCCCAGTACAGAATGGTAATCCTTGTTGGTGTATACGAAATCTTTGACAAGCAGGCACCAGTAATTTCCATGGTAGATGGTGCGTTCCTTGCAATTGATTCAATTAGCTCAAGCTTCAAAAACTCCATTGCCTATTACGGAGACATGCTTCGTCGTGAGTATTTAAGTGAGCAAAAAATACTTGGCGAGTTTGAAGAGGCATTACAGACAGGCCAGTTTGCGATGTTCCTTCAGCCAATTGTAAATATGGACCAAAAGGTAAAGCTTTCGGAAGCATTGGTTCGCTGGATTCATCCGGATCGCGGAATCATTGCGCCAGCTTCATTTATTCCACTTTTGGAAAAGACTGGCTATATCTACAAGCTTGATATGTACATCTGGGAACAGGCCGCCAAACGACTTGCATATTGGTCATCCATGGGCTTTGATGACCTATCAATTTCGGTAAACATTTCCGTAAAGGATTTCTACTACGTAGACCTATACGAAACATTAGTAGGACTGGTTGAAAAGTATCACATTCATCCATCCCGTCTAAAGCTGGAAATAACCGAGACCATTTTCATGACTGAAAAAGAGCGTCAGCTAGAAATCATCAACTCGCTCAAGGAATATGGATTCCTGGTAGAAATCGATGACTTCGGCAGTGGTTACTCTTCATTGAACATGCTGAAGGAAGTGCCAGCCGACATCCTGAAAATGGACATGGCATTCCTATCAATGGACAAAAACGTTACAAGGGGCCGCAAGATCGTCAACACAATCATCACCCTTGCCAAAGCCCTGGGAATGCTTGTAATAATCGAAGGCGTAGAGACCCAGGAGCAAATGGAATACCTTCGCGGCACCGGAGCCGACTACCTACAGGGCTACTTCTTCGACAAGCCCCTCCCAGTCAAACGCTTCGAAGAACTTTATTTGATATAACCACCGCCGCGCCCACAAACTTTGGACCGAGGCGCTATTCACATAAGGTTTAGTTTTGATTGGGCATCCCCCATGGGGAGCTTGCCACCTACTGGGCCGGTATCATTTGAGCAGATTTATAGATTATCTTAATGTGTAAAGTCGCCCATATGTAGGTGTACTTACGAAGCTTTTACTATTCGAAGGTAATGTATGGGTGGGACGGACAATGGTAATTTACATAATCATCTAGTCTTAACTAGTCTTTGTATTATTACTTTTGCTACGACCTTTACTAAGAAAAATTAAAAAAGAGATATTTGTATGTATTGGCACCGTGGCACATTCAACATCGTGTTTCAAGTGACCACTGCTGCCGCCGTCCTAGCGGCAGCTGCCAATTCATATCAAATATCTCTTTTTATTTTTCTAAGTTCATTACAAAGCAAATAGTAATAAATACAAAGCTAGCTTAAGACAGATGATTACTCAGAGTAGTGTTTGTCCGTCTCCACCCATACCTTACCGATAGAATTGTAAAACTTTGTAAGAACACCTACTAATAAATATGGGCGACTACACATTTAGATAATCATAAATCTGCGATTGTACCGGCTCAGTAGGTGGCAAGGCCCCATTGGGGGATGCCCAATCAGATTATCAAGATAATTATGTGAATAGTGCCTCGGAGGGGCTGAGGTGGGCTTGTTTTTAGTGGCGGTATGTTATAAAATAAACGGGCAAATACGGCATTTTCATAGTAAAATGCGAATAATTATTACAAAGGAGATTGAAATGGCACAGGAAAAAAAGCTGGTAGAAGCGATTACCTCTATGTCAGAGGATTTCGCACAATGGTATACCGATGTTGTTGTTAAGGCAGATTTGATTGCATACTCATCTGTAAAGGGATGCATGATTATCAAGCCCGATGGGTATGCTATTTGGGAAAATATCCAGCACGAGTTAGACAGAAGATTCAAGGCAACTGGCGTACAGAATGTATATATGCCAATGTTTATTCCAGAGAGTCTTCTACAGGTAGAGAAGGATCATGTTGAGGGATTTGCACCAGAGGTAGCTTGGGTTACACATGGTGGTCTTAACCCGCTTCAGGAGCGTCTTTGCGTTCGTCCGACTTCAGAAACTCTTTTCTGTGATTTCTATAAAGATATTATTCACTCTCACAGAGATTTACCAAAGGTTTATAACCAGTGGTGCTCTGTAGTTCGTTGGGAAAAGGAGACACGTCCATTCCTTCGTTCACGTGAGTTCTTATGGCAGGAAGGCCATACAGCTCATGCAACAGCTGAGGAGGCTGAGGAGCGTACAGTTCAGATGCTCAACCTCTATGCTGATTTCTGCGAGGAAGTACTTGCTATGCCAGTAGTTCGCGGACAGAAGACAGATAAAGAGAAATTTGCAGGTGCTGAGGCTACATACACAATCGAGGCTCTTATGCACGATGGTAAGGCTTTACAGTCTGGTACATCACACAACTTTGGCCAGAACTTCTCTAAGCCTTTCGGTATTCAGTACACAGATAAAAATAATCAGCTTCAGTATGTTCACCAGACATCATGGGGCATGACTACTCGTCTTATTGGTGCTATCATTATGGTACACGGTGATGATTCAGGTCTTGTACTTCCACCACGTATCGCACCTACACAGGTAGTTGTTATTCCTATTCAGCAGAAGAAGGAAGGCGTACTTGAAAAGGCGGGCGAGGTTTGCGAGCGCCTTGGTAAGACAATGCGTGCTAAGCTTGATGATTCAGATAAGTCACCAGGTTGGAAGTTCTCTGAGGCAGAGATGCGTGGTATCCCTGTTCGTGTAGAGCTTGGACCAAAGGATATCGAGGCAGGCAAGTGTGTACTTGTTCGCCGTGATACACGTGAAAAGATTGAGTGCCCACTTGATCAGGTAGAGGCAAAGGTAGCAGAGCTTCTTGAGACTATCCAGAAGGATATGTTTGAAAGAGCAAAGGCTCACCGTGATAGCCATATCTGGGATGCTCACAACTATGCAGAGTTCACAGAAATCGCTAACAACAAGCCAGGCTTCATTCGTGCAATGTGGTGCGGCGATGTTGAGTGCGAGAATAAGATTAAAGAAGATTTAGCTGTAACTTCACGTTGTATGCCATTTAATGATCAGGAGCATATTTCTGATGTATGTGCATGCTGCGGCAAGCCAGCTAAGAAATTAGTATATTGGGGTAAAGCTTATTAATATGAATTTACCAGCAGACGTTTCAAAAATAATAAATATTTTAGAATCTAACGGACACGAAGCCTATGCAGTAGGCGGCTGTGTCCGTGACTGCATTCTAGGGAAAATTCCTCACGATTGGGATATTACCACATCGGCCTTGCCAGAGCAGGTGAAGGCTTTGTTCGAGCGCACATTTGATACAGGCATTGAGCATGGTACTGTGACTGTATTGCTTCATGGTGAAGGATACGAGGTCACCACCTACAGAGTAGATGGCAAATACGAGGACGGTCGTCATCCTAAGGAAGTTACATTCACAGCTTCTCTTGAGGAAGATTTAAAGCGTCGCGATTTTACTATCAACGCTATGGCCTACAACGACACCAGAGGATTGGTGGATTTGTTTGGTGGCGAGCAGGATTTAGAGAATGGCATCATCAAGGCTGTAGGCAATCCTACAGAGCGATTTACAGAGGATGCTCTTCGTATGCTTCGCGCACTCAGATTCTCCGCACAGCTAGGCTTTGAAATAGAGCCAGCTACATATGAGGCAATCAAGACCTTGGCGCCAACCTTGGATAGGATTAGTGCTGAGAGAATTCAGGTAGAGCTTGTAAAATTAATTACATCAGATCATCCTGAGAGGATAAGGAATGTTTATGAGACAGGCCTTACAGATGTATTCTTCCCAGAGTTCAATGATATGATGGCTTGCGACCAGGTAAACAAGCACCACATGTACACAGTGGGAGAGCATACAATTGTTGCTTTAAACAATGTAAAGGCAGATAAGGTGCTTAGACTTACAATGCTTCTTCATGACGTGGCAAAACCAGCTTGCAAGACAATTGATGCTGAAGGCCAAAACCATTTCAAAATGCATCAGGTAGAAGGGGCTAAGATGGCTAAAGCTATATTACGTCGTTTGAAGTTTGACAACGAAACTACTGATGCAGTTTGCAATCTGATTAAAAATCATGACGATAGACCAGAGGTTACACCTAGAAACATTCGTAGGCTAATAATCAGAGTTGGTAAGGATAACTTTGAAGATTTACTAGCTGTTAAAAGAGCAGATACCATGGCCCAGAGCATGTACTGTCGTGATGAGAAGCTTGCATATATTGATTCAATCGAAGCTATGTATCGACAAATCCTAGAGCAGGAGGACTGCTTATCTATAAAGGATTTAAAGATAAATGGTAAGGATTTAATCGGAATGGGCGTGCCTCAGGGGCAAAAAATAGGCCAGATTCTGAAAACAGTTTTCGACGAAGTTGTGGACCAACCAGATTTGAACGATAGAGAATATCTGTTAAATCATGTAAAAGATATGCTACAATAATCGTATGAATGGGATTTTTGCAAAAAAACTAATTAACTTAACATTGATATTATGCATGAGCGCAGCTTTGCTTGAGGGGTGCGGAAGTCACCCTAATACTGCTACGGTTACTCAACACACAGGCTCTGCCTTGAAAAAGCAGGAGGAGACTGTGGAGGAGGATACAGCACTTGTGGAGGAAGAGCCACAGGGGCTGTATATCGTAGAAAGTCTAGATATGATGGAAGAAACCATCGCACTCTATTCTTTGGAAGAGGACAAGCAACTGCGCTATAACTATAATATGACCACGAAATTCCTTGATAAATTCGGGGGCAACACTGTGTGGGCGAACTTTACAGCTGGCACAGTTGTTACGATAGGCGATTTGCTTCCATCATCTGGAGCACTTTCATCTGTGCAGAAGTCAGATGATGTTTGGGCATATGAGGATATCTCCAAATACAAGCTGGATGCAGACAAAAACCTAATTACTATCGACGGAACCAATTACAAGATTACCGATAAAACAAAGGTCTATTCGGATACAGAAAAGATTCTTCTATCAAGTATTGGTGAAGATGATGTAATCACAGTTATTGGCCAGGATAAGCAGGTTATTTCTATAGCGGTTACCACAGGCCATGGATATATCTATCTTACAAATACAAGCCTATTTGATGATAGCCTTATCTTCATTGGAAACAAGATTGTTTCAATGGTAAATGGAGACCAGGTAATTGAAGTACCAGAAGGAACCTACAAGATTACAGTTGCAAATAATGGCTGGGGAGGCAGTGGAGAGTACACTGTCAATAGAAACGAAACTACTCCGGTAAATCTGGATGATTTGAAGGGGGAGGGGCCATCCTACTGCTTGATTACATTTATTGTTACAGTGGCAGATACCTATGTTTACATTGATGGTGAAATGATTGATCCAGCGGAGCCACAGTATGTTCAGTATGGAAATCACAAGCTGGTGGTTCAGTGCGATGGATACACTGCTTGGAACAAGACATTAGTTGTTAATTCGGAGACCGCAACAATCACTCTTGAGATGGAAACAGAATCAGACACCACTGACTCACAAGTTGTCCAGGAAGACGAGTCAACAGAAGAGGAAAATAGTGAAGAATCGTCTACAGAAAATGAGACTGAAACCGAGGAAAAATCAGACGATTATGACTATGAAGTGGACTATTTATCAACTATTTCGGATCTTATCAGTAGCCTTGGAAATTAGGGATATGTGAAAAAAAAGTGAACTTTTCTAAAATGCAAGGATTTGTAAATAGTAATAATGTTTAAAAAATGTGCAAAAAATTTGTAATAATCCATAAAAACCTTATAAAATGGGGATTTTTTGGGGTTTTATTGTTGACAGCGTAATGCAAAAGAATTATAAAGGATATTGTAGTTAAGGGCCCTTGAGCCCGCTATAATACAATACAAATTCTCGAGGAGGAATAGTAATGAACAAGACAGAATTAGTAGCAGCTATCGCTAGCAAGGCTAACATTTCTAAGAAGGACGCAGAGGCTTCTGTAAAGGCTTTTACAGAGGTTGTTGCTGAAGAGCTTAAGAAGGGGGAGAAGATTCAGCTTGTAGGCTTTGGTACATTCGAAGTATCTCAGAGAGCAGCTCGTACAGGTAGAAACCCACAGACAGGCGCAGAGATGAAGATTCCTGCATCTAAGGCTCCTAAGTTTAAGGCTGGTAAGGCTCTTAAGGATTCTATCAACTAATTGAATGTATATTTTATTTAGATGATGGTTAGGGTTCGGTTATGCCGGGCCCTATTTTTTAATGAGGTGATATAATGAGACTTGATAAATATTTAAAAGTTAGTAGACTTATAAAGCGTCGTACTGTTGCCAATGAAGCATGTGACAGCGGTAGAGTTCAAATCAATGGAAAAATTGCGAAAGCGTCCACCGATGTTAAAATTGGTGATATAATAGAAATAGCATTTGGAAACAAAAATGTTAAAGTGGAAGTTTTAGATATTCAGGACACCACAAAAAAGGATGCGGCAGCAGACTTATTTAAGTATATTTAATATCAGTTATCGAGGTATTTGATGGCAAGAGCTAGAAGAGTTAAAAGACGAAAGAAAACCTCAACAGGTAGAATATATGTTGCAGTTATCATGCTGTTCATGATTTGCGTTATGACTGTCCAGATGGTTCGTTTATACGATAAAAATCAGGACTTAAAGAAGCAGGAGGAGTCTCTCCAAAGCCAAGTAGATGAAGCGAACGAAAAAAGTGAGCAGTTGAAGGAATACGAGGAATACGTTGGTACTGACGAATACATAGAAAGTGAAGCATCACAGAAACTTGGATTGACACATGACAATTGGATTATTTTTAAAGAAAAAGAAGATTAAAGAATATATTGAAAAATACAATATGCTAAACAAAGGCGATGGAGTCGTCCTAGGTCTATCAGGTGGACCTGACTCTGTGTGCCTTTTTTTTGTACTGTTGGCACTTAAAGAAGAATACAATCTGACTATATCAGCAGTTCATATAAATCATATGATTAGAGGCAAGGACGCAGACGAGGATCAGGAATATGTGGAAAGCTTATGCAAGGAATTCAATGTTCCTTTAAATGCTCTTAGAGTCGACATTCCTGCGCTTGCAAAGGCATCAGGCCGTTCCATAGAAGAAGAGGCAAGAATTGCCAGATATGAAGCTTTTGAGGAAGCTGCAGCAGCTTTTGAGGAGCAAGGGATACCAGCAAAGATTGCGGTGGCCCATAATGCTGATGACAATGCTGAAACTGTGCTTTTCCACATGGCAAGAGGCACGGGATTGGATGGGGTCTGCGGAATCGCACCAAAGCGTGATAAAATCATCCGCCCACTGCTTACAGTTCCAAAGAAGGATATTTTGGAATTCCTCAATGAAAACGAAGTGGCATACTGCATCGATGGGACAAATGCCGAAACTGATTACGACCGCAATCGAATCAGACACAACATCATGCCTGAATTAGCCAAAATAAATGATAGAGCCCTGGAGCATATTTCAGATATGACAGAGCGACTATCTGAAATCGCGGATTATATCAGCCTGGAGTCAAACGGATTGCTTCAGATGGCTAAGCTTGAGGGCGATAAGCTTAGAAAAAGAACTATTGCAACTGCACCACGTGTAATCGCCAGCCAGGCTATAAAGGATTATTTAAGCAAGTTTATGCCATATCAGAAGGATGTGGCTGCTGTTCACGTGGATTCTATCCTGGACCTATTAAACGAAGATGGAGAGCGTCAAATTCAGCTTCCATACAAAAAGACCCTTATCATATCCTATGAAGAAATATACGTAATCGATACAGCGAATGAGGATAATCAAAAACAGATTAATCCTACTTTTAACTATCGAGAATTTGATTACAAAGAGGGCATGAAATACCCTACCGAAACCTATACGAAATGGTTTGATTGTGATAGAATAGGGGCTAATATTGTAATAAGAACCCGTGCAGAGGGTGACTATCTATGCATCGATTCAGATGGAAATCGCAAATCTATACAGGATTATTTTGTAGATGAAAAAATTCCACGACATTTAAGAGATGAGGTGCCACTTGTATGTGATGGAAATCATGTAATGTGGGTGGTCGGTCACCGAGTCAGCGAGTATTACAAAATTTCAAAAAATACCACTCGAGTATTAGAGATTAGTTATACGGAGGAATAGTAAAATGAGTGAGAACATCAGAGTTCTTTTGCCTGAAGAAGAATTGGCAGCACGTATTTCAGAATTAGGAGCACAAATCAGCAAGGATTACGAAGGAGAATCAGTATTTCTCGTTTGCATCTTAAAGGGCGCAGCATTCTTTGCTTGTGAGTTGGCAAAAAGAATCACAGTTCCAGTAATTATCGATTTTATGGCTACATCAAGCTATGGTAGCGGCACAGTTTCTTCTGGTGTAGTTAAGATTAAAAAGGATTTGGATTTAGATCCAACAGGCCAGAACGTTATTATCGTTGAAGATATCATTGATAGTGGAAATACATTAAACTACCTTGGTCAGCTTTTCAAAGATCGTGGAGCTAAGTCAGTTCGCATGGTTACAATGCTTGATAAGCCAGATCGTCGTGAGGTAGATGTGCATGTTGATTACACTGGATTTACTATTCCAGATCAGTTCGTAGTTGGTTACGGCCTTGATTACGACCAGAAGTATCGTAACCTTCCATACATTGGCGTTGTAGAGCTAGACTAGGAGGCGGATTTGAAGAAAAACAGAGCTTCAGGAATGATTATCTATGCTTTGTTTGTATTTGTTGTGTTAGCTATACTTTACACAAGCATGGGTAAATCAACTACCACATACACCCGAAAAGAATTTGACAAGGCCTTGGCAAGAGATGAGGTAAAATCAGTCAATATTACTCAGAATGAAGAGGTGCCAACTGGCGCAGCAGAAATCACTCTTACTGATGGTACAGAGGCTACTCTTTATGTTTCGGATGTAAACGAGATTCAGGAAGAATTAAAAGAAGCAAAGGTTGCCTATACTATTTCAGATATCCCACATGACAGTTGGATTTCTGAATTGTTACCAATGCTCATTGTCTTAGGCGCAGTATTCATTCTCTTTATGATTATGATGAATGCGCAGGGCGCTGGTGGTGGCGGTGCCAATGCTAGAATGATGAATTTTGGCAAGAGCAGAGCTAAGCTTACAAACAAAGAAGATATCAACACTACTTTCGATAATGTAGCTGGATTAAAAGAAGAAAAAGAAGAAGTTGAAGAACTTGTTGATTTCTTAAAAGATCCTGCTAAATATACAAAAATCGGTGCCAGAATCCCTAAGGGCGTTATCTTAGTAGGCCCTCCAGGAACAGGTAAGACACTTCTTGCAAAGGCTATCGCTGGAGAGGCAGGAGTACCATTCTTCTCAATCTCTGGTTCGGATTTTGTTGAGATGTTTGTTGGTGTTGGTGCTTCCCGCGTCCGTGATTTGTTCCAGGAAGCAAAGCAGAATGCACCATGTATCGTTTTTATTGACGAGATTGATGCGGTAGCTAGACGCCGTGGTACAGGTATGGGCGGCGGCCACGATGAGCGCGAGCAGACACTGAATCAGCTCCTTGTAGAGATGGATGGTTTTGGTGTTAACGAAGGCATCATTGTTATGGCGGCTACAAACCGTGTAGATATTTTAGACCAGGCTATTATGCGTCCAGGACGTTTTGATAGAAAGGTTTATGTTGGCAGTCCTGATGTGAAGGGACGCGAGGAAATCCTCAAGGTACACGCTAGCAACAAGGCGTTGGCGGAGGATGTAGATTTGAAACAGGTTGCTCAGGCAACAGTTGGTTTCACAGGAGCAGATTTAGAGAATCTTCTCAACGAAGCAGCTATTCTTGCAGCAGGTGAGAAAAGACAGTACATCCTTCAGGAAGACATCAAAAGATCTTTCGTAAAGGTCGGAATTGGTAAAGAAAAGAAGAGCAAGATTGTTTCAGATAAAGAAAAGAAGATTACAGCATACCACGAGGCTGGACATGCAATTCTTTTCCATGTACTTCCAGATGTAGGGCCTGTATATTCAGTGTCAATCATTCCTACAGGTGCAAGTGCAGCAGGCTATACAATGCCTATAAATGAAAATGACGAAATCTTTAATACAAAAGGCAAGATGACCCAGGATATTATTGTTTCTCTGGGGGGACGTGTTGCCGAGGAACTTATATTTGACGATGTTACCACTGGTGCCTCTAATGACATCAAGCAGGCTACAAAGATGGCAAGAAACATGGTAACAAAGTATGGATTCTCAAAAAATATAGGTATGATTCACTACGGTGATGACGATGAAGAAGTATTCATCGGCCGTGATTTGGCTCATACAAAAGGCTTTTCAGAAGCAACAGCTAAAGCTATCGATGAGGAAGTTAAACGCATCATTGATGAATGTTATGAAAAAGCTGTGAAAATTTTGCGAGAAAACGAACAGATACTACACAAATGTGCTAATCTATTATTAGAAAAAGAAAAGATAGGACGAAGCGAGTTTGAGGCCCTATTTGAATCTTCAGGTACGAATGAGACCGCTGTAGAGGGTATAAACTGGGGAGAATAGTGCAACATGCACAAAAACCTAAGTCAGTATTTGTTATATTTGTGCACACTTAAGTATTGTGAGGTCATATAATAAACATCGTAAAAACCCCCCAATACATTATATAATTTTTACTAACCCCATAGTAAAAATACCTTCTCCTAAAAAGACAGCGATCGTTGCTGTCTTTTTTACTATCTAAAAATATCTAAGGGGAGTTGGAATGAACATCCAAGCTATTTACTCGGACGGTACAGCTGAATATAGAACTCCTATGGAACCGGAGCCTTTTGACTTAGTAACTATCAGACTGCGCGTTTACCATCAGGAAGACCTGGAGGCCTTTTTAGTATCTGGTGATAAGAATATAAGAATGCATCTAGAGAGAGCTCGTGGAGAGTTTGATTACTATGCATGCGACGTTAAGCTCGAAGATAAAGAGTTTAGATATCACTTTGAAATAGTCGGCGACTATGGCCTTTATTATTACGATAGAGTAGGTCTCTGGCGTGATCATAGAGAACATTACGAGTTTTCTATTATGCCAGGTTTTTCCACACCTTCCTGGTCGAAGGGTGCAGTTATGTACCAAATCCTTGTGGATAGATTCTATAAGGGCGACCCAAGCACAGATGTAGAAACAAATGAATATCATTATGTAGGAGCACCAGTTGAGCGTGTTGATAACTGGGATGCTATACCTGCAAATCTTGATATAGGAAGATTTTACGGCGGAGACCTAGAGGGAGTCAGACAGAAGCTCCATTATCTCAGAAGCTTGGGGGTTGAAGTAATATATTTTAATCCGTTGTTTGTTTCCCCTTCTAACCATAAATACGATACCTCTGATTATGACTATATAGACCCTCACCTCACCGTAATTAAAAAGGATGGGGGAGAGTGTTTAAAGGACGGGGATTATGACAATTCCCATGCCACTAAATACAAGCTAAGAGTGACCAATAAGGAAAACCTCGAGGCAAGTAACCAATTCTTTGCAGACTTTGTTAGAGAGGCCCATGAGAAGGGAATACGAGTGATTATAGATGGTGTATTTAATCACTGCGGTTCTTTCAACAAATGGCTCAACAGAGAAAAGATTTATTCAAAGGAAGAGGGATATGCTCCTGGAGCTTACGAGAGTAAGGACAGCCCATATCACAATTTCTTTTACTTTTATGAGGATACATGGCCAGACAACAAATCATATGACGGCTGGTGGAGTCATGATACGTTGCCAAAGCTAAATTATGAGGAGTCACCTGAGCTGTGTCAGTATGTCCTCAATATAGGCAAAAAATGGGTTAGCGAACCATATAATTGTGATGGTTGGAGACTTGATGTAGCTGCTGATTTAGGTCATTCAGAAGAGTTTAATCATAAATTCTGGCATGATTTTAGAGACGCAGTAAAATCGGCAAATCCAAACGCAATTATACTTGCAGAGCATTATGGTAATCCAAGTGCATGGCTGGCTGGTGACCAGTGGGATACGGTTATGAACTATGATGCTTTTATGGAGCCACTTACCTTCTTTTTGACAGGAATGGAGAAGCATTCTGATGAGTTCCAGCCTAGTGCTATTGGCGATGGTGAAAGATTCAAAAACACAATGCTGCACTTCATGGCAAGGCTGAAAACTCCATCACTGTATTGCGCAATGAATCAGCTGTCCAACCATGACCATTCCAGATTTTTGACAAGAACAAACCATACGGTAGGAAGACTCGCCACAAAAGGGGCTAAGGCTGCTGAGGATGGTGTAAGTATTCCTGTTATGAAGCTAGCTGAAATGGTACAGATGACTTGGCCTGGTGCGCCAACATTGTATTACGGCGATGAAGCTGGGGTGTGTGGATTTACGGACCCAGATAGCCGTAGAACATATCCATGGGGCCACTGCAACTATGATCTTATCGATTACACAAGGGATATGATTATGGTTCATAAACTAAGTCCAGCCATTAAGCAGGGCTCGTTTAGATTTTTAAATTGTGGCCAGGGATTTATTAGCTATGCCAGATTCACAGCCAATGAGCAAGTTATCGTAGTTATCAACAGCAATGGCAATGGCATAGAAGTGGATATACCAGTTTGGATAGCTGGCGTTCCACTAAATTGCAACTTGGAAAGAGTAATTATGACCAATGAGGTTGGCTATTCAATAATGCCTACCGATATAATTGTTGAAGGAGGAAACCTTCACGTCAGCCTTCAACCATATACCGGCATAGTGTACAAAAGATAGAATTGATATTTTATTTTACAAGCATGCACAACATATAGTATAATCATTACAAGTTTTGGGAAAGTTCCACAATACCTAGAATGTAATACTATACGGGAGAGTTATTATGGCAAAGGATCTCACATGTCAAGGCAAGATCGACATGCAAGCACTTGAGGACCGACATAAAGAGTTAGAAAAAGCATGGAATGATTTGCTAAAAGAAAGAAGAGAGTTTGAAGCAAGGATTCATACTCTAGAACAGCAGGAAAAACAGTTTGAGTTGAAATGGGAATTATTAATCCAGGAGACTCAGAAGCTTGCTGACGATAAATTACAATTTGAGAGAAAGAAGAAATTCTTTGATCAAGTACAGGCTCACTCTGTGGAGCCTTATGTAGCTGAGGATAACATCGTCCACGGGGAGATGTTCTTTTCTGGTGTCACCACACCAAAGGCCCTTAAAAAGCGTTATAAGGACCTTATTAAGATTTACCATCCTGATGGAGAATCTGGCGACACAGCTACCGTGGCAGAGATAAATCGTGAGTACGAGGATCTCAAAAATCAAATGTAAATGAAATTCATATCATTAGGCAATGGGGCGATAAACTCCATTGCCTTTTTTGTTATAGGGTGAACAAAACTGATTTTGTGGGAATGCAATGCTTGTCTTGTCATATATTCAAAATCGGGATTGTACAAATGGTCTCCAATTAATGGATGACCAATATATTTAAAATGGACACGAATTTGATGGGTGCGGCCTGTCTCAAGATGGATTGAGATTAGGCTGTGCCCTTTTTTCTCGTCTATCACTTTATAGTGAGTGACTGCGCGTTCACCATTTTCAAAATCTACCTGCCTTGTAATGATAGAATCGTCTACACGTCCTATAGGTGCATCTATTGTGCCTTCAGGCTCATCAAGATGACCGCGGACGATGGCATAATACTCTCTATGAAACTCACGGTTTTTTACCATTGTAGATAAGATATTGCCAGAAACTAAATGCTTGGCAATGACGGTAAGTCCAGAGGTGTTCTTATCTAGTCGATTAGCACATCTAAATATAAAAGGCTTGTCCTGAGCCTCGTAATAATATGCCAGACCGTTTGCTAAGGAATCTTCGTAGTGATTTAAACTTGGATGAATTGGAAGTCCTGCAGGCTTATTGATAACGATAATATCATCATCCTCATAAACGATATCCAAATCAATTTTTACTGGTGGAATCTTTTCTGATGAATTATCCTCGGAGATATTTACAGTTAAAATCTCGCCGGCTTGGAGTTTGCGATTCATATGTACCCACTCACCATCGATAACCACATTATTAGGCATCTTTTTGATTGCGGTGATATTGGCGCTGGAATAGCCCTGGGATTTCAGATATTTGTCAATAGAATACCCTGCATATTCAGAATTGATTTCATAAGTTAATGTTCTGTTCATAGCTATAATTTATCTGTATATAGACAAAAAGTCAAAAATAAAGAGCTCATACTGGGGCGTATGAGCTCTTATTGAAGAAGGAGAATTGGTTAAATGAAGAAAGTAAAGCTATTACTCTTTTACTTCATTGTAGCAACCACGCTAACTGTTTTTTTAGAAGAATCGAATGGGATAACGTTTCCTTCGATTTCCTTGCCATCAACAGTAAGGCTTGCAACACCCTTTTGAACCTGGTTAGGATTCTTGATTTCGATGTTGTATATTACACCTCTGTATTCACGAGTGATATTGAAATCACCAAATGCAGCAGGTGTACATGGATTTACAGATAATCCCTCTAAGGTTGGGTAGATTCCTAAGATATACTGGGAAATATTTGTAAATGTCCAAGCAGCAGTACCTGTGAGCCAGCTGTTCTTAGCCTCACCGTGGAATCTGGCATCTACGCCAGCAACCATCTGTGAGTAAACGTATGGCTCAGTTCTATGAATTTCTGAAATGTCCTCGATGTATGAAGGACAGGTCTTTTTGTAAACTTCAAATGCTCTGTCACCACGACCAATGCATGTCTCAGCAATTGAAATCCATGGATTGTTGTGACAGAAGATACCAGCATTCTCTTTGTATCCTGGTGGATATGATGTGATCTCACCAAGCTCAAGATGATATCTTGTGTAAGCAGGCTGTAAAATCATTACGCCGTATTTTGTATCAAGCTTTTCTTTTACAGAATCAAGGGCTTTCTTTGCGTTACCATCATCAACGCCAACACCGGCCATTACGCACATACCTTGTGGCTCGATGTAAATCTGTCCCTCATCACATTCCTTTGAACCAACTTTGTGGCTGTAAGCGTCGTAAGCTCTTACGAACCAATCGCCGTCCCAACCATCTTTTTCGATTGCAGCAGTCATCTTATCTACTTCTGCAAGAACACGAGCTTCTTCAGCAGTGTCACCCATAAGCTTTGCAAGAGCTGCATATTCGCGACCATATTTTACAAACATACCAGCAATAAATACTGATTCTGCAACAGGTCCTTCACTAGGTCCGAAGCACTGGAAGCTTTCGCCTGGATGCTCTGAGAAGCAGTTAAGGTTGAGGCAGTCGTTCCAGTCAGCACGACCAATAAGTGGAAGGTCATGTGGACCCTTGTGATTTACAATGTAATTAAATGAGCGCTTTAAGTGCTCCATAAGTGTTGTAGCAACTGACATATCATTATCGTAAGGAACCATTTCCTTAAGAATTGATGTGTCTCCTGTTTCGCGTATGTATGCGCTTGTTCCAGCAATTAACCAAAGTGGATCGTCGTTAAATCCTGAACCGATATCAGAATTACCCTTCTTTGTAAGAGGCTGATACTGGTGATATGCTGAACCGTCCTGGAACTGAGTTGAAGCAATATCAATGATTCTCTCGCGAGCTCTATCTGGAATCAGATGTACGAATCCAAGTAAATCCTGGCAAGAATCTCTGAATCCCATTCCACGGCCAATACCTGTCTCATAGTAAGAAGCTGAACGAGACATGTTAAATGTAACCATACACTGGTATTGGTTCCAAATATTTACCATACGGTTTACATGCTCATCATTTGATTCAACATGGAACTTGCTGAGAAGTCCATCCCAGTATGTATTAAGCTTTGCAAGAGCGTTGTCAAAATCTTCAGTAGTTTGATATTTAGCGAGAAGAGCATTAGCTCTCTTTTTATTAATGATTCCTGGTTTTTCCCACTTTTCATCTTCAGGGTTTTCCACATATCCTAAAGCGAATACGAAAGTTTTGCACTCTCCAGCATCAAGTGAAAGATTAATCTGATGTGAAGCGATTGGATACCATCCTGAAGCGATAGTATTGTGAAGCTTTCCTTCAATTACAGCTGCAGGTCTATCTGGACCATTGTAAGCACCTCTGAATTCATCTCGGCTTGTCTCGAAACCATCAATCTTAGTATTTACTGAATATACAGCGTAGTGATTACGACGCTCGCGATATTCTGTCTTGTGATAGATAGTTGAATCAATAACTTCAACTTCACCGATTGAAAGGTTACGCTGATAATTCTTCATATCATCATCAGCATTCCAAAGGCACCATTCTACATATGAGAAAAGTTGAATATCTTTGTGAGCTGAGCTGTTATTTGTAATTGTTACCTTTGTTAATTCAACTGGATCACCAATTGGAACAAAAGTAATAAGTTCTGCTTTTACATCATTTTTAACACCAGTAAACTTGCTGTAGCCGATACCATGACGACATTCATAAGAATCTAATTCAGTCTTGGTTGGCTGCCAGCCAGGATTCCAAATTGTATCTCCATCCTTAATATAGAAATACTTACCGTTTGTATCTGGAGTTGTGTCGTTATAGCGATAACGTGTCATGCGTAAAAGCTTTGCATCTTTATAGAAAGTATAGCCACCGCATGTGTTTGAGATCAAAGAAAAGAAATCGGTACAACCCAAGTAGTTAATCCATGGTAATGGAGTCTTTGGAGTTGTGATTACATATTCTTTGTTTTGATCGTCGAAATGTCCGAACTTCATATATTCCTCCCTAAAACTAAGAAACAATTATTCATACAGAAAACGATTAAGTGAATAATCTGAGAGAAAATCGGTCAATTTAAAGAAAACGAAGCGTAAACGTTTAAGTTAAAAGATATAATTTCTCGGCATTAGAATACCATAATTATCCTAAAATGCAATTAGGCTGTTAAATATTTGGCGATATTTCACTAAAACAGGTTACGAAACTTTAACGAAAAGACAAATTTTCGAAAAACTATTGTACATTTCGTGAAAAGGGGCTATATTGAAATTACGAAAACGATTAAGCAGATGTTTAACACACTAGGGAGAGAGTGATGGTTTCATTAAAAGATATTGCCGGTCGATGCGGTGTATCAGTTGCTACAGTTAGTAAAGCATTGAATGATCACAGTGACATCGGCGCAGAAACAAAGGAAAGAATCAGAAAAGTTGCTAATGAATTAGGATATGTTCCTAATGCAGCAGCAAAATCCATGAAAACAAATCGCACACATAATATAGGAGTTCTTTTCATGGACGATGCCAACAGTGGTTTACAGCATGACTTTTTCGCAAGTGTTCTTGAAGGCTTTAAAAGAGAAGTTGAAAAAGAGGGATATGATATAACCTTTATTTCAAATGACAGATCAAGGCCTGGAAGAGATTCTTATCTTACACATGCAAGATATAGAAGATTCGATGGTGTAATTATTGCAAATGTTCACTTCGGAGATCCTGAAGTAGTTGAGCTAGTAAAAAGTGATATACCAGTTGTAACAATTGATCATATTTATAATGATACAACAACAATCCTTTCAGATAATGTTGGAGGCATGACTGAGCTGGTTGATTTTGCAGTAGCTTCTGGCCATAGAAAAATCGCTTACATACACGGTGCTGATTCTTCGGTAACACGCACAAGATTAGTTACCTTCCATAAAAAGATGGAGGAATATGGAATAGAAACTCCAGATGAGTACTTAATGGAATCTCCATATAGAGATACACATGGTGCTTATGAATGCACATTAAAGCTGTTGGAATTAGAAGATAGACCAACTTGCATTTTCTATCCTGATGATTATGCATCTTATGGTGGTATGAGGGCAATATCAGAAAAAGGGTTAAAGGTTCCGGATGATGTATCAGTAGTTGGATTTGATGGAATCAAAGTAGCAAGACATATTAGGCCACGTCTTACTACTTATAGACAGGATACAGAAGAGTTAGGAAGACAAGCAGGAAAGAATCTAATCGATTTAATTGAAAGACCAAAAACTACATTAGTACAACGAGTTGTAGTAAAAGGAAGATTGCTTGAAGGAGATACCCTAAAGAAACTAAATTAGGCATTGGGTTGAGAAATCAACTTATATAAATGCAAACAAATTAATGTAGATATGATGTTGATGTGTTATCAGCATCAAAGGACGAAAGTCCAGGAAAAATATTTTGGGAGGAACACACAATGAAAAAAAGATTAGTTAGTTTGCTCGCAATGGCAACAATGACAGCAACAATGTTTGCTGGCTGTGGAAGCTCAGAAACAGCTTCTACAGAAGAAGCAGCAGCTCCAGCATCAACAGAGGAGATTGATGCTGAGGCAGAAGCAGTAGAACTTCCTGAGGACACAGGTAAAGTTCTTAACATCTATTGTTGGAACGATGAGTGGCAGACACGTGTAAAGGATTTCTATCCTGGATACGAAGAAGTAGATGCTACTCACGGTAAGATTGGTGATGTTGAAGTAGTTTGGAACATTACACCATCTACAGACAATGCATATCAGAACAACCTTGATGAGGCTCTTATCGCTCAGCCAGACGCAGCTGCAGATGATAAGGTAGATTTATTCTTGGTAGAAGCTGATTACGCTCTTAAGTATGTTGACGAGGATGTAACAATGCCATTATCTGACCTCGGCATTACATCTGATGTTCTTTCAGATCAGTACACATATACACAGAGCATCGTAACAGATAGCAATGGTAAACTTAAAGGTTCTTCATGGCAGGCATGCTCAGCAGGTCTTATCTACAACAGAGAGGCAGCAAAGGAAGTTCTTGGAACAGATGATCCAGAAGAAGTTCAGGCAGCAGTAGCTGATTGGGATAAGTACAATGAGACAGCTAAGAAGGTCGCTGATGCTGGTTACACAATGTGCTCAGTAAACGATACATACAGAACATATGCTAACAACGTATCTGGACAGTGGGTACAGGATGGCAAGCTTGTTATCGATCCTAACGTTGATAAGTGGGTAGATGATTCTATGGCACTTATTGAAGCAGGCGCTGAAGATACAGATGATCTTTGGAGCGATGACTGGGCAAAGGGTAAGAGACCAGAAGGAAAGGTATTCTGCTACTTTGGACCAGCTTGGTTCTTCAACTTCTGTCTTGATGCAGATCAGGATGGCACAATCGCTAACCAGGGTGGTTGGGGATACTGCGAAGGTCCTCAGTCTTACTACTGGGGTGGTACATGGGTATGTGCTGCAACAGGTACAGACAATGCTAACCTTGTAAAAGATATCATCGTTACAATGACAACAGATAAGGGAGTTCTTAAGGATATAGCTACAACATACGCTGACTGCGTAAACAGCAAGGAAGTTCTTTCAGAGCTCGCATCATCAGATGAAGGTAACCTTGATCTTCTCGGTGGTCAGAATCCATACGAGCAGCTTGCAGCAGGCGCTGAGACAGTAGATCTTTCAAACCTTTCTAAGTATGATCAGGGATGTACAGAAGAGTTCCAGAAGGCAATGAAGAACTACTTCACAGGAAATGCAACAAAGGACGAGGCTCTCGATATGTTCAAGACAGCAGTTCATGAGAAGTATCCAGATGTTTCAGTTGACTAATTCTAACTGCAACTAATCAGTGAAATGATTTGGGGCGCGTGGGGATTGGCCCTATGCGCCCTATTTAAAAGAACTAAAAGGGAGCATTTATGAACAAGAAGAGCAAAGTTGTTAGATATAATAAGTGGGGTTATATCTTTCTAATACCTTTTACAGTAATATTTTTAATATTCCAGTTGATCCCACTGGTTTCAACTATATACAATTCATTCTTTGAAAATTACCGTTCAGGCCTTACTCAGATTGGACCTAACTTTGTAGGTCTTGCAAACTATGCAACAATTGTAACTAACGGTGATTTACCAACATATTTTGCGAATACAATGATTATGTGGGTGTTAGGATTTATCCCACAGATTATCCTTTCATTATTATTAGGAGCTTGGTTTACAGATCCATCTCTTAGATTAAAAGGTCAGACATTCTTTAAAACGGTAATCTATTTACCAAACTTGATTATGGCATCAGCTTTTGCGATGTTGTTCTTTACATTATTTGCAGATAGCGGACCAATTAACTCATTGTTAATTCAGATTGGCGTATTCAAGGAAGCATTCTCATTTATGGATCACGCTGCAAGTGTTCGTGGATTGGTAGCTACAATGAACTGCCTTATGTGGTTTGGAAATACGACAATTCTTCTGATGGCAGGTATGCTTGGAATTGATCCATCTCTTTTTGAGGCTGCTCAGGTTGATGGTGCAACTGCTAATCAGATTTTCTATAAAATAACATTGCCTTTACTTAGACCAATTCTTGTATTTGTTATGATTACATCACTCATTGGTGGTTTACAGATGTTTGATGTACCTCAGATCTTAACAAATGGTACAGGTAATCCAATGCGTTCATCTATGACTTTGATTATGTACTTGAACAAGCATTTATATAGTAAGAACTTTGGACTTGCAGGTGCACTTTCAGTATTTATGTTTGTAATAACAGCCATTTTAAGCTTGATAGTTTATAAGTTTACTAACGTTCAGGAACAGAAATAAAATCGTTGAAATTAAGTAAAATAGATGAGGAGAATAAAAATGGCAAATAACACAAGCAACAGCCAAGGCGGCGGAGTTCATGCTAGAAGAATAGTTTCTTATATAGTATTGATTTTAATTTCATTCTTGTGCTTATTCTGGTTCTATGTATTATTTATCAATTCTACCAGAAGCAATTCAGAATTGAGCGCAGGTTTCACTCCATTTCCAAGTGTCCATCTTATTGAGAACTGGACAAACTTGAAAAATGGAACATTACCTATTGTAAGTGGTATGATTAATTCGCTTATAATCGCTGTACTTACAGCTACACTTGCAACATATTTTTCAACAATGACAGCTTATGCTATCCATGCATATGACTTCAAATTAAAGAAGTTTATGTTTACCTTCATATTAATGATTATGATGATTCCAACACAGGTAACTGTACTTGGTTTCTTACAGCTCATTGACAAGATGCATTTAGATAATAGTGCTATCCCACTTATTATTCCTGCGATTGCATCTCCTGCTGTATTCTTTTATATGAAGCAATACATGGATTCTACATTACCTCTTTCCTTAATCGAGGCTGCCAGAATTGATGGTTCTGGCGAATTTAGAACATTTAACCAGATTGTAGTACCCCTTATGAAGCCAGCAATTGCTGTACAGGCAATATTCAGCTTTGTAGGTAGCTGGAATAATTACTTCACTCCAGCTCTTGTTCTTCACGATGATACAAAGAAGACACTTCCTATATTAATTGCTCAGCTTCGTAATGCAGACTGGTTAAAGTTTGATATGGGACAGGTTTATATTATGATTGCATTCTCAATCTTCCCTGTTATAATTGTTTACCTAATACTTTCTAGATACATTGTTGGTGGAGTAACACTTGGCGGTGTAAAGGGCTAAACATAATAATGAAAAAGACTTGACAGTTCTTGCGTCGTGTGCTAAATTTAGCTAGCGACTAAGAAAAGCAGGTCTTTTTTTTATGCTCTTTTTTCGCCTTGTCAAATTGTTCGCTATGACAAGTGAGTATAAGTAGACCAAAGTAGAAATTTAACGGAGGTGGAAGTTGTGCGCACAAAGATAACATTAGCTTGCACAGAGTGCCAGCAGCGTAATTACAACATGACAAAAGACAAGAAGACACACCCTGACAGAATGGAAACAAAGAAGTATTGCAGATTCTGCAAGAAGCACACAATGCACAAAGAGACTAAATAGTCATCCGGGAGGTGCAAAATGGCAGAGGAAAAGAAAACCAAGTCAGGACGTTTTGCGGGTCTTAAGACAGAATTCGGAAAGATTGTCTGGGCAGATCCAAAGGACGTGTCAAAACAGACAACAGCAGTTGTTGCTGTGTCAGTAGTTGTAGCAGTGATCATCATCGTTTTAGATGCAGTGATCAACAAGGGTGTAAATATCCTAGTTAATTTATAATGGAGGCATCGCATATGGCAGAGGCAAAGTGGTATGTAGTTCATACTTACTCAGGCTATGAGAACAAAGTCAAGACAAACATTGAAAAGGCTATCGAGACACAACATCTCGAGGAGCAGATTCTTGATGTTAGAGTACCAATGGTTGAGGTTACCGAAACTAGGGACGGCGTCAAGAAGCAAGTTTCAAAGAAGATGTACCCTGGTTACGTTCTTATTGAGATGATTATGAATGATGAGACCTGGTACGTTGTCAGAAATACTAGAGGTGTTACAGGCTTCGTTGGACCAGGAAGTAAACCAGTGCCATTGTCAGAGGCTGAAGTTAAAGCATACTTACTAGGCGAAAGCACTGAAAGAGTCAACGTTGAGGTTGACTTCGAAGTCGGAGATACTCTTAGTGTCGTAGACGGTACCTGGAAAGATACTGTGGGCGTTGTTAAGTCTATCAATGCTAAGAAGCAGACAGTAACCATCAGCGTTGAAATGTTCGGACGTGAAACACCAGTAGAAATTGATTTCACAGACGTACGCAAGATGGATTAGGAGGAATATCATGGCAAAGAAAATTGAAGGCTATATCAAGTTGCAGATTCCAGCAGGCAAGGCTACACCAGCCCCACCAGTTGGTCCAGCACTTGGTCAGCATGGTGTAAACATCGTGGAGTTTACAAAGCAGTTTAACGCAAAGACAGCAGATATGGGAGATACAATTGTTCCTACAATTATCACTGTTTATGCAGATAGAAGCTTCAGCTTCATCACAAAGACTCCACCAGCAGCAGTTCTTATTAAGAAGGCTTGCAAGCTTCAGAAGGCTTCAGGCACACCTAACAAGACAAAGGTTGCAAAGATTACAAAGGCTCAGGTTCAGGAAATTGCAGAGACAAAGATGCCTGACCTTAACGCAGCATCACTTGAGGCTGCTATGAGCATGATCGAAGGAACATGTAGATCAATGGGCGTTGAGGTTGTTGAATAATTCACAGCTTAGCGAAAACAACGTTCTTACTATTAAAGATTTGAGTGGGAGAGCATTAGCTCGATAAACCACAGGAGGTAAACATGAAAAGAGGAAAGAAATACGTTGCAGCTGTTAGCTCATACGATAAGTCAGCTGCATTCGATCCAGCAGAAGCAATCGCACAGGTAAAGAAGAATGCTACTGCAAAATTTGATGAGACAATTGAAGCTCATATCAGAACTGGTTGTGACGGACGTCACGCTGAGCAGCAGATTCGTGGTGCTGTAGTACTTCCACACGGTACAGGTAAGACTGTTCGAGTTTTAGTATTCGCTAAGGGTGCTAAGCTTGATGAGGCACAGGCTGCAGGCGCTGATTTCGTAGGCGGCGAGGAACTCATCCCTAAGATCCAGAACGAAGGTTGGGCAGAGTTCGATTCAGTAGTTGCTACTCCAGACATGATGGGTGTTGTTGGTCGTCTTGGTCGTGTACTTGGACCTAGAGGACTTATGCCAAACCCTAAGGCTGGTACAGTAACAATGGATGTTGCTAAGGCTGTTGAAGAAATCAAAGCTGGTAAGATTGAGTATAGACTTGATAAGACAAACATTATCCATGTACCTATCGGAAAGGCTTCTTTCACAGAGGAGCAGTTAGCGGACAACTTCCAGACTCTTATGGACGCTATCAACAAGGCTAAGCCAGCAAGCTTAAAGGGTCAGTACATTAAGAGCATTTCACTTGCTCCTACAATGGGACCTGGCGTTAAGCTTAATGTTGCAAAGGTTTCTAACTAATTGTTGACAGCCCAATATACATGATGATATAATGCATAAAGTTGTTGCCGAAGACAGCAGGTGGCGTTAGCCGTAAAGATTTTATCTACCAGCCGAGGACGATTAAGTATTTATCGATTAATCACCCTCTATGTCTTTGACATAGAGGGTTTTACTTTATCCTCATATAAGCAACAAACAAATATTATAAGGAGGAAAAATTCGTGGCAAAAGTTGAATTAAAGCAGCCAATAGTTGACGAGATCTCAGAGCAGATTAAGGATGCAGCTTCAGTAGTAGTTGTTGACGCTCGTGGACTTACAGTTGCAGAAGACACACAGTTACGTAAGCAGCTTCGCGAGGCTGGTGTTACTTACAAGGTATACAAGAACACACTTATGAAGCGTGCTTTCGAGGGAACAGATTTTGCATCACTTGATGATGTTCTTGAAGGACCAAGTGCAATCGCTGTTTCAAAGGATGATGCTACAGCTCCAGCAAGAATTCTTGCTAAATTTGCTAAGACAGCTACAAACCTTGAGATCAAGGCTGGTGTCGTAGAAGGTACATTCTATGATGCTAATGGTATGTCAGCAGTTGCAGCTGTACCAAGCAGAGAGGAACTTCTTTCAAAGTTACTTGGAAGCTTACAGTCACCAATCACAAACTTCGCTCGCGTTCTCAACCAGATCGCAGAGCAGGGTGGTGCATCTACAGAGGCACCAGCTGCAGAGGCAGAGGCTCCAGCAGAGGAAGCACCTGCAACAGAAGCAGAGTAATTTAATTGATTTTTATTATTATTTAATGGAGGAAAATAATCATGGCAAAGATGACAACAGAAGAGTTTATCGCAGCTATCAAAGAGCTTAGCGTATTAGAGTTAAATGACCTTGTAAAGGCATGTGAGGAAGAGTTCGGCGTTTCTGCAGCAGCAGGCGTTGTAGTTGCAGCAGCAGCTGGCGATGCAGCAGCAGCTGAGGAGAAGGACGAGTTCGACGTAGAGCTTACAGAAGTAGGTTCTGAGAAGGTTAAGGTTATCAAGGTTGTTCGTGAGGCTACTGGTCTTGGACTTAAGGAAGCTAAGGAACTCGTTGATGGCGCACCAAAGGTTATCAAGGAAGCAGCTGACAAGGCTACAGCAGAGTCAATCAAGGCTCAGCTTGAGGAGATCGGTGCAAAGGTTACTCTTAAGTAAGTTAAACTCGATTGTTTTATATTTAGCAGGTTCAAATGAACCTGCTAAATTTTTTTGAAAATATCTAATTTAATACTTGACTTTGTTATTGACTTTGGCATAGAATGTAGTTTGCACTATTGTGGTGCAGTGTGTATTTCTATGCTTATTTTTATGCACGGATTTTCACACATTTTATTTGATAAGATTTATCCAAATTTAAATATTATGAGAGGTGGAACGTCAATGGAGAAAAACAGAATACGTCCAGTGAAAGCTGGAAAGAACTTGCGTATGAGTTACTCGAGACAAAAAGAGGTACTTGAAATGCCTAATTTAATCGAGGTCCAGAAGAACAGTTATGACTGGTTCGTTAAGGACGGATTAAAAGAAGCATTTGCTGATATCTCTCCTATTCAGGATAGGGGTAATCAGCTTGAGTTGCACTTTGTTGACTTTACATTGTGCAAGGATGAAGTTAAGTACACCATCCCACAGTGCAAGGAAAGAGATGCAACATACGCAGCACCTTTGAAAGTAAAGGTACGCCTTGTAAACAAGGAGTCCGGAGACATGCAGGAGCATGAAATTTTCATGGGTGATTTACCACTTATGACAGAGACTGGCACATTCGTTATTAATGGAGCAGAGCGTGTTATCGTCAGTCAGCTTGTTCGTTCACCAGGTATCTACTATGCTATCGGTCACGACAAGATTGGTAAGGAGCTCTATTCATGTACAGTAATACCTAACCGAGGTGCATGGTTAGAGTATGAGACAGATTCCAATGACGTTTTCTATGTTCGTGTAGACCGTAACAGAAAAGTACCTGTTACAGTACTTATTCGTGCTCTTGGTTTAGGTACAAACCAGGAAATTATTGATGTATTTGGCGAAGAGCCAAAGATTCTTGCTACATTCGCAAAGGATCCTTCTATTACTGAGAAGAATCCTCAGGGTAGCTACGAAGGAGGCTTACTTGAGTTATATCGTAAGCTTCGTCCAGGCGAGCCACTTGCAAAGGATAGCGCCGAGTCATTAATTCACGGTATGTTCTTTGATCCAAGACGTTACGATCTTGCAAAGGTAGGACGTTATAAATTCAATAAGAAGCTTATGCTTCGCAACCGTATTGCAGGTCAGATTCTTGCAGAGGATGTAGTTGACACTACAACTGGCGAGATTATTGCAAAGGCTGGAGATAAGATTACACTTGAGAAGGCTGATGAAATCCAAAATGCAGCTGTTACTCATGTATTCATCCAGACTGAGACACGCAATGTAAAGGTTCTTTCAAACATGATGGTTGATATCACAAAGTTTGTTGATATCGATGCAGAAGCTCTTGGTATTACTGAGCTTGTATACTATCCAGTATTAGAGAGAATTCTTTCAGAAAATACAACAAAAGAAGATATTGAGGATGCTATTGAGCGTTCAGTAGCTGATTTGATTCCAAAGCACATTACAGTTGAGGATGTATTCGCATCAATCAACTACAATATGCATCTTGAGTACGGCATTGGTAAGGATGACGATATCGATCACCTTGGTAACCGTCGTATTCGTGCTGTTGGTGAGCTTTTACAGAACCAGTACAGAATCGGTTTATCACGTCTCGAGAAGGTTGTACGTGAGCGTATGACAACTCGTGACCTTGAGGATATTTCTCCACAGAACCTCATCAACATCAAGCCTGTTACAGCTGCAATCAAAGAGTTCTTTGGTTCATCACAGTTGTCACAGTTCATGGATCAGAACAACCCACTTGGTGAGTTGACACATAAGAGACGTCTTTCTGCCCTTGGTCCTGGTGGTCTTTCAAGAGACCGTGCCGGATTCGAGGTTCGAGACGTACACTACTCTCACTATGGACGTATGTGCCCTATCGAGACACCTGAAGGACCTAACATCGGTCTTATCAACTCTCTCGCAAGCTATGCTCGTATCAATGAGTATGGTTTTATTGAGGCGCCATACAGACGTATTGATAAAACAGACCCAGAGAATCCTCGTGTAACAGACGAGGTTATCTATATGACAGCAGACGAAGAGGATAACTATCATGTAGCACAGGCTAACGTCAAGCTTGACGAAGAAGGCCACTTCATGAGAAAGAACGTATCTGGTCGTTTCCGTGAGGAGACACAGGAGTACGATAAGACTATGTTTGATTACATGGACGTATCTCCTAAGATGGTATTCTCAGTTGCTACAGCCCTTATTCCATTCCTTCAGAACGATGACCCTACACGTGCCCTCATGGGATCAAACATGCAGCGTCAGGCAGTACCTCTTCTTACTACAGAGGCTCCAGTTGTTGGTACAGGTATGGAACCAAAGACAGCTGTCGATTCAGGTGTCTGCGTAGTTGCTAAGCGCGCTGGTATCGTAGAGATGTCAGAGACAAAGCGTATTATCATCAAGGCTGACGAAGACGGAACAAGAGATGAGTATGATCTTCTTAAGTTCACACGTTCAAACCAGTCTAACTGCTACAATCAGCGTCCAATCGTATTTAAGGGTGACCATGTAGAAGCAGGCGAGGTTATCGCTGATGGTCCTTCTACAAAGAATGGTGAGCTTGCCCTTGGTAAGAACCCTCTTATCGGTTTCATGACATGGGAAGGTTACAACTACGAGGATGCGGTTCTCCTTTCAGAGAGACTTGTACAGGATGATGTTTATACATCTATTCATATTGAAGAGTACGAAATCGATGCTCGTGATACAAAGCTTGGACCAGAGGAAATCACACGTGATGTTGCTGGTGTAGGTGATGACGCACTTAAGGATCTTGACGAGAGCGGTATTATCCGTATCGGTGCTGAGGTTCGTGCAGGTGATATCCTTGTTGGTAAGGTTACACCTAAGGGAGAGACAGAGCGTACTCCAGAAGAAAGACTTCTTCTTGCAATCTTCGGTGAGAAGGCAAGAGAGGTTCGTGATACATCACTTCGTGTTCCACACGGTGCTTATGGTATCGTTGTTGATGCAAAGGTATTTACTCGTGAGAACGGCGATGAGCTTTCTCCAGGTGTTAATAAATCAGTACGTATCTACATCGCTCAGAAGAGAAAAATCGGTGTAGGTGATAAGATGGCTGGTCGTCATGGTAACAAGGGTGTAGTTTCCCGCGTACTTCCAGTAGAAGATATGCCATATCTTCCAAACGGTCGTCCACTTGATATCGTACTTAACCCATTGGGCGTTCCTTCACGTATGAATATCGGTCAGGTCCTTGAGATTCACCTTTCACTTGCTGCAAAGGCACTTGGATTTGACATTGAAACACCAGTATTTGATGGTGCAAATGAAATTGATATCCAGGATACACTTGAGCTTGCAAATGACTATGTAAATATGCCATTTGACAAGGAAGAAGCTACAAACGGCGAGGAGACATTCTACGACAAGTACGTTGATATTCTTCGTGACGATGTTATGGAGTATCTTTCTACAAACCGTGCACACCGTGCACTTTGGAAGGGTGTTCCAATCTCTCGTGATGGTAAGGTACAGCTTCGCGACGGTCGTACAGGTGAGCCATTTGATGGTCCTGTAACAATCGGACACATGCATTACCTTAAGCTTCACCACCTTGTTGATGATAAGATCCATGCTCGTTCAACTGGTCCTTACTCACTTGTTACACAGCAGCCACTTGGTGGTAAAGCACAGTTCGGTGGACAGCGTTTCGGTGAGATGGAAGTTTGGGCTCTTGAGGCTTATGGCGCATCATACACACTTCAGGAAATCCTTACAATGAAGTCTGATGATGTTATCGGTCGTGTTAAGACATACGAAGCTATCATCAAGGGTGAAAACATCCCTGAGCCAGGTATCCCTGAGTCATTCAAGGTATTACTTAAGGAATTACAGTCACTTGGTCTTGATGTTCGTGTTCTCGATGAAAATCGTGAAGAAGTTGAACTTATGGAAACAAGTGAATATGGAAATACAGACCTCAATGCAATCATCGCTGGAAGCGATAGAAACTTTGCCTTCGAGGATGACAATTCATTCGCACAGGCAGGATTCTCTACAAAGAAGTTTGATTCTGATGGAGATCTTGTTGATGATGAAGATGATGCAGCATTTGAAGAAGATGATGATTTTACAGATGTAGCAGATGATTTTGATGAGGAATAAATAGGAAGGGAGCTAGAAAATGCCAGAGAATAAAGAAGCGACATATCAACCAATAGCATTTGACGCAATACAGATTGGATTGGCTTCACCTGAAAAGATCAGACAGTGGTCTCGTGGCGAAGTTAAAAAGCCAGAGACAATCAACTATCGTACACTGAAGCCTGAGAAGGATGGTCTTTTCTGCGAAAAGATTTTTGGACCTAGCAAGGACTGGGAATGTCACTGCGGAAAGTACAAGAAGATTCGTTATAAGGGTGTAGTTTGTGATCGTTGTGGTGTTGAAATCACAAAGGCAAGCGTTCGTCGTGAGCGTATGGGTCACATTGAACTTGCTGCACCAGTTTCACATATTTGGTATTTCAAGGGTATTCCTTCACGTATGGGACTTATTCTTGATCTTTCACCAAAGACACTTGAGAAGGTTCTCTACTTTGCATCATACATCGTTCTTGATGCAGGAGAGACAGCTCTCATGTATAAGCAGGTTCTTACAGAAGCTGAGTACCAGGAAGCTAGAGAGCAGTATGGTAACGGCTTCAGAGTAGGAATGGGTGCTGAAGCTATTCAGGAGCTTCTCAAGGACATTGACCTTGATGAAGAGGCTACAAAGCTTCAGATTGAATTAGATAACGCTACAGGCCAGAAGCGTTCACGTATCATCAAGAGACTCGAGGTTGTTGAGGCATTCCGTGAGTCAGGAAACAGACCTGAATGGATGATTATGACAGTTATCCCTGTTATTCCACCAGATCTTCGTCCTATGGTACAGCTTGATGGTGGCCGTTTTGCTACATCTGATCTTAACGATTTATACCGTCGTATTATCAATAGAAATAACCGACTTCGTCGACTCTTAGAGCTTGGTGCTCCTGATATCATCGTACGTAACGAAAAGCGTATGCTTCAGGAAGCTGTTGATGCTCTTATCGATAACGGTCGTCGTGGTCGTCCTGTTACAGGTCCTGGTAACAGACCTCTTAAGTCTCTTTCAGACATGCTTAAGGGTAAGTCTGGTCGATTCAGACAGAACCTTCTTGGTAAGCGTGTTGACTACTCAGGTCGTTCAGTTATCGTCGTAGGACCAGAGCTTAAGATTTACCAGTGTGGTCTTCCAAAGGAGATGGCACTCGAGCTCTTCAAGCCTTTCGTTATGAAGGAGCTCGTTGGTAATGGAATGGCTCACAACATTAAATATGCTAAGAAGATGGTAGAAAAGTTTGAGCCAGAGGTTTGGGACATCCTTGAAGATGTCATTAAAGAGCATCCAGTTATGCTTAACCGTGCTCCTACACTTCATAGACTTGGTATTCAGGCTTTCGAGCCAATCCTTGTAGAAGGTAGAGCTATCAAGCTTCATCCACTTGTATGTACAGCTTTCAACGCCGATTTCGATGGTGACCAGATGGCTGTTCACCTTCCACTTACTCAGGAGGCACAGGCTGAATGTAGATTCATGCTTCTTTCACCTAACAACCTCTTGAAGCCTTCAGATGGTGGTCCTGTTGCCGTTCCTTCACAGGATATGGTACTTGGTATTTACTACCTCACACAGGAGCGTGGTAAGTCTGTAGGTGATACTAGAGAAGAGCTTGGCGAAGGCAAAATCTTCAAGAGCCTTAGCGAGGCAATTCTTGCATACGAGAACGATGCATTAACAATGCATGCACGTATCACAGTTCGTGTTTCAAAGCAGCATGCTGACGGAACTGTTGTTACAGGTAATGTTTCATCAACACTTGGTAGACTTCTCTTCAACGAGATTATCCCACAGGATCTTGGCTATGTAGATAGAACAAATCCTGAGAACGAGCTTTTGCCAGAGGTAGACTTCCACGTTGGTAAGAAGCAGTTAAAGCAGATTCTTGAAAAAGTTATTAATACACACGGAGCTACAAAGACAGCAGAAGTTCTTGATGATATCAAGGCAATGGGTTACCACTACTCAACAATTGCTGCCATGACAGTTTCAATTTCAGATATGACAGTACCTGCTCAGAAGCCAGAGCTTATTGCTAAGGCTGAGGAGACAGTTGATAAGATTACACGTCAGTATAAGCGTGGTCTTATCACAGAAGAAGAGCGTTATCGTGAAGTAGTTGATACTTGGAAAGAGACTGATGATGAGCTTACTAAGGACCTTCTTGATGGTCTTGATAAGTACAACAACATCTTCATGATGGCTGATTCAGGTGCCCGTGGTTCTGAAAAGCAGATCAAGCAGCTTGCTGGTATGCGTGGTTTGATGGCTGATACAACAGGTAAGACAATCGAGCTTCCTATTAAGTCAAACTTCCGTGAAGGTCTTGATGTACTTGAGTACTTCATGTCAGCTCACGGTGCTCGTAAGGGTCTTTCAGATACAGCTCTTCGTACAGCCGATTCAGGATACTTGACACGTCGAATGGTTGACGTTGCTCAGGAACTTATCGTTCGTGAATCTGACTGTGTTGCTGGTACAAATCGCGAGATTCCAGGTATGTGGGTATACGCATTCATGGATGGTCGTGAGGAAATCGAGTCACTTAAGGATCGTATTACTGGTAGATTCTCATGCTACACAATCTGCGATGCTAAGGGCGAGGTTATCGTTAAGGCTAACCACATGATTACACCTAAGCGTGCAGCTGCAATCATCGAAAAGGGTGTTGATGATAAGGGCAACCCAATCAAGAAAGTTAAGATCAGAAATGTCCTTAACTGTCGTTCACACGTTGGTGTTTGTGCTAAGTGCTACGGCGCTAACATGGCATCAGGTCGTGCTGTACAGGTTGGTGAAGCAATCGGTATCATCGCTGCTCAGTCAATCGGTGAGCCTGGTACACAGCTTACTATGAGAACATTCCATACTGGTGGTGTTGCTGGTAACGATATTACTCAGGGTCTTCCTCGTGTCGAGGAGCTTTTCGAGGCTAGAAAGCCTAAGGGACTTGCAATCATCACAGAGATTGCTGGTACAGTTACTATCGAAGAAGATTCTAAGACAAAGAAGAGAGAAGTTGTTGTTACAAACTCTGAAACAGGTGATGTAGAGAAGTACTTAATTCCTTACGGATCACGTATCAAGGTTATTTCAGGCCAGGAACTTGAAGCTGGTGATGAGCTTACAGAAGGTTCTGTAAACCCACATGATATCCTTGCAATCAAGGGTAAGTCAGCTGTTCAGGATTACCTCATCCGTGAAGTACAGCGTGTTTACCGTTTACAGGGTGTTGATATCAACGATAAGCATATCGAAGTTCTTTGCCGTCAGATGTTAAAGCGTATCAGAGTTGACGAGGCTGGTGATACAGGATTTATGCCTGGTTCACTTGTAGACTGGCTTGACTTTGAAGAAGCTAACGAGCAGATGGAGGCAGAAGGTAAGGAAGTTGCTACTGGTACACAGGAACTCCTTGGTATCACAAAGGCAGCCCTTGCTACTAACTCATTCCTTTCAGCAGCTTCATTCCAGGAGACAACAAAGGTTCTTACTGATGCAGCTATTAAGGGTAAGGTTGATCCACTTAACGGACTTAAAGAGAACGTTATCATCGGTCGCTTAATCCCTGCTGGTACAGGTATGAAGAGATATTCAAACATTCCTCTTTCAACAGACAATCAGCTTGCAGATGCAGCAATGTCTACAGAAGAGTTCGAAGGCGAAGCTAATGGTGCAGAAGCACTTTCAGATGAGCTTGTAGATGTAGAATAATCAAAATATATAAAAGACCTTGGCATTGCCAGGGTCTTTTTTTCACATTTTTAACCTTGACATAATGAAATTAAGGAAATATAATGTTCTAGCATGCGCTAATAGGATATTTATGCCTATTTTTGCGTAAAGAAATAAATTAGGAGGTAAAAAAGAATGCCAACATTCAACCAGCTAGTTAGAAAAGGTCGTCAGACATCTGTAAAGAAGTCTACAGCACCAGCACTTCAGAGAGGTTATAACTCTCTTAAGAAGAAGCCTACTAACACTTCTTCTCCACAGAAGCGTGGTGTATGTACAGCTGTTAAGACAGCTACACCTAAGAAGCCTAACTCAGCTCTTCGTAAGATTGCCAGAGTTCGTCTTTCAAACGGAATCGAAGTAACATCATACATTCCAGGCGAAGGTCACAATCTTCAGGAGCATAGCGTTGTTTTGATTCGTGGTGGTCGTGTTAAGGATTTACCTGGTACACGTTATCACGTAATCAGAGGTACTCTTGATACAGCCGGCGTTGCAAACCGCAAGCAGGGACGTTCAAAGTACGGCGCTAAGAGACCTAAGGATGCTAAGTAAAATAGCGTAAAGGCTTAGGAAATTTATTGTATATCACAAAAATTTGGTTAATGTTGTTATTTTTTCTCTATAGAATAAATAATGCATGAACACAAGTAAATTTGTGAGTACCGTTGATCTAACAAATTTTAGTTAAGGAGGGAAGTATCGTGCCAAGAAAAGGACATACTCAAAAAAGAGACGTTTTGGCAGATCCTATATACAATAGCAAAGTAGTTACAAAGCTTATCAACAACATCATGCTTGATGGTAAGAAGGGTGTAGCTCAGAAGATTGTATATGGTGCATTTGGCAAAGTCGAGGAAAAGACTGGAAGACCTGCACTTGAGGTTTTCGAGGAAGCTATGAACAACGTTATGCCTGTACTTGAGGTAAAGGCTAGACGTATCGGTGGTGCTACATATCAGGTACCTATCGAAGTAAGACCAGATCGTCGTCAGGCCCTTGGCCTTAGATGGCTCACAATGTTCTCACGTACACGTACAGAGAAGACAATGGAAGAGCGTCTTGCAAACGAGATCATGGATGCAGCTGGAAACACAGGTTCAGCTGTTAAGAGAAAAGAAGAAATGCATAGAATGGCAGAAGCTAATAAGGCATTTGCTCATTACAGATTCTAATAGGAGGGACAAACAGTGGCAGGAAGAGAATATCCACTTGAGCGTACCAGAAATATTGGTATTATGGCTCATATCGATGCCGGAAAGACTACACTTACAGAGCGTATTCTTTACTATACTGGTGTTAACTACAAGATCGGTGATACTCACGAAGGTACTGCAACCATGGACTGGATGGAGCAGGAAGCTGAGAGAGGTATCACAATTACTTCAGCTGCTACAACATGTCACTGGACTGAGCAGGAAAACTGCAAGCCTAAGAAGGGTGCTCTTGAGCACCGTATCAACATCATTGATACACCAGGCCACGTAGACTTTACTGTAGAGGTTGAGCGTTCCCTTCGTGTACTTGATGGCGCCGTTGGTGTCTTCTGTGCAAAGGGTGGCGTTGAGCCACAGTCAGAGAATGTTTGGAGACAGGCTGACACATATAACGTACCAAGAATGGCTTTCATCAATAAGATGGATATCCTTGGTGCAAACTTCTACGGAGCTGTTGATCAGATCCGTGATAGACTTAAGAAGAACGCTATCGTTCTTCAGCTTCCAATCGGTAAGGAAGATGATTTCAAGGGAATTATCGATCTTTTCGAGATGAAAGCATACATCTATAACGATGATAAGGGTGATGATATTTCTATCACAGACATCCCAGCTGATATGGCTGATGATGCTGAGCTTTATCACACAGAACTCGTTGAGAAGATCTGTGAGTTAGATGATGATCTTATGATGGCTTATCTTGAGGGTGAGGAGCCTTCTATCGATGAGCTTAAGGCTGTACTTCGTAAGGCAACTTGCGAATGTAAGGCTATCCCAGTATGCTGTGGATCTGCATATAGAAACAAGGGTGTTCAGAAGCTTCTTGATGCTATCCTTGAGTTCATGCCAGCTCCTACAGACGTACCAGCTATTCAGGGTACAGACTTAGATGGTAACCCAGTTGAGAAGCACTCATCAGATGATGAGCCATTCGCAGCTTTAGCTTTCAAGATTATGGCTGATCCATTCGTTGGAAAGCTCGCATTTATCCGTGTATACTCAGGTACATTGAACTCAGGTTCATACTGCCTTAACGCTACAAAGGATAAGAAGGAGCGTGTTGGTCGTATTCTTCAGATGCACGCTAACAAGCGTACAGAGTTAGACAAGGTTTACTCTGGTGATATCGCAGCTGTTGTAGGTCTTAAGTTTACAACAACTGGTGATACAATCTGCGATGAGCAGCATCCAGTAATCCTTGAGTCTATGGAATTCCCAGAGCCAGTTATCGAGCTTGCTATCGAGCCTAAGACTAAGGCTGGACAGCAGAAGATGGGCGAAGCTCTTGCAAAGCTTGCTGAAGAGGATCCTACATTCCGTCAGCATACTGATCAGGAGACAGGCCAGACAATCATCGCTGGTATGGGTGAGCTTCACCTTGAGATCATTGTTGATCGTCTTCTTAGAGAGTTCAAGGTTGAGGCTAACGTTGGTGCACCTCAGGTTGCATACAAGGAAACATTTACAAAGGCAGTTGATCAGGAATACAAGTATGCTAAGCAGTCTGGTGGACGTGGTCAGTACGGTCATTGTAAGGTTAGATTTACTCCAATGGATGCTAACGCTGAAGAGACATTCAGATTTAAGTCTTCAGTAGTTGGTGGTGCTATTCCTAAGGAATACATCCCATCTGTTGGTGAGGGTATCGAGGAAGCAGCTAAGGCTGGTATCCTTTGTGGATTCCCTGTTCTTGGTGTAGAAGCAGACGTTTACGATGGTTCTTACCATGAAGTCGATTCATCAGAAATGGCATTCCACATTGCAGGTTCAATGTGCTTCAAGGAAGCTATGGCTAAGGCAGCTCCAGTTCTTCTTGAGCCAATCATGAAGGTTGAAGTAACAATGCCTGAGGAATACATGGGTGATGTAATCGGATCACTTAACGCAAAGCGTGGTCAAATCCAGTCAATGGATGACCTTGGCGGCGGCAAGATTGTTAGAGCACTTGTTCCACTTGCAGAGATGTTCGGATACTCAACAGAGCTTCGTTCATCTACACAGGGACGTGGTAACTACTCAATGTTCTTCGAGAAGTATGAGCCAGTACCAAAGAACGTTCAGGAGCAGATCATCTCTAACCACGCAAAATAAATCATAAATAGTTGAAAACTCTCAGTATTTTCGATATAATCGAGATACTGAGAGTATAGAACTAACTTTGCCCAAATAGGGGCAGTATATTAAGGAGGATTTTTAAAAATGGCAAAAGAGCATTTTGACAGAACCAAACCACATTGTAACATCGGTACTATCGGACACGTAGATCACGGTAAAACAACTCTTACAGCAGCTATCACAAAGGTACTTGCTGAGCGTGTTGCTGGTAACGCTAAGGTAGATTTCGAGAACATCGATAAGGCTCCAGAAGAGCGTGAAAGAGGTATCACAATTTCTACAGCTCACGTTGAGTATCAGACAGAGAAGAGACATTACGCACACGTTGACTGCCCAGGCCATGCTGATTATGTAAAGAACATGATCACAGGTGCTGCTCAGATGGATGGCGCTATCCTTGTAGTTGCTGCAACTGACGGTGTTATGGCTCAGACAAAGGAGCACATCCTTCTTTCTCGTCAGGTAGGTGTACCTTACATCGTTGTATTCCTTAACAAGTGTGATATGGTTGATGATGAGGAGCTTATCGAGCTCGTAGAGATGGAAGTTACAGAGCAGCTTGAGGAGTATGACTTCAATGATTGTCCAATCATTAAGGGTTCAGCTCTTAAGGCTCTTGAAGATCCAAACGGCGAGTGGGGCGACAAGATCATGGAACTTATGGATACTGTTGATTCTTACATCCCAGATCCACAGCGTGAGACAGATAAGCCATTCCTTATGCCAGTAGAGGACGTATTCACAATCACAGGTCGTGGTACTGTTGCTACAGGTAGAGTAGAGCGTGGTGTTCTTCACCTTAACGACGAACTTGAAATCATCGGTATCAAGGAAGATACACAGAAGACTGTTGTAACTGGTATCGAGATGTTCCGTAAGCTTCTTGATGAGGCTCAGGCTGGTGATAACATCGGTGCACTTCTTCGTGGTGTTAACCGTGACCAGATCCAGCGTGGACAGGTACTTGCTAAGCCAGGTACTGTAACATGCCACACAAAGTTTACAGCTCAGGTTTACGTTCTTACAAAGGATGAAGGTGGTCGTCATACTCCATTCTTCAACAACTATCGTCCACAGTTCTACTTCAGAACAACAGACGTTACAGGTGTTTGCGAGCTTCCAGCAGGTACAGAGATGTGCATGCCTGGCGATAACGTAGAGATGACAATCGAGCTCATCCACCCAATCGCTATGGAGCAGGGTCTTACATTCGCTATCCGTGAGGGTGGTAGAACAGTAGGTTCTGGTCGTGTTGCTACAATCATCGAATAATTTCGAGCGAACAGCCCAACCCAAATTATAAAATTATGCCCTTCGAGGATTTTTCCTCGGAGGGCTTTTTTTATTGATAAATATACATATTTACACCAAAGAGACACAGAAAATTAATAATATTTGTGTATTATAAGAACTAGTATCAAGGAATATGCAATGACATTAATAAATATAGTGTGATATATGAATAATTTTGAAGGAGGGTGCAATGGAAGGGCTTAAAAAAACAAAACGAAGAGGTTCCATCAAGTTTAATCTTCTAGTTATTATTATTCCAATAGTAGCGGTTATGATGATTGGCTTAGTGTTAATCTCATATCAGATTTCTTCTAATAGTTTAAGGAAGGAAGCTGAGGAATTATTACAGACATCCATTAGAAGCCAGAAAAGCGATATTGAGGCATGGATGAATGATAATTTGGATTCTTTCAAAATCTTTAAAAACACAATAGAAAGTACTACTCCAGATGAGGAAAGATTAAAACTGATATTGGATGGTACAGTGGGCTATAACAGTACTTTTGCTGACGGATTCTATATTGGAACAAGCGATGGCCGTTTAATCACTGGTGCCGGCTCATCAAAGACAGAAAGTAACGTCAGAGAATCTAACTGGTACAAGGAAGGTTCTACGCGAATCAACATGGCATATGGCGAACCATATGTTAATAATGATGGCGTAAATGTAATAAGTGCTACAGGTATGCTTAATTTTGGAGAAGGAATTAGTGTACTTGGCGCTGATGTAACATTGGATAGAATAACTGTTATTGTAAATTCCAACGTTGAAATGGAAAATGCTGAAACGTTTCTTGTAGAAGCCACAACTGGAACAATTATCAGTAATAGAGATTCTGCAAAGGTAGGCGCAAATATCGCAGACTATAGCTCAGATAAGTTCTATAGTGGTGTAGCTGATTCGATTAATTCTGCTGATTTATCTACAAAAGAAATCAATGGATATATGACAGCATTTTGTGAGGTAAGTGGTACAGATTGGATCCTTGTTTCCTTTGTTCCTTCAAATACTATTCTGAACGATGTTAGAACATTAGGAAAAATACTTGCAGTTCTGGCAGCTGTTGGAATAATTGTATTGATTGTATTAATCGAGAGAACAGTACATATCTTAATTAATCCTGTAAATAAGCTTTCAGGAGTAATCAATACAATGACAAATGGTGACTTCACAATGGAAGTAGAAGTCAAAGGTAATAACGAAATTACTTCTATGTCTGAGGGAATCAGAGATTTCGCTGGCACTATGCAGGGTCTGATAAGTAAGATTGGAAATATTGCAGTTAATCTTAATAATCAGGCAGATGAAAGTAATTCAGTATCAAGAGAAATGTATGATGCTTCCAAAATGCAGGAAACATCTATGCAGGGCTTGAATGAAACAGTAGATGGATTGGCAAGCTCAATCAATGAAATCGCCAACAGTGCAACAACTCTTGCAATGGTTGTAACAGATACTAGAACAAATGGCGAAAGCGTTAGCGAGCAAATGACAGAAACTGTATCTGTAGCAAACAAGGGTCAGAAGGACATGGAAAAAGTCAGTGATGCAATGAGCAATATCATTTCATCAATTAATGACTTGCAGAATGCTATTAACGACGTAGGAACAGCATCTAATGAAATTACAGAAATTGTTAAGTTGATTGGTAGTATTGCAGAAGAGACAAATCTTCTTTCATTAAACGCATCTATTGAAGCAGCTAGAGCTGGTGAAACAGGAAAGGGATTTGCAGTTGTTGCAAACGAAATTGGTAAGCTGGCCCAGACAAGTACAAACTCAGTTCAGCAGATTACAGAGCTTGTCTACGGAATTGACAATTTAGTAAAGGATGCAGAAAAGAAGGCAGAAGAAAGTGTTAAGAGTATTGATGAGAGTAGCGAATATATTAACAATGCCGTTGATACATTCTCATTAATTTACCAGAACATTCAGCAGACTAATGAAATGGTTGCTGACATGATAGAGAAAGTAGGTGAAGTAGATGCAGTAGCAACTGATGTAGCTGCAATTTCAGAGGAGCAGGCAGCAAGTGCCGATATTATCCTATCTACATCAGAAGAAATTGTTAAACAGTCATCTAAGCTGACAAGCAACAGTGAGAAGGTCGCTAAGGAATCTGAGATGTTAGCATCAACCTCAGTTGAATTAGACAAACAAGTACACCAGTTTAAGATTTAATGGAGGTAATCGAGATGAGAAAGAAAATATTATCACTAATTTTGTTAGTTACAGTATGCATCTCTGGTTGTGGATTATCTTCTTCAAAAGGCAGCTCATCTGGCGGTGGTGGTGTAAAAATACTGTTTACATATTCACAGGAAGAAGGAAATGCATTTAGAGATACATTAGCTGAAGGAGCCCAGGAATATGCATCGAGCGTTGGTGCTACAGTAGAGTGTGATTATGCAGAGAATTCTCTGGAGAAGCAGATAGAATCTATAAAGTCGGCCCAAAGCAATGGGTATGATGCCATAATGTGTATAGCGGAGGATGCATCAACTGCCAGACAGCTAGAAGCAGCAGCTGGGGACTTACCTATTATTTTCTGTAACAATGCACCTGATGATGCCACTTTAAAAGAGGATAAGTATATTTATTGCGCTTCAGATGAAGGTGTAGCCGGACAACTTCAAGCAGAGTATATCTTAAATATGTTTTCATCAAAGGATGAAATCAATGTATTATTATTGAAGGGCCTTGATGGACATTCTGCAACAGTAGGAAGAACTAAAACATTAAAGGAAGGCCTTAATGCCAGTGGTAAAAAGATAAACTATGTATTCGAAGACTTTGCTGATTTTGATACAGATACTGCAAGACAATATGTAAACTTTGCAGTAAGCAAAGGCATACAATTTGACATAATAGTTTGCAATAATGATGCCATGGCAAGAGGTGCAATCCAAGCCTGCCAGGATAATAATATTAATCTTAGTGATATGCCAATTTTAGGTGTCGATGCAACACAAGACGGTTGCCAGGCTATTATAGACGGAGAGATGGTATTCACAGTATATCAGCCAGCAGCACCACAGGGAGCTGAGGCAGCAAAGGCGGCAATAGAACTTGCAAATGGCGGATCCATAAGTGATTTTGATACAATTTCAAGCGATAAACTACATCTTTGGGTTCCATTTGAAAGTGTTGATGCATCGAATGCAAAAGACTATCTATAAATATTAAGAAAAAGCTTGACTATTCAGGGATATAGATGTATACTTCCACAAAATAGTAAAGGTGTCTGCTAATAAAGCGGACACCTTTATTTCATATCATTTGATATGACAAAATTATATTTACTACAGGAGGATACACTTATGGAACTAATTAGAGTACAGGATTCAGACTACAAAAAGTCTTACGAGTTGTTTATGACATTTGAGGCAGATGAGAATGGCTTCTTGAATCCGGTATATGGCTACGATTATGACAAATTCCTTGAATGGATAGAGATAAAAAGAGACTGGTCCATGGGAAAGAATCTTCCTGAAGGATTTGTGCCAGATACTACATTTGTTTTAGAGGATGAGGATAAGTATGTGGCAATCTTTAACCTGAGACACTGTTTGAACGATGCTCTTAGGGAAGGCTCAGGCCACATTGGTTATGGCGTAGGAAGAGCATATAGAGGCAAGGGATATGCTACAAAGGGATTAAAGCTAGCCCTTGAGGAAGCTAGAAAGAAGGATATACAAGAGGTTTATTTATCAGTAAACAAAGATAACACACCAAGTCTTAAAGCACAGCTTGCAAACGGAGCGTATATTCATCATGAAAATGATACAAAATACTTCACAAGAATAAGCTAAATAAATGCTATAATTGCCATAGAAAAATCATGTTAGGAGCAAGAATGAGAGCATATTATCATTTACCAGGCTTGTTTGAGTTTTATGAATTCTACAAGGTTCTTTTACCACTCTTCAAAAATCATAGAGAGTATTTTTATGATTGGTGTGAAATAGGCTCAATCTACGGTGCTCCAGCAGATTGCCTATGGGGCGGCGGCCGCGTTGGCTTTGGAGACGAACAGGCCACTGATGTAATCAAGTTACTGAGAGAATACGACATATCCGCTAGACTTACATTCAGCAATTCACTAATCAGAGAAGAGCATCTAGATGACAAGCGATGCAACAGGCTGTGTGAGTTATTTGAAAAGACTGGTACCCAAAACGGTATTATCATATACTCAGATTTACTTATGGATTACATAAAGCAAAACTATCCAGAGTATTACTTTGTGTCATCAACCACAAAGGTCCTTACAGATTTTAAAGACTTAGAGGCAGAACTTAATAGAGAAGATTTCAAATATGTAGTTCCAGACTTTCGTTTGAACAAGTCATTTGAAAAACTGGGGCAGTTATCCACAATTCAGAAAGACAAAGTGGAATTTCTGTGCAATGAATGTTGCTCATTTGGTTGCACAGATAGAAAAGAATGCTATGAAAATGTAAGCAGAAAAAGTCTTGGAGAGGATTGCGAGGATCACATATGCCAATCTCCTCAGGCTAAAAGAGGATACCGGTTCTCAGATGCCATGAAAAATCCAGGCTTTATTAGTATTGAGGATATCCAAAATACATATATGCCGATGGGATTTTCAAATTATAAAATAGAAGGACGAAGCCTTGGAAGTGCGATAGTATTAGAATTCATTCTCTACTACATGGTTAAGCCAGAATATCAGCTTATAGTCAGAGAAGAAATCTATTTAGACAGTTCGTTAGATTTATTTTAGAAGCAAAAAGCTCACCTCATAAAGGGGTGAGCTTTTAATATATCTAGACAGAATTAGATATCAACTTTAGTAGTTCCACCTAGGAATGTTGGAAGAGATTTACCATCACGCTTCCACTGTGAGTATTCTGCAGTAGCCGCAAACATTACGTCGCCTGAAGAGTTAAGAGCAGTCTCAACAGAATCCTGAACTACACCGATGATGAAGCCTACGGCAACAACCTGCATTGCAACATCTGCGTTAACACCGAACAATGAGCAAGCCATTGGTATAAGGAGTAATGAACCACCAGCAACACCGGAAGCACCGCAAGCTGCAAGAGTAGCAATGAATGCAAGGATAAGAGCTGTTGCAAATGATACGTGGATTCCAACAGTATTGGCAGCAGCAAGGGACATAACAGCGATAGTGATAGCTGCACCGTCCATGTTGATTGTAGCGCCAAGAGGAATTGATACAGCATACATTTCTTTGTCCATGCCGAGTGCTTCGCAAAGCTCCATATTTACAGGAATGTTTGCAGCAGAGCTTCTAGTAAAGAACGCAGTCACACCTGATTCCTTAAGGCATCTGAAGACAAGTGGATAAGGATTTGTGCGGAGTACGATAGCTGCAAGAAGTGGATCAATTACAAGTGCAACAACAAGCATGCATCCAACTAAAAGAGCTAACAGCTTTCCGTAGTCAGTAAAGATTGCAAGTCCATTTGTTGAAACATTTGAATAAACAAGTCCCATGATACCAAATGGAGCAAGATTGATAATCCATTTAACAGCAAGTGAAACGATGTTTGCAAAATCTTCCATTACCTTCTTTGTGTTGTCACTGGCAACTCTTTTAGAGGCAAGGCCAAGAACAACAGCCCAGAAAAGGATGCCGATGTATCTACCATCAACAATAGCACCGATTGGATTGCCAACCATGTTTACAAGAAGATTTGAAAGAACCTCGCCAACGCCTGTTGGAACAGTGTCTGCTTCGGCAGCTTCACTGAGCATGATTGTCTGAGGGAAAACATAGCTTCCGACAACAGCAACCACTGATGCTAAAAATGTGCTGGCCATGTAAAGGATGATAACAAGCCCAAATCTTCTATCAAGCTTGTCATTTCCCTGAGCGAGGGCAGATACAACAAGCACGAATACAAGCACAGGTGCAACAGCCTTCAAGGCTCCAACAAAAATAGTGCCTAAAAGTGAAACAACCTGGAGATTATCAAAAAGTAGTCCGAGGACTGCACCAATCAATAATCCGCATAAGATCCTAATAATAAGACTTACGCTATTATACGCTTTTACTAGTTTCATATAAGAACTCCCTATTAGTTTATTTACCTTATACCAAGGCATTTATTAAGTGATATTTTAACGCTTTAACTCGTTAAAGTAAATAGAGTATAAAAAATAAAGCATAAATTGAATTATTTCTAACAATAAGTAACATTTAAAAATAAGTAGAGGTTTGATAAAATTTAAAATGTTTGAAACGTAATATGAGTTATTTGTAAATAATGGAGGCTGATTATGAGTTACGCAGAATATGTAAAGCATTATTTTACATTACCAGATTGTATTATTTTCTTAGTATTAGCATTGGTATTACTAGCAGTTGTTTATGCTGTATTTTATATATATTCAAAGGGACGCTTCAAAAATCCTCGTAAGATGCAGCATGAGTTTTTCTCTTTGACAGAAAGATTCTATGAGCTGATTTTTTCAGGCGGAAGCATTATAGGATTTATGGCAGCATATTATCTTATCAATAGATTCGTAACCGCAGGACCTTTTTTTGTATTTTGGTCTAGCTATAAGGATTATTTATTGTTAGTTTTCATGATAATATCAATCCTTTTGAATACATTTTGCGACCATGTCTTGGTGAAGCTGAAACGTCTTAATAAAAGTGAGATGGCGTCTATTCGACTTACAGGAATGCTCTATATGATTATCATCTTCTGCTATATTAAGTTTATATATGAAGATAATAATTATGATATGTTCATAACCTATTTCTTAACCTTGATGATAGGCCGATTTGTATATTTTGATGCCAGCTTCAAAGATTTCCTTCATTGCATCAAGCAGGCGGCAGCCAATATTCCTATTATGATTATGGGATTGACTTATCTTGGCATTCTATGTTTATATGGATATTCAACATCATATTTATTAAAACATAACGGAGTAATCACAAATATCTTCTTCTGCCATTTATATATTGTAGTGGCAATATTTGTTTTGCATTTCATTCCAGAGATTTACTTTAAGAAAAAGGAAAAGGAACGAGGCAATAGGCCAAAGAAAAAGAAACGTCCAAAGCCATCAGATGTAGATGAGGACGTTGAATTAGAAGAAATAGATATAGAAATTTTAGATTTGTAATTTATGCAGGAAAAAGATTTTTTTGAAAAGTACATAGCAAGGCTGAATTCACAGCAACAGGAAGCAGTGCAGACCGTAGAAGGCCCTGTGCTGCTTCTTGCTGTGCCAGGAAGTGGTAAAACCACAGTTTTGGTAAACAGACTAGGGTATATGATTTATTGCAAGAACATTGCACCGGAAAATATCTTAACACTTACTTACACGGTGGCAGCCACAAAGGATATGTCTGAAAGATTTATAAGTATATTCGGACCAGAGCTTGCTGATAGGCTAGAGTTTAGAACAATCAATGGTATATGTGCAAAGATAATTGCGTATTATGGTCGAATGATTGGAAAAGACCCATTTGAATTATGTACCGATGAAAAGTTTACAGGACAGCTTCTGACAAATATATATGTAAATGTAGTTGGAGAATACCCTACAGATAGTGATATCAAAGGAGTTAGAACCCTTATCACATATTGTAAAAATATGTACCTTTCTGATGAGGAGATTAAGAAGCTAGGCAAGGATGAGGGGATTGATTTAATAAAGATATACAAGACCTACAATAATGAGCTTAAACAGCGCAACATGATGGATTATGATGACCAGATGATGTACGCATATAGAATGCTTAAGAGCTCGCCAGTAGTACTTAATCATTTTCAGGAAATCTACAAATACATTTGTGTAGACGAAGCTCAGGATACCTCCAAAATTCAGCATATGATTATTGCACTTTTGGCAGGAGCAAAGGGCAACCTTTTTATGGTAGGAGATGAGGACCAAAGTATCTATGGCTTTAGAGCAGCCTACCCTGACGCGCTTCTTAACTTTGAAAATGAGCACCCAGGTGCAAAGGTTCTTGTGATGGATAAAAATTATCGTTCTAACGCAAGGATTGTAGAGGCGGCGGATATTTTCATCCAGCACAACAAAGACAGACATAAAAAGCACATCTGTGCAACTAAAGCGGCATCAACAGATATTGAGTTTGTAAAGCTTGGTCGTGAGAAGCAGTATTCATATCTTCTTAGCTTAGCAAAAGATATAAATCGAAAAACAGCTGTTTTATATAGAGATAATGAAAGTGTTTTGCCACTTGTAGATTTGTTGGAAAGAGAATGTGTTCCATACAACATAAAAAATGCGGATATGGCCTTCTTCACAAATCGAGTGGTGATAGATATAGTAAACATGCTCAGGTTTGCATTTGTTCCTATGGATGAAGAAATATTTATGAAGATATATTTCAAATTCCAGACTTACCTTAGTAAGAAAGATGCAATTGAAATGTGTCAGCTTGCAGAGAGAAATCATTCAGGAATACTAGATGCAGCAGAGCTTCTAAATCTTAATGGACATGTGCTTGGAAATTGCAGATCCCTTAGAACTCATTTTAAGAACATGGCCAGTGAGAACCCATACAAGGCCATAAATCGAATCGAAAAGTTTATGGGCTACGGGGAATATCTAATTTCCAACAACATAGATAACAACAAAGTCTTTATATTAAAGATGATAGCAAAGCAGGAAAAGGATATTCCATCATTCCTGAATAGACTGAATGAGCTCAGAATGATTCTCCAGGAAAAGCAATATACACCTGGCGCCAAATTCATTCTTTCAACTATTCATTCCAGCAAAGGTTTGGAATATGAGAATGTTATTCTAATAGATGCAATAAATGGAGTCTTTCCTAATAAGGTCATTAGGGCTAATTCAAGGGCAACAGCTCAAGACAAGAAAAACTTTGAAGAAGAGCGTAGAATCTTTTATGTAGGAATAACGAGAGCAAAAGAAAAGCTCACAATCTTCAAATACACTGATAAGCAATCAGTATTTATAAATGAGCTGAGGCCACAAAAAGAAGAAACAATAAATGCAGAGGTAAAAGCGCCAGCCGGTTCTTATGTGGCAGCCGCCTCATCATATTTAAGTAGAATGCGTAAGCAGAGTTAGAGATAGAAAGGTGATTTATGAGTATTTTAAACGTTGAACACTTATCCCATGGTTTTGGAGATAGAGCCATTTTTGAAGATGTTTCATTTAGATTATTGAAGGGCGAGCATATCGGTCTTGTTGGTGCAAACGGTGAAGGTAAGTCTACATTCATGAACATCATCACAGGAAAGCTTCAGCCAGACGAGGGAAAAATCGAATGGTCGAAAAAGGTACGCGTTGGATATTTGGACCAGCACACAGTGCTTGAAAAGGGCATGACAATTGGCAGTGTGCTTCACTCAGCATTTGACTTCCTCTACGAGATGGAACAGGAAATGAATGATATCTACGCTAGTCTTGGTGAGGTCACAGACGATGACGAGATGAATAAGCGCATGGAAGAGGCAGGAACTATCGCTGACCTTCTTACTATGCATGACTTTTACATGATTGATTCAAAGGTTGAAGAGGTTGCAAGAGCCCTTGGAGTGTTGGAGCTAGGTCTTGATAAAGATGTTACAGAGCTTTCAGGTGGACAGCGTACAAAGGTGCTTATGGCAAAGCTTCTTTTGGAGAAGCCAGATATCCTTCTTCTGGACGAGCCTACAAACTATTTAGATGTGGAGCACATTGAATGGCTTAAGAGATATTTGAACGACTATGAGAATGCGTTTATTCTTATCTCCCATGATGTGCCATTCCTTAACTCTGTAATCAATCTTATTTATCACATGGATAATAAGCAGCTCAACAGATACGTGGGTGATTATGATAAATTCCAGGAAGTATATGCTATGAAGCAAAGTCAGCTTCAGGCTGCTTACAACCGTCAGCAGAAAGAAATTGCAGAGCTTAAGGATTTCGTTGCAAGAAATAAAGCAAATGTTGCCACAAGAAATATGGCTATGTCCCGTCAGAAGAAGCTTGATAAGATGGATGTCATTGAGCTTGCAGCTGAAAAGCCAAAGCCAGAGTTTTATTTTAAAGAGGCAAGAACACCAAGCCGTGTAATCTTCTCTACAAAGGATTTGATTATTGGTTACGACAAAAATGAACCACTTTCAAAGCCGCTCAATTTGGAAATGCAGCGCAAGCAAAAGATTGTACTTACAGGTGCAAATGGTATAGGAAAGACCACTCTGTTAAAAAGCATTCTTGGTTTGATTCCACCTCTTTCTGGAACAGTTTATCAGGGAGAGTTTTTGGAGATTGGATATTTTGAGCAGGAGATGGATCAGCACATTTCCACAACATGTATTGAGGAAATATGGAATGAGTTCCCATCATATAATCAAAACGAAGTTCGTTCGGCACTTGCAAAATGTGGTCTTACAACAAAGCATATTGAAAGCTTGTGTAGAGTCCTTTCCGGAGGAGAGCAGGCAAAGGTTCGTCTTTGCAAGCTGTTAAATCGCGAAACAAATCTTCTTCTTTTGGATGAGCCTACAAACCATTTGGATGTAGATGCAAAGGATGAATTAAAGCGTGCCCTTAAGGAATATAACGGAAGTATCCTTATGGTTTGCCATGAGCCGGAGTTTTATGAAGGTCTTGCCACTGACGTTTGGGATTGCAGTCAGTGGACTACAAAAACTATATAATTACAATTTAATAAATAGATGAGCCGTTTAAAGTGTTAAAGCGAATTGTCTGAATATTTAATTCTTGATTTAATTCTTTAAAGAGATGCTGTATAATACTGATATTCGCTTTAAACCGATAAAGAAAAAAGGGAGGACATTTAATTAATGGATTCAAAAAAAATCAAGTGGTCCACACTTGCGTTTATGGCGTTTTCTACTGTATGGGGATTCGGAAACGTTTTAAACGGATTTATCTACTTTAACGGCATCCAGAGCATCTTTAGCTGGATTCTTATGTTTGCACTCTACTTCGTGCCATACGCACTTATGGTAGGTGAGCTTGGTTCAGCATTCAAGACATCAGGCGGAGGTGTCAGCTCATGGATTTTCGGAACAACTGGTGCAAAGGCAGCTTACTATGCAGGTTGGACATACTGGGCATGCCACATCACTTACATCGCTTCTAAGTCATCAGGTGGCTTAAAGGCTCTTAGCTGGGCAATCTTCAGAAATGGTGAAACTTATGATAGCTTCCCAACTCTTGCAGTTCAGCTTGTTACATTCGCTATTTTGATTTTATTCTGCTATGTAGCATCTCGTGGTCTTAATCCACTTAAGAAGCTTGCTACAATCGCAGGTACATCAATGTTTGTTATGTCAATTCTTTACATCATCATGATGTTTGCAGCACCTGCAATCAATCCTCATGCTGATTATGTATCAATGGAATTTACAAGACAGACACTTATTCCACAGTTTAATGTTAAGTACTTCACATCACTTTCAATCCTTGTATTTGCAGTAGGTGGATGTGAGAAGATTTCCCCATATGTTAACAAGGTAGAGAACCCTTCAAAGGGATTCCCTAAGGCAATGATTACACTTGCTGTCATGGTTATGGTATGTGCTATTCTTGGTACTATCGCTATGGGAATGATGTTTGATCCAGCTGAAATCAATGCAAACTTTGATGCATACAATTCAAACGGTTCATACTGGGCATTCCAGAAGCTTGGTCAGTACTATCATGTTGGAAATTCAATCATGATTATATATGCACTTTGCAATGCTATCGGTCAGCTTTCAACACTTGTTATTTCAATTGATGCTCCACTTCGTATGCTTCTTGACAATGAGGATGCTAGAGAGTTCATCCCTTCAAAGCTTCTCAAGAAGAACGATGCAGGTGCTTATGTAAATGGTATCAAGATGGTTGCAGTTCTTTCAGGTGCTATCATCCTTATCCAGTCATTCGTTCCTGGTGCAGCAGTAGTTCTTAAGCAGCTTACAAAGCTTAACTCAGTATGTATGCCACTTCGTTACCTTTGGGTATTCTTCGCATACATCATGCTCCGTAAGGCTGGTGAGAAATTCAATCCTGAGTACAAGTTTGTTAAGAATCAGGGTGTTGCAATCTTTGCTGGATGCTGGTGCTTCTTCGTAACAGCAGCTAGCTGCTTACTTGGTATGTATGTTGAGGGAGATTTATTCAACACATTCCTTAACATCCTTACACCAATCGTGCTTGCAGCACTTGGCGTAATCTTACCAATGATTGCTAAAAAGGAAAAAGCGAACAATTAATTAGTTAATGAAAAATGTAGGGCTACTGAGAATGTTTCTCAGTAGCCCTTTATTAATAAATTTTTAATAAAAAAACAGAGCAAAACGTGGTAATATAATAAAGCTCGATTAATTTTGTGCAATCGAATTAGTTGTGCCTAACTGCTACTGGCATAGTAGTTAGGGAGAGTTTTATAGAGTTAGGAGTAGAAATATGCTAGAAATCAAAAACCTGTGTTACAAGGTTGAAGATGAGGGTGACACTACCAAAGAAATCATTGATAATCTTAATCTCACAGTAGAGGATGGAAAGTTTATCGTCATCACAGGACCAAACGGTGGCGGTAAGTCAACACTTGCAAAGCTTATTATGGGTGTAAATGAACTTACATCAGGACAGATCATTCTTGATGGTGAGGACATTTCACAGAAGAATATTACTGAAAGAGCAAAGCGTGGAATTAGTTTTGCATTCCAGGCACCTGTTCATTTCAAAGGAATTAGAGTAATTGATTTATTACGTCTTGCAGCAGGAGAAAACATTTCAGTTGCTGCAGCTTGTGAATATCTTTCACGAGTAGGCCTTTGCGCAAAGGACTATGTTGAGCGCGAGGTTAATGGCTCACTTTCAGGTGGAGAGCTTAAGCGCATCGAAATCGCCACAGTTCTTGCACGTGGTACAAAGCTTTCAATTTTCGATGAGCCAGAGGCTGGTATCGATTTATGGAGTTTCCAGAACCTTATCAAGGTTTTCGAGAACATGCGTAAGACAATCAACGGAACAATCATTGTTATTTCTCATCAGGAGCGTATCTTAAATATCGCCGATGAAATCGTTGTTATCGAAAATGGTAAGGTTAAGAAGCAGGGACCAAAGGATGAAATCCTTCCTGAACTTTTAGGTACATCGGCAGCAGCGAATATTGCTTGCGAAAAGTTAGGAGGTGACCAGTAATGGCTTTAGATGCAATTCAAAAGAACATTTTACATGAGGTCGCTGATTTAGATGGTATTCCACAGGGCGCATACAACATCCGTGCAAACGGTACAAGCGCAGGTAGAAATACAACAGCAAATATCGACATCGTTACAAAAGAAGATAAGCCAGGTATTGATATCATCATCAAGCCAGGTACAAAGGGCGAAAGCGTTCACATCCCTGTAGTTCTTACAGAGAGTGGACTTAAGGATATGGTATACAACGATTTCTATGTTGGAGAAGGCGCAGATGTTACTATCGTAGCAGGATGCGGTATTTCCAACTGCGGAGACCAGGACTCACAGCACGATGGTATTCACACATTCCACGTTGGTAAAAACGCCAAGGTTAAATACGTAGAAAAGCATTATGGCGAGGGCGATGGCAAAGGCGCCAGAATTCTCAATCCTGTAACTAATGTATATCAGGAAGAAGGCAGCTATGTAGAAATGGAAATGGTTCAGATTAAGGGTGTTGATTCTACAGTCCGTACAAATGTTGCTGAGCTTGCAGAAGGAGCGACACTTCTTATCCATGAAGCTCTTATGACACATGGCACACAGAAAGCTACATCAGATTACAAGGTTGCTCTTAACGGAGAGGGTTCAAGCGCAGACGTTGTTTCTCGTTCTGTTGCAAAGGATGATTCTGAGCAGATTTTTGAAGTAGCAATCGAAGGTAACACAGCTTGTAACGGTCATGCAGCTTGTGATGCTATCATCATGGGCAATGCACATGTAGTTGCTATTCCACGTCTTGATGCAAAGAATGTGGATGCTGCACTTATCCATGAGGCAGCCATCGGAAAAATTGCTGGCGACCAGCTTATTAAGCTTATGTCACTAGGACTTACAGAAGAAGAGGCAGAAGAACAAATTGTGGCAGGATTCCTTAGATAAAAGCGAAAGTAGATACTTTCAGCTACATATTTTGGCATCATGTGTATCAATGAATTCTCTGTGATTTTACTTTATAAAGATTGTGATTTTTGGTTTTGAAAAACATAATCATGATATTATGAAAAAGCACGGAGGGAATGAGTATGGCGATTTCACCAATTATGGGAATAGGTTCATATGGAAATGTAGCATCTGTTCAGCCAATGAATTATGCGGTTGATAATGATGCAGATTTTTCCGATGTTTACAATACTGAGTCTACCAAGCAAAGTGGAGTGGTGAATGGGGCATCTCCTGTTCAGTACCCTAATGCTCAGGTACAGGATGTAGACGACCAGACGATTCAGATTGATCCACTGGAGAGACAAAAGAAAACCCTTCAGGTTTCAAATGAATTTAATAACATAGCAATGCAGTTCTCATCAAACAATACTAGCTACAGTATGAAAGGTGTAGGCGCTAGCTACGGAATGGCGGGAAGCCGATTTGATGCATACGCATAAATTTAATATTAAATAGATGATAAAAGAAGCCGAGAAATTCGGCTTCTTTTGTGTTATCATAGATTTTAGTTGATATGATAATAGCAGGGAGGTAACGGATATGAGCAAAGTTCTTATATTTATGGCGGAAGGCCACGAGGAAATAGAAGCACTTACAGTTGTTGATATTCTGAGACGTGCTGATATTGAAATAGACATGGTTTCTATCACAGGTAACAAAAAGGTTCCTGGAGCTCATGGAATCACAACATACTGTGATAAGCTGATAGAAAATACTGACTTTGAAAAAGCAGATATGATAGTGCTTCCAGGCGGAATGCCAGGTACATTAAATCTTGGGCTTTGTGAGCCTCTCATGGATCAGATACATGGATTTAACACTTCAAAGAAGGGGCTTGCAGCTATTTGCGCAGCGCCAACAGTTTTTGGAAAGGCAGGACTTCTTGAAGGAAAGAAAGCTACATGCTATCCAGGAATGGAAGGGGATTTGTTAGGGGCAAATGTTTCGACCGACAGTGTTTGCCACGATGGTCACATCATTACCAGCCGTGGTATGGGAACAGCAATTCCATTCGCACTTGAGATTGTAAAGACATTCAAGGGTGAGGATGTTGCAAATAAGCTGGCACAGGCTATTGTGTATAATAATTAATACGAGGTTTAAAATGGAAAAGATTAAAAGTTTTACAATTAACCATAATGTACTTACTCCTGGCTTCTACATTTCTCGTGTAGATGATGGAGATATAATCACATACGATTTACGTACTCGTAAGCCAAACGCAGGTGATTATATGGATAATGCGACTATGCATTCAGTGGAGCATATGATTGCAACATATATGCGTAACTCAGAAATCGCGGACCATGTAATTTACTTTGGACCAATGGGATGCCAGACTGGATTCTATCTTGTAATTAAGGGAGTAGATTCTAAAAAGACATTCGAAGTAGTTAAAAAAGTTTTCAAGCAGACAGTAGACCACGAGGGAGACGTATTCGGAAAGAGCGCAATTGAGTGTGGCCACTATGAGAACCTGGACATCCAGCTCGCTAAAACAGAGTGCCAGCGTTACTTGGACGTGCTTAATTCATGGTCAAATATGGAATTCACTTATCCAGATTAAGATAGGAAGTAATAAACTAGGAGGATAGAGATGAAATTAGGAATCATCGGTGCTATGCAGATTGAGATTGAGAATCTCAAGCCAAGCATTAAGAATCAAAAGACATCAACAATCAGTGGTGTAAACTTTATTGAAGGTGAAGTTAACGGCGTGCCTGTAGTTGCAGCAGTTAGTGGAATCGGTAAGGTATTCGCTGCTATTTGTACAGAAATTATGGTGCTTCATTTTGGAGTAGACCATGTAATTAATATCGGAGTAGCAGGTTCACTTGTACCTACACTTAAGGTACTTGATGTAGCAGTTGCAGAGTCAGCTGTTCAGCATGATATGAACACAACAGCAGTAGGTGATCCATTAGGACTTATCTCTGGTATCAATGTAATCAACTTTGAAGCAGATGCCGATCTTAGAAAGAATGTTACAGATGTACTTTCTGCAAGAGGCATCAATTACGAGGTTGGTGTTATTGCTTCAGGAGATTTATTTGTAGATACAAACAAGCAGCGTGAGACAATCAGAACCAGATTTGACGCAATCGCAGCAGATATGGAAGGTGCAAGCATTGCTCAGACATGCTACGTAAACAAAGTGCCATTTACACTTATCCGTTCTATTTCAGATGCAGATGGAAGTGCAATGGATTACAACACGTTCGCAGGTAAGGCTGCAGAGCAGTCAATTGCAATCGTTTTGGATGTAATTGAGAAATTAAAATAATATTGGCTATAATTTATACCTATTACGGGAAAGAGATTTTTTCTGTAATAGGTATTGCTATTTATGTGGAATACACATATAATCTAGGCAACTATTAACAAGAAATGCAGAGTAGACTGTAAAGCGTTAAGTGCCGTTTGCACAGGGAGTTGGCAGATGGACGAAGGATTATCCGCGGTTTTATGGTCGCATCCCGCTGCTACATACGAGGTTTATTACACCTTCATTGTAGACAAAAGGAGACTGCAAAGGAGGTGTATTTTTTATGAAGAAATTAACTAACACAAAAACACTTACAGCTGCAGCCATGTTATCAGCACTAGGAATTGTACTGGGATTTTTCAAAATACCAATCAATCAGCTGATAGAAATCAGATTTGGCGCATTGCCAGTTGAGATGGCCGGACAGCTCTTTGGCCCTGCTGTAGCAGGAGTTGTAGGAGGAATTACAGATATCGGAGGATATCTTGTAAAGCCAACTGGCCCATTCTTCCCAGGATTCACATTTAGCAGTATCGTTGGTGGTATTATTTTTGGACTAATGCTACACAACAAAAAGATTACATTTGCAAGAGTGTTGGCAACTCAGGTTGTTTACACTATAGTAGTTGGAATTATATTAAACAGCTACTGGCTGGACGTTTTATATTTCCAGAACGGTTATTTTGCAACAATCATGGCACGACTTCCAAAGGAACTTATCATGATTCCTATTATGTCAGTGATTTATTATTCAATCGTCAAAGCATTTGGCAGAACAAGAATAGGAGAATTCGCAAGATAATGAAGGAATATAGTTATTCTCAGGCAATAGACTTTTTCAAAAACATGCCCCATTTTATTCCACCCAAGGGTGGAGGAGCCAAGAAGGATTATTTCTCTTTAGATGCAGAATTAATGCTTTTGGAAAAACTAGACAAGCCTCAGAATAAACTAAAATATGTCCATATAGCTGGAACAAATGGTAAAGGTTCCACAACATCATATTTAGCAAGTATTTTAAATGAGGCATCCGTTGTTACGGGTGCCTTTACTTCACCTTTTTTATATAGATATAACGAAATGTTCAAAGTAAACGGCGATGATATTTCAGACGTGGATTTTGCTAAGGTTTTTTCAGAAGTAAAGCCTGCCTACGATGAACTTGCAGCAGATGGAGTCTTTGTTAGCGAATACGAATTCCTGACTGTTATGGCATTTATTTATTTCCTGAAAAAGGGTTGTGAGATTGTGCTCTTAGAAGTAAGCATGGGTGGCAGAATGGATACAACAAATGTAATACCGGCTCCACTTGTTTCTATCATCACCCCTATCAGCTACGACCACATGACTATACTTGGAAATACGCTAACGGAAATAGCTACTGAAAAAGCTGGAATCATAAAGCCTGGTACAGCAGTTGTAAGTGCTACCCAGGAGCCTGAGGTTCAGAAGGTGCTAAGAGATACCTGCCAATCAGTAAATGCACCGTTGGACTTTGTAGAACCAGCGCAGATTATTTCAAGAGATATCCATGGCCAGCGCTTTGGTGTATCAGAGGGGCTCCAATATGAAACTACAATGCTTGGGACATATCAGATAGATAATGCTGCAATGGCAATTGCAGCAGCAAGAAAGCTTATGGAGAAGGGATACCATATTACTGAGGAGTCCATAAGAAAAGGTATCGCAAATACGAAGTGGTTTGGCCGTTTTACATTGCTATCAGACAACCCGCCTGTGGTGATTGATGGCGGGCATAATCGCCAGGGAGCGAAGGTTTTGAGGGAAGCCCTTGAAGCATATTTCCCTGGGGAAAAGGTTACATTTGTGCTTGGAATCCTTGCTGATAAAGAAGTGGACATGATAATAGATACACTGGCTCCAATTATGAAGAAGTGTTACACAGTGGCTGTGCCAAATCCAAGGACGATGAAGCCACAGGCGTTGGCGGGGATGATACAGGAAAGAGGCATTGAAGCCGAGCCTCTAGATTCAAAATCTACCATTGAAGATATAAAAAAGCAGTCTGAGGTTGTATGCTTAGCAGGTTCACTATATCTAATCTCCTTATTTGACAAAGCCTAAGGTTAGGTTGACACCACTAACCGGAAAACTTAAAATTATAACAGTTAAGGACATATGGAGGAGAAATAATTATGTACAATGATGAATATAAGCGTTGGCTTGCAGCTGATCTTGATGATCCAGATTTAAAGCCAGAATTATTAAAAATTGAGGGGAATGACGAAGAAATCAAAGACAGATTTGCAGTAGCACTTGCCTTTGGTACAGCAGGACTTCGTGGTGTACTTGGAGCAGGTACAAACCGCATGAACGTTTACGTAGTTCGTCAGGCTACACAGGGACTTGCAAATTGGGTTAAGACTCAGGGTGGTAACCAGACAGTGGCAATTAGTTATGACTCTCGTATCAAGAGTGATGTTTTTGCAAAGACTGCAGCAGGTGTTCTTGCAGCTAATGGTATTAATGTTCGTATTTACGATGCACTTATGCCAGTTCCTGCACTTTCATTTGCTACACGTTACTACAAATGCAACGCAGGTATTATGGTTACAGCATCTCATAACCCTGCTAAATACAATGGATACAAGGCATACGGTCCAGACGGATGCCAGATGACAGACGATGCAGCAGCTATCGTTTATGCTGAGATTCAAAAGACAGACATTCTTAATGGCGTTAAATACATGTCATTTGCAGAGGGCGTTGAGAAGGGACTTATTAAGTTCGTAGGTGATGATTGCAAGGATGCATTCTATGCAGCAATCGAGGACAGACAGGTTCGTCCAGGCCTTTGCAAGACAGCTGGCCTCAAGCTTGTTTACAGTCCACTTAATGGCTCAGGCTTAGTTCCAGTTACACGCGTACTTAACGATATCGGTATCACAGATATCACAATCGTTCCAGAGCAGGAATATCCAAATGGATACTTCACAACATGCAGCTATCCAAACCCAGAAATCTTTGAAGCACTTGAGCTTGGTCTTGAGCTTGCAAAGAAAGAGGGAGCAGATTTAATGCTTGCTACTGACCCAGATGCAGACCGTGTTGGTATTGCTATGAAGTGCCCAGACGGAAGCTATGAGCTTGTTTCTGGTAATGAAGTTGGTGTACTTCTTCTTGACTACATTGCAGCAGGACGTATCGAAAAGGGCACAATGCCAAAGAACCCTGTAGCAGTTAAGTCTATTGTTTCAACACCACTTGCTGATGCAGTTGCAGAGCACTATGGTGTAGAGCTTCGCTCAGTTCTTACAGGCTTCAAGTGGATTGGTGATCAGATTGCCGGTCTTGAGGCTGATGGCGAAGTAGATAGATTTATCTTCGGTTTCGAGGAGTCATACGGATACCTTGCAGGTCCTTATGTTCGTGATAAGGATGCAGTTATCGGTTCAATGCTTATCTGCGAAATGGCTGCTTACTACCGCAGCATCGGCAGCTCTATCAAACAGCGTCTTGAGGAGATTTATGCTGAGTATGGTCGTTACCTCAACAAGGTAGATTCATTCGAGTTCCCAGGCCTTTCAGGTATGGACACAATGGCTGGTATCATGACATCACTTCGTGAGAATCCACCAAAGGATATCGCAGGTATCGCTGTTACAAAGGTTACAGATTACAAGAACACAGCAGAGACAGGACTTCCTTCTTCAAATGTTCTTATCTATGGCCTTGAAAATGGATGCACTGTTGTTGTACGTCCTTCAGGTACAGAGCCTAAAATTAAGACTTACTTCACAACAAAAGGAAAAGATCTCGCTGAAGCACAGGCAATGAAGGACAAGCTTGCTGAAGCTTTAAAACCTTTATTTAAATAAGACTAAAGACCTACGAAAGTCCCAAGTTACGGCTACAAGCCTACTGATTTCTCCGCTCGGTGACATACCTCGCTTGAGAAATAGTAGAGCTTGATGCCTACTTGGGCTTTCTTATGTTGAGAAAAAATAAAAATGGGAGATTCAACATCTATGAATTATTCAGCTACGATCAACGGTTATGAGGTTGAGGCGTACTACAGCGAAGATAATGTCAACGAGATATTTATACCTCTGCTACGAAAGCTTACGGCTATGCAGCAGGATAAGGGGCGGAGGATACTTGTGATGCTTGCAGCGCCTCCTGGTGCCGGCAAGAGTACGCTTCTTGATTTTCTGGAATATTTGTCTAAGAATATAGATGGGGTGAAGGAAATCCAGACAATTGGAATGGATGGATTTCATCATTATCAGGACTACTTACTTAGTCATGAAACTGTCAGAGATGGAAAGACAATCAAAATGGTGGAGATAAAGGGCGCGCCAATTACCTTCGATTTGGATGCTCTTTCAAAGCGCGTACAGCTAGTGGCCAGTGGCGAAAAATGTGGCTGGCCAACCTACGACAGAAATCTCCACAATCCCGTGGAAGACACAATCCAGATTGACTCAGATATAGTGCTTCTGGAAGGCAATTATCTGCTTTTGGATGAAGATGGTTGGAAGGACATTTCAAGTATGGCAGACTACACTATTTTCATTTCCGCAGATGAGGATATGCTTCGAAGCAGATTGGTGGAGCGCAAAGCAAAGAACACTCCATTGGAAGCTGCAAAGAAGTTTGTAGAATACTCAGATATGCGCAATGCCCTAGAGGTTTTACGCCATTCCAAGAAAGCAGACTTAAATCTGGAAATCCTTGAAAATAATGAGTATAAAGTAATTTAATAATTGAGTTTTTAGCTCATCCCTTATAAAAGGGGATGAGCTTTTTTATGTTTGGAACAAATGTAAAACGAAAAATATTTATCGCAAATCGATAAAAAGTTGTTGCAAAACAAAAATAAGAGTGATATAACAAAATTAAGTTAAGAAAAGAAATGCATTGGAGGCATACAATGAACAATAAATTAAATGTATTTGTAAAAAGGATTTTGGACATATGCTTTTTCATAGGAGCAGTGATGGAAGTGGCCGTTCCATTTGGTCTGAAATATGCAGTAAATCTTACAATTAAGATTCTTGGCGAGACAACAGAGTATGCAAAGATTTTAGAGCATTACCCATATGCAGTTGTTTCCATTATGGTAGCTGGCGGCTCAGCACTTTTGATTCTGTTTGAGCTTAGAAAGATGATGAAGACTGTTATAGAGGATGATTGCTTTGTAATGCAAAATGTTACTAGTCTTTACAAGATGGGAACATACGCATTTGTAATCACAGGAGTGAAGCTACTTCGTTGCTTCGTTTATTTCACACCTTCAGCTGTTGTGGTAGCAGGGGTATTCTTCTTTGCAGGATTATTCAGCAAGGTTTTAGCTCGAGTATTTGAAAGAGCTGTTAGTTACAAGCAGGAAAATGATTTAACTATATAGAAAGCTCAGGTGAAAATATGATTGTAATAAATTTAGATGTCATGATGGCAAAAAGAAAAATTGGATTGACTGAGCTGGCAGGAATAGTTGGAATCACAAATGCCAATCTTTCAATTCTAAAAAACAATAAGGCAAAGGCAGTTAGGCTGGAAACCTTGGATGCCATATGTAAAGCATTGGATTGCCAGCCGGGAGACATATTGGAATACGTTGTGGATGAGGAGGAATAGTTATGGATAACACCGCTAGAGAAAATAATTTTAATGAACCAAGTATGACAAATATTGTTATAGAAGCCCCAGTGCAGGCGCAGGTTAAAGGCGATGCAAAGAGCTTCAGAAAATATGGATTATTATCTCTTGTATTTGCTATCGTATATACGTTTTGCTTGTACAAGAATAAATCTGGAATTACATATCCAATATTTATGGTCATAACATTTGGCTTAATATATGCAGTCAGAAAGTCAGATGATTTACCATTCCTGAAAGACAAAAATGGAAAAGTAGGATTAAATTCATTTTATGTGATTTCGCTGTTTTTACTATCAGTCACAAAGTGCATGTTTACAAGCTATAGCATTCAGTGGCTTAGTGGATTGGCTATATTCCTATTATTCTTTTCATTTATCATGCAGCTTTACATTGATACTACTGGCTGGGATATAGTTGGATGGCTTGGCGGAATCGCACTTACAATGATACGACCTATAGCAAACATTGCATGGCCATTTCAGGACTTTGCTCTTTTTGTAAAGGAAAGAGGCAGTGAGACAAGTAAAGAAAAAAAGAATGCTATTATGGCAGTTCTTATTGGACTTATTGTTGCAGTTCCGCTTCTTGCAGTGGTTGTTAGCTTGCTTGTGTCAGCAGATGCAGTGTTCAGCCGCATTTTAGAAAAAGTATTTGAGGGCATCCACCTACCAGATAATTTTGGCGATTTTGTTGGCATAGTATTAACATTGTGCATCTCATTTATCTGCGCATATGTAATACCTAATTCTTTAAATAAAAGGAAAATTGGAATCGGACCAGCAAAGCAGGGAAACACAAATCCACTTATCGCCATTACATTCACTGTTTTACTTGGTTTAGTATATCTTCTTTTCTGCTTGATACAGGTATTATTCTTATTTACAGGAAGCATGACTTTACCAGCTGGATACACATACGCATCATATGCTCACGAAGGTTTTTACCAGTTGCTTGCAGTATGCTTGATTAACGTGGCGCTTGTGTCAGTTTGCTCAAGAATGTTTGCAAAGAATAAATTGTTAACATGTATTCTATCTATTATCGGCATTTGCACATACATAATGATTGCATCTTCCGCGATGAGAATGATTCTATACATCGGAGCGTATACGCTTACATTCCTTAGATTGTTTGTACTTTGGTTCCTTTGCGTGCTTAGCCTTTGGCTTGCATATTTGATTATTGGATTGTATAAATCGGATTTTCCGGTATTCAAAGCTGCTATGGTGACAATCACTGTTGCTTACTTAGCATTTGCATTTGCAAATCCTGATTATCAGATAGCGAAATATGATTTGGCACATGTGGATGGAAATGATACTTCATACGAATCAATTACATCATATGTAACAGAATGCTTGTCTTTGGATGCACTTCCAGCCTTTCAGTCGGATGAGGAGTTACTTAATCTATATAAAGATCGTGTTTTTATGTATTATTGGGAAAGCAGATATGATGGCAGCATTAGAAAGTTCAACTATTCATATTGGAGAGCAGAAAAAGTATTTGAGGAAGAGAAATAGGAAGAATCGATTAAGTATTCAAGGCCAAATATAATAATTAAATTTAGTGCAGTTTGTATATTAAAATAAAAAAGCTTATACCCGATATTCTATACGTAATAGTTCAATAGGGAAGCTAAGGAAGGCGCTTATTTCAATGGAATGAAATTGAAATAAACGCCTTTTATTATTTTCCGACTGGAGGATTAGAGATGATTAGTAGAGTATCGGCTGATTACAATTTGAAAATTAAATATAATGGCTTTAGAAACGAGATAGCAAAGCCAGTTTTTAATTTCACTATGAAAAGTGAGAAGGAAGATACAACTGTTTCTTACTACAAAGATATGTGTAAAAAGTTCCCTGATGTAGCATTTACTTTGGATGATGCATCAAAGATTATGGACCACGGTGCATTTTATGGCTATGATGGCTCAATGAACTTAGTTGGAGAAAACTACACAGAGCCAGGACAGAAGAGCATCAGAATAGATGCATCTGTTATAAAGAAGATGCAAGCTGATCCGGAATTTGAACAGGAAATGCTTGATAGAATTAAAGAGGTTACAAGGGATGAAGTATATGAGGATTACACTAAGGATGCAGCAGATTGCAGCATTAGGGTGGGGTGCTCAATGCAATGTATAGAGCAGTATTTCACCATGGTGGGAGACGAACTCCATTATTCTGTATCATATAATGAATACCCAACACCAACACAAGAGGAGGATTATGGTGTAATTCCAGGAGCATTTATTGACCTTCCAGAAGAGGATGAGGATTTAGCAAAAACATTGTTAGATATGTATGATGAATGTAGGGGTTAAAACCTTGTAAATATAGGCCGTAGCAGACTTGAAAGAGTCTGCTACTTTTTTTATTGGCAAAAAAATTTTAGAAAAATAATTGACAGATATAATATATGGTGATATGGTTAATTACACAAGTAATTAACTGATGAAGTAAAGGAGGTGGGTGTGTGTTAAGCAATTTAGGGGAAGATAAATCAATCTATCTGCAGATAAGCGAAATGATAGAAGATGAAATATTAAGGGACATCATTAAGGAAGAAGAGCAAGTGCCTAGCACAACAGAGCTATCAAAGTTTTATAAGATTAATCCTGCCACGGCTGGAAAGGGAATTAATCTATTGGTTGATAAAGGAATCATTTACAAGAAAAGAGGTATTGGTATGTTTGTACAGGCAGGAGCTAAAGAACAAATCATGGAAGCTCGAAAGACAAGCTTCAAAGAAACTTACCTCAAAAAAATAATTAGCGAGGCAAAGTTGATTGGTATTACAAAAGAAGATTTAAAAAAGCTTATTGATGAAACTAGTGAAGTATAGTTTTTCTTTATGGGAGGAATGGAGGATATATGAGCACATTAGTAGGAAAGAATATCGTTAAAAGATATGGTAAAGACACAGTTCTAAAGAACGTAGACATTAGTATTGAGACAGGAAAGATATATGGACTGATTGGAAGAAACGGAGCAGGAAAGACTACTCTTCTTTCTATCCTTACAGCTCAAAATCCTGCCTCAGAAGGAACAGTTACACTTGACGGTGAGCCAGTATGGGAAAATGAAAAGTCTCTTTCAAGAATCTGTTATTCAAGAGAGATTTCACCAGTCACAATGTTTGGACCAAACACATACAGGGTAAAGGATTACTTATCTACAGCAAAGGCATTTTATGTTAACTGGGATGAGGAATATGCAAAGGAGCTTATAAAGCTTTTTAACATCAATATTAAGAAGAAAATCAACAGACTATCAAAGGGAATGCTTTCAGCAGTGACAATCATTATCGCTTTTGCAAGCAAGGCTGAAATTACAATCCTTGATGAGCCAGTTGCAGGTCTTGATGTAGTTGCAAGGGAACAGTTCTACAAGCTTGTTATTGAAGAATACGCAGCTACTGGCAGAACATTCATCATCAGCACACACATCATCGAGGAGGCAGCTTCATTGTTTGAAGAGGTTATCATGATTGATGATGGCCAGATTGTTGTTAAGGAAAATACAGAAGGCTTATTAGCTAGAGCATATCGCATCAGCGGAGAAGAAACATTGGTAGATGCAGCCGTAAAGGATTTAAAGGTTTATCATCCAGAGTCAATTGGGCGCAACAAGGTGGTTACAGTGCTTGCTGATGAACCAGTTGATAGTTTTTCCGAGGATGTTATGGTAGAGCCAGTTTCACTTCAGAATCTTTTCTATGCCATGAGTGTGGATGAGAGAAAGGAGGCTTAGTATGTCTGATCTTTCAAAGAGAACATATAAGTACTATTTGATTAATGGCTTAAAAAACTATGGAATTATACTTTTAATCGAAATGCTGCTTATTCTGGAATGGATTCTAATCGGAAGTGACGAAGATTTAAGGGAATACATTCCAAGAATGTTTGTGATGGTTGGCGGTTTGTTCACAACAATACTGAATGGTATTTATTCTATGTATGGCCCAGGCTGGTATGATAGTCTAACTCTTTCAATGGGGGCTAGAAGAAAAGATATATTCGTGGGCCAGCTAATAAAGCAATTAATTATAGTTGTATGTAATACAGCGGTTGTGGCAGTGGTTGCATCAATATTCTTAAGCAAGTTTTTTATGTTCTATGTATATGCAACAGCATTAATTGGACTTGTAACCGGTGCGGCAGGATCTGTTATTGGGCACAAGCTTAGAAGACATGGAAAAGTTGTAATTATGGTTATTGTTTTGGGATGTGCCATATTAGGTGGAATGATAGGCGCGGGTGCAGCAATAAATGGCAACGCTATATTAGTAACAAACGTAGCTAGTATACCGCCAATTCTATTTCCGATATTAATAATACTTTTATTTGTAGGTTTGGAAGCCTGGGGATACAAGCTCAGCAAAACCATGATGGTTAGGTAGGGGGACGATATGATAAGAGATTTAAAAGCAACATTTGAGATTAAGAAGTACAATGAAATCTTTTATGGGATAATCGTATTTGGTGCAGTGCTTCTGTCTCTAATAATAACAGTATGTACAGAAGATGACTTAACTCTTATAGAGCTATGTGCAAGCTTTATTGCAGGTGGATATATAGGAATGAGCTTATTCTTTAAACCATTTTTGATTGCAACAGATTTTCCAAGAGCTCTGTCATTTGGTATGACAAGAAAAAAGATGTTTATTTATACAAGACTATATGATTTGGTTGAAATCATCATTATTAGTTTGATTATCATTGCTTTGCCAAGTGTGGTTGGAGCTAGCGTAGTGTTAAAAGTAGCGGCACTTTGTTTTGGCGTATTTTCGTTGATATCTGGGGCTGTTGGTAATAGCATCATTCGATTTGGAAAAAATGCATACTGGGTATATTACGTTGGCATTTTTGTATTAATGTTTGGAGTTCCTAGACTTTCGCACATATTCCCAGTAATTAGAGATTGCTTTGCAAGCGCTTTTGATCATCTAGTAAATCCTGTTTACAATCAGCTTGGAATATGGCTTGGAATCATAGTTTTTATAATAGTTACACTTATTATCGCCTGGCTAACAACCAGAAGAGTAGCAGTAAATAATGATTTATAAAGGGAGAGAAAATGGAAAAGAAAATCGACAAAATTGAAGTAGCAAAGTTAATGTTATTATTTTTATTGGAAATAGTAATTGAACTTGGTATTAACACAATCTTTGGGATATTTACAAATGTATTAGGCATTAATGTTCCAACATATGCCCACGTTATTGTTTTGGATATTTGCCTTTTGATTCCGGTGTTTGCTTACACTATCAAAAAGGGAGATTCAATTGTTGAAGCATTTGGGTTTAAAGGAATAAAAGTGGCAACATTCTTTCAGACTATTTTGCTTACAATTGTAGTAAGTCCTATGGCAATGTTTGCAAATGTACTTTCACAGTTTATAGTTCCAAATGTAATATTGCAAGAAGTAGATCAGTTTGCAGCAGAATCAGTAGGGCTCACATTGGTAGCTACAGTAATTAGCGCTCCAATAGTAGAAGAAATTGTTTGCAGAGGTTTCTTTACAAATAGATTAAACAAAATCTTACCATTTACAGCAGCTGCTATTATTTCAGCATTAATGTTTGGTGCTCTTCATCTGAATATTAATCAGTTCTGCTATGCAACTGTGTTAGGTTTGATTTTTGCTTACACAAACAGAGCCAGCGGAAGTGTTTTCACATCAATGATTATGCATATAGTATTCAACGGATACAATATGGCACTTCTTTTTATGATGAATTGGGCAATGGAACAGGTTGGAATGGATTTTGCGGAAACAGCAGAGGTGGGACGCGCGAACACCTCTAGTATGATCACATCTGCAGTTGTTACGGGAGTACTTGCAGTTGGTTCATTCTTCTTAACAAGATTGATTCTCAAGTCTATAGCAAAAAGAGAAGGAACAATTGAGGCATAAGTGATATACTTAATGAGGAGGGTTTTTCAAGCTTAGCGCAGAAAAAGCCTCCTCTAGTAGCCGAATGCTACATCATTTTTATATTTGGGAGGATAACTATGGCAAACATTTTATGGCACGATAGAAAAAGACATTTAGGCTTACCTATCAGCTTTACAAAGTACAGCATGAGTGAAGACAGACTCTTCGTTGAAACTGGTTTTTTCAACCTTGAGCAGAATGAAGTTAGACTATATAGAATCCTTGATTTACAGCTTAAGCGCAGCTTAGGACAGAGAATCTTTGGTGTTGGTTCTATTATTGTTAGCTCATCTGATAAAAGCCTTGGCACATTTGAAATCAGAAACGTTAAGAATTCTGCAAATGTTAAGGAAATGCTTTCAGTTCAGGTGGAACAGCAGCGTGAGGCAAAGAGAGTCTACACAAGAGAAAATATGGTAGATGATGTGGATGACAATGACATCCACGAAGGAGATTTTTAGAGGATATGAGTAAACAAGGGAAAAATGGACGAGTGGAGTTTTTACGTTTTATTTTTGCTTTGGGGATTCTGTTTTTCCATATTCACAAGCGTTTTGCGGTGGATGGAAATATTAGCATTGGAATAAAAGGAATATACTTCTTCAATCATGGGTATATTGGAGTAGAGTTTTTCTTTTTGGTTTCAGGCTATTTGCTGGCTGCCAGTGCTTTTGCTAAAAGAGCTGTCAGCACAGAATTAATTGGTACAGAAACAGCACAGATGATGTGGAAGAAAATCAAGAATGTTTTTCCATATCATCTGTTTGCGATTATTCTTACGATTATCGTAAATGCGTATTTCTTGGAGAATACAGTAAAAGGAAGAATCAGCTATGTAGTGGATTCTTGGGCTTCTGTATTTTTCCTTCAGGTCTTTGGATTTGATAGCACATGGGTTAATAAGCTTACCTGGTATTTGGATGTATGGCTTATGGTCACATTCATTTTCTGGTACTTCCTTAGACGTCACTACGAGGCTTTTGTAAAGATAGTTTGCCCTCTTTTGGCACTCTTTGTGTTGGGCTACATGGCTCATGAATACAATAGCTTGGCTGGAATTGATGGCTGGACAGGTCACTTCTACAAGTGCTTCCTTAGAGGAATGTCTGAAATGGCGCTTGGATGTAGTGCATATAGCCTTACGAGACAGCTTAATAAAATCGAATTTACAAAGGCAGGTAAAGTGATACTGGCTTTGGTCGAATTGATTTGCTATGTGCTCGTATTTAGATATGCAGTGACTGGAGTTGATCCTAAATACAGCTTCCCTACACTGTTTATTATGATGATAGGATTGATACTTACATTTTCAAATGTAAATCCATGTCATCAGATTTTTGACAAGCCTATATTTGGCTGGTGTGGAAAGATGAGCTTGCTTATATACTTAAATCAGTTCTACAGCATCAGACTGGTGCAATCACTTCTTCCAAACATCAGCTTCCCAGCTAAGGTTTTGGGATGTACAGTGGTGACTCTCATTGGGGCTTATGTATGTGATGTAGTAGTTTCATTTTTCAACAAGAAAAAGCCACTCACTACATTAATGATTAAAAACTAGTATTACAAAGGGAGAATAACTTGGTTTTTAGTTCTATTTTATTTACTACAATTTTCCTACCTTTATGCCTGTTGGCCTACTATGGCATTCCAAGGCTTAAAGGTGGTTCATATGCAAATAGGATTAAGCTTTCCAACATAATCCTTTTAATATTCAGCTTGGTGTTCTATGCCTTCGGCGGGGTGAAATATCTCCTGCTGATAGGCATAGTTATTTTTATAAATTGGGCTGGGGGATTTTTGTGCGCAAGCAATCGTCATAGCCACAGGTTCAACAAGATATCCTTGATATCTGTTGTTGCTCTTGATTTAGGCATTCTTTTTTTCTTTAAATATTTCAACTTTTTTATAGCGATAATTGAAAATATATTCTTTGGCGGAAGCCTTACTGTTTCAGATAGATTTACAAATCTATTTTCGGGAGTGGGCACAGGTGCATTAAATCTGCCTCAGATTGTTCTTCCAGTTGGTATATCATTTTTTACATTCCAGGCTTTGTCCTATGTAATTGACGTATACAACGACCAGGTGGAGGTACAGAGCAGCTTTTGGTATTTTGCACTTTATATTTCATGCTTCCCACAACTGATAGCAGGACCTATTGTTCACTACAAAGACATATCAGGCCAACTGACAGAGCGAAGTGTTGGAAGCTATGAGTTTGCGGCAGGCATCAAGCGTTTTTGTTTTGGCCTTGGCAAAAAGGTTATTATCGCAAATACGTTAGCGTCTATTGCAGATAAAATCTGGGCAGCTGATATATCTCAGCTGGATGCAACAGTTGCATGGCTTGGCTCTATTTGTTACACGTTCCAGATTTACTATGATTTCAGCGGATATTCTGACATGGCCATAGGCCTTGGTAAAATGTTTGGATTCGATTTCAAAGAAAACTTTGATCATCCTTACAGAGCTGAATCTGTTAGAGAGTTCTGGAGACGTTGGCATATTTCGTTGTCCACTTGGTTTAGAGATTATGTGTACATCCCACTTGGTGGAAGCAGATGTACCATGAAAAAGACCTGCATGAATATATTTATCGTATTCCTTTTAACAGGAATATGGCATGGGGCCAACTGGACCTTTATTACATGGGGGCTTGTGTATGGCATTTTGCTTATATTCGAAAGAGTTTGGTTTGGAAAGATATTGGAAAAAAATCCAGTGAAATTCCTAAATAGATTACTGACATTTTTCGTGGTAAATCTTTTATGGGTAGTGTTTAGAGCGGATTCCATAATATCTGCATTTACATATATTTCCAGAATGTTTGCAGGCGGAATCAGAATACTGAACCTGTTTACATATTTATCAGGCATGGGCGTAATCGCTATTTTTGCAGCAGTGATATTTGCAGGATTTGTCCAAGCTCATATGAGCGTCAAAGCGGTAAAGGGTAACATGGCAGTGTGCCTTGCAATATTACTAGTTAGTTTGCTATTCCTTGTAAATGGAACCTACAATCCATTCATTTATTATCAGTTTTAAGGAGCAATATGAATTTTACGAATCTAAAGAACAAAATCTTCATATTAGTCTTTTTAGCAATCCTTGTATTCCCATGGGTGGGAGGGGGATTGCTTAGAGTAGTTGCTCCGGATTTCTATGGCAAGATTTCAAATGTAGAGACAGAGAATCGAGAGGCGGCCACAATAGACTGGGGCGATTTGCTTAACTCCGGAGAAACTGTTTCAAGCTTTATTGACGATAGAATACCATTTCGATATACCCTTATAACCTGGTACAAATCTCTTAATGATACTGTGGAAGGGCAGTTTGATAAAGTGGAGACTGCCATCGGAAACAAGCTTTATACTCCTACAAATATTGTTGAAAGTGCTGACAAAGGTGAGACGAATAAACCAATCGTGCCAGGCGAGGAGGTTCAAGCAAGCGAGCCAGTAGAAGAGGTGGCTGAAACAGATACATACTTCCCGCTTCACGTATATCAGGATGTAATCCTTGCTAGGGAGAATTGGCTGTTCCTATACGGGGAAAATGAAATAGAATGCTATCAGGGCACAAATATACTTAGCGAAAGTGAGATGGCTAGCTATGCAGCCAAGCTTAATGAGCTGCAGGCTCTGTGTACAGCCCAGGGAAAGGAGCTATATATTTACATCGCTCCAAATAAATCACAGGTATATTCCCAGTACATGCCTACAGTCGATATAGCAAACACATACAAAAGAGAGCAGCAGCTACACAGCTATATTTCAGAAAATTGCTCTACACCATATTTATATCCACTTACTGAATCCTTGTATGCAGCAGGTATTTTGCAGACTTACTACAAATACGACAGCCACTGGAATCATATTGGCGCATTGTATGGCACAAATGCACTTTACGCTGCAATGGGAGTGGAGCAGACCGCTCCAACTCAATGGATTACCGGCACACAGGATGCAGAAAAATACGAGTTATACACATACATGGGTATCCCAGATGATCAAATCTACCATGACGATGTGGAATACACAGTGGATTATCGCCCTGAGATTACAGTTAATGGCTTGGACACTGAGGCTATGGTTTGCCATACCACAAGTGATGGGGCAAATCAAAAAAAGCTGTGCCTTATCGGCGACAGCTTTCGTGTAAACATGATGCCTTATATTTCAAAGGATTTTACAGAGTGTACTTTTGCGCATCGTGACTATATGTCACAAATCCATTCAGACATCAAAAACTCTGATGTAATTGTTATTGAAGCCGTAGAAAGATACGACTATGAAGCATTTAAAACAATGCAACGTGTGATAAATGTTTTGGAATAATGTTACAAAGCGCTTATTAAATGCTGAGCGATTGCTGCATATCCAGCATCGTTTGGATGACCAGCAAGGAAGGAACCGATTGTATATACAGTGCCATCTGGTGCTGTATATTGGTCGCCTTCTTGAAGCTGATATTCTGCAACACCCTGAATATCTGAAAGGCTTACATAAGTACAGCCCATTTCTGAAGCAACCTCTTTTTTCGTACTAATGATACTGCTATATTTCCAGAAATTATCAAGCATTACGATACGAGCATTAGGATTGTAAGATTTGATATATGTAATCATATCTTTTAAATCTTCTTTGAAGTGTGTTTCGTGTCCCTTAACATTTTCACCTAATTCAATAACGATAGTGCTGTATTGATAATTCGTGATGTATGGATCCAAGTCATCAAGCTCGTAATTTCTAGTGTTTGAGAACTCCCAAGCTCTAAGCGACATACAATCGTATGATGAGTATCCCTTTGCAGCTACAGTCAAATGAACATAATCAGTGGCAGGTGCTGATGCGCCGCAACCCCATCCTGAACCCCACCAGTCAGATGTGGCTGGATAGAAGGTGATGGAATTACCTATGAAAAGGATGTCCTTTGATGCTGTAGGTACAGACTTTGTTGCAGAAGGAACTGGTATGTCGATGTATTCTTCTGAAACATCATCAAAGGCGATATAGCCGTAATCTCCATTAATCTTTATTTTGTAGTAATCAGTTTCATTGCAAGTGCCAACCACGGAGATTCGGGAATCGATGGAAAGAGTACCAATGATTTCGGCTGTGTCGTATGGCTCTTCGCGAACAGTGGCGTCAGATTGAGCAAAATAAGTAGCCTCTAAATCTGTAAAGGTATATTCGTCAGCTGGAAGCTCCTCATCGGTTTCTTCTTCAGCTTCTTCTGCTTCCTCTAAGGCAGCAGCCTCCTGTTCGGCTTCTATACGTTCCTGTTCTTTTAGTTTTTCATCAGCCAATTTGTTTTGATAAATTACAAGAGAACAAAAGGCAATCACTAGAACAACCAATGATATCCAAAGGATTACTATTAGTTTTTTTCTCAAAATAATTCTCCAATCATCATAATATTTAGATTTCAAGTATTAAGTATATCATAAATAAGAATAGTAAGAAATATTGATTAATGATTGACAAAATATAAAACAGGTAGTACATTACTACTATGGAATTATTGATTATGAGGGAAAATAGGAGGATAAGATGGAGTATAAAGACAAGAACGGTTTAACCGAAAAAGAATTTCTTGCACAGTACAGCCCAGGAGATTATCCTAGACCATCCGTAACAGTTGATATGATGGTATTAGGACCTAAAAAAGATTATTCTGGTTTAAAGATATTACTTATAAAAAGAGGAGCTCATCCTTTCATTAATTGTTGGGCACTTCCAGGTGGATTCGTACACGAGGATGAATCATGCTATGAGGCGGCAGCCCGCGAGCTTAAGGAGGAGACAGGTCTTAAGAATGTATTCCTTGAGCAGGTTTATACATTCTCAAAGCCTAACAGAGATCCTCGTACACGTGTAATGAGTGTTGCTTACATGGCACTCTCTCCAGTTGCACCACCAGTAAGAGGCGGTGATGATGCATTGGAAGCAGCATGGTTTGATTTTGAGTTTACAGACAATATGCTTCGCATTTTCAATGACGATATTGGAGTGGAAATCGTATATCAGCTTTCTACAAAGAGATTCCAAAACGGAAATGTTAGATATGCAAACACTGTAGCATCGCAAAAGAGCAAATCTCAGTTGGCATTTGATCATGACGAGATTATTGTTGAGTCTATGATTAAGCTCAGACGAGAAATCGAATATACGGACCTTCCATTCAGCATGGCAAACAAAGAGTTTACACTTCCTGATTTACAGGTAATCTATGAATTACTTTTAGGTCACAGCCTTTACAAGGCCAACTTTAGAATCATGGTTGCTGATAGAATTGAGCCAGTTGGTAAGAAAGAAAAGTCAATAGTTGGACGTAGAATGTCAGAATTATATCGACTTAAATAAGGAGCATAACGATGAGAGAGTTTAATGTTGAAGATCAAACAAAGAAGCTGATTGAGTACACAAGAGAATGGTTTAACAAATTCGGAGATAACACAAGAGCAGTTATTGGTATCTCTGGTGGCAAGGATTCATCTGTAACAGCAGCTATTTTAAAAGAGGCACTTGGAGCAGATAGGGTAGTTGGAATCATTATGCCAAATGGCGAGATGTCAGATTTGGCAGATGCTAAAATGCTTGTAGATTTCCTTGGAATACCAAACGAAGTAGTACCTATTACAGATTACTACAATGCGGCCATTGCTACTTTTGAAAAGGCCAGTGCTTTTGAAGTAACAAAGGATTTACGTATCAATTTGGCACCACGTCTTCGTATGTCTACATTGTACGCAGTTGCACAGGGACAGCCAGTTACCTCATTTGTTGTTAACACATGCAATGCTTCAGAAGATTATGTTGGATATTCAACAAAATACGGCGATGCAGCAGGTGATGTTTCATTGCTTCAGGATTTCACAGTTACAGAGGTTCTTCAGATTGGAGAATATTTGGGACTTCCAAATGAGTTAGTGCACAAGACACCTTCTGATGGATTATCAGGAATGTCTGATGAGGACAAGCTTGGATTTAAGTATGCTCAGCTTGATGAATATATTTCAGATTCCAACGCCGACATTCCAGCCGACGTTAGAGAATCAATTGAAAGAAAGCATGTGGCAAATCTTCACAAGCTTCAGTTAATGCCTGCATACAAGAGACATTAATTACAGCGGCTATCGGCCGAAGATTTCTACCACAAGGTTGAGCTTGCCTTTTCTAGACAGGCCACCTTCTTCTACAAGGTTAAATTTACCGAAGCCACGGACAGATACCGAATCTCCGGCAGAGAGAATCTTGTCGTTGTTTTCGACAATGTGTCCGTTAACCGATACCTTTTTCTCGGTGAAATATGGAATCGTGTCTTTGCGGCTTAGGTTATAAACTTTAGAAATAACAGCATCAGCTCTAGGGGATGCTACCTGTATGGTGGTTTCCTTTAGAGCTGATTTTTTATATGACTCAGGCAATTCCGAGATAGAACACTTAACAGAATTACGGCCTACGGAAACAAAGTTTTCCAGGAGATAATCGGCAGTAGATTCATCGGCGTAGATATACGCATCCATGCCATCTACAAAGATATCACCAAACTTTTTTCTATCCATGCCAAGGCTCATGAGAGAGCCCAAGTAGTCTCTATGGGTGTATTCTTTTGCAAATTTCTTGGCAAGAGGCTCTACCTTGATACATTTAATTGGGAAATCAATTTCGTATCCAAAATCTGCTTCACTTCCAAAGCGAACCATCTTGCGCTCGCAATTTTCATATCCACCAAACAAATCGTATTTGATAGGTGCAAAGGATTTGTCTCTTGCAGCCTGATAAAGTACATCCTGCTGGGAGAGGCTGAGAAAATCGCTGAAGGTATAAATGTTATTTTGATAGGCTCTGTTGGAAAGCTCTATTAATCGTTTATATAAAAGCTGATCGTCGTCGTTCATACCGTTTCCTTTCTAGGTATTTTATCTATCAATTATACTGAAAATGTTATAAAATAGCACCTAGTTATAGATAGAAAATGGAGCAATTAAATGAGCAAGATACATACTGATGGATTGATTTTTGACATGGATGGAACAATCTGGGACAACACACCATTGTTCGCTGCAAGCTGGGAAAGAGCCTGCAAGGATAAAGGGTATGATGTTAAGTTCACTCCAGCCAAGCTTCAGCAGCTTTTTGGAAAGACAATGACAGACATTGCTGATGCCTGTATTCCTGACGAAGATCCAAATCGCAGATACGATACAGTAAAGCTCTGCGAAGAATATGAGATGCAGGATTTGGCACAGTCAAAGGGTGATACAACATATGAGGGCTTGGAGGAAACACTTGAGACACTTTGCAAAAAGACAAAGCTTTTTATAGTAAGCAATTGTCAGCAGGGATATATCGAATCATTCCTGGAGAGAAGTGGTTACGGAAAGTATTTCACTGACTTCATTTGTTATGGTGACAATGGCCTTGGAAAAGCTGATAACATAAAAGGAATTGCCAAGAAAAATGGTTTGAAGAAACCGGTATACATCGGGGATATTCAAGGCGATAAGGATGCTTGCGATGCAGCGGGGGTTGATTTCATCTGGGCAGCATATGGATATGGCGATTCAGTAGATGGATACGCAGCAAAGGTGGATGACATAAAAGATTTAGGAGGTATTATTGATGGGATTTAATGTTGAAAAATTGTTTGAGGATGTAGCATATCTTAGCAAGGTCCACAACAAAAAGGACTATGAAAAGCAGATGGATATGTTTAATCAGCAGAGATATGATTTGCTAAAGGATTTGGTGGAAGCTGATGATGTGGAAGCTAGCGCAAAGGAGCTTTGCGAGGATGTAACAGCTGCATTCAAAAAGTTTGGCAAGGTAAGAGGTGCTGACTTAATGAATCTGAATTATTTCATGATTTATTATGTGTTCCCATCTATTCTTACAAACGAAGAAAACGGCAAGGAAATCTGTGAAAAGCTAAAGGATACTTGGAATAATCATTTCAAATCTACTATTAACTACACAGATTATGAGACCTTACGAGATGGATTCCAGACAAAGATTTTTGGTATTCCAATCGGTAAAAACTAAGGGTGAATATATATGAAAACAATAGCACTTTATGATGAAGATGCATTTGCAAAGGATTTTACAGCTAAGGTAATTTCTTGCGATGAAACTGTAAAAGAGGATCAAAAGCTTTATAAGGTTGTTCTTGATAAGTCTTTGTTTTTTCCTGAGCAGGGAGGACAGACCAGCGACATAGGTCATTTGGATGAGCATCCTGTGGTTGATGTACAGATTGAGGGGGATACAGTTTACCATTACTGCAAAGGGGGCTTCCTGATTGGTGAGGAAGTTCATGGTGTGATTGATTGGGACCATCGTTTTTCAAATATGCAGCAGCATACAGGAGAGCATATTTTTACAGGTCTTGCTCATAATGAATATGGTGCTGAAAATGTTGGATTCCACCTTAGCGACAATACGGTCACACTCGATCTAAATATAGAGCTTTCAGAGGATATGGTTGAGCATATCGAAAGAAAGGCAAATGAGGTGATTGCTGCGGATGTGGCAGTCAAAGCATATTATCCACAGCAGGAACTGCTTGGAGCAATAGCCTACAGAAGTAAAAAAGAAATTGATGGCCCAGTTCGATTGGTGGAAATCGAAGGAGTTGATCTATGTGCCTGCTGTGCACCACACGTTAAAAGCACTGGCCAGGTTGGCATGTTAAAGGTAGTTTCCTTTGAGAAATACAAAGGCGGAACAAGAATCTATATCCTATGTGGATTAAGAGCCTTAGACGACTACAATCGTCGTATGAAACTACTGGCTAAAGCGTACCGCACACTGAGCTGCAAAGAGGATGAGGTGCCAGATAAGATCATTTCATTGATGGATGAAGGTAAGCAGTTGAAATATCGCATAAGCGATATCAAATCAGGAATACTGATGAATCAAATAGAAAGCTATCCATCTGATATTCCTGATATCACAATCTTCTCTGAAGATTTAGATGCAAAGATAATGCGTGATGGAGTCAATACTTTAGTTGAAAAGCATGATGGCTTGTGCTGCATATTCTCAGGAAATGACGATGATGGCTACAACTTTGTAATTGGAAGCAAGACCAGAGATTGCGCAGCAATTGCAGCAGGAATGCGAGAGCTTTTAGGAGCCAAAGGTGGCGGCAGCAAGCAAATGGCTCAAGGTAGCGTAAATGCTACAAGAAACGAAATTGAGCGAACAATGTAACAAAAATGCAATATAATGTAACAAATTCGTCAAAATATGGTATACTCTAAAGAAAAATGGAAAAGGGAAGAGTAGCTATGGAAGGAATGTTTTCACGTTTTGATGATTTACGTAAGCTTATAGTTAAGCTTTATAACAACAAAAATGTTCGTCGATGGACAATTGAAATCGTAGTATGTATAGTGGTAGGTCTACTTGCAGGCTGTTTTTCTTATAATGCCCTTCATAAGAAGGATAAAAAACTTACAGTGAGCGAGGAAAATGCGGTAGCCCAGGAAGAAGTTGTAGAAACAACCGACACAGCAGAATCCACAGAATCCTCAGAGGAGGCTGTGGAAGACAATTCTGTTATCACAGTTGTGGATCCTGGCGAATACGTTGACACCATCAAAGGCTGGTCGTCAGAGGAAATTTCTGCAGCAATTTCTGAGCGCAGCCAATACCTTACAGACAACAAATACTGGCCTACAGTATCGAGCTACTGGGAAACATCACGTGGTGTCACCGGTGATGCTTGCTACTGCACATACTTATTCAACACAGACACAACTGTCTACACCACTGCAGATTTTGAAAATGTACCTGCAGAGGTTATACACATTGCAAAAAACGAAATCTATGCCCGTCACGGTTATAGTTTCAGAGATTCGGAAATAATGAATTATTTCATGGGTCAGGTTTGGTACTCTCCATCTGTAATGCCTGCAGATTTTTCTGAGGATGTATTTACAGAAACTGAGGTCAAAAACCTAGACATGCTAAATTCAATAGACACAATGTAATACGCTCACTGGCAGAGCGAAAAGGAGTTTAAATGGAAAAATACAGCTTTACACCAAAGGGAGTTTGCGCCCGCAAAATCGACTTCGAAATTGAGGACGGCAAGCTTCACAACGTAAAATTCACCGGAGGA